>CAZDAU010000034.1:0-37062 GCA_964503625.1 uncultured Anaerolinea sp.
AGCGCGTCTCAATGGCATTGAGAAGGCCGTGGGTTCGAATCCCACTGGGTCCACACAGAGCGGTTAGCCACCAGCGCGGCGGTCAAACGAATGGCTGAATGCTGAGTGCTAACCGCTGAATATTACAAGGCTATCGCAGGAGTAGTAGGTCATCTGCCAGCGAGTCGGGAGAGCGAGGTGGAAGCCCGGCATGGCGCCCGCAGAGCGTTTTACAGGCTGAACTCGCCTGCTGTCCAGGGTAATCCTGGACTGGCCTCGCCAGTAAAAGATTTGCGTTTCAAACCCTTAGCTGGCGGCGGGTTTTGCCCGTTAGCGCAAACCGAAGCGGCGGAAAGAAAATCAGGAATCCTGGGTTAAGTTTCTCCAAAGTTCCTGATCTTTACTCCTGATTTCCTTCCGCAAGCAGGGTGGTACCGCGGAGATTGCCTTCGTCCCTGATGGACGGAGGATTTTTTTATTTTTGGAGGAGAAGATGCCATTACCGAAGTCTAAATGGATCTGGTTCAATGGGGAGATGGTCCCCTGGGATGACGCGAAAGTCCATGTCAGCGCCCATGTCCTTCATTATGGCTCCAGCGTGTTTGAAGGCATTCGCGCTTATAGCACCCCGGCTGGACCGGCGGTTCTTGCATTGGATGCGCATGTGCGCCGCCTGTTTGACTCCTGCCGCCTGACTCGCCTGGCAATCCCCTACACACCGGAGCAGATCCGGGCTGCCATCCTGGAGCTGGTTCGGCGCAACGAGCATGAGTCCTGCTACATTCGTCCGTTGGTCTATCGCGGTTCCGATTCCTTCAGCCTGGATGCCCGCTCGGCTCCCACCGAAGTTGCGATCTTGACCATCGATTTTGGGCGTTACCTGGGGAGTGAGGCCCTGGAAAATGGTGTGGACGTGATGGTCAGCTCCTGGCGGCGGATTGCCCCGAACACCTCCCCGGTTTTTTCCAAGACGGGCGGCAACTATGTCAACTCGCAATTCATCGCGATGGAGGCCAAGGATTATGGTTTTGTCGAAGGCATTGCGCTGGATGTGCACGGCTTTGTCAGCGAAGGCAGCGGTGAGAACATCTTTGCTGTCTACCGCGGGGTGATTTACACCCCCTCGTTTGGCTCATCGATTTTGATGGGCATCACGCGCGATATTGCCATCACCCTGGCCAAAGAACAGGGCATCGAGGTCCGCGAGACAATGGTGCCGCGTGATTTGCTCTATGTGGCTGATGAAATCTTCTTCACGGGAACCGCAGCCGAGATCACCCCGGTGCGTTCGGTGGATCACGTGCCGGTTGGCGGTGGAAGCCGTGGGCCAATTACCCAACAGATCCAGGATGAATTCTTTGCCATCGTCACCGGCCGGGTTCCAGACCGGCATGGGTGGCTGACGCACGTGTAATTTCAAGAAATAGGATTGCGAGAGGAGCAAAAGATGAGACCCCCTGCTTGGCCCCCGTACAACCCACAGGCGATAGAGCCGCGTTTGCAGCAGTCCTGGGAGCAGGGTGGTCTTTATCTTGCCGTCGATGGTGGAACGAAACCCAAGTTTTACTGCCTGGATTTCTTCCCTTATCCATCGGGCGATGGTCTGCATGTGGGTCATTGCCGCAATTACTTGCCGACGGATGTCATGTCGCGTTACAAGCGCATGCAAGGCTTCAACGTGCTCCACCCGATGGGCTGGGATGCCTTCGGCGAGCCGGCCGAACAATACGCCATTCGCCAGGGAGTGCATCCGCGCCTTTCCACAGATCGAAATGCGGCGAATTACCGCCGCCAGATGACTCTGATGGGCGCCAGTTACGATTGGTCCCGGGAAGTTGATTCATCTCAACCGGAGTTCTATCGCTGGACGCAGTTCTTCTTCTTGCTGTTCTATAGGCGCGGCCTGGCCTACCGGGATACCAACTGGCAATGGTGGTGCGATGGCTGCCAGACCACGCTCTCATCTCATGAAGTGATGAATGGAGTGTGCTGGCGTGGTCACAATGCCGTCTATAAGCGCGAGATCCCAGCCTGGTATTTTCGGATCACCGCGTATGCGGATGAGCTGATCAGCGGGCTGGATGAAGTGGACTGGCCTGAGCCAATCAAAGCCATGCAGCGGAACTGGATCGGGCGGTCTGAGGGCTTTGAGATCATCTTTCAGACCGAGTCTGGCGAGCCGCTGCCGGTCTTCACGACTCGACCGGACACGCTCTACGGTGTCACTTTTATGGTCCTGGCTCCGGAGCATCCCCTGGTTGCCCGGCTGACAACGGCCGGTCAACGTGTTGCAGTCCAGGCTTACATCGAGCAAACTGCTCGTAAGAGCGAGGTGGAGCGCCAGGTGGTCAGGGGTGAACACAGCGGTGTGTTTACTGGCGGGTATGTGATCCACCCGTTCAGCGGCGAGCGTATCCCGGCCTGGATTGCAGATTACGTCCTGCCAGCCTATGGCTCTGGCGCCGTGATGGGGGTACCGGCTCATGATGAGCGGGATTTTGAGTTTGCCCGCCAATTCAGCCTGCCGGTACGGGTGGTTGTTGCTGCGCCAGAAGCTGATTCTCCGGATGGCGTAACGATCCAGGCCGCGTATACCGGCCCAGGTGTGATGGTCAACTCGAGTGTTTATGATGGGCTGGACAGCGAAGCGGGTTCCAGGCGAATTTGTGCTGAACTGCAAAGGCGCGGCCTGGGCAGGCCGAAGGTCAACTATCGCATGCGAGATTGGCTGATCAGCCGGCAGCGCTATTGGGGAACTCCTATCCCAATTGTTCACTGCGCAGCTTGTGGCGAACAACCGCTGCCAGAAGAGCAACTTCCAGTGTTGCTGCCGCCGATGGAGAATTTCCTGCCAGATGGAAGCGGCCGGTCTGCGCTGGCTCGTTTACCGGATTTTGTCAACACTACCTGCCCAGGCTGCGGCGGCCCAGCCCACCGCGAGACCGACACCATGGGCGGTTTTGCCTGCTCTTCCTGGTATTTTCTGCGCTTCACCAGCCCTCATTATGACCATGGTCCTTTCGAACCAGAAGCCATGCGCTACTGGATGCCAGTGGACCTGTACGTGGGTGGCTCGGAGCATGCGGTTCTCCACCTGCTCTATGCTCGCTTCTGGACCAGGGTGTTGGCGGATGCGGGCCTCCTACCATTTCGAGAACCATTTACCAGATTGCGGAATCAGGGTCAGCTTCTGGCGCCGGACGGAACGCGCATGTCAAAAACCCGGGGTAATGTGATCACGCCGGATAGCATTGCCGAGAGCCATGGAGGAGATGCGCTGCGCATCTATGAGTTGTTTATGGCGCCTTTTGATCAGGACATTGCCTGGAGCACCGAAGGCCTGAGTGGATCGAGGCGCTTCCTGAACCGGGTGTGGAGCCTGTACGGTGAGACGTATTTTGCCAGCCGGTTGGCCCAGGGTGAAGACCCAGCCCTGAAGCGCTCGCTGCATCAGGTGATTCGCCGCATTGAGGAACGCATCGAGGGCTTCCGGTTAAACACCATGGTCTCGGCCTTGATGGAATTTGTAAACGTGCTCATCAAGCGCCAGCGCTCTGGAGACTGGCACACAGCAACCTTCCATCAGGCTCTGGAAACTTTGCTGGTTCTGCTGGCGCCTGCTGCGCCGCACATCGCAGATGAGCTTTGGCATCTGACGGGGCATACTGAAAGTGTGCATCAGCAGAGCTGGCCTGCCTGGGACGCCGATCTTGCTCGCGAGGAGATTTTCCAAATTCCGGTGCAGGTTAACGGCAAGCTTCGAGAAGTAATGCAACTGACCACCGATGCCTCGCCTGAGGAGGCACAGAGGGTCGCCCTGGAGCAACCACGAATTCAACAGCACATCGCGGGCAGCCAGATCGTAAAATCGATTTATGTCCCTGGCAAAGTGCTCAACATTGTAATCAAGCCTGCGAATTCATAGGTGACATCACTATGGCTTTCCAATGCCCGCAATGCAAGACGAAAGACTCGCTTCAAATTTCCCTGGCGATGGATTTGCCGCCCGATCGCCAGTCGCAAGAGCTTTCGCTTCAGGTAGTGGCCTGCAGAGGGTGCAGTTTTCGCGCTTTGGCGGTTTACGAAGTGGCCCGGGGCGATTGCCCGGAGTCTGAATCCTGGAAGCACATTGGTTACTGGGTCAGCCCAGACGCGGTCGAATCGGTGTCAGCAGCGATCCGTTCCTGTCCAGAGTCACGGAACCCTTATTGCACCTGTGCTGCGCATGCCAGCCTGGGCGGTAAAGACCTGCGTGGCAGGTGGAGTGGGTTGCTGGAATTGGAACGTGGGCATACTTTTGCGATGCGGCTTTTTTTGGGATAGGCGCGCAGAGTGTAGATGGATTGCCAGGCGGAGAAAGCGAACGAGAAATTTCCTGGCAGCAAGTTGAGGTTTTTGGATGAGTGTAGTGCTGGCGGTGACCTGGAATCCGCGGGGTGAGATGCCCCGTTTTGAGCGTTTGCTGCCCCAATTGAGGCAGCTTTATCAGGCCTTGGTCCTTTCCTTTCCGCCCACAGCAGACTTGGATGTTACCCAATCTTTCACTCATGGGCCACACGCCGGCAGATCCGATATTCTGTCATTCATAAACCAGGATTGGACCTGGGGGCGGTATATGGCCCTGCGCCTGGCTTTGCAGGTGCCGTCTGACTTTGTCCATTATGCGGATATGGATCGCCTGTTGCGGTGGGTTGAAACCCGACCCCAGGAGTGGGAGCAAGCTGTGTCAAAAATCCAAACAACCGATTGCCTGGTGATGGGCCGCAGCCAGGCGGCCTACCAGACTCATCCGAGGTCAATGCTCCTGACGGAAGCGATCAGCAACCGGGTGGTCTCAGAGATCTTGGGGCAGCCAATGGATGTCAGCGCCGGTTCCAAGGGATTCAGCCGGCAGGCTGTTGAATTTTTAGCTGCCCATACGCAGCCCGGACGGGCGTTGGGAACCGATGCCGAATGGCCGATCTTGCTCAAGAGGGCTGGTTTCCGGGTGGATTACCTGGTTGTCGATGGCCTGGATTGGGAGTCTGCCGATCGTTATCGCGAGCAAGCTGCCGATCCAGATGGTCAGCGGATGGCTGCCGAGCGAGTGGACGCTGACCCAAAGAGTTGGGAATGGCGGGTGCGCGTGGCAGGGGAAATTGTCGAGGTTGCTCTGGAAGCAGCCCAAAGGCGTTTAGGCCAGTAGGAGATCATGTGGAGTTCAAGCGTATGGATGGTATGCATTGGCAAGAGCCGACCGGTTATGAGAGTGTCTTTCAGGTGGATGACTACCTGTATTTTTATGGCGACATGCTCACCGACGAACTGAGCGAGCGCCAGGTATTGGCGCTGGTGGAGCTGCTGGCGCTGGACCAGCCAATGCGCATTTTGGATTTGGGTTGCGGCCACGGGCGACATGCCAATCGTCTGGCTGCGCTTGGCCACCAGGTGACCGGATTTGACCGTTCGGCGGGCTTTCTGGAGCTTGCCCGGCGTGAGGCTGCTGCCCGCAATGTCACTGTTGACTACCGCTTAGGCGATATGCGACAGCTTGATTATGACCAGGTTTTTGACCGGGTTCTGATGATGTTTACTGTTTTTGGATATTTTGATGACCGTGAGAACCTGTTGGTGTTGGGCAACATTGCTCGCGCCTTAAAACCTGGCGGGCGGTTGCTGTTTGACATCCAGAATCGGGATGTCTTCCTGGTGGGTATGCGCCAGGACATTGTCACGGAAAAAGAAAACAACCTGATGATCGATCGCCACACGTTTGATATGGCGACCGGCAGGCTGTATAACCGGCGGATTGTCATTCGCGATGGCGTTCGGCGGGATAAGCCCTTCTTCATCCGCCTGTACAATGCCACGGAAATTCGCGACCTGCTGGGTCAGGTCGATTTGAGAGTAGAGGGAATCTATGGCGGTTGGGATGCCCAGCCGCTATCCCCGGAATCCAGAAGAATGGTTATAATCGCACGGAAATAGGGACTGGCGGTGGTGGTTGGTGACTTATGAAGCTGTGGCAACGAAATGAGCCGCAATCCACCAACGACCACCGGCCAGGAGCTATGATACTCAAGGAGAACTTCATGACGGAAACCTCGCATTACAATCCTGCAGATATTGAACCAAAATGGCAGGCGCGTTGGGAAGCAGACGGCCTGTACAACTCGGACATTGATCTGACGCGTCCAAAGCACTATGCGCTGACCATGTTGCCTTATCCCTCCGGCGACCTTCATATCGGACACTGGTATGCGATGACGCCCTCAGATGCGCGCGCCCGTTACAAGCGGATGCGCGGCTACAATGTGCTCTTCCCAATGGGTTTCGATGCTTTTGGCCTGCCTGCTGAGAACGCGGCGATCAAACGCGGTATCCATCCCAAAGAATGGACCTATCACAATATTGTGCGCATGCGCCAGCAGCTAAAAACGATGGGCGCCATGTTTGATTGGCGGCGCGAAGCGATTTCCTCCGATCCCAAATATTATCGCTGGTCCGAGTGGTTTTTCATCCAGCTCTACAAGCATGGGTTGGCCTATCGTAAAATGTCCCCGGTGGATTGGTGCCCAAACTGCAACACCACCCTGGCGCGCGAACAGGTTTGGGGTGATGACCGCCACTGCGAGCGTTGCAACACACCGGTCATCAAGAAGAATCTGGAACAATGGTTCTTTCGCACCACCCAGTATGCCGAAGAGTTGCTGGATTTCTCGGCTATTGACTGGCCCGAGCGTGTTCAGACTCTCCAGACCAACTGGATCGGTCGGTCGGAGGGCGCCACGGTGATCTTCCGCACGGAACAGGGCGATTCATTGGAAATTTTCACCACCCGCCCCGATACGCTGTGGGGGGCGACCTTCATGGTTTTGGCTCCAGAGCACCCTCTGGTGTCTAAGGTGACTTCAATGGAGTGCAAATCCGAGGTGGAAGCCTACGTTCAACAGGCTGAACGACAGACGGATATCCAACGTGAGGCCACAGATAAAGATAAAACCGGGGTGTTCACCGGTGGTTTTGCCATCAATCCGGTGAATGGCAAGCGCATCCCAATCTGGATTGCTGATTACGTCCTGATGACCTACGGGACTGGGGCAATCATGGCGGTGCCCTCGCATGATGAGCGGGATTTCCAGTTTGCGATCAAATTCGGCCTGCCAATCCTGCCGGTGATCGAGCGGCCTGACCGGATGGCAAAATCCTTCACATACCCTGGCAGCATGGTAGATGGCTTTGACGAGGCGCTGCGGGTGGAAGGGATCCCCTTTTACAGCCGGGATGGTGGCTTCTATGTCACCCTGCCGGAGGCGAAAATTGAGCGCTATATCGAGCTGGCCCGAGGATTCTTGGCTCCAGGCGGTTGGAGCGAAGTGGTAGGTTTGCGATGGGTTTTCATCTTCACCGATGGTGTCGTGGAATGGGACTCGGTTGAAGCTGAAGCGGAGATCTTGCAACGAGTAAAGGAGTACCAGCCTGCAGTGCGCTTTGCCCGCACTGTGATGGAGATGTTGTGGGAGAAAGAGTTCTATAAGGACGTCCTTTACCATGACGCTTATGGGACAATGATCCACTCGGGCGAGTTCTCTGGCACTCCTGGCGATCAAGCCAGGCGCAAAGTGACTGATTGGCTGGAGCAAAAGGGCATTGGCAAAGGGGCAATTAACTATCGCTTGCGCGATTGGCTGATCTCACGCCAGCGTTATTGGGGCGCGCCGATCCCAATTGTCTATTGCCCGGAACACGGCGCGGTGGCTGTGCCTGACGACCAGCTACCCGTTCTGCTGCCGGATGATGTGGCCTGGCGGCCCACAGGCGAAAGCCCCCTCAAGCTGCACCCCACCTGGAAATATACCACCTGCCCGGAATGCGGCAGGCCTGCCGAGCGCGAGACCGACACCATGGATACCTTCATGTGTTCGTCCTGGTATCACTTGCGCTACCTGTCGCCAGATTATGACCAGGGTCCCTTTGATCCTGCCGAGTACGACTACTGGATGCCGGTGGACACCTACACTGGCGGTATCGAGCATGCCACCATGCACCTGATCTACACCCGCTTTTTCCACAAGGCCGGGCGAGACATGGGCATTATGAAAGGACCAGAGCCGATGCTCCAGTTGCGCAACCAGGGCATCATCCTGGGTGAAGACTCGGAGAAAATGTCCAAGAGTCGAGGCAACGTGATTGCGCCGGATGAACTGGTGAGCCGCTATGGCGCGGACGCTGTGCGAGCATACCTGATGTTCTTTGCCCGTTGGGATATGGGCGCGCCATGGAGCAGTAGCGGCATTGAAGGGACGGTGCGTTGGCTGCGCCGGGTGTGGGCTTTGTTCACCGCAGCCGGTCAGCCGTCCAATCCAAATCCAGAGACGTTGCGCAACTTGCGCCGCAAGTTGCATCAGACGCTGCAACGGGTGACCCATGACTTTGAAAGCTTTGAGTTTAACACCATTGTCTCCAGCTTAATGGAGTTGCTCAACGAGATGTACAAAGCTCGTGAGCAGGGTGCAACAGGGACTGAGGAGTGGAAGGAAGCAGTGGATGTCTACCTGCGCATGCTGGCCCCTGTGGCACCGCACATCTCGGAAGAGCTGTGGGCGCGCCTGGGTAAGCGCTACTCGATCCACACTCAGGAGTGGCCCCAGGTGGATGAGGCCGCTGCTGCCGAAGAGGAGATCACCCTTGTGTTGCAGATCAACGGCAAGGTGCGTGACCGCATCCAGGTGCCGGTGAGTATCACCCCGGAGCAGGCGCAACAGTTTGCTCTCTCCAGCCCGGCGGTGCAGAAACACCTGGGCGGGCTAGCGCCACGCAAGGTGATCCTTGTGCCAGGGAAACTGGTGAACGTCGTGATTTAAGCCCGGGGCCGGCTTTCACTGGTCGCGCAAGATCACAAACTGATGGAGAAAAAGGGCGGGGCTCAGACCAGCCCTTTTTCTTTGGACAGAATGCAGGCCGGTTGTATTGTGATCCACACAGCTCAGCTTCTCCACTTTACAAAATCTGATGCTGTTCATTGGCGTTTATCTCAACGATGATTTTGGATTAAAATAGCGCTGACGATAATCATCTGAAGCCGCCATAAAAATCATCAGAGAACACAGGTAATCCGATGCGTTTTGAAGAACTGAACTGGTTCGATGTCCAATCCTATTTGCAACATGACGACCGTCTGATGCTGGTGCTTGGCTCATGCGAGCAGCATGGTTACCTAAGTCTGATCACCGATGTCAGGATCCCCCTGGCGCTGGCAGATGCTGCCAGCCAGCAGACGAATGTGCTGGTTGCCCCTCCGCTCAACTTTGGTTGTTCGCCGTATTTCATGGGCTACCCCGGCACGCTCAGCTTGCGCGCCAGCACTTTGCTCGACCTGGTTGAAGACCTGGTGCGCTCGGCTTACCGGCATGGCTTTCGCCGAATTTTGTTCTTAAACGGACACGGTGGCAACGATGCTGCCCGCGCCAGGCTGTACGAGGTTGCCGGCGAGCTGCCAGACCTGCGCCTGGTATGGTACGCCTGGTGGCAATCCCATTCTGTGCAAGAAGTGGCGAATCGGCACGGCCTCAAGCCTGCCCATGCAAACTGGCTGGAGGCATTTCCTTTTGTCCAGGTGGGCGAGTTGCCGCCTGGTGAAAAGGTCCCGCCGCGTGTCCCCGGATTGCTGGGCGCAGATGAAGCGCGCCAGGTGTATGGAGATGGGAGCTTCGGTGGGCCTTACCGGGTGGATGAAGCGATCCTGCAGGAGGTCTTTGCTGCTGCATTGCAGGATATCCTGGTTTTGCTAAAATTTGAGTAGCCTCAGGTTCGGTTGCTTAACGCTTGAATGGCCGCTTCCCGAAATTCATGCTCAGCGGGGGTGAAATCTGCCTGGAGATGCTGGTCCTTATGCCATCCGCCAGGCGCGGGAGCAGATAGTTTTGTGCATCAATAAAGCGCTGATTGCCAGCTACCCCAAAAAATGCAGCTCCTTGTGCACCTGCACCGCATCACGCACCGTGGATGTTTTTTCCCTGCTGCAATCTCTGGTAAAATGAATCTCGTGCCCAATCGAAAAAAAGCAAAGGTTCCTATTTTGCATACTTCTTGAAAGCTGGAGATTTCCAATGACTGCGAAAGAAATTATACGCACTGAAAAAGCCCCCAAAGCCATCGGTCCCTATAACGTGGCAACTCGCTTTGGCGACCTTGTCTTCACGGCCGGACAACTTGGTCTGGTGCCCGAGACCATGGAGCTGGCTGCCGGCGGAGTGGCTGCTGAGACGCGCCAGGCGCTGAACAATTTGAAAAATGTGCTGGAAGCTGCTGGAACTTCGCTGGAAAATGCTTTAAAGACCACGGTTTACCTGCGCGATATGGCAGACTTTGCAGCCATGAATGCGGTGTACGGCGAGTTTTTTGCGGTCAACCCTCCAGCTCGAACCACGATCCAGGCAGCAGGCTTACCCAAAGGAGCAGCAGTCGAGATCGAGATCGTGGCATGCCTGGTGAGCTGATTCTGTTGGTGGATGATGAGCCAAACATCGTCCACCTGGCGCGGATGTACCTGGAGAGGGACGGTTACCGTGTTGAAGCGGTAGCCGATGGCCGCGCTGCCCTGCAAGCTGTTGAGCGTTTCAGGCCGGCCTTAATTGTGCTGGACATTATGCTCCCAGAGCTGGATGGGTTGGAGGTGTGCCGGCGTCTGCGCGCGGCCCAGAACCCGACGCCGATCCTGATGTGCACCGCCCGGGATGAAGATGTGGACAAGATTGTCGGCCTGGAATTGGGAGCCGATGATTACCTTTCCAAGCCCTTTAACCCGCGTGAGCTGGTGGCGCGGGTCAAGGCGATTTTGCGCCGTGGAACATACCTTCAACAAAGCGGCAAAAAACCGCTCCACGTGGGTGATCTGGTGATTGATCCGGTCAGCCGGGATGTCCTGCTTAACGGCCAGGCGTTGGAGTTGCGCACCCAGGAATTTGACCTTTTACTGACCTTTGCGGAGCACAAAGGCCAGGTGCTCACTCGTGAACAGCTCTTGGAGCTGGCCTGGGGGTTTGATTACTATGGTCAGACCCGTACTGTGGATGTGCATGTTGGTCATTTGCGGCGCAAGCTGGCGGGCAGCAACGTGCAAATCGAGACAATCACCGGCGTGGGTTATAAGCTGGTTGTTTGATGCTCACTTCACTTCGTTTTCGCCTGTGGCTGACTTATATTCTGGTGGTTGGGGTGGTAATAACCATTGCTGCGGGGGCAATTCTGATCTACCTGATGCAAAACCCCGCAGCAGATCGTAGCGAACTGCAGCGGTTGCGTTTATCGGCCAACCTGATTGCGCGGCGCAGCCCGGTGTTTGACGAGTTATCGGCCCAGGCCCTGCCAGCGCGCCTGGAAATGGCTGCTCAGCGCGCCGACAATTGGATTCAAGCGAGGGTGGCGATCTATTCACCGAGCGGCGAGCTGTTAGTAGATTCGCGGGCTGGTTCGGCTACCAGCCTACCAGAATTTTCTTTCTTTGCCCGTAAGCGTCCCAATTCTGTCCCTGTGTATCGTGACTCAAACGGACAGGCGTGGTTATTTGCTTTGGTACCGTTGGATGGCGGTAACACCCTGATTGTAGCCGCGCCGCGCCCTCCGCGCTCGGTGTGGAATCTGTTCCGAGAGGAGTTTTTGCCTCCAATGATCCGCGCTTTGGGATTGGCTTTGATCTTATCTCTACTGCTGACGATTTGGATCTCCCGCTGGGTCAGTTCTCCATTGCAACGTTTAGCGGTGGCAGCCCAATCGATTTCAACGGACGATTTCCATCCTATTCCGCTGGAAGGGCCAGATGATGTCAAGGATGTGTCGCGCGCTTTCAATGAAATGGGCGAGCGGTTGCAAGCCAGTCAACGATCCCAGCGCGATTTCATTGCCAATGTGTCCCATGATCTGAAAACGCCGCTCACCTCAATTCAGGGTTATGCCCAGGCAATTTTGGATGGCGCGTCCGAGAGCCTGCCGGCTGCCCAGGTGATCTACGACGAGGCGGATCGGATGCATCGGATGGTGCTCGAACTGCTCGATCTGGCGCGTCTTGAGGCAGGAACGCTGAAGTTTGAGCGAGTGGTTCTGGACCTGGGCAACCTGTTGCGCAATGTAGCTGCAAAGATGGCCCCGCAGGCCGATGGTGGGCAGGTTGATCTGACCCTGGATTTACCAGCAGAAACCGGAGGCGAGGCGCTTAAGATTGTGGGCGATGCGGATCGATTGGCGCAGGTTTTCACAAACCTGGCAGACAACGCGATCAAATTTTCTCCGCCTGGGGGGCAGGTGCGAGTTTCGGCGCGCCCGGTGGATGGCCTGGTCGAAGTGCAGGTTGTTGATAGCGGGCCGGGCATCCCAGATGACGAGTTGGAGCGAGTATTTGAGCGCTTCTACCAGGTCGATAAGTCGCGACATGGCGGCAATCCGCGCAGTGTTGGCCTGGGACTGGCGATTGCTCGAGAAATTGTCCAGGCGCATGGCGGTTCAATCCGTGCTGCCAATCGTGGCCCGCAGGTCAGTGGCTGCGTGTTCACGGTCAGGTTGCCATTTTCCCTGCCTGGAGATGAAGCTTTGCCCCTGCAGCAGCCCGCTGCCGCACCAACTGTCACCTCAACCGAATCTGGATAGACCAGGATTTTGACTGTGGTGCGTGTATCCATTATTATCCCTTGCTATAACGAAGAGTCTACAATTCGCTTGTTGCTTGAGGCGCTGTACGCGCAATCGTTCCCGCATTGGGAATTTGAAGTGATCATCGCTGATGGCATGTCCACCGACTATACGCGCCAACGCATAGCCGAATTTCAGGGCATGCATCTGGACCTGAGCGTGCGCATTGTGGATAACCCAAAGCGCAACATCCCGTCTGGCCTGAATTGCGCCATCGAAGCCGCTCAGGGTGAGTTCATTGTGCGCCTGGATGCCCATTGTGTGCCACATCCCGACTACATCCAGAGATGCGTGGCGGCTCTGGAAAATCGCATGGGAGACAATGTCGGCGGTGTTTGGGAGATCCGGCCTGGCGGGGATGGCTGGCAGGCCCAGGCAATTGCGATTGCTGCTGCCCATCCGCTGGGCGTGGGGGATGCGCGTTATCGTTATGCCAGAACCGCCCAGGAAGTGGACACGGTGCCGTTTGGCGCCTATCGCCGGACATTGGTGGAAAAGATTGGTCTTTACGATGAAAGTCTTCTCACGAACGAAGATTACGAATTCAATGTGCGTGTGCGCCAGTCTGGCGGGAAAGTCTGGATGGACCCGGCAATTCGATCCGTGTACTTTGCTCGGGCCGAGTTTGGCAGCCTTGCGCGCCAGTATGCTCGCTATGGTTATTGGAAAGCGAGAATGCTGCGCCGCTATCCGGATACGCTTCGCTGGCGGCAGGCTCTCCCGCCTGCTTTTGTTGCCAGCCTTTTGCTTTTAGCTTTGCTCGCAATTTGGTTCCCCCTCGCCGGTGGGTTATTCGTGATAGAATTGATTGCTTACGCCTTCATCCTGTTATTGACCGGTTTACATAGCGGATGGAAACACCATGATCTGGCGTTGGTTCCTGGCGTTCCACTGGCGATTGCTACAATGCACTTTGCCTGGGGGAGCGCATTTTTGTGGAGCGTGATCGTTCGATGATTCCTGAAAAACCTGTTTTGCATACCAGACACTGGCAGTTGCGCGTTGATGAGCGACGCACGCTTTTGTTGGTTGGGGATTTCTTAATGGCGGTGACCGCGCTGGTGATGTCGTTGTATATCTGGGGTACCAGTGAACGTTTTGCTGGCTTCTCGGTGGAGTTCATTCAGCGGCGGGTGCCGCTCTGGTTTTTCTTTTTTCCGATTGCCTGGTTAGTATTAATGATTGAGCTGTACGATGTGCACCGCGCCGCAGACTGGTGGCGCACGGTGCGAGGCGTGGCCTCGGCTGTTTTGGCAGGATTGTTGGTGTACCTGATTATGTTTTTCTATTATGTGGATCCACCAAAGTCTTTGCTGCCTCGATTGGGAGTGGCTACCTTTCTGGTGATCGTTTCGGTGCTCACCCTGACATGGCGCTGGTTGTATATTCGTGTTTTTACGGCGCCCCAGTTCATGCGCCGGGTGCTGCTGGTAGGGGGTGGGCGCAGCGGGGAACTTTTACTGCGCATGTTGAACGAGCTGAAGGTTAAGCCATTTGTCTTGGTGGGCATTATTGATGATGACCATCGTAAGCTGGGAATGACCATCGAAGGCGCTCCGGTGGTCGGCACGAACGAGCAACTTTTGCAATTGATTGAGGAAAATGACATCTCGGATATCATTGTTGCAATTACCGGCGAGATGCAGGGGGGCATGTTTCAAGCATTGTTAGATGCCCAAGAAGCTGGCGCTGAAATTGTGCGTATGCCCAAGGTATATGAGGAACTGATGGGACGGGTGCCGATCCTGTTGTTGGAAGCCAATTGGATCTTGCGTTCCTTTGTTGATGAATTGCGGGTGAGTGGTTTTTATTTGTTGGGCAAGCGGCTGTTGGATATCTTCGGCGGATTGTTGGGCACGCTGGTTATGTTGCTGCTCCTGCCATTGATTGCCCTTGCAACTTTGCTGGATGACGGTTGGCCAATCTTCTATGCTCAAACGCGCCTTGGCCGGGGCGGCGTTGCCTACAAGATCATTAAGTTTCGCACAATGCGCCGGGATGCTGAAGCGGATGGGATGCCTCGATGGGCGCGGGAGGACGACGAGCGCGCCACACGCGTGGGTCGTTTTTTGCGCAAGACGCACCTTGACGAGCTGCCCCAGTTTCTAAATGTGTTGCGTGGTGAGATGAGCCTGGTTGGACCGCGCGCCGAGCGCCCCGAATTGGTGGAGTACTTTCAGAAACACATTCCTTTTTACCGGGCGCGGCTGTTGGTCAAGCCCGGGATCACTGGTTGGGCGCAGATCAACTATGGATATGCTTCATCCATTGATGAAACAATCGTCAAGTTGGAATACGACCTGTATTACATCAAGCACCGCAGTATGTTGATGGATCTGGTGATTTTACTGCGCACGCCTTCAACTGTTCTGGGGTTTCGCGGGAGATGAACGAACCCAACACCCGGCCCCGGCCGCGCTTTTTACTGAACAGCCGCCTTTTGTTTTTGGTGGACCTGTTCTTGATTGTGGTGGCTGCCTTGGGCGCATTTGCCCTGCGCCTGGATATTGGCCCCCGATTCATGGATTATTTGCCCGCGGCTTACTGGTTGATTGCGGTCTCGCTGGTTATCATGCCGCCTGTGTATTACGTCCTGGGCCTGTATCGGCGTATGTGGGTTTATGCCAGCATCCAGGAGATGAAGCTGATTATTGTCACCCAGACGATTGCATCCGTGATTGTTTCGCTGATCATCGTTGTTCTACGTGCTACCGAAGTGTTGCCCTTCTTTCCACGTGGCACGCTGCCCATCCAATGGTTGCTTCTGTTGATTTTGATTGGTGGGGTGCGTTTCTCGCTGCGCATCATTTCTGAGAGCCAAACTTCATCCCAAGTGCCGCGCCAGAGCTCCCGTCGTGTGCTGATTGTTGGCGCGGGCGATGCAGGCGCCCTGGTTGTGCGTGAAATGCAGAAAAACCCTGATCTGCGTTTACAACCGGTTTGTTTTATTGATGATGACTTAAGCAAGCAGCGCCAACAGATCCATGGTGTTCCGGTGTTGGGTACGTTGGATGATCTGGCGCGGGTAGTCGCCATTCAGCACATCCACGAGGTGATCATCGCAATACCCAGTGCTCCTGGGCGGGTGATCCGCCAGGTAGCAGAAACTTGCCGGACGCGGGGTATTCAGTTTCGCACGATGCCGGGCATCTACGAGTTGATTGGCGGCAAAGTTAATGTCAGCCGCCTGCGCGAAGTGGAAATCACAGACTTGCTCCGCCGTGAACCAGCCCAAATGGATGATACCTTAATTGGGATCAAATTGAGCGGGCGGCGAGTGCTCGTCACTGGCGCAGGCGGCTCGATTGGCCGCGAGTTGTGCCGCCAGATTGCCCGCTGGGCGCCGGCATCTTTGATATTGTTGGGTCATGGTGAAAACAGCATCTTTGAAACTTTGTTGGAAATCCAGGAGAATTTTCCATCGCTTCCAGTTATTCCGGTTGTGGCAGATATCCGTGATCTGGACCGGATGAACGTTGTCTTTGACGAGCTGCGCCCGCAGGTGGTATTTCACACTGCAGCGCACAAACATGTGCCGCTGATGGAGTTCAATGTAGAAGATGCCATCACAAACAATGTGATGGGTACGCGGATTGTGGTCGAAGTCTCCCTGGACTATGGCGTTGAACAACTGGTGATGATTTCGACGGATAAAGCAATTCGCCCTTCCAGTGTTTACGGAGCGACCAAGCGCCTGGCTGAGATGCTTGTGCTGGATGCCGGCAATCGCTCTGGTCAACCCTATTCGGTAGTGCGGTTTGGCAATGTTCTGGGCAGCCGCGGCAGTGTTGTGCCGCTGTTTAAGCGCCAGATTGCCAATGGTGGCCCGGTGACAGTCACTCACCCGGATATGAAGCGCTATTTCATGACGATCCCAGAGGCGGTCCACCTGGTTTTGCAGGCATTTTCGATGGGCCAGGGGGGAGAGGTATTTGTGCTGAATATGGGCGAACAGGTGCGCATCCTGGACCTGGCCGAGGATCTGATACGCCTTTCTGGCCTGGAACCCGGCAAGGATATCGAGATTGTCTTCACCGGAATCCGTCCTGGTGAAAAGCTAAGCGAAGAGCTCTGGGATAAATGGGCACAGTACGAACCCACACAACACCCGGATATCGTCCTGCTGGCGGCAGAAGATGTGCTCAGCGGCGATGCGCTGCAACATATTGTGGATGAGCTGATTCATCTGGCGCGGGAAGGCGACGAGGCTTCCATTGTGAGGTTGCTGGATGAGTGTATCCCGCAGGCGGCAGTGCGAAGTGAGCCACCGCCAGATTTGACTTCCTTGTTCTAAGATGCCACAGGTATCATCACAAGAATGGGACACTTTCATTGCTCGATTCCCAAACTCCCATTTGCTACAGACCAGGGAATGGGGCGAGTTGAAATCTGCTTTTGGTTGGCAAGCAGCACATGTAATCAACCGTTTTCATAATGCTGGGGCGCAGGTTCTCTTTCGCCGCCTGCCACTGGGATTGAGCCTGGCTTACATCCCAAAAGGGCCGATAGGCGATCCGGCATCAGGCCCGGACGGGGCTGTTGCCTGGCAGGATCTTTTGGTTGAGATTGACGGGTTATGCCGGTCCCAGCGGGCGTCTTTTCTCAAGGTTGAACCAGATTGCTGGGAGAAGGAGAGCAGCTCAGCGACCTGCTTTTGGGTTTCTCCGCAGGGATTTCGACCAGGTCGGCAGGAAATCCAGCCGCGGCGGACCCTGGTCGTGGACCTGACAGGCCCGGAGGAAGCGGTACTGGGGCGCATGAAGCAGAAGACCCGCTACAACATTCGCCTGGCGGAGAAGAAAGGCGTCACGGTTTTTCCCAGTGACGATTTGGAGACCTTTCACCGGTTAATGGAAACGACTGGCCGAAGGGATGGATTCGGCATCCACACGCTGGCGTATTACCGCTGGGCGTATGAGCTTTTCCACCCGCGGGGTGAATGCGAGCTGCTGATTGCCAAGCTGGAAGGCGAGCAGTTGGGTGGGCTGATTGTCTTTGCGCATGGAGACCGGGCCTGGTATTTTTATGGCGCTTCGTCAGATAAACGCCGTGAAGTGATGCCCATGTACCTGTTGCAGTGGGAGGCGATGCGTTGGGCACGTTGGCGCGGCTGCACAAGCTATGACCTTTGGGGCGTGCCAGATGCCGATGAGCAAGACCTGGAGGCTCAATTCACCACGCGCTCGGATGGGTTGTGGGGTGTATATCGTTTCAAGCGCGGCTTTGGCGGGCAGCTGCGCAGGTCCCTTGGCCCGTGGGATCGGGTGTACCATCCGCTAGGATATGCAATCTACCACCTGGGTCTGCGGTTAAGAATGCCGGGATGATTTTTTGATGATTACCTTTGGTCGCTATCTGGTCAGCGCCAGTGGATCGAGCTGGAACAATCTGATCGCCGAGTTACCTGGGGCGCACTTGTTGCAAACTTGGGAATGGGGCAAGGTGAAGAAGATAAACGGCTGGCAGCCAGAAACCTGGGTTTGGCGTGACGATGGGGGCAAGATCGTAGCTGCCGCCCTGACACTGCTTCGACAATTGTCGAGCAGAAAATATCTGAAAAGTTTGAGCGTAATGTATGTGCCCAAGGGGCCGCTGCTGGACTGGAATGATCTCGCCTTGCGCCGCCAGGTTCTAGCAGACCTGGTGGACATGGCTCGGCGAAACGGAGCCATTTTCGTTAAGATTGACCCGGATGTGGTGCTGGGGACCGGCCCACCCGGCGATTCCGATGCATCCGATACGGACTTGGGGGCAAGTGTTTTGCAAGACTTACAGATCGCTGGTTGGCAATTTTCTCCTGATCAGGTGCAATTCCGCAACACAGTTCTGATCGATCTGACCCCAACCCTGGACGACCTGCTGGCGAACATGAAACAGAAGACACGTTACAACATCCGTCTTGCAGAGCGAAAAGGAGTGACAGTGCGGGTGGCATCTCTTGCGGATACTGCCTTGCTCTATCGGTTGTATGCCGAGACCGCAGCGCGGGATGACTTTGTCATTCGGGAACAAGCCTATTATCAAACGCTGTGGTCGACCATGATGGAAGCCGGGCTGGCGGAGCCGCTGATTGCTGAAGTTCAGGGCGAGCCGGTTGCGGGGGTTGTGATCTTCCGTTTTGCAGGGAAAGCCTGGTATATGCAGGGCATGTCGCGCCCAGCCCACAGAGAAAAAATGCCCAACTATCTACTGCAGTGGCAGGCGATACAGCGAGCAAAGGCCAGCGGCTGCACCGTGTATGATCTTTGGGGCGCGCCGGATGTCTTTAACGAAACGGATCCATTGTGGGGTGTGTATCGATTTAAGGAAGGGCTGGGTGGAAAAGTGGTGCGCCATGTGGGCGCCTGGGATTTTCCGGTCAGGCTGTTGAACTATCAGCTATACACCCGTCTTTTGCCTCGGTTGCTGGATTTGATGCGGCAGCGCGGCAAGGATCGCACCCGGCGGCTGGTAGGGTGAACCAGGGCATCCTGACCATCGCTTGGATTGATATTCCTGGCGTGATAAGATAATAACAAATTAACCATAGAAGGAGGCCAAATGAAGACTTTACCTCGGCTGCGATTTGCCCATTTGCCCACGCCAGTAGAACCGATGCCCCGGCTGGCGGGAACGTTGGGCGGCCCAGCATTATGGATTAAACGCGATGATCAGACTGGGCTGGCGATGGGTGGCAATAAAACTCGCAAGCTGGAACTGCTGATGGCCGAAGCGCAAGCCAACGGCGCTCGTATGCTGATCACTGCCGGAGCGATCCAGTCCAATCACTGCCGGCAAACAGTTGCAGCGGCAGCGCGGTATGGATTTGAGTGCGCTCTGGTACTCTACCCACCAACTGCGCATGACGCTATCCCCGAGCCGGGTGAACCAGCTACTGGCAACTTGCTATTGGATCGCCTGTTTGGAGCCCAGATTATCTGGACGAAGCGTGAGGCGCGCGAGCAAACGCTGAAGGACACCTTCCAGGAATTCTGGGAGGCGGGTAAGCGCCCGTATCTGATCCCGTATGGTGGATCGAATGCCACCGGAGCAGCGGCTTATGCGCTGGCAATGCAGGAATTCATGGCTCAAAACCAGCCGGTTGATTGGATTGTTTTTCCGTCTTCTTCCGGCGGAACACAAGCCGGGCTTGTTTTAGGGGCGCGGCTGTTTGGTTTTTCGGGCAAAATTCTGGGGATCAGCGTGGACGAGCGTGCTGAGACGCTGCAGCAACGGGTAGCCAAACTGGCAAGCGCCGCGGCAGACCTGCTGGGCGAGAGGTTGGACTTCCAGCCGGGCGAGATCCTGGTCAACGCCGATTACTTGGGCGGCGGCTATGGGGTGATGTCTGCATTGGAGAGAGATGCAATCCACAGCTTTGCTCTGAATGAGGGCATTCTACTTGATCCGGTGTACACCGGTCGGGCGGCAGGTGGGATGATCGACTTGATCCGTAAAGGCTTTTTTCAGCCTGGGGAAAGGGTGCTGTTCTGGCACACCGGCGGCGCCCCAGCTTTGTTTGCCAGCCGTTATCAAGATCAGATCTGAAAGCTGGTTGCCGGTTGAATTATAAGCCACCAGTCTGAATAGCCAGGCCCTGGGTTTATGCTTGGTCGTTCCTTACGTTGGCAACGCGCTCTGGGTCTGGCTTCAGGCCGATGATTTCGAAAATCTCGATGGGCTCACGTTTGCCTTTGACCGTGACTGGCCCGAGCGGCCGGGCCACAACGCGCTCGGCTACTTGCGCATAGGCGGCTTCGGTAAGCAAGATCTGGTTGGCGGCGGAGTTCTCCTGGATGCGTTTGGCAATGTTTACACTGTCGCCAATGGCCGTGTAATCCAGGCGTTTTTCGGTGCCCACCAGGCCTAGCACGGCTTCACCAAAGTGGATGCCAGCGCCGAACTGTAGATGGTATTCTGGCGGCAGGGAATGGGTCAATCGCTGGACCGCAGCGCGCATGCTCAGCGCAGCGCGCACAGCGCGCAGGGTATGATCGGGTTGGGGGATGGGGGCATTGAACCAGGCCATGACGGCGTCGCCCAGGTACTTGTCGATGGTGCCCTCCTGGGCCAGGATGGCTTCAGCAGCGGCGGCCAGATAGCGGTTTAAAACGGAAACCAGCGTTTCAGGGTCGAGCTTCTCGCTGAAACTGGTGTAGCCGCGGATGTCAGCGAACAGGACGGTAATCTGTGAATGCACCCCGCCGAGCTGCAGTTTATCTGGATCGAGCTGGCGGATGACTGCCGGCGAGACCATGCGCTCAAACAAACGACGCTGCGCCTCAAGGCGTTTTTTTTCTGTCAGGTCGTCAACCACGATAGCCACACCCTGGGTGGATTGGCTGGCGTCTTTGAGCGGGGAGAGGTTGAGGCTCAGGGATATGGGGCCCCGGGATGGCACAGAGACGTTAAGTTCGCGGCCTGTGATGGAGCGATCGGTCCTGTTCACCAGCTCAATCTCGCTGGAAATCTCCTGAGCTGCTGTTTTGCCGATTGTTTCCGCCAGGACGTTATCCAACGGCAGGCCGACCAATTCCTGCTCGTTTCTGTCCAGGATGGCCTGGGCGGCGCGATTGCAAAGCAGGATCTTTTGTTGGATATCGGTGGTGATAACACCGCTGACGATTGAGGCGAAAACGTTATCCATCAAATTCTTTAGCTCGGTAACCTCTGCCAGGGTGCGGCGGACTGAGTCAAAAAGGCGGGCATTCTCCAGGGCTACAGCGGCGTGATTGGCGAAGGCAACCATCAGGTCGCGCTCTGTCTCCGTGAAGACGCCCGTATGGACGCGATTATCAACATAAATAACGCCGGTCAGCTCACCTTTCACCTGAAGGGGCACACACAGGATGGATCGCAGGTTATAAATAATGATGCTTTCCTGGCCACCAAAGCGCGGATCCTCCTGGGCATTGGTGGTGAGAATCGGCTGGCTTTCCTGAACAACTCTGGCAATCACACTGCGGCTGATGGCGGATTCGGATGGATCAAGCGTTTCTTGCTCCCAGTTACGGGCTATGCGCGTGGTAAACTCACCACGATCATTGCGCAGCATGAGAAATCCGCGCTCAGCATGTACCAGGCGGATGATGGTGTCCATCACGATGCGCAGTACTTCATCTATCTCCAGGGTGGAATTGACAGCCTGGATGACATCGGTGAGAGCTGTGTGGCGTGCAGTAACCATGATAAACCCTCCTGGATCGATGACTTTAGCTACCTTTGAGCCAGAATGGCGTCCAGATCAAAGATGGTTATTTCAGACGCCGCCGCCGATCCTTAACCTGAAAGCGCGATAACAGGCGCTGGAAAAGAGCCCGAAAAGATAAGCGGCGGATATCACCGGCGGCGAGACGGGCAGCTTCCAGGTTGGCGGGTTGGCGGCTGAATGTGCCAACTTGATACTCCAGTACCAGGCGGTTGGCTGGATCGCCCGCAGGAGGCACGAGAGCCTGAAGCGAGCTGGCTCGCTCGGTGGGAGTATCCGTCGGTGAAGCGGGGCGCCCCAATCGATTCAGGGCGTTGTTGATTTCATTGTACGCTTTGGCAAGATCTGGGAGCTGGGCACGACGAGACCATTGGCGCAAAAACCGCGGCGGACGCAGGCCGATCTTCTCCAAAGCGGCTTCGAGTATCACCGGAACTGGTTTAAGCTGGACCACGCGCTGGTTGGAAGAACGGTCGGCCCAGCGCTGGATCGCAGGTGAAGGTTGGATGCCTACGCGTTTGAGACCGCGTTCCAGCCATACTGCCAAACCGGGTAGGCCCAGGGCAGGCAACACAAAGCCAGCCAAGGCAATCAAGAATATCAGGCCAGCCAGAAGGCCTGCAATCCAGTACAGGGTTCGGGAACCGTCCTGCGCTGGGAGGGTGGTGGAGGAAGTGCTTTCTCGATCGCGCAGGCGTTCAGCTTCTTCCAATTCCCGTTCACGCTGCTGAACACTGAGAGATGGCGGGATGAGGGGGTTTTCTTGAGGTCGCACAATATCCGGCTGGCCCACAGTTGGCTCAAACTCGACCCAGCCAATGCCTGGAAAGTAGACCTCTGGCCAGGCATGAGCGTCTTTGTGGCGCACACTATAAATAAATTGCTCGCCGCCCAGGTCGGGAAGCGTGTCATCTGTAATCAGCTCCCCCTGAGCGTAGCCGATTGCCCACCGGGCAGGGACGCCGGCCAGGCGCAGGAGGATGATCTCGGCAGTCGCGTAATAGTTGCAGAAACCCTGCTTAAGGTCAAACAGGAACCAATCAATTGTTTCCTGACCCGGGCGCGGCTCACCTTCAATGGTTTCAACATAGGTGATATTTTCGCGCAGGTATTGCGTGATTGCAACAGCTTTATCGTATGGGGTCTCCAGGCCGGCGGTCAAATCTGCTGCAAGCTGGCGGGTGCGAGGGGAGATGTTATCGGGAACCTGCAAATAGCGTTCCATAACCCATTGCGGGTAATCGACGCCAGCCTCGCGCAGCTCAGCCACGGTTGGGACGCCAATTGAGGCAGTGACCTGGTAGACCTCGCCTGGAGCGATGGCCGGAGAAGCAATGAAGGAAGAAATATCCAGGGTGCCATCTGGGTTTTGAATGTATTGCACCTGACCGGGACGGCTGACCCACAAAGGCTGGACCGGTGTGAAAATGGTGCCCATGTTGACGGCGCTGACAAATTCAAAGCTTTGCTGCCAGCGTCCCAAGCCGGTGGGAGCCAGCAGGTTACCATCTTCGGGGTTAAAGTCGAAATTGGTGTTGATGTCGCTGAACCACTGGCCGTCGCTGTAGTTTTCGAAGGTTCGAGCGCGCCAATAAAAGCGCACACCCGGGGGAGGATCGAGTGGCGCCCGGACATAGAATATCTGAGTGGCAGCCAAAGGAGCACCGCGTCCCAACGATGCGCTGTTTCCATACACCGGGCTGTAGACCGGACGGGTGGAACGTAGTGAGGCAAAGGCATAGTTCAAGTCATCTACCGCATTGGTCCAGGTTTGTCGCACCGGCTGCCAGAGATGCTCTGCAGCGGGTAGAGCGTTGGCCAGAGCCGGGAATGTCCAGGCAACGATGACAATCAGGGAGGCAAATAGCAAGGTGAAGCGGATAAAGTCCAGACTCAGGTGCGGCGGCAAAGCGGTGCGATTGGCCTGCCAGCGGACTTGCTGACGGATGAAAGCCATGCGGGCAACCAGAACCAGGGTGAAGAAAATATAAAATGCCAGGTACCAGGTGCGGCGGGGAACCAGCGGGTCGTAATGTTGGAAGAACAAGACGACGATGATAGAAGGAATTGCTGCCCACCAGGCATTTCCATAGCGCACCAGAATATAGCCGGCATGAACCGCTAGACCCCAAAAGAGAAATCCCATGAGCACGATGAAGAGCAGCGAATCGCGTATGGTGAGCCTGTTAATGAGCTGGTAAATGATGATCGACAGTCGGGTGAGCAGGGCCTCCATGCGGTCGGCCCACAGCGGTTCGCCCTGGAGGGAGGAGCCGAGCTGCCACGAGACGGTGAAAAGGCCAAAAGCGAAGGCGAAGTAGAAGACGGTGCGGGGGGAGAAGCGGCTCTGGCCCAGGGCCAGGCCGGCAATCAGGCCAAGGACCGTGATCGTTTGCACGACGGATAGGTGATTGGTCCAGTCTGTGACCACCAAGCGGCTGGCGGCAGTGACCAGGGCGGAGAGAAGCAGGGCAACAGCGATCCAGTCGAACCAGCGGAGGGGGTAGTAGGTTGGCTGACTGGCTGCTGGCCGATGCATGAAGGTTTGTTCGGTGGCAAGGCGAGAGTCGATATTCGACATGGTTTCCTGGGCTAAGATTTTCTACCTATAAAGGATGACTGAAAACCAGCTCAAAGAGCCTGAGGTGAATTCAGTTAGTTATCGTCTCTGAAGATACAACGATCTCTGTATTCAAGTTCATATTGTAACGCAGGAAGGACTGAGTTAAAGGTGATGAGGTGTTTATTAGATGAGAATTTGTTTTGAAATAAGCGAGAAACCATGCTTACTTCTCTCCGAGGCATAGATCGCTTTCCTGAACATCTTTGCTGAGATGTGTCCCCCAGAGTCCATGTATCTGCTCCACCAAACCTGGAACGATCACCGCTGGCATACCATCGTTATGTTATAATCTTATTTGTAGTATGGCTGAGATGTCTGGTCCCGACTTGAGAAGGAGCGAGATCCAGAGCACACCTGGCATGGACGGGCATGTCTTGCTGAAGGTCTATGCAGCTTTGGGGAAAGCAACAGGCCATACCTATTCCATACCAATAACATTTCCATGTAATTTAGCGCATCTTTTAGATGTGGCGTCAAAGCAGTATGGTTTTCAGGGGCAATTACTTGAGGAAGACGGCCGTCTGAAGCGAAGCTACACGGTTCTGATCAATGGCACAAGCATGAACTACCTGGATGGATTGAAGACGGATCTATTCGACGGCGACGAGATCGCCATTTTGGCTTTTGTCACGGGGGGTTGAGCGTTGACGACATTGGGTTGAAATTGCCTGAAAGGAGGGCAACATGCACATTGTCATCATTGGCAATGGTTTTGCTGGGGTGAATGCCCTGGAGACCATCCGTGCACAAGCGGATGCGGCAGAGGTGCAAATCAGTATGATCTCACGAGAGAAGCGAGGTTTTTATTCCCCTGCTTCTCTTTTTGCTTTTGTAGAAGGGCGTGTGGATGAGAAGCATATGATCCTGCGCGATGAAGCGTTTTATCAACAATTGGGCGTGGAAACGTATTTTGGCCAGCCGGTTGTTGGGGTGGATCCACCGGCGCGCCAGGTTATCTTGGCGAATGGAGAACGATTGACTTATGATCGCTTGTTGATTGCCAGCGGATCATCAGCCCGGAAATGGGATTTCCCCGGCACGGAGGCGAAAGGTGTTTTCAAACTGGATTGGCTCGATGATGCATATGCCTTGATGGCGCACACCAAGCGACGGGTTGTGGTGGTGGGTGCGGGGCGGCTGGGGGTGGAGCTGGCTGCGGTGTTACAGGAGGGTGGGGCGCAGGTGACCCTCTTAGAGAAGATGTCCAGCGTGCTGCCAGGCGTGTTTGATCTTGATATGGCGGCTCTGATTGAAGAGCGGTTGGTTTCCCACGGGGTGGATGTGCGTTTGGAGGAACCGATCTTAGAAATCGTTGGCGATCCGGTGACCGGGGTGATCACAAGGCAGGGAGAAATCCCTTGCGATACGGTAGTGCTATCGCTGGGTCGCCGTCCTAATGTGGACTTCATCGATCCAGGCCTAATCCCGCTGGGCGAGGCCGGCGGCGTGCTGGTAGACGAGCACCTGGAGGCCGTGGAGGGCGTTTATGCGGCGGGCGATTGCGCTGAGCCGAACGATTTTTTGGGTCGGCGGGCGGTGAATGGGGTTATTCCCACGGCGGTGGAAATGGGGCGCCTGGCGGGGCTGAATATGCTGGGTAGACCGGTAAGTTACGGCGGCTCGATGAATGCCAATGTGCTGATTGTCTTTGGACGGGCTTATTTTTCCCTGGGCGCTCTGCAAGGTGAGCGGTTCAAACAGCGGATGGGGGATATCTTTGAAACGTATGTCCTGCAGGATGGGCGATTGGTGGGGGCCCAGTTTGCTGGGGAAACACCTTCGGCTGCCCAGGCATTGCAAGCTATCCGACGCGGGCTGCGCTGGGAGCAGCTTTTCACCCCAGACTTATTGCGCCGACGGCTATTTTACCCGGCGAGGATGCCCAGCCCCCCCAGGTAAGGGATTGGAAGGTTGGTTCTCGCAGATTGTAAGCGCTTTGCCAATGGATAATTGATTAAAGACAGGTGCAACGCAATCCACCGAATGGTCAAGGATGCGTTGCACCTTTGTCAAAATTGACCCATTAAGATGTCGTCAAGGCCGGACTGCTGCCGCTGGACCTTTGGAGCTTTCTCGTAGCCGTTGAGCCTCTGTGTCCTTAAGGAACTCACCGGCTGCTACCGGCTCGACAAAGGTGATAGCCTTCACCGAGCAGTACTTGACGCACTCTGGGTCGCCGTCACACAGGTCACACTTCACTACCCGGCGCAGGCGAACGTCAAAGTCAATCGCCCCATAAGGGCAATGGAACATGCACAGCTTGCACCCGATGCAGAGCTGATGATTGTAAATCACTGCATTTGTGCGGGCGTCGCGGGTGATAGCCCCTACTACGCCGCAGACGCGGATGCAGGGGGCATCTTCGCACTGGTAACACACCAGTGGAATGGCATCACAGGTTTTCTCCCAGCGATAAACACGGATGCGGGAGAGGGTCCGGCTAAAGGTCCCCGTGTGCTCAAAGGAGCAGGCCATTTCGCACAGGCCGCAACCAATGCAGCGGTCAGGATCGATCACAAGCATCTTGGTCATGGTTGGCGCTCCTTTCAGAACATCAGGTCCGTCATTCCCAGTTCTTCCAGTTTTGCCTGGGTGGGCCGGGTCTGCTCGTCCCAACCGCGCAGCTCCAGGTAATCTGACAGCATCTTTTCGTAGTCCTCTTCGGGTACAACATGCCCGGCGGTGGGACCACTCTTGATCGGATCCTGGGTGAAGCGCGGTGAGAGCTTCATATCTTCTCGGGTCAAACCTTCGCGGATGTTAAACATCCAGGTCAGGTTGGTAATGCGTTCGCCAGCTTTTTCGAATTCTTTGACGTCCTTGTATTCGTCAAAGCCGGTGGCCGTCCAGAGCATGTTGGACAAGCGCTGGTTATTCCAGCAATCAAAGTCGCAGACCGCCATGGCAAATTTGGCAGCATACTGGTGTTGTTGCTCCACTACAACCAAAGCCTTCTTTTCGGGGCTCCAGCGCTCAAGCGGGGTTGGGTTTGCACCCAGCCAGAAAGCGCCGAGCACTTCCGGCCCGATGGGCCAGGAGCGCAAGTGGCAGCCACCCCGATCGGATGTGGAGTAGGAGAGAGCCATTGAGATGGAGCCTTTTGGTTCATAGGCAGCCGGCTCCATACCTTTGAAATGCACAGCGTAACGCTCGGAACCTCGACCCAGCTTCTGTGAGGCGCGCTTGACTCCTTCTGCCAGAAGGTCGCCCAAGCCTTCGCGCTTGGCAATTTTGTGGATCATCTGGATCAAAGCGTCGGCGTTTCCAAAGGTCAAATGAATGCCATCGGTATCGTCTGGGCCGAGGATACCTTTTTCGAAAAGCTCCATTGCCCAAGCGATTGAGCAGCCGGTGGAGATGGTGTCAAGCCCATAGGCATCACACAGGTAATTTCCGTGTACGATGGCATTGATATCATCCACACCCACGTTGGCACCCAAGGCGAAGATCGTCTCATATTCTGGGCCTTCAACTTTGGTGTCGGCATACGGGCCGCTGGTGACCTCCACATAGTTGCCGCAGCCCACCGGACACTGGTAGCAGGCGTGGCGTTTGGTGGTCATCTTGAGCACCACATTGGCATCTATCTTGGATGCGCCTTCGAAGTGGCCGTCGGAGAAGTTGTAAGCAGGAAAGGTGCCGCTCTCGTTGGTGTACCACATGAGGGAAGGGGAGCCCCACTTGATGCCGAACTGGGCTTCTGGGTTCTCCAGGGTGTCCTTCATCATCGCTTCCCAACAGGCTTCTTTGAACTCCTGAGGATGGGCAACCTTCACGCTACCAGTGCCTCGGGCCACAATTGCTTTGAGATTCTTGGAGCCCATCACCGCCCCGGCGCCGCCGCGCCCGTGCTGGCGGTAATAACTGGCCGAGATAGCAGCATATTTCACCAGGTTTTCGCCAGCCTGGCCGATTGCCATGACGGCTGGCGCTTCGCCATGAGTCACATGCAACAAATCCTCAGCTTCGTGGGCACTCTTGCCCCACAGGTGGCTGGCGTCATGGATTTCAGCGTGACCATCTTCGATGAAGAGGTAAACTGGCTTGTCAGCCTTGCCGGATATGATCACACCATCATAACCAGCGAATTTGAGCTCAGCGCCGAAAAATCCCCCGGCGTGGCTATCCAAAAACAAACCTGTCTGTGGGCCTTTGGTGACCACACAGTAGCGAGCCGAGGAAGGGGCAAAGGTGCCAGTGACCGGGCCGGTCCAGATCATAAAGATATTGTCCGGTCCCAACGGGTCTGTTCCCGGCTTAACCCTTTCGTATAGATAGCGGCCTCCCAATCCCTTAGCGCCAATATACTTTCTAGCCCATTCGAAATTGAGAGGCTCCTCCCCCACTTGCCGCTTCGTCAAGTCAACCGTCAGGACTTTTCCATTATAGGCGTAGGGCATCGTAATGCCTCCTTGCTAAAAACTGATTTTGAGCATTTTTAGATCCAAAAATCGGGGGCAGAAATGGTTGATCTACAATGGGTTGATTTGGAATCTGTCAGCAGGTGCCTCCTTTCCTTATGTTTGCAACCTGGATTGGGCAGAGACAATCCGTTCCTCCGGTGATTCCTTCAACTGTCTGCCATCCCAGACAAAAAAAGATGTTGCCCAGACAGAGCAACATCGTAATATCTAAACTGGTGGAACGGTTGGAATCCACCCCAAAAGAAGCGATCATTGCAATAATACGCAAGCATCACGGTCGCCTCATTATTTTTGCCGAATGTACTCCTTTTTGGGCAGGAAAAGCCGGCGCACTGATTTACCGCTATCCCAAAATAGAAACACATCCGTTGCTAATTTGCCAGGTCAGATCGTTAAATCATCTTAGCATAAGTCCATTTCAAATTCAACTTTAAAGAAATTTTTAGAATGGATATGCCAGTTTGATCATGTCTTAATCTGTTCGTCGCGGCGAGTGAACCATAAGAATATTGCTTGAAAACACCAGCATACCCACACCCAATTTGAGAGAGAATATTCTTCAAGTTGCAGGATTTTGAAGAAAACCAGAGCCAGGAGTAACGATAAGGCGATTGTGGAAATGATCTTTATCAAACCCAATTCTGGTTGGCGGTATGCAGGGAGAGGCCAGCGATCCAGGGAATAGGTCACAAGCATGGCGGCAAAGATCACTGCGACCAGGTCGGCACCGCGCGGGGTATCCAGCGGCGCTCCAAGCCAGATGAACAGCCGGTTGGCCAGAAAAGAGCCGGCCAGGATCAAAACAGTCCAGAAAGCGCCTTTGCGCCAGGGATGCAAAGCGGGGATGGGCCAATCATCGAAGAATAAGAACAGGAACTCGGGAATGAAAAAGATGTAAGACTGGGGCAAGGGACCAAGGATTTGATACACCCATATACCCAGTCCAATTGACAGCAAGGATAGCGCTGTCCCTTTGAATGGTTGAGCCAGTCTGGAAAAGGGGACATTGTGGTAGAACCAGCCAATGGTGAAGAGGAAAAACTGCGCATAACTGAACAGGGCAAGCATGTGATCTTGCGGAATGAAAACCAGGAGAGTTTCCCATACCACGATGGCCATGATCGTAGCCAGAGCCCCAGCAATCAGACCGGCAGCAGGTTGCCGAAGGCGCCCTACGAACGGCCAAAGGTTATAGAATGCCAGGGCAGCAAAACCGAAGAAAAACCAACTGGTGGCCCAATCGCGGCCCATTTTAGCAGGATCAATTCCGAGGCGTGGGGGAAGCCACACAAGCCAGGCAGCGCTGGCAAGCATGGCCAGCAAAAGGCAAAGGATACCGCGATGACGGCTCGAATAGAACAAGGCTGGAGGTTGTTGTGCCGAATTGAAGAACGAATCGACCAGACAGCGCCTGGCCTGGGCTTTTCCAATCAAGTGAAACACTTGATTGTATCACCAGATTAAGATACAACACTAAGATACAACACTGCTGCACACCGCCACAGCATTGGTTGCAGCGGGCCGAGGAGGCGCGCAAGCTCAATGGTTTGCCTGGAAAGTGCGCCTGGTTGCCTGGCTCTACTAATGTTATGAAAGGGTTAATGTATGGTAAAATAGCCGTGTTGCCCCGGAACATTGGGGGTGCGCCGACGCTTGTCTCGGACGCACGTGACACTATTCACAAAGAGGAGCGCATATGCAACTTCAAGACTGGCTGTTCATCGGCGTTTTCCTGGTGCTGGCCCCTATTTTTCCGTTGGCTGCCCTGCTGATCCCCAAACTGATTGCCCCTAAAAAACCGAATAAAATTAAGCAACAAACTTATGAGTGTGGTATTGAGACGGTTGGTGATGCTTGGGTGCAATATCGGGTTCAGTATTATGTTTTTGGCTTGATCTTTCTCATCTTTGATATCGAAGCGGTATTCTTGTATCCCTGGGCAGCAGCGTTTGACCTGTTGCCTCTGTTTGCTGTAGTGGAGGGAATCCTGTTCATCCTCATCCTCATCGCCGGGCTTGTTTGGGCCTGGCGAAAGGGTGTCCTTCAATGGGCTTGATGACAATTAATAAAAAGGCTGATGGTTCAACCCTCAGCCTTTTCCATGCCTGGAGTTGCGGGGCACTCCAGGTGAGTGTTATGGTTGTTGCCCGCGGATAAACCGAAGATCCGGGTAAACATCATTATTCAGGAGCGATGTGATGTTCGATCCAATCAATTCTATTGCGCAATGGCTGACGGAGCTGCTCACAGGTTGGGGGCTGTCTTCTGGCCTGGTCACCTTCATCCTTACTTTGCTTGGTGTGGTGGTGGTGGCAACTTTTGTGTTGGTGTTAGATATTTTCCTGGTGTGGGTGGAACGCAAGGTGGTGGCGCGCTTCCAGGACCGTCTGGGGCCAAACCGCCTGGGACCCTTTGGCTTGATCCAGCCTTTAGCCGATGTCATCAAGCTGTTGATCAAGGAAGATATCACTCCAGAAGGCGCTGACCGGGTCATCTATAACATGGCGCCGATCATCGCCCTGGCTAGCGTGCTGATGTTGTGGGCGGTCATTCCGCTGGCCCCAACCATGCTGGGGGCGGATATCAATGTTGGAGTTTTGTATATTGTAGCAATTGGGGCAATTGGCACGCTGGGGCTGATCATGGCAGGCTGGGCCTCAAACAACAAGTATGCCCTGCTTGGGGCGCTGCGCACAGTGGCAGTGGCAATTTCCTATGAAGTGCCAATGGTGGTGACTCTGCTGATACCGGTGATCCTGACGCGGTCGATGTCGCTGCAAGATATTATCAACCAGCAGGCAATCTGGTACGTTGTGGCAGCACCGCTGGCAGCGCTGGTTTTCCTGATCTCCGCGATTGCAGAGCTGGGGCGGGCGCCATTTGATCTGGCAGAGGCCGAATCAGAGATTGTGGCTGGTTTTCATATTGAGTACACCGGGATGAAGTTCGGCCTTTTTTACGCTGGCGAGCTTTTACATGCCCTGACGATGGGAGCGCTCTTTGCAACCTTCTTCCTGGGCGGGTGGCGCGGGCCATTTGTTGAGCAAGCGCCGATCCTGGGAGTGGTTTACTTGATGGTAAAGGCGATGTTCATTTACTGGGTGATCATGTGGGTAAAATACTCGCTGCCGCGTGTGCGCATTGATCATATGTTGGATTTCAACTGGAAAGTTTTGACCCCTCTGTCTCTTGCGCTGGTGATTGGAGTTGCGGTTGCCGATAAGACGCTGTTAGCGCTTGGGGCCACGTTGGGCAGTCCAATGTATGTCTTCTGGATGCTGGTATTGAACCTGCTGATTGGATGGTTCACGGTGAGTTTGTTGCGCACCTATGCCAGCAAAGAACGGCGGCGCGTGGGAGCGCCTAAACCGGTAGCCCGGCCAGAGACGTCTGGCGTGGACATTGCCAGCGCGACAAAAGCATAATCAAACTCCAGAAGTATCTGAACTGAATCTAACTCTAACGGATCGACCCTTGATTTTTCAATCCTTGAAATAAGGAAAGTGCCTATGACTGCTCTGCAAATCATCTTTATCCTGGTTGCGGCCATGACGCTGGGCGCTGGATTGATGGTGGTAACGGCGCGCAACTTGATCCACTCGGCGCTGTGGCTGGTGCTGGCGCTGTTTGGTGTGGCAATCGTCTATACCCTGTTGCAGGCCGGTTTCCTGGCGGTGGTGCAGGTGATGGTTTACATCGGCGCGATTGCGATCTTGATCATCTTCGGCATCATGCTGACGCGTAAGATTGCCCCAGACAGCGGCCCGCGTTTCACTGAAAATTGGGGTTGGGCGCTGTTCATTGCGGTGGTGGTGTTTGGCGGGCTGGCCGGACTGCTCTCCACATGGAGCGGCTTCCAAGAACAGCCTGCGCCCCTGGGTGAGCGCTTCGATTCTTTGAGACTGCTTGGTGTTGCGCTGGTCTCACCGAATGGGTATGTGCTGGCCTTTGAACTGGCTTCGGTGCTGTTGCTGGCGGCCCTGATCGGCGCTTTGGTCATCGCCTGGGATCGGAAATAGGAGGAGGCGCAATGATACCCCTTTCCTGGTACCTGGTTTTCTCCGCAGGATTGTTCAGTATTGGGTTGTATGGCGTGCTGGCGCGCAAGAACGCGATTGCTATCCTGATGGGGATTGAATTGATGCTCAACGCAGTTAACGTGAACCTGGTGGCCTTTTGGCGCTACCGGGCTCCTGAAATGATGGGGGGACAGGTCTTTGCGGTGATTGTGTTTGCCGTAGCAGCAGCGGAGGTGGCGGTAGGCCTGGCGCTGTTCATTTCGCTGTACCGCCGACGTAATACCATTGCGGCGGATGAGATCGACTTGATGAAGTGGTGAACCTATGGCAACTGAAACTATAATCTGGCTCATACCGCTTCCACCCGTGCTGGCGTTCTTTGTCATTGTGCTGTTTACCAATCGCAGCAAGGCGTTGAGCCACACGCTGGCGGTTGGCGCAGCACTGTTGTCCTGGTTGGGCAGCATGGTGGTCTTCTTCCGAGCAGCCAACACGGAGCATCTGGGAGAGCATCCGTTTGTTTCTTCGATCCCCTGGCTGGCAACCGGTGATACTTACCTGTGGATTGGCGTTCAGATCGACCCTCTTTCGGCTGTAACGCTGTTCTTTGTTGCCTGGACCATTTTGTGCATTTTTATTTACAGCGTGGGATACCACAACTTTGGGCAGCCGAAGGGCGAGCACGACCGACCCGGTCTGCAGCCGCATGGGGCGACAGTGACCGATGCTCACGGTCACAAGCACACCGTGCCGTCGATTGAGCCGATGTATTCGCGCTTCTTTGCTTTCATCGGGTTGTTTGCCTTTGGTATGTACACGCTCGTGGTCTCTGACAACCTGCTAACACTGTTTGTCGGGTGGGAAATCATGGGTTTGTGCTCATACCTGCTGATTGGCTTCTGGTATGGCAAGCCATCGGCGCGGGCTGCGATGATCAAGGCCTTCATTACCACCCGGGTGGGCGATGTGTTCATGCTTTTGGGCATCGCTTACCTTTATTCTGTGACCGGGACGCTGAATTATCGCGAGATATTCTACAACGAAGAGGTGCTGACACACCTGGCGGAGATGCCGTCCTACATCGCCGGCCTCTCGGCGGCGGCATTGATTGGCATCCTGTTGTTCATCGGCACGATTGGAAAATCGGCCCAGTGGCCCCTGCACGTTTGGTTGCCGGATGCGATGGAAGGTCCGACGCCTGTCTCGGCGATGATCCATGCGGCAACGATGGTTTCGGCAGGTGTGTATATGGTAATCCGGGTTTACCCACTAATGTCGGCGGGGATGGAGCATGGGCATTTGACGCCGCCAATGATGTTCATGGCCTTCATTGGATCCTTCACGGCACTGTTTGCCGCAACGATTGCGGTAGCGCAAAATGACATCAAGCGAGTGCTGGCGTATTCAACGATCTCACAGCTTGGCTTCATGATTGCAGCGCTGGGCATCGGCGGCTATGTAGCGGCGACGTTCCACCTGGTGACGCATGCGTTCTTCAAGGCACTGCTGTTCCTGGGCTCAGGCTCGGTGATCCATGGGGTGGAACACGGGGTGCTGCACACTGGCGACCATCACGTGGACCCGCAAGATATGCGCAACATGGGTGGACTGCGGCATAAGATGCCGGTGACGTTCTGGACGTTCACCATTGGTGGGCTGGCGTTGGCAGGTTTCCCGATCGTGACAGCGGGCTTTTGGTCGAAAGATGAGATCTTTGCAGACGCGTTCAAACATGCGCCGCTGGTGTTTGCCGTGTTGGTGCTAGCGGCGCTGCTGACAGCCTTTTACACCGCCAGGCAGATCACGATGACCTTCCTGGGCAAGCCACGAACCAAAGAAGCGGAGCATGCTGTTGAATCAAAATGGACAATGACCCTGCCGCTGGTGATCCTGGCGTTCTTTGGGGTCACCTTTGGTTGGGTAGGCATCCCAGAGAAGTTCCCATTGATTGGAGGGTTGGTGCCAAACTGGTTCCACGAATTTACGGGTGGGACGCTGCTGGAGCATCCGGAGACGCTGGAATTTTCCTGGGTGCCCTTGCTGGCATCTTTATTGGTTTCACTGGGCGGGTTGTGGCTGGGCTGGCAGGTTTACAAAGGCTTCCAAAAGGAGGCTCAAGACCCGGTAGAAAAAACGCTGGGTGCCACGGTGTATCGCTGGCTGAAAAACAAATACTACTTCGATGAGCTGTATGACAAAGTGTTTGTCAAACCGGCTTACTGGCTGGCGGAGAGCTTCACTTCACTGTGGATGGATCGCAAGGTGATCGACGGCGTTCTGCACTGGTTTGCGCACATCTCAGGGATCATTGGCGACTTCCTGCGCAATGCCATTGATAAGCCGATTGTCAACGGCTCAGGTGACCTGGTTGCTGAATACACCAAAAAACTGGGCAGCGTCTTCCGCACCATTCAGACTGGGCGCGTCCAACAGTACATGATCCTTGCCCTGGTCAGTATTGCGGCTTTCACGGTGCTGTTCTACTACCTGCTGGTAGTAGCGCGCTAGACGCAAAATGGATCAGAGTTCATAGACTCAGGAGCGAGTGATGGATCTCATCTACAACAATCTCCTAACCTTGATCTTGTTTACCCCGGTGCTGGCGGCCGTGGTTGTGCTGCTGCTGCCGGGCAAGCAGGTTAATCTCATCCGGTGGACAGCCTTTGTGTTCAGCTTTATCCCGTTGGTGCTCTCGCTGGTTCTGTGGTTTAGTTTTGACGCCAACCAGCCGGGCTTCCAGTTTGAACAAAAGGTAATCTGGTACAGCGCAATTAATTCGTCCTACCATGTTGGCGTGGACGGTATCTCGCTGACTATGGTGTTGCTGACCACGCTGCTGACGCCATTGGCAATCCTGGCGTCCTTCTCGATTCAGGAACGAGTGAAGAGCTACATGGTGCTTTTCTTCCTGCTGGAGATGGGGATGCTGGGCGTGTTCTTGATGCTGGACCTGTTGCTTTTCTTTGTCTTCTGGGAGTTTGGCTTGGTCCCGATGTATTTCCTTATTAACCAGTGGGGCAGCGAGAAAGGCGAGCGTGAAGTTTGGGGCGGACGCAAGATCCCAGCGCGGCAATATGCTTCATTCAAGTTCATGATCTATACCATGGCTGGATCGTTAGGGTTGCTACTGGCGATCCAGATGATTGGTGCGGTCTCGGGCACCTTTGATATCCCGCAACTTTTTCAGGAGTGGACTTCGCTGGAGGGGACCCTGTTTGGAATGCCGATTACCGTGGTTAAATCGATTGCCTTTTGGGCTTTTGCAATCGCCTTTGCGATCAAGGTGCCGGTTTGGCCTTTCCACACCTGGCTGCCGGATGCGCACACGGAGGCGCCCACCGCCGGTTCCATGATCCTGGCTGGCGTGCTGCTAAAACTGGGCGCGTACGGTTTTCTGCGCCTGGTGCTGCCACTCTACCCGGTGGAGGCGAAATACTATGCAGGAGCGCTGGGTTTCCTGGCGGTGATGGCGATCATCTTTGGCGCGCTGGCGTCCTATGGGCAAGACGACTTCAAACGGCTGGTAGCATACTCCTCGGTAAACCACATGGGCTTTGTGGTGCTGGGCATTGCCGCGGCGGCTTTTGTCTATGGGTCGAGCGACCCAGCGATGAAACAAAGCGCCAATATTGCTCTGAATGGAGCTGTTTTGCAGATGTTCAACCACGGCCTCTCTGCGGCCGGGATGTTCTTCCTGGTGGGCGTGATATACGAGCGGACGCACACCCGCAATTTGAATGACTATGGCGGGTTGTTCCCGCTCATCCCGGTGTATGGTGGAATCCTGATCTTCACTTCAATGGCTTCGCTGGGATTGCCAGGGTTGAACGGCTTTATCTCGGAGTTCCTTGTGGTGCGGGGGGCCTGGCCGATTTTCACTCTCTACACTGCCCTGGCGATGATTGGTCTATTTTTTACCGGCGCCTACATTTTGAAAGGAATCAAGCAGGTGCTTCATGGACCGCTCAATGAGCATTGGGCTGGTCATGTGAGCGAAATCAACGGCCGTGAGCTGTTTGTAATTGTGCCGCTTATGGTGTTGATCCTGTGGATTGGGATCTGGCCAGACTGGATCCTGAGCGTGATCAACAAAGCTGTAGCCATGGTGTTCAACCTGATGTGATGCGGTGGATACCGAGCATCCATGATGAACGCATCCATACTGAT
>CAZDAU010000035.1:0-36553 GCA_964503625.1 uncultured Anaerolinea sp.
AGGCCCGGCTGGCCAGGCGGCGGAAAGGGTACAGGGCGCTGCTCCAGGCCCCGCTTGCCCGCAGGGTGCGCTTGAGCGCAGGCGCCCGCCGGAGCTGAATGCGGGGATGCTCGGGCAGGGCCGCCCGCAAAGGCCCGTCCATAAACAGGGTGACCTGCAGCTCGGGCGCCAGGTCGCACAGGCGCGGCAAGATCTCCCGGTACAGGCGGGCAATCCCGCCGTGCGGATCTTTCTGGAAGATCACCCCATCGACGACCAGTCTCATGGCAAGCCGATCAGCTCCTGCAAAGCCCGCTGGAAGTTTTCCAGGAAAGCCGCCTGAGAATACACCGTCTGCGCCGCCCGCCGCGCCTTTGCAGAAAGCTCCCCGCAGCGCTCGGATGACCAGCCCGCGGCGGTCTGCGCGGCCTGCCGGATCACTTCCACGCTCACCGGCTCCAGGATCATGCCAAAATCCTGCACATCCAGGCCGGCCTGAGGGCTGACCAGCGGGATCAGCCCCTGGTTCATCGTCTCGATCACCGACTGCGACTGGCCTTCGCTGCACGAGGGCAGGATGCAGAAGGCGCAGCGGCGCATCATCCGGTAGAATTCGGCCGAGCGCGGCAGCACCCAGCCCAGGGGATGGATGTTGGGCAAACCGCTCAATTCGCCCCGGTACAGGCGGGCAAACCCGGCTTCCAGGCGGGTGCTGATCCACAGGTGCTGTGGCAGCCCGGCGAAGGCCTCCAGCAGCAGGTCCAGGCCTTTGTGGACATTGCCCGGGCCGGCGTAAAACAGGAAATGCGCCCGGCTTTCGCCAAAATCCTTGGGACACCAGTCCAGGTGATCGTCGTACACAGCGGTGCCGTTGAGCAGGATCACCCGCTGCAGGCCGGCGTAGGTCTGGCGGGTGGCCTGGTTCCCCAGGCCGATCACCCCGTCCGCCAGGCGCAGAGCAGCGTCCTCATCATGCCGGATGTAACGATCCAAAGGCAGGCGGGCGCCGCGGCGCCGCTCCAGCGCCGCAAAACGCATCTCCTCCTGCTGGTTGTGATACCGCCAGTGGCTGCCGGTGGTGAACAGGATTTTGGGCGAAGCGGTTCCCGCAAGCTCGCGGCAGATGCGCTCAAAATTGACCCCACCGTGACCAATGAAAAGATCGTAATCCCGGCGGGGGAGCGGCCGCAGATCGCGATAATCGATCACATCCACCGTGTAGCCCATCCGGTTCAAAACCTGGACAATCGCCTGGGCATGCCAGATGTTGGTGTGATTGAAGCGGCGCCGGTCATCCTCGGGGATCAAAAATGGGTGGACGATGTACGAAAGCAGGGCCCGTTTTTGCGCCGCGCCGGCGCCTGCAGGGTTCAGGTCTTGCAGCGCTTCTCGGCGCGGCCAGATATAGCGGCGCAGAAGAACCCGCCCGCGCTCGGCCTGGCGGCGCAGCGAGAGCGCCTGGGAGCGAGCCACAAAATCGCGCATCCCGGCGATGGCCTCGCAGTTGGGGCGGATGTCTTCCAGCCAGGCGATCTCCAGCGGGGCGCGGTGAGCGACGTTGCGGTTGTGCAAGAGCGCCGCCCGGAGCAGATTGGTCAGGCTGGCATGCGCCCCAGAGAGATCCAGGCCGATGCTCCGCACCAGGCCTTCCACCGGCGCCAGATGCACCTTCTTCAGCCAGAGCGCGGCCAGGGCCACCGGCAGGTCCCAACTGGCGGCCGCCTGCCCCGCCTGCACCTGGCGGATCGCCAGCGGCAGGTCGCAGCCGGCAATTTCGGGCAGGCAGGCCAGGTTGTCCAACACGGCGCTCTGATCCTGGATGGTCGGCCAGGCTTCGTGCCAGCGGTCGGCCCAGGTGGCCCAGCCCCAGCAGTTGAAGCGCGCCGCGCTGACCAGCGCGTACGGATAGCCGCGGAAAAACGCCCGCGGCAGGGGCTGGTAACCGCCAATGGAGAAAACTCGCGGCTCGCCGGCATAGCGGGCCAGCGCCCGGCGCATAAAGTCGTAAAAGCCTGGCACAGGCAGGCAATCGTCCTCCAAAAAGACCGCCGCCGGGTATCGCTCCAGCACGTCGGCGACATGGCGGGAAAGCCCTGCAAGCCCGCGGTTCTCCGGGCTGAAATGGAGCTCCGTCTCGGCCCATTTCACCCCCCGCGCCAGCTCCCGGCAGGCCTGCACCTCCCGCTCGTCGGCCGGGCCGCGCGGGCCATCCACATAGACGAGCAGGCGCGGGACGCCCTGGTCCTGCAGCGCCCGCAGCACCCGGCGCAACTTGCCCGGCCGGTTGAACGCGAAGAGCGCCAGCGGGGGCCTCTCAACCGGGAGCGTTTCAGCCATGCGGCTCCCTCCCGGCTGCCAGGGCGCAGCGGGCGCGCTCATACAGCTTGCCCAGGGTGGCCACGCGCTGGAGAACGCGCTCGTAATAGTAATTCTGGGCATAGGGATAGGCCCGCCGGTCGCGCAGGAGCGCCCCCAGGCTGGCCTCCAGGGCGATGACGAAGGGCAAAGCCAGCAAACCGGCCAGGTGGCGCGGCCCCAGCCGGTGAGCGCCATCCTGGAAGGTGTGATAGCCATCCCGGCCCTGGGCGAAGCGGTGGCGAAGCTGCCAGCCAAAGCGCATCTTCTCCTGGCGCACCAGGTGGTAGTTGCGCAGCTCCGGCTCGTAGTAGATGCGGACGGCGGGGAATCGCCGGCGCGCCTCCCGGATCAGGGCGGTCTCCTCGCCATAGCCGATCCGCTCGCCTTTCATCCCCAGGCCTTCGGCAAAACCGCCCAGCGCCTGGAGCAGGTTGCGCCGGGCAAACAGGTTGCTGCCAAACAAATATTCCGAAGGCGAATCCAGGAATCGTCCCTGGCCGCCGGGACTCAGGGTCCCGTAATCATCCCGGAACCAGGCCGGTTTGGGGGCATCGTAGCGCGGATAGATGGGGCCTCCAAACAGATCGGGGGCGTGGTCCTGCAGCACTCTGGCGGCCACGCTCAGCCACTCGGGCGGCGCCTGGCCGTCATCATCCATGAAGGCCACCACCCCGGCCGCGGCTTCGCGCCAACCGCGGTTGCGGGCGCTTGAGATACCGAGTCTTTCCTCGTAGCAGTAGCGCAGGTTAGGAAACCGCCCGGCGAAATCTTCCACCAGCGGGCGGGTGTCGTCGGTCGAGCGGTTATCCACCACGATGACCTCAAACTGGTCTGGCTGGAGGGTCTGGGCGCACACGCTCTCCAGGGCCTGCGCCAGCAAGCGGGAGCGGTTGTGCGTGTAGAAGCAGACAGAGAAGATGGGAGCCATGAGACGTCCATTGCAGCCGGGAGCAGCCGCCCGGCTAAACAACCCCCCGCGAGCGCTGATAAGCCAGGATGTCCCTCCAACCGGCCGGGCCCATCCGGCGCGACAGCCGCCAGGCCCAGCCCAGCTTCCAGCCGCCCGCCCCGGCGCGCAGCAGCCGCCCCAGCCAGCGGCCGCGCAGCCGCTGCACTTCGCCGCCCTCCAGGCCAGGCCAAAGCGAAAAGCGCTCCAGGATATCCAGCAGCGCATCCGCCAGGGGCAGGTCTGCCGCGCTGAGGCGCCTGGGAAATTGATAATACCACGCTCGCAGCCGGTTCACCTTTTCGGCGGAAAGCGGCGCGCCCAGGTCGGCCAGGTTACGCTGAGACACCCGGGTGGCCAGCTCCCACACCTCATCCCGGCTCTGGCGGCTGGCCTGGGCGGGATGGAGGCGATAGCGCACCCAGGGCTCGGGCAGGTTGCGCCCGCGCCCGTGCTGCAGCAGGCGCGACCACAGGTCGTAATCCTCCACCAGCGGCAGCGCCAGATCATAACCCAGGCCGTGGGAGCGCAGCGTTTCCAGGCGCACCATGACCGAAGACTGGACAAAGGGATTGTGAAACAGGCCGTGCCAACGGATGGCGGTGTCTGTCTCCGGCATCTGTTGAACGGCCGGATGGCGCTCTCGATCGTCGATCGTGCAGAAAGCCGAGCCAACAATCACCAGCGTGGGGTCCGATTCCAGGGCGGCAACCTGGGCTTCCAGGCGTCCCGGCAGGGAAAGGTCATCCGCATCCAGCCAGGCCAGGTATTGACCGCCGGCCCATTGCAGGCCGGCATTGCGGCTGGCGGCAATCCCGCGGTGGGCGCAGGCCAAAACCCGCAGGCGCGGGTCGCCCTCCCCGCAGGCCGCCGCAACGGCGCCTGTATTGTCGGTTGAGCCGTCGTCGATGACCAGCAGCTCAAAATGGGGATAGGTCTGAGCCAGCACGCTTCGGATCGCCTCTCGGATGAAGGGAGCGGCATTGTAAGCCGGCATCACAACGCTCACCATTGGCTCAGCCTGCATCCGCGCCTCGCTCCAAACGGCAAAATTTGAGCGCAACTTCTTGATGGCAGCCTTGCGGAACCAAACCAGCATAGGCTTCAATGTCTATGCGAAAATTTTGAGCGAACCGCTCGGCCAGCTCCTGGCTGGTGCAGGGGTGGAGCATCCCAAAGCGGTTCCGGTAACGCTCGGCGACCTGGTTCACCGGGTTGCTGAATGCCACTGAGCGGGGAAAGCAAAGCAGGAAAGGCCGCCGGCCGGCGAAGCGCTCTGCGCTCTCCGCCAGGCGGCTTTCCATTTGGTTGGGGTTGGCGAACCGCTGGCGGTTCAACCGCGGCAGCAGGTCAGAGATGCGGTAGATCGAGCTGGACACCTCCAGCGGGTAGGCAAAATCCAGCGCTGCCTGGGTCCAATCAAAGCGCAAGACCCGCTCACCCCGCTCGGTGAACGGGGGCAGGGGCTGCGGCAGGTCGCGGGTGTAGCAATGGGTGATGTTTTGCCCCAGGCGGAGGGAAAAGCCAATCGCCTGCGGGTCTTGCTCCAACGCGCTCAGCGCATCCGCCAGGCAGAAGCGGCCCACAAAGAGGTTGTCATCCACCAGGAAGAGCACGTAGTGCGCCCCGTCAAAGCGCAGCAGCGGCTGGCTGAAAAAGCCCAGCCGGCGGTGCAGATGCGCCATGCGGCGGTACAGGCCCAGCCCGGCGCGCAAACCGGCGTTCTCGGCCAGGAAGACCAGCACATCCGCCCGAAAACGAGCCTGCCGCTGGAAGGTGATGTTCGTGAAGCCGCGGTGCTCTTCGATCAGCGCGGCGTACTGGCGGGCGTGGGTCTGGCTAGAGGCGTGGTACAACACCCTCAGCTTCACCTGATCGGCATCGCTGCAATGCAGCCGAAAGGAACGCAGTGCGGCGTCGAGCTGCATTGCCCGATCCTTGCTGAAAACCAGACCCACCAAAGAAGATCGCACCGCCATCCTTTCCTGATCATCCAGGGCGGAAACCGCCAGGCAGCTCCAGGTGCATCGACCCATCCGACAGACCGCGCCCACGCTCCGGTTGCAGTTTTTTACCCCTCCAGCCGGGAGAAGGGGATGTGCGGGGCGAGCATCCCCGGGCGGGCCATGATCCAATAGGGCGATTGGCTCAGCCCGCCGCGCACCTCCAGGCTGAGCGAAGGGGCGTTCACCCCCGGCTGGCTGAGCCATTCCTGGAAATGCAGGCTGAGATGAAGCTCAACCCGGTAGCTGCCCTCGTTGAGCAGGTGGGGAGGCAGCCAGGCCAGCAGGCGGTTGCGACCCGGGCGAAGCTCGGGCCACTCGCCCTGCGGGGCATCGGTGTGGAGCGACCAAAACAGCAGGCCGCCTTCCATTGCGTACACCGCAAAGCCCACCGTCAGAGCTGCGTTCGGCTGCTCAACCTGCCCTTCGATCAGCACGCCCACCCGCTCATCGGCCCGGACGGCCTGGGCCAGGGGCTTCAGGTCCGCATCCACCAGGCAGAAGCGGGTCGGGTTGAAATAAGGGTTCTGGACAAGCGATTGACCCTCCGGGGCGGTCCACTCCGTGTTGGACAATCCCGAGCCCAGATAACCGGCGATCACCTCTCGCGGCGCGCCGCGCTGCACCAACCGGCCCTGATCCAGCCAAACACAATCAGTGCAGAGCTGCTGGATGGCGTTCATCTGGTGGCTGACGAAGATCACGGTGCGCCCGCCCCCGGCAATATCGCCCATCTTGCCCAGGCACTTCTTTTGGAAGGCGGCGTCGCCCACTGCCAGCACCTCGTCCACCAGCAGGATATCCGGCTCCAGGTGGGCGGCGACCGAAAAGGCCAGGCGCATAAACATCCCGCTGGAGTAGAATTTCACCGCCGTGTCGATGAACGGCTCGACCTCGGCAAAGGCCACAATTTCGTCCAACTTGCGCTCAATCTCCGCCTTGCGCATGCCCAGGATCGCCCCGTTCAAATAGATGTTCTCGCGCCCGGTCAGCTCGTGGTGAAAGCCGGTGCCCACCTCCAACAGCGAGCCGACCCGCCCGTACAGATCCACCGTGCCCCGGGTGGGGGCGGTGATGCGCGAAAGCACCTTGAGCAGCGTGCTTTTTCCTGCCCCGTTGCGCCCGATGATCCCCAGCGCCTCGCCAGGGTGGACGTCAAAAGTCACATCTTGCAGCGCCCAGATGTGGGCCGAATTTTCCGGCGAGCGGCGCAAGGCGCGCCGCGGGGCACGGGCAGCGCTCACCAGGGCTTCGCGCAGGGTGCGGTAAGCGGCCCGCTGCCCGATGCGGTAGCACTTGCCCAAACCTTGAATAGAGATCGCCGCCTGGGTCATATCGGATCTCGCCTACAACAAATCGGCAAAGGTGTCCTCCATCCGGCGGAAGTAGAGCAGCCCGCCGGCCAGCAAGACCAGGGTGGTCAGCGTGGAGACCAGGATCAACGGTCCAGCGGGGGCCGGCGAGCCGAGCAACGCCCAGCGAAAACCGGTCACAACCCCCACCATTGGATTGAGGGCGTAAAGCGGCCGCAGCGCAGCCGGCACCAGGCTGCTGGAATAGGCAATGGGGGTCAAGAAGAACCCCAGCTGGACGATGAATGGGATGACATAGCGCACGTCGCGGTACTGGACGTTGAGCGCAGCCAGCCACAGGCCCAGCGCCAGGGCGGCGGCCAGGGTCAGCAGCACCAGGAAGGGCAGGACCAGGATGCGGGGAGTGAGCGGCATGGCGTAAAAAAGCATCATCCCCAGCAGAACCAGGAAGGAAAAGCCAAAATCGACCAGGCCCGAGAGCGCCGCCGAGAGCGGCACCACCAGGCGGGGGAAGTAGATCCTGGCCACCAGGCGCTGGTTGTTGACCAGGCTGTTGCTGGATTCGGTCAGCGCAAAGGCAAAGAGCTGCCAGGGCAGCAGGCCGGCGTAGGTAAAAAGCGGGTAGGGCAGATCGTCCGAAGGCATACCGGCCAGCCAGCCAAAAAACACGCTGAACACCACCATGGTCAGGAAGGGCTGGAGCACCGCCCAGGCCACGCCCAGCAGAGTCTGCTTGTAGCGCACCTTGACATCCCGCCAGACCAGGAAGAACAACAGCTCGCGGTAATGCCACAGATCGCCCAGGCCCGGCGCAGCCCAGCGGCCGGGTGGACGGATGCGTGTGTGCGGGAGGGAGGCGAGGCCTGGATCGGCGTCTCGCCCGGGTGATTTGGCGGTCACAACAGTCGATTATACCCTTTCCGGGCGGTCCACCCCCAGCGCTTGCAGGCTCCGAAAGTGATATACTCCGGTTGCCAGGAGCGGCGGTCTCGGTTCTGCAGCGGCGAGATCAAGAGCCGAGCGCAACACCCCTGGCAGCAGCCGTGGAAAGATGATGCCTGTTCCCTGCCCCACCATCGTCATCGACGGACGAATGATCCTGGCCCACATGACCGGGGTTGGCCGCTATCTGCTTGGGCTGTGCAGCGGGCTGAGCGCCGCCCTGGGCCAGGAGCGGGTGGAGCTGTGGGTGCAAGCCGGGCTGCCTGGAGATCATCCTGTTTGGGGGCTGACAGCCCCAGGCATCGCGGTGCGGCCCCTGGCCGCAGCGCACATGAGCCTGGGCGGCCAATGGACGGTGCCGGCCGCGCTGCGCCGCGCCCGCCCGGATCTGCTCCACTACCCGCATTTCGACCTGCCCTGGCTGGCCCCTGGCCGAGTGGTGGCCACCCTCTATGACCTTAAGTACATCGCTCGCCCAGATTTTTTCAGCCGCGCCGGCCGCCTGCGCCGCCTGGCGATCCAGATCATGACCCGCCACACCCTGCGCCGCGCCGAACGGGTGATCGTGCCTTCGCACAGCACGGCTAACGACCTGCGCCAGCGGTTGAACGCGCCGGCCAAGAAGCTGCGGGTGATCCCGCTGGGGGTTGACGAAGCCTACACCCTGCCCGCCGCCCCAGTCGCCGTTGCCGAAGCGCGCCGGCGCTACGGCCTGGAGCAGCCCTACCTTCTCTTTGTCGGCGAGCGCCGCCCGCACAAGAACCTGGAGACAACCCTGCGCGCTTTCGATCTCTTCCGGCGGCGCGCCCCCGGCGATTATCACCTGGCGATTGTTGGGCGCGCTTACCCCGCTTACAACCAACCGGAAGCCCTGGCAGAGGCGCTTAACCTGAGCGACCGGGTTCATTTCTACGATACGGTGCCGGAGAGCGATCTGCCGCTGCTCTACCGCGCCGCGGATGCGCTGGTCCTGCTCTCAAAATATGAGGGGTTCGGCCTGCCCATCCTGGAAGCGATGGCCTGCGGGACGCCCGTGGTCATTTCGGACGCCACCTCCCTGCCCGAAATTGCCGGTCAAGCGGGCGTGCAGGTCGGCCAGGAGGACGTGGAGCAGGCTGCCCAGGCGCTGCTGCAAGTCATCCCCGGGGGCGAAGAGCGGGAGCGGTGCATTGCCCTGGGCCTGGCGCGGGCGCGGCATTTCACCTGGGCGCAATGCGCCAGGCAAACGCTGGGCGTCTATCGGGAGGCGCTGGGATGACCGGCGCCGGTGGACCTGTGCGTGTGCTCCACGCAATCACCCGCCTGATTGTGGGCGGCGCGCAGGAAAATACCCTGTTCACCGCTGCCAGGCTGGACCCCGACCGCTACCGCGTTGATGTCCTCAGCGGGCCGCAAACCGGGGCCGAGGGCAGCCTGATCGAGGAGGCGCGGGCGCAAGGCATCCAGCTCACCATCCTGCCTGATCTGCTCCGCCAGGTGAGCCCGCTGCATGACCTGCGCGCCCTGGCCGGGCTGGCCCGTTTCATTCGCGCTGGCGGCTACACCATCGTCCACACCCACAGCTCCAAGGCCGGCATCCTGGGTCGGCTGGCTGCCCGGCAGGCGGGAGCGCCGGTGGTCGTCCACACCGTGCATGGCTGGAGCTTCCACGATCACATGCCCGCCCTCACCCGGCAGGTTTACATCCTGCTGGAGCGCTGGATGGCCCGCCTCAGCGATGCGCTGGTGGTGGTGGCCCAAAACGACCTGCGGAAGGGCCTGCAAGCGGGGATTGGGCGGCCAGAGCAGTATCATTTGATCCGCAGCGCCATCCCCCTGAAGGCGTTCAATCCCAAGCTGGTGGACCGCACGGCTATGCGCAAATCACTCGGGCTGCCCCTCGATGCGCCGGTCGTCGGCGCCCTTGGCCGGTTTTCCGAGCAAAAAAACCCCCTGGATTGGGTGCGCGTGGCGGGGATTATCGGGCGCGCCCGCCCAGAAGCGCGCTTCCTGCTGGTGGGCGATGGCCCGCTGCGGCCGCAGGTGCAGGCCGCGCTGGCGCAGGAAGGTCTTGCCGGGCGGGCCGTGCTGACCGGCCTGCGCCGAGATGCGCCGCAGCTCCTGGCGGCGATGGATGTCTTTCTGCTGACCTCGCTTTGGGAGGGGCTGCCGCGCACCATCCCCGAGGCCCAGGCCATGGGCCTGCCGGTGGTGGCCAACCAGGTCGATGGCGCCAACGAGGCGATTCAGCATGGCGTCAGCGGATTCCTGTGCCAACCCGGCGACGTGGGCGGCGCAGCACGCCAGGTGCTGGCCCTGCTGGATGACCCGCTGCTGCGCGCCGAGATGGGCGCCCGCGGCCGGGCGGCGGCCGCGGCAGAGTTCGATTTGAACCGGATGATCCACCAAATTGGGGAGTTGTATGACCGCCTGTTGTCACAGAAGCGGGCTTGAGCTGCTGCTGCAAAGAAAATTCTTAACGTCTCATTCCGCTTCGCCGCCCGCCAGGCGGTCCACCAGCTCTTTGCGGACGGCGTTCCGATAGAGCCGGGCCTCATATTGCTCCAGCCTGCCAACCACAGCCTCGCTCCAGCGCCCCTCGACCAAAAGCAGCAGCGCCGAACTGCCGCTCTGCAGGGCGCCCTTCAATTCATCCAGAAAGGCGTCCTCAAAACCCAGGTCGGTCTTGCTGGCCAGCAGTCCGCCGGTGGCCGCGCCGGCCGCTGCGCCGACCACCGCCCCCGCCGGCCCGCCCAACAGACCCACCAGCCCGCCCACCAGGGCGCCAAACAGCGAGCCGCGCCCGGCGCTCAGGTCTTGATCCTCCTTCACCCGGGTGAAGCCCTGCGCGTCTTTGGAGATCGCCGCGGCGTTGAACAGGCGCAGCGCTCCGTCCTCTTCGCCGCGCTTTAAATCCTGCAAAGCTGCAAAGGCGCGGCCCTCCGCAGGGAAAACCGCCAGGATCAGCTCGATGGGTTCCATCGCGCTCAATGGCCGCAGGTGGAGCACGAGCCGCCAGCGCACCCCGCGCAGGATGAGCCGCCGCCCGCCACCACCCGTCCGCCGCTGGAAGCAAAGAACAGCGACAGCAGGCGGGAGGTGTGCTCGCTGGCGCACTTCCGGCAGGCAATCGGTTCGTCGGCGTCCTTCATCGGGCGCACCAACTCAAAACGCTCGTTGCAATCCAGGCAGACGTATTCATAAATGGGCATCAACCACATCCTCCACCCACGATTATACAACACTCTGCACCCAGGCAGTATCATCTGCCCCGCGCCAGGCCGCCTTCCGGACTGAGCTGCCTAATTCTTGAGCCGGTACACCCGCGCCTCATACGGCCGGAGCGCAAAGCTGCGGATGTCCTGGGCTGGATCCACCCGATAGTTACTGATCAGCAATTCCTGGCCTGCAAAGACGACCGCCCCCGGCAGGTCAAAGACCGCCGTCTGCCTGGAGAAGTTCAAAACCACCAGCAGCCGGTCGTCGTCCAGGGTGCGGGTGAAGGCGTAGATCTGCGGGTGATCCTCCAGGAGCAGGTCGTAAGCGCCGTACACCATTACCGGGTTCGCCCGGCGCAGGCGGATCAGCTTCTGGTAGTAGTAAAAGATCGAGTCTGGGTCAGCCAGCGCCTGCCGGACGTTGATCTGGGGGTAATTGGGGTTGACCTTGATCCACGGCTGGCCGGTGGTGAAGCCGGCTTGCGGACTCTCGTCCCACTGCATCGGTGTGCGGGCGTTGTCGCGGCTCTTGGCATGCACCACCGCCAGGACGAGCGGCGCAGGATAGCCTTTTTCTTCCACCGCCTCGCGATACAGGTTGAGCGTGGCAATATCCCGGTAATCGTCAATGCTCTCAAAGGCCACGTTGGTCATGCCGATCTCTTCGCCCTGGTAAATATAGGGTGTGCCCTGGAGCAAATGGGTAAAGGTAGCCAGCAGCTTGGCCGATTCGACCCGGTATTCCCGGTCGTCGCCGAAGCGGGAGACGGCCCGCGGCTGGTCGTGATTGGTCAGGTAGTTGCTGTTCCAGCCCTGGCCCTCCAGTCCTTTCTGCCAGCGGGTCATCACCCGCTTGAGATCCAGCAGGCTCCACGGCTTGAAGCTGTGACGGGAGGACTGCCCGCCCTGCTCGGCGTCCAGGTCCATGTGCTCGAACTGGAAGACCATGTTCAATGCGCCGGTCTCCTGGTGGACGAGCGGCAGGGCCTGCTCCGGGCCGATCTGGGGTGTCTCGCCAACGGTCAGGATGTCATAGCGGGCGAGCACTTTCTGTTTCATCTCGCCCAGGTATTCCAGCAGGCGCGGCCCGTTGATAAAGTGCACTCCGCCGGGCTGGTAGCGGTCCGGCGTGACAACCGGGGCGTCCGGCAGGCTGGGGACCTTGGAGATCATATTGATCACGTCCATGCGGAAACCATCGATGCCCCGCTCCAGCCACCAGGTCATCAGGTCAAAGACCTCGGCCCGCACCTGGGGGTTTTCCCAGTTCAGGTCGGGCTGCTTTCTGGAGAACAGGTGCAGGTAGTATTCGCCGGTGGCTCCGTCGTACTGCCAGGCCGAGCCGCCAAAGTGAGAAGCCCAGTTGTTCGGCTCAGCCCCATTTCTGGGCGGCCGCCAGATGTAATAGTCCCGCCAGGGGTTATCCTTCGATTTGCGCGCCTCGATGAACCAGGGGTGCTCATCCGAGGTGTGGTTCACCACCAGGTCCATCACCAGCTTGATGCCGCGCTGGTGCATCCCGGCCAGCAGCTCGTCCCAGTCCGCCAGGGCGCCAAACTCGTCCATGATGTCCCGGTAATCGCTGATATCGTAGCCGTTATCGTCGTTGGGCGATTTGTACACCGGCGAGAGCCAGACCACGTCGATGCCCAGCTCCTTCAGGTAATCCAGCTTCTGGATGATGCCGCGCAGGTCGCCGATGCCGTCGCCGTTGCTATCGGCAAAGCTGCGCGGATAAATTTGATAGACCACACTTTCTTTCCACCAGGCTTTGTTCATTCTTTGCTCCGCTTGGTATGATTCCTGCAGACCGGTGCGGCGCGCTTCCAGCGTGCGCCGCCAGAGGGTGTTCACTCCAACATCTGCACCGCATCCAGGTCCTGGCGGGATTCGGCTTCATGCGGGTTCACCTTGATCAGGAGCAGGGCGCTGATCCCGATCGAGACGGCCCCCAGCAAGAACAGCCCCGAATAGCCCCACCAGGCGCCCGGGCGGGCGTTGTTCAGCAAATCAATGAAGGGGCCTTCCAGGCGCCCAATCGCCCCGGCGCCAGCCGTCGCCAGGTTGGTCAGCCCCATGAACTTGCCCGCCTCGGCAGCCGGGGCCAGCTCGTTGAGCAGCGCCCAATTGGCAGTCAGAAACAGGCCAATGCCCACCCCCAGCAGGCTGCCAAAGGCCAGCACCGCCGTGGGCGTGCGCGCCAGCATCAGCAGCAGGCAGCCCGTCGCCCCAATCCCGCTGGCCAGGAAGGAAATCGCCTTGTGCCCAAGGCGGTCGCCCAGCCAGCCGCCCGCCAGGGCAGTGATGACCAGGGCCACCGTGATCGCCGCCAGCAGGTCGCCGGTCAGCCGGACCGGGTTTTCCACCGCCAGGACATCCCGCAGGTAATACTGGGCAAAAACCTGGATGCCATAGATGGCGATCAGGAAAAACAGCCGCGAAGCGACGCTCCAGGCGAAGGAGCGGTGTTGGCGCCAGTCAATCCGAAAGGATGCTGCGAGCGATGGCCTGGGCTGGTTTGCCGCGCGCCGTGCGGGCCGCTCGCGCACGCCCAAAAGGGTCACCGCCGCGCTCACCGCCAGGATCGCCGCCACCAGGCCCAGGGCGGGCACCGGGTTGACCGCCTGGGGGTCTATCATGCGGCCAACGATCAGCGAGGCAGCCACCAGGCCGCCCATATCCATGAAGTTCTTAAAACCGCTGGCGCGGCCCAGCTGCTCCTCCGGCACCTGGTCGGGGAGCAAGCCTTGCATCGGCCCGTGAGCGATGTTCGAGCTGAGCTGCAGGCCGATATAGCCCACCGCCAATCCAACCAGCCCGCCGGCCCAGGCCAGCGCCGCCAGGAAGACGAAATCAAAGGCCGTCCCCAGCAAGATCAGGGGCCTGCGCCGGCCCACCGGCGAGACCCACTGGTCGCTGACCGCCCCCGATACCGGCTGGACAATCATGGCGATGACCAGGCCCAGGAAGGTCAGCAAGCCTAGGTAGGTGTTCTTGAGCGCCTCGGGGACCATCAGCAGCAAAACGGCGGGCAGGATGATCACATGCAGGCTGTTCCACATGAAAGACAGCCCAATCCAGTAGGTGTTCAACACGAGCAGGTCGATCAGGCGAGCCGGTTTCTTCATCGGTGCAATAGCTCCTCGAGTCTCTCTTTCACAAAGCGGCGGGCCCAGGCATCCCGGGCTTTGGCGCTGCCCAGCTGCGGCGGCTCCAGGCGATAGGCCGGGCCAAAATTCAGCCAAAACTGGCCCTCCGTTTCACCCGCGCCAACCGGCAGCACGGCCAGGCCCATCTCTGCCAGGTGCAGCATCAGGCGGCCCACCCCAGGCGGCAGCTCCGCCACCTGACCAGGCGGGGCGAAATCGCCGCCCTCCGGGGCCAGCCCAATCACCGGGCAGGCAGCTTCCTGGGCGCAGCGCAGGATTTCCCGCACCGCAACCGCCCGGGCGGCGTTTTCTTCTGGCAGCGGCGGCATAGGCGGCATCCGGGTTAAACCGTAGATGGCCGCCGCCCGGCGAAGGACCCAGCGGCTGACCGGCGTGACCGTCCAGCTTCGCAGCCGGTCTGGGTAGCGCCAGGCAGCGGTGACCACCCAATGCACCTCGACCGGCAGCGCCGCGCCCACCGCCAGCGCCAGCCACCAGGCCTGGAACCCGGGCCGGGCGTAATGGTTGATCGTGATCACGCACGGCCCGGGGATTTCGGCCGGCCCAATCACCCGCAGCGGCGGGCGCAGCCTGGCCACCGCGGCGATGGCGTCGGAGCGGAAAGAGCGCTTCCCGCCGGTCACCCCTGTCCAGAGCAGCGCACCGATCAATCGCCAGGGAAGTGGATAGCGTGATGCCATCGAGTCCCGAGCAGGTTCAGGCGCTGCCTGCCTGCTCGAGCAACCCCTGGCGCCGGCGGCGGTGAGCCGCGGATGAACCACCTGCGGCAGGCATCACCATCGGCGCAAGAAATCAACCAGCAGGCGCACACCAAAGCCGGTGCCGCCCAGCGGGATGTAGGGCGTCTCCAGGGCCTTCTTGGTGACCAAGGCCATCCCGGCGATATCCAGGTGCGCCCAGGGATAATCGGTGAACTCTTTGAGGAAGATCGCCGAGGCGCCCACCCCGCCGTAGCGCCCGCCGGAGTTCATCATATCGGCCGAAATGGTCTTGAGCTTTTCTTTGTAATCCTCCCACAGCGGCATGGGCCACAGGCGCTCGTGGGCGGCCTTGCCGCTGGCCAGCAGGCGCTCTTGCAGCCAATCGTCGGTGCAGAAGATCCCCGCCGCCACCATCTCGCCCAGGGCGATCACGCAGGCTCCAGTCAGCGTGGCCAGGTCGATCACCGCCTTTGGCTTGTACTGCTGCGCATAAACCAGGGCATCCGCCAGGATCATCCGCCCTTCGGCATCGGTGCTGATGATCTCGACCGTCTTGCCGTTGCTGAGCGTGATCACGTCCGCTGGGTGGTAGCCATTGGCGTCGGGCATATTCTCCGTGCAAGGGGTGATGCCGATGACGCGCAGGGGCAGGTTCATCCGGCCCACCACCTCCATCGCCCCCAGCACCGCCGCCGCGCCCGCCATATCGGATTTCATCTCCTCCATCTTCTCAGCAGGCTTTAGCGAGATCCCGCCGGTGTCGAAGGTGATCCCCTTGCCCACCAGGACAATGGGCTCCAGGTCAACCCGGCCGGGGTTGTGCTCCAGGACAATGAAATAGGGCGGCTCACCGGCGCCTTTGGCCACGGCCAGGAAACCGCCCATCTTGTGCTCGGCGGCCCATTCCCGGTCTCCGACGGTTAACCCCATGCCGTAGCTCGCCGCAATCTGGCGGGCTGTGTCTGCCAGCCGGAAGGGGGTGGCCACGTTGGGCGGCATGTTGACCAGGTCGCGCGCCAGGGTCACGCCGGCCGCCACCGCTTCGGCAGCCCGTGCGCCAGCCTCCACCTGCGCCAGCCTGGCCGCATCCTGCTCCACCAGGGTGAACGTCTCGACCTGGTTGAGCGGCTCGTCCTGCTTGGGCGCCTGGTAGCGGTAAAGCCCGAGCAGCGTGCCCTCCACCACAGCCTGGGCAGCCTCCTGCGCCGACACCCCCCCAACGCCCGCCCCGTGAACCACCGAGGCGACAGTCCTGGCGTTCAGGTCGCGCGCCCGCCGGATGGCCGCCGCCGCGGCGCGGCGCGCCGCCTCCAGGTCAAACGCCTCTTGCTTGCCCAGCCCAACCACCAGCACGCGTTTGGCCGGGATGGCTCCACGCGGGTAGAGCACGGCCACTTCGCCAGATTTGCCGCCAAAGTCGCCGCCAGCGATCAGCTCCCCCACTGCCCCATTCAGCGCCTGGTCAACCGCGCCGGTCGCGCCGCCGGGCTTGGTGACGCTCTCAAACAGGTTGACGATGATCGCGTCTACGGGTGTTTCTTGGATGTTGCCTTGCCTCACATTGAGATTCATAGCCTCTTCTCCAACTCCAGATTTCTTCAACTGCACAGACACAGAGACGCCGAGTATTTCCTGCTTTGATTCTCTGAGCGCTCCGCGTCTCGGTGGCTTAACTGCTCCAGCCCAGGCTGATGCGCCCGCGCTCGGCCTCCACCTTCTGAATGGCGACCTCGATCACATCGCCCACTTTCAAGAGGGCGCCCGGCGGGATCTGCGAGCGATGCAGCAGGCCATCCTGCTTGACGCCGATATCGACAAAAGCGCCAAAATCGACCACGTTGCGCACCGTGCCTTTGAGCCGCATGCCCACCGCCAGGTCTTCCATTTTGAGCACATCGCTGCGCAGCACCGGGGCGGGCAGGTCCTGGCGCGGGTCGCGGCCTGGCCGGACGAGCTGCTCCAGGATGTCACTCAGCGTGGGCACGCCAGTCCCCAGATCGGCAGCCAGCGCCTCCAGCGGTTGGCGGGCCAGCAGAGCATCCAGGGCCGCCTTGCGCTGGGCGGGCGGGGTATCCAACGCCAGGCCGGCCGCCTCCAGCACTTTTTGGGCGATGGCATAGCTCTCCGGGTGGATGGCGCTGGCGTCCAGCGGGTTCTCGCCCTGGCGGACGCGCAAAAAACCGGCTGCCTGCTCAAAAGCCCGCGGGCCCAGCCCGGGCACCTGGCGCAGGGCCTGGCGGCTGGCAAACGGCCCGTGCTCCTGGCGGTGGGCGACGATCTTCTCGGCCAGCTTGGGTCCCACCCCAGCCACATGGGTGAGCAAGGCAGGCGAGGCGGTGTTCACATCCACCCCCACCTGGTTGACCACGCTCTCCACCACCCCGCCCAGGGCTTCGCCGAGCTGTTTCTGATCCACATCGTGCTGGTACATGCCCACACCGATGGACCTGGGGTCAATCTTGACCAGCTCGGCCAGCGGGTCTTGGGCCCGGCGGGCGATCGAGGCCGCCCCGCGCAGGCTGACATCCAGCCCGGGCAGCTCGGCGCGGGCCAGCGGGCTGGCGCTGTACACGCTGGCCCCGGCCTCGTTGACGATCAGGTAATGCACCGCCGGCCCGCTTTGGGTCAGCCCGGCGGCCTCCAGGCGGCGGATCAGCTCAGCGGCAAGCAGCTCGGTCTCGCGCGACGCCGTGCCATTGCCGATGGCGACCAGGCTCACCGCGTGGCGGACCACCATCTCGGCCAGGGCCTTCAGCGCTTCGTCCCAGCGCTTTTGGGGTTCGTGCGGGTAAATGGCGGCGGTATCCAGCAGGCGGCCGGTCGGGTCAACCACCGCCACCTTGCAGCCGGTGCGGAAGCCAGGATCGATGCCCAGCACCACCCGGTCGGCCAGGGGAGGCTGGCTGAGCAGGGCGCGCAGATTCTCGGCAAAGACGCCGGTGGCGTGGGCCTCGGCTCTTTCGGTCAGGATGCGGCGCACGTCCCGCTCGATGGCGGGCAGCAGCAGGCGCTCGGCGGCATCAACCGCCGCCTGCTCAAGCTGCGCCGCCAGGGGCGAGCGCCGGTCGGGGCGAAAGACGGATTCGATTGCGCTGCGCCAATCGCGCTCCGCCACCTGCACGCTCACCTGCAGCGCCTTCTCCGCCTCGCCGCGGTTGACCGCCAACACCTGGTGCGGGCGCAGGCGGTCCAGGCGCAGCTCAAAGTCATAATACAGTTCATAGACCTGCTTTTCATCCACCGCGGCCTCGGCCTTCTGGCTGCGCAGGATGCCCCATTGCAGGGCTTTCTCGCGGGCCAGGCGGCGCACTTCGGGATGATCGCTGATCGTTTCTGCGACGATATCCCGCCCTCCCGCCCAGGCCTCCTCGGGGCCGGGCACCTGTTCAGACAGGTAAGGGGCCGCCAGTTGGTCCAGCGGCTGGGTGGTGCGCGCCTGCTGCAGAATCAGGTCGGCCAGCGGCCCCAGGCCCCTCTCCCGGGCCACGCTGGCCCGCGTGCGGCGCTTGGGCTTATAGGGTTGGTACAGATCCTCCAGGGCGGTCAGCGTGGCGGCGGCTTCGATCTGCGCCTGAAGCTCGGGGGTCAGCTTATCCTGTTCGGCAATGGATTTAATCACCGTCTGGCGGCGCTCTTCCAGGGCGCGCAGCTTTTCGAGCAGGTCGCTCACCTGGCGGAGCTGCTCCTCGTCCAGGTTGTGGGTGGCCTCCTTGCGGTAGCGGGCAATAAAGGGAATGGTGTTGCCCGCCTCCAGCAATTCGACCGCCGCCGCGGCCTGCTCGGGGCGGATCTGCAACTGGCCGGCGATCTCCTTGACGAAATCCATCCCGGCTCACCAATGCTCGTAGCGCACCAGGGCTTCCAGCGGCTTGCGCTCCTTGGGGCTGGGGGCGTCGGCGGGGTAGCCCAGGGGGGTGAAGATCAGCGGCTCCACCGCATCTGGCAGGCGGAGCACCTCGCGGGCGGCTTGGGGGTTGAACGCTGCAATCCAGCAGGTGCCCAGCCCCTGGTTGGCGGCCTCCAGGATCAGGTGATCCATCACAATCGCCACGTCCACGTCCAGGTAACGGCGGTGATCCTCCGAGCGCACCCAGCTTTCCCCGGGCAGGCCCACGGCGCACAGGATCAGCGGCGCCTGGACGAACCACGGCCGGTGGTAAATCCGGCCCAGCTCGGCCTCCCGCCCCTGGGTGTGCACCACGATGATCTGAAAAGGCTGGCGGTTGGAGGCCGTGGGCGCCAGGCGGGCGGCTTCCAGCACGCGGCGAAGCTTCTCATCTTCAACCGGGTCGGGCCGGTAGGCCCGCACACTGTAACGGCGGGCGATCAATTCAGAGTACTCCATCTTTCTTGCTCCTTGTTTGTTTTTTTTTGTCAAAGCAGTCTCATCCGATGCAGCCGCCTGGCAGCAGCCGCATCATCCCACAATGCGCTCATCCTGAAAGGTATCTGGGTTCACCAGCACATCGCCCAGGCGAACGGCGTTCACCCCGGCCAGCGAGCGCAGCGGGGTGACCAGGCGGGCGCGCCGGGCCGGCCGGTCGATGGCAGTCACAATTCCCAGGCCCAGGGTAAACCCCTGCGCATCCTCCAGGGCTGCCAGGCGGTGGATGCGGAACGCCGGGTAGGGGAACACCGCCATCCGCTCCCACTCCAGCTCCAAAGCGTGCGCAGAAGCAAAATAGGCGCCGAACTGGCGCGCCCGGTGCTGGCGGCGGGCGTTGGCGTCCCGGCGCACAACCGCCCTCGCGGGGCGCAGCTCGATCAATTTCACCCGTTGGCTGCGGCGCAGCGGGATGAGCAGCGGCTCCAGCTCAGCCTCCCCCTGGATGGCAAAAACAGCCTGCGGCCGGAGCAGGTCCAGCTTTGCGTTTTTGAGCGCCAACCCGCCCTGCGCCGGATCGACCAGCCCGGAGGTATCGTAAATCACGGATTCGGCGCCGGCGTCTCGGGCGGCCTGGACGAGCCGCGCGGCGCCCACCAGCACCGGCAGCATGTGCCCCTGCGGGGTGATAGAGCCGGCGAAATAGCGCCAGGTTTGCCGCCGCGCCGGGTCTGGGCCCGGCTCAACCGGCCGCAGGCCGCCGGGCGCATCCGGGCCCAATACCAGGGTCAGGGTGGTCGGCGGGCCGAGGGCGCTCTGCCCGGGGTCGCCGTCGATGAAAGCTGCCTTGCGCCCCAGCCTTTGCAGGCCGTCGAACAGATAACCGGCCAGGGTGGTTTTTCCCGTGTTGGGCGCGCCGATGACCAACAGCACCCCGCTGAGATCTTCCAGTTTCAAGGCGCGCCATTCATCTGGAGCTTGCACGGAACAGAGCCTCAGGCATTGAGCAGATAAAGCAGGGCCGCAGCGTAAGCCTCCACGGCCTGCTGGCCCCGGAAGGTCATCGGCCGGCCGTCCACCCAGATGGTGCAACGGCAGCCATCCAGGCCGCAATCCAGGCGCAATTCCGGCCGGCCCCGGCTGAGCAGGGCGGCTTCCAGCACCTGGCGGAGCTGGTCTTCCCGCGGCAGCCAGATCAGCTCGCCGGTCGCCAGGTCGTCCAGCGCCCATTCCGAAGCGCCCTGAAAGGCCACCACCTGCTGGCCCTGGAGCGTCTCCAGGGTCGCCAGCAGGTCGCTGATGACAAAAACGCGCTCATCCAGGTTGCGGTCTGGAATGGCAAAAAAGTCATACAGCGCCGGCTGCCATTGCAATCCGGCCTCTTTTAACTGGCGGGCAAGCGATAAGGAAATCAAGGCGCCTCGCAATAATGCACCGGTTGGAACAGGCTGCGGTCAAACTCGGCTATGCGTGGGCGGCCCAGGGCTACCAGCTCCGCATACACCCGGCGGGCGTCGTCGCGCAGCCGGCCCACCTCCACGCCGCGGCAGCGCTCGGGGAGCGGGTCGATCCATTGGCGCAGGCGCAGGAACATCTTGAGCGCGCCGTTGTAATTGCCCCGCTCAATCTGCAAATAAGCCACCGCGACCTGCAAAATCGCCCGGTACAGCTCCCGGCCGGGGGTATCGTCTTCGTTCCAGGCTGCCTCCAAAATCTCATGGGCCTCAAAATACTCCCCGCGGTTGAAAAGCTCCAGGCCATGCCGCGCCAGCGCCGAAAGCGGCTGCTGGCAGGTGGCGATCAGGGCCTGGATGTCAACCGTGCGGGCGTGCTGCTGGATCAGGGCGGGGAGCTCGGCCGCGAAGCGGGAGCGCGGCACCACAGCATCCGCCCCGGCGTGTTCGGCTGCCAGCAAGGTCGCCGCATCCACGTGCGAGCCGTAGCACAGCAGCGGGTAGCGCCGGGTGGCGGGCGCCGATTTGAGCAGGGCCACCCACTGGCGCCAGGGAATTTGGTCATTGCCCAGGTCGAACAGCATCAAGGCCGGGCGCAGCGCGCTCACCAAATCGATCAACGCCGCCCCAGGGCCAGCCAGGTGCTCGCCAAGCTGCCGGCCAGCCGGTTGTGCTTCCAGCGGAGCCACCTGTTCGGCGCGCTCAATCCATTGCATCCGGTAGCCCAGGCGCCCCGCAGCGTCTTCGATGCGGGCGGCAAAAATCAGGTCGGCGATAAAGCCCAAGATGAGCGGAGCTTCCGGGGGATGATCCACAACCCAGATTATACCAAGCGGCAGGGCAAAAGGCCGCTCGATCCAGGACTTTACCGCCGGATGGAACAACATTAACCAGAATTTTTCAACCGGTTAACAAATTGGGTCTTGATATTTTCCCAAGAAGTGTTATAAAATTAAATTGCTTTCATTTTTGTTAGGTGGGGGTTGATTTGGATATTACCGTTTGGAGAAAGGAGGGTCACCGGAGCGGATCCAATTGAGAAGCACCCAAACAGACATCTGGCGTTGATCGTTCCCTTCTATTCCATAGACATTGATCAGCCGACAGGATTAAGAGCGTCGGCAAATTTGCTCGACCATTACCAAGGAGTGAATCTGTGAAAAAGAAAATCTTTTCAATCGTTATGGCGATCGCGTTGATTGCCGGATTGGTGTCCGCGCCGCTGGCTGGGGCGCAAACCACCGCTTCGGCGCCGGCTTCGGTCGCCAGCAAAGTGATCTTCTTTGCCGCCGATGGCATGCGGCCCGACATTATGGAAAAGTTTGCCGGGCAGGGCTTGATGCCCACTTACGCCGATATGCTCGCCAAAGGCGTCAAGGGCCAGAACGGCCTGGTGCAGGGCTTCCCGCCCAACACCGGCGTGGGCTGGTACACGCTGGCGACCGGCGCCTACCCCGGCGAGACCGGATCGACCAATAACACCTTCTTCCGCGTGGGCGATAACTTCGCCAACCGCACCGCCGCCTTCTCGGCGGGCGTGCTCCAGGCCGATACCATCGCCGAAGCCGCCGAGCGGGCCGGCAAGAAGGTCATCTCGGTGGAATGGGCTGGCGGCTCGCGCACCATGACCCCCGTGCAAGGCCCGGTGGTGGACTACCGCAACTTCTACTCCAACCGCGGCCTGTGGACCAACTGGGATGTTCCCGGGCAGCCCGCCGGCGCGCAAGCCTTCGGCGTGCAGTACCAGCGCTACGACCTGGCCGACGCCTCCGGGTGGGTCAACGTGCCCATGTCTTACAGCCCGGCCAAACAGGGCACCTTTGATATTGGCTCCTACACCACCGGCGGAAACCCGTACATCCCCAATGACATGTACGACTTTTACGTCTACGACTCGACCGACGACGCCGCGGTCAACTATGACAAAGTGCTGATCGTGTCCAACGCCTACGCCAAGGACGGCGCAATGGCGGCGGCCGACCTAATGGCGGGCGAATGGGCCGACGTGAAAGTGACCCTGGCGGCGACCCTGGCCGGCAAGACCGGCGGCTTCTATGTCAAGGCCTTCCGCCTGGCGCCCGACCTGTCTCAGGTGAGCATTTTCTTCACCTCGGTCACCCGCGCCGTGGCCACCTGCAACGGCTGCGGCTATGCCGGCGACTTTGAAGATGACCTCAACCGCTGGTTCCCCTCCTCCACCGCCGCCGACTATGCCATCTTCGAATCTGGCCTGGTGGACGCGGCCACCTATGTGGAGCAGGGCCTCAAGTGGAAAGACGCCCACTACGCTTACCTGAAGTACATTATGGGCACCGACCCCGTCCCGACCATCGATGGCGGCAGCGTTCCCGGCATGGGCTACCAGCCCGACCTGCTGCTGCTGGGCAACCCCGTCACCGATGAGTTCTCCCACATGTTCTACGGGCTGACCGTGCCGGCGGTGTACGGCATTGCCAACCCGTACTACAACAACTACTATTCCTACGGCGAGCTGATCACCCCAGAAAAGGCCGAAGGCTTCCTCAAGGAAGCCTACATGGAGGCCGATGAGACCCTGGCCCTGGGCAAAGCGCTCATCGGGCACAACCCCACCGTGTTCGCCACTTCGGACCACGGCTTCAGCGCCCAGTGGCTGGCGGTCAACGCCGGCAAGGTGCTTTACGATGCTGGCCTGCAGAACAACGGCGCCACACCCGGGGAAGTGTTCAGCAACTGCCGCGCCGGCGGCACCGGCTCTCTCAACCTGGCCAAGGCCTGCTGGGCCGGCGGCACGGCGCAGATTTACGTCAACACCACCCTTCCCGCCGGCACGACCAACGCCCAGGTGCGCGCGGCGGTCATCGCCGCCTTCCAAAACCTGACCGACCCGGCTAACCCCGGCGCCCAGGTGGTTCTCAAGATCCTGCAGAAAGAAGAGCTGCGCAACGTGGACGGCAGCGACTCGCTGCACCCCAACCGCAGCGGCGACGTGGTGGTGGTGCTCAAGCCGCCCTACCAGTTCGACGCGGCCACCTTCGGCCAGACCATCGCCTTCTCGCAGTTCTTCGGCCAGCACGGCTACCTGCCCGAGACGGTTGACCTTTCCAGCGGCGTGAACATGCACGCCACCTTCGTCGCCGCCGGGCCTGGCATCCGCAAGCAGGCCCCGGTGGCGGGTGTGCGCGCAGTTGACCTGGCGCCCACCATCTCCTTCATGATGGGCTTCCCCGGGCCGATCAACGCCCGCGGCAAGATCCTCTACAATCTGTTCTCGGACCCCAAGCAGTTCAAAGAAGTCACCATCCTGACCCTCAGCGACTACCACGGACAGCTCATCCCGCTTTCCCAGACTGCGGACACCCTGGGGCCCAGCTTCTCGATCGGCGGCGCGGCTTACCTGAAACCCTGGTTCGACGTTTACCGCCGTGAAGCGCGGGACGGCTCGCTCACCCTGTTCGGCGGCGATTCCACCGGCGCAACGCCGCCCATCTCCAACTACTTCGGCGATCTGCCCGCGGTGGTCACCAAGAACATGATGGGTGTGAGCGCAGACGCCCTGGGCAACCACGAGTTTGACCGCGGCTCAGAATACCTGCGCACCACCCTGATCCCGGCCGCCAACCATCCCTACCTGGCTGTCAACGCGGTGCACTCGCTCTACCTCAAATGGCCGCCCGAGTGGAAGCCCTACCAGATCTACAACCTCAACGGCTTCAAGCTGGGCGTGATTGGTTACACCCTGCCCGAGCTGCCCACGCTGATCTTCCCCGGCTACCTGGATCCCTTCATCATCACCGATCCGGTCTCCAAGGTCAACGAGGCAGCCTACCTGCTGCGCTACAAGAACCAGTTGCACGGCATCGTTGCCCTGGGTCACATCGGCGCATCCGGCGGCACGGTCACCGCTCCCGATCCGGCCAGCCCGCTGATGGAGTTTGCCAGCGCCCTGAGCAACGTCAACGCCGTGATTGGCGGTCACACCCACACCCAGTACATCACCTACCTGCCCAACGGCACCTCCGTGCTTCAGAATCCCAACGCCGGCTACCGCTTCATCCGCCTGCGCATGGTGATGGATGTCTACAAGAAGGCCGTGGTTTACCAGACCGCCGACTTCCACAAGCCGTGGAACATTGGCGTCACCGCCGACCCGGCCATCCAGGCCTACATCGACGAGCTGAACGCCCAGTTGGCGCCCATCTTCAGCACCGTGATCGCCAACTCCACCGTGGCGGTGCCCCGGGCTGACGCCTGCGGCCGCGGCGATGGCCGCCTGTGCGAATCGCTCGTCGGCGACCTGACCACCGACGCCATGCGCCTGACCTACAACACCGACTTCGCCATCAACAACTCCGGCGGTCTGCGCGCCGACCTGACCTGCCCAACCACCGACATCGCCACCGACTTCTGCCCGCCGTTCGTCCCGCCGCCCTATCCCATCAGCCGCGGCCAGGTGCTGGCGGTGTTGCCCTTCGGCAACGTGGCCTTCACGGTGAGAATCAACGGCGCAGAGCTGAAGACCATGCTAGAAAACGGCGTCTCGTATATGCCGGCGGCCAACGGGCGCTTCCCCCAGGTCTCGGGCATGTGCTTCACCTATGAGATCACGGCCCCAGTCGGCAGCCGCGTTGTCGGCGCGGTGCGCCAGGCCGCAGACGGAAGCTGCACCGGCGACATCATCAATCTGAGCGCCGACGCCAGCTACACTATCACCGAGAACGACTTCATGGCCACCGGCGGCGACGGCTACCCGTACCTGTACGACCGCGGCACCACCCAGAACCTCCTGGACCAGGTGTTCGCCGATTGGCTCACCGCCAACACCCCGGTCAGCCCGGCGATCCAGGGGCGGATCGTGTGCACCGACGCCAACGGCGTTGGCACCGCGCCGGATTGCCCGGTGTACCTGCCGTAGCCCAAAGACCCTCAGGGTCCGCCAGACCCTGAGGGACATCTCATTCCCCCCTCCCCGAGCCTCAGATCGGGGAGGGGATCTTTTTGAGTATAATTCACCCCATGGCTGCCATCGAGCTGAAAGATGTTTCCAGGCGCTTTGGCGCTCGCACCGCGGTGGATCACCTCTCCCTGGCGATCCAGCCCGGGGAGGTGTACGGCTTTGTCGGCCCAAACGGCGCCGGCAAGACCACCACCATCCGCATGATCGCCGGGCTGCTCCAGATCACCAGCGGCGAAATTTGGGTGGGCGGGCGCTCAGTGAGCCGCGAAAAGGAGGCGGTCTTGCAGCAAATCGGCTACATGCCGGATTATTTCGGCGTTTACCCCGATCTTAAAGTCTGGGAATATCTGGATTTCTTCGCCGCCTGCCACCGCATCCCGGAAAAGCGGCGCCCCGGCCTGGTGGCCGAGCTGCTCGAACTGGTCGATCTGAGCCAGCGCAGCCAGGATCCGGTGGACCGCCTTTCGCGCGGGATGAAGCAGCGCCTGAGCCTGGCCCGGGCGCTGCTGCACGATCCTCAGGTTTTGCTCCTGGACGAGCCGGCCTCTGGGCTTGACCCGCGCGCCAGGATCGAAATCCGCGAGCTGCTGGTGGAGATGTCCCGCATGGGCAAGACGGTCTTCTTCAGCACGCACATCCTGGCGGACGTGGCCGAGATCTGCACCCAGGTGGGCATCCTGGAAGAGGGCCGCCTGGTGGCCCAGGGCAGCCTGGAAGACCTGCATCTGCAGATCGTCCCCAGCCGGCGGGTGGAGGTCACCCTGCTCGGCGAGGCTGAGCGCGCTCGGGCGCTGCTGGAGGCCCGCCCCGATGTGGCCGCGGTCGAAACCCTGTCGCCCACAGAAAGCCAGAACGGCCCCCGGCTGCGCCTGGCCTTTGAGTTCTCCGGTGCAGACCCAGCCCTGAGCGACCTGCTGGGCGAGCTGGTGCGCCAGGGGCTGCCTGTGCTGCACTTCAGCGAAGACCAGCGCGACCTGGAGGAAGTGTTCATGCGGGCGACCAAAGGCACCCTCACATGAAGACGGCCTCCGCCCGCTTTTTGCCCGGCCCAGAGCGATGGGCGTTCTGGAAGAACCCCATCCTGGTCAAAGAGGTGCGGACGCGCATGCGCGGCAACCGGGCTTTCCTGCTGCTCACCGCCCATCTGCTCTTCCTGGCGCTGGTGTTGCTGCTGGTTTTCCTGGTGATCCGCTCGTCTTTGAACGCCAACGCCAACTTGCAGGCCCGGGAGTCTTTTGGCAAGGCAATCTTTGGCCTGATGGTCTGGCTGGAGCTGGTCATGGTCAGTTTCACCGCCCCGGCGCTGACCAGCGGGGCAATCGCCCTGGAGCGGGATCGCCAGACCCTGGACCTGCTCAAAGTGACCCTGTTGAAGGCCCGCTCGCTGGTCGTGGGCAAGTACCTTGCCGGGCTGGTGTTTGTCTTCCTGCTGCTGGTCACCTCGCTGCCCATGTTCAGCCCGGCGTTCATCCTGGGCGGCGTCTTGCTGAATGAGATCCTGATCGCGGTCCTGATCCTGGCGACATCGGCGATCGCTTTCTGCGCCGTGGGGCTTTTCTTTTCCAGCCTGTTTTCCAGGCCGCTCGTGGCCACGGCGCTGGCGTATGCGTTTTCCATCTTCATCAACTTTGGCGTCCCCATGTTGATGATCCTGGCCGTGACGCTCTTCGGGTGGATGCTGAACAGCGGTCCATCCACCCTGGCGGACCTGCACCCCTTCTGGCTCCTGGCGGTGGTTTACCTTGGCTGGCTGGTGATCTCGCTCACCCCGCTGGCAACGATCATCGCCACCGAGGTCGCCTTGCTGGATGGGCAGAGCGCCTGGCTGGTGAAGTTCCCGCTGGGCACCGGGGCAGAAGTCCTGCTGGTTTCCCCCTGGCTGGCATACGTGACGGTTTATCTGCTGCTCAGCCTGGCGCTGATCTGGATCAGCGTTGGACTGGTGAGGCGGGTGGAGGATTGAAACTGAAACCATCCATCGAGTTTCGTTCAAGCAGTTCGAGGAGGCCCAAGATGAAAGTATTTGTAACCGGTGGGACCGGGTTCATCGGCAAACGCGTGGTGCAGAAACTGATCGAGCGCGGCCACCAGGTGAAGGCCCTGGTGCGCTCGCAGCACGGCGCCGCCGAAATGCTGGCAATGGGCGCGCAGCCCGTCTGGGGCGACATCACCGCCAGCGAATCGATGCACGATGCGATTCGCGGCAGCGGGGCCGTGTTCCACCTGGCAGCCTGGTACAAGATTGGGGCAAAAGACACCCGCAAAGCCGAATTGATCAACGTCCAGGGCACCCAGAACGTGCTTGAGCTGGCCTATCACCTGAAGGTGCCGCGCATCCTGTACACCAGCACGATCGCCGTGTACGGGAACACACACGGCGCCATGCCCGATGAGAGCTATGTGCCGCCCAGCGGTCCGTTCCTGACCGAGTATGACCGCACCAAGCACATGGCCCATTACCAGGTGGCCCTGCCGCTGATGGAGCGCGGCGCCCCGATCACCATCCTGATGCCCGGCCTGGTCTACGGTCCCGGCGATCCCAGCCTGTTCGGGCAGATGATGGTCCTGTTCTACCGCGGATTTTTCCCGGTATTGCCGGGTCCAGAGCTGACTTTAACCTATGCGCATGTGGATGACGTCGCGGAAGGGCACCTGCTGGCGCTGGAGAAGGGCCGCCCAGGAGAGGTGTATCACCTGACCGGGCCGGCGCTCTCGCTGGGCGAAGCGGTGAAGCTCTGGGCCGAGGTCAGCGGCCGGCCGGCGCCGCTCTTCACCATCCCGGCCAGGCTGGTCAAACCCCTCTCGCCGCTGATCGGCGCGGTCAGCAGCGTGCTGCCCTGGCCCGAAATCTTGAGCCAGGATGTCCTGGCCATCCTGGATGCCACCTACCAGGCCCGCTCCGATAAGGCCGTCGCTGAATTGGGCTGGACCCGGCGGCCGCTGGCGGTGGGCTTTCGCGAAACCTTCGAGCACATCGCCGGCGCCGCGCCCGCCCCGCTCTTCTCATCCACCTCCCTCAACCACCGCAGAACTGCCGCAGTCTTTTTGGGAGTTGGGATCGGCGCCCTGCTGGCCTATGTCTGGCTCAAGCAGAACCGCCGCAAGCGTTAGCCGCCGGCAAATCGCTCCAGATCAGGGGTTTTGCTGTTTCTTGAGCCGGTCACGGATGACTTTCGCATCGTAGGTCTCGCCGAAAGGCAGCAGCCAGTAAGTTTCGCCGTTGCCTTCGATCGCGTACCCGCGGGTGTCATCGGCATCTGCCAGCACCTCCCAGACCAGCCCGTTGCGGTTGCAGGTGGGGCCGTCCAGGATATACAACAGCTCGCCAGAGATCAGTTTTCGGGCGATCGGGGCAAAACCAACATCCTTGCTGAAATGGATGCCCAGCTGCTCGCCGCCGGCAGCCACAAAGGCAATGTCGCCGACATGCAGCCGGGAGGCCATCTGGCAGCCGCTGAGCGGATAATAAGGCTGCACCGCAAACGGATCATAGCCGGTGACTGCCGGCGCTTTTGCCGTCGGCGGGACGGCCGTCACCGGCGGGGCAGGCGTGACCGTGGCCACCACCTGGGTGACATATTGGACGATCACGATGGTTGGGTTAACGGCCGGTTCAGCGGGCGCCGGCGCACCGGTGCAGGCAGAGAGCGTCACGATCAGGCCGGCCAGCAACGCCGCCCCGACCAGCCGCAAGTTTCCACGAAAAGCCATTCTGTTCTCCTTACGGATCAATGAACGGAGGTAAACCGGTCAGGGCGCCACGGGCAGCAGCCAGTATTCATTGCCGTCGCCCTCTGGGGTAAAGCCCTCCACCCCATCTGCAGTGCGCACAAACCAAACGATCCAGCCCCGGCTGCACCACGGACCGTTGACGATTTCCAGGATCGCGCCGGGCTGGGCGTAGGCGATCACGGTGGCTTCGTTCAGGTCACGGCCGTAGCGGATGCCGTTTGGACCGCCCACCAGCGAAACCATGGCCTTATCGCCAACGTGCAGGCGCGAAGCAACGCAGCCTTCCAGCGGGTAATAGATTCCCGCCGAGAGCGGGTCAAAGGTGGGCGTGGGAGAGGGCGGCGCCGGGGTGTCCGTGGCGGGCGGTGTGGGCGTCATCGGCACCGGCGTGGGGGGGATGATCTGGGTGATAACCTGGGTGACATAGATCACCGGCGGGGTAGCGGTGGGCGCTGCGGCGGGGGCGGCCACGCAGGCAGCCAGCGCCGGGAGCAGGACCAGCATCAGCGCCAGCAGGCCCTGCGCCTTTTTGCTCTTAAAATGCATTCTTTTCTCCTTGACATCATCCTTGACCACGGGTCAAGGCTCTCTTGTTGGCAATCGCAGGCTGCGTTCCTTCCAGAGTCTGTCCCTGGAACCTAGAACACAATCACCGGCGTGCCTTGATCGGTTTCAACATAATCTTCGTCCACGGGCACCACCGGATCCGTCCAGCGGTACACCCACTTGGCCGCCTCCGGATTCAGGTTAATGCACCCGTGGCTTTGGGGGGTGCCGTAATTGTGGTGCCAGTAGGTGCCGTGGAAGGAAACGCCCGTCCACGAGATGTAGCACACCCACGGCACGCCGGGCAGGTCAAATTCGTTGCCTTCCAGGTTGGAGGCCATGTGGCGGCTGGGCTGCTTGCGCTCAACGCGGAACTCGCCCTTGGGGGTATCGCCTTCAAAATAGCCGGTGGCGATCCGGGCCGTAAAAACAGGCTGCCTCCCCTGGTAGGCCGTCAGGCGCTGCTTGGTCAAATCGATTTCGACCCGTTTGTCGGTCCGGCCCGGGGAGATGGGCGTCAGCTCCTCGGCGGTGATCGGGCGCAAGTGCTGGCCCTCGACCATCAGGTGCTCCTCGGTGCGGTCATCCCAGATCTGGTACCAGACCACCCCCAGGTCGGAGCGGAAGGCGTAATGCACCCAGTAAGTGCTGGCGTAATAGCAGCGGTAGTGCCGTTTCCACACCTGGTCCACCACCCGGTAAGCCTGGGTGTAAGGCACCGTCACTTCAGCCAGCATCCCGTTCTTTGGGATCTTCAACAGCGGCTCGTTCAGCTTGTTGGCCACCGGCTGGACATAGGCCGAGTGCAGCCAGCCGTCATCTGTGCGCAGCCAGATCGGGTTGTGGGTGGGCTCGGGGTCGCCAATCGTCTCGGCGTAGATGTTGACCACGGCATCGCGGATGTAATAGCCCAGCTCCCGGCTGGAGGTGGTGGGCTGGTCGTAGTAGCGCATCGAGTAGATCACCCGCCCCATCGTGTAGGAGGGTACACGCTTCAGGGTGGGATCGCCCCCAGGCGGGAAATCACGAAAGCCATAGCCCACCGCAGCCGCGGCCAGGGACGTGGCGCCTAATTTGATAAAATCTCGTCGAGTCAGTCGGTTTGTCATCGGCTCATCAAATCCAAAGGTTTCCAGCGCGCACACCGGTAATCGTCTTGGGGACAAATCATAGCACATTTGGCCCGATTTCGCAAACGGCACAACTGGGCGGTGTGCGGGGAATCGATCTTTCCGGATCATTTTCGTCAGCGCCCGCTTGTGCTATACTCGCCTGCATGAAGAGACAGTACCTCCCTTTTCACCGCGCCGTGCAGAAGTTCGCTTCCAGCCGTCCAGGGGCCTGGTTCGGCGCGCATGTCTTGCACCACTTCGACCGGGCTTTCTTCAAGCTCAGCGGTCAGCGCGCCACCCTCACCAGCTACCTCAGCGGGCTGCCGATGGTGATGCTGACCACCACCGGGGCCAAAAGCGGCCAGCCGCGCACCACGCCGCTGGTCGCCATCCGGGACGATGCCGACCCCCGGCGCTTTGCCCTGATCGCCTCCAATTGGGGGCAGCACCGCCACCCCGGCTGGTACCACAACCTGAAGGCCAACCCGCTCGCCCGCGGCGTCATTGACGGCGCGGCCGGCGAGTACCGGGCGCACGAGGCCAGCGTCCAGGAGTACGACTACTTCTGGCAACGCGCCTGCCAGACCTACTTCGGCTACACCCTGTACAAACAGCGAGTCGGCGGGCGGCGCATCCCGATCATGGTGCTGGAGGCCGAGCCGCCATCCGGTTAAAACCGGCGGCTGATGCGGGAAACGTGCTCAGGCGCGTTCCCACCCGAACCGCCAGGGCACGCCCCCAGGCACGATGACCCGTCGCCCTCGCAGGCCCGGATTGCTTGGCCACGTGGTATGATTGAAACATCGCGGATCCACCGCCAACCTGACGATGAGCGAAAATCCAAGCCTCGAAACCCCCGTCACCCGCGACCTGCAGGCCAGGAGCATCCCCTTTCGGGTCTTCCGCCACGCCGGGCCGATCCATTCCCTGGAACAGGCCGCCGAAGAGCGCGGCCAGCGCCCGCGCCAGGTCGTGCGCAGTATCCTCTTCCGCCTGGCCGCCGGCCAGTTCATCATGGTGCTGACCGCCGGCCCAGACCAGATCTCCTGGCCGGCGCTGCGCCAGCACCTGGGCGTCTCGCGCATCAGCATGGCCAGCGAAGAGGAAGTGCTGGCCCAGACCGGCTATGTGCGCGGCACCGTATCGCCCTTTGGCCTGCCCCCCCAATCCGCCATCCGCATCCTGATTGACGAGCGTGTCCTGCAGGAAGACGAGATCTCCCTGGGCTCAGGCGTGCGCAACACCGCCGTGATCCTGCGCTCGCAAGACCTGCGCCAGGCCCTGGAGGGGGCCGAAGTGGGCTGCTTTGTCGAGTGTTAGGCGCAGGGTCGTCCCGCCGCACCTTCGCCCCTGGGGCGATCGGCGGCTGGCGGGGCGGGCGGCCCTGGAGCCCGGCGTTGCTCTCACCCCCCAGACAGGCGGGCAGCGCATCTGGGTGGTCCAACATCACCACAGAGACACAGAATTCACCGGGTTGGATCATAACGCAGTGTCTCTGTGCCTCTGTGGTCTTCTGATCAGATTCCCGAAGCCCAGACCAGGCTGCCCTGGCCAAAGCTGCGCTCCAGCAGGCGGTCTTTCACCTTTCCCAGCGGCTCCTGGCGGATGAGCAGCGTGCGCAGCGCCCCGGCGGCCCGGATATCGCCGATCAACTGGTAACCCACCAGCCGTTCCTGGCGCAAATAGAGCGTCCGCCAGCCGCCGTTCACCCGATCCTGCAGCACCTCGTCGCCGTCTTTCAACCCGGCCGCCAGGATCGGCAGACCCAGGTGCTTCAAGCTGTTCATCCGCTCGGCGCCTTCGTAGCGCACATCGAAGCCAGCCAGGTTCAGGCCCACCACCCGGCCCTGCTCAACAGCGTTGGGGAAGATGGCATGCACATAGGCTTCGCCGGTCAGTCGGTCCGGCGCCTCGATCACATCGCCTGCGGCGTACACGCCCGGGGCGCTGGTTCGCAGGTGGTCGTCGACCGTCACGCCCCAGCGATGGGCAATCCCGCTGCCGGCCAGAAAATCCAGGTTGGGGCGCACCCCCGTCGCGGCGACCAGGATATCGCCGCTCACGGTCTCGCCGCTCTCGAGCAGGATGGCCTGTGCCTGCTTCTCGCCAACAAACGCCTGGACCTTGGTGCTCAGGTGGACGATCACCCCCCGCTGGCGCATCACCTGCAAGGCGTAGGCCGCGCTCTGCTCATCCAGCATCGCCGGCATGACCTGGTCCAGCATCTCGAACTGGTGCACGTCCACCCCCAGGTCGGTCAGCAGCAAGGCGATTTCCATGCCAATGAAGCCAGCGCCCACAATCACCGCCCGGCGCGCTGTGCCGCTCTTCACCCGCTGGATGAGCGCTTCGGCCGCGCTGAGCGACTTGAAGTTTTCCACGCCGGGCAGGTCGGCGCCCGGCAGCGGTGCGTACAGTCGGCTGCCGCTGGCGATCACCAGGTGGCCGTATTCCAAAGATCCGCCATCCGCGAGCAGCAAGCGGCCGCGGTTTCCGCCATCCAGGGCCGGCTCCACCCCGCTCACCACCGTCCCGGGGCGGTAATCCACCCGCATCTGGGCGGGCCAATCCGGGCTGCGCCACAGGTGCGAGTTGGAGCCGGTCAGGAAATGCTCGACCATGGCCGGCGGCGAATAAGGCGGGTAAGGCTCAGAGCTGAGCATCACCACTTCGCGGTCGCGGTCGTGGAGGCGCAGCGTTTCCACCACGCTCACCCCCGCCGGTCCAGCGCCGATGATTACAATCCTGTCATTCGGTCGAACTGACGACGCCATACGAGCCTCCTTGTCCCGTGTCAGGCGCATGCGAGCCAGGCGCCGCCCGGCCGGGAATGGCTGCCCGGCGTCGCCCAGCGCGGGTCGCCGGGTGAATCACGCCAGGGCCAGCTCAGATTCCGGCATCGCCAGGCTTTCGGGGTCAAGATGGCTCAGGCCCAGGCCGGCGCGCTTGCGCTCGATGTGGCGGCGAATCAGCACTGCGGCGCGGTTGGGGTCGGGCTCAACGGCAAACGTGGCGCCAAAGACACCCTCCAGGCCCTCGGTGAGCAGCTTGACCACGTTCGGGCTGCCAAAGACCGGCGGCGCCACCCCCAGCACGGTGTAAATGCCCGAAGCCACCACATACGTGCCGATGGCAACCGCCTTTTCGGAGTACCATTCGGGCGCCGCGCCGGCCAGCGGCAGGGCGCTGATATCCACACCCAGGTGGTTGGCCAGGGCCGCCGCCAGCACCAGGATGCGGCTGTTATCCACGCAGCTGCCCAGGTGCAGCACCGGCGGGATGCCCAAAGCCTTGCACACCGCGCTCAACCCCGGCCCGGCCAGGTCGGCGGCTTCGGGCACCATCAGCCCGGCCTTGCCATCGGCCACCGCTGCGCAGCCGGTCACCGCCACCAGGATATCGTTCTCAATCAGGCGCCTGGTCAGCTCGGTGTGGCCCAGGTCTTGCTTGATCTTGGGGTTGTTGCAGCCCACCACGCCCACTGCGCCGCGGATGCTGCCCTGGACGATCGCGTCAACCAGCGGCTGGGGTGTGCCGCCCAGCGCGCCCAGGATGGCCTCAATGGAGAACCCGGCCATCATCGGCACCGGCTTGACGGGGATATACACCCGCTCTGGGACGCGCCTGGCAAAGTTCTCCACCGCGGTGCGCACGATTTGCTTGCCAATTTCCAGGCCGTGCTCGGGATCAAAGTGGATATGCTCGGCGCCGGGGAACTTGGCCTTGTCGAAGGTGCTGACCACCTTGGTGTGGTAGCAGCGCGCCACCTCGGTGACGGCAGGCATGATGCATTGGTAATCCACCACCATCAGCTCCACCGCCCCGGTCATGATGCACAGCTCTTGCATCAGGTGGTTGCCCGCCATGGGTATGCCCTTGCGCATCAAGACTTCGTTGCCGGTGCAGCACAGGCCAGCCAGGTTGATGCCCTGAGCCCCCAGGCTCTTGGCCAGGGCGATCAGGTCAGGATCCTGCGAGGCAGCCACGATCACCTCACTGAGCATCGGGTTGTGCCCGTGCAGGATGATATTGACGTGATCGGCGCGGATGGCGCCCAGGTTGACCTGCGACATCTTCGGAGTGGGCGTGCCAAAGAGCACATCCGAAAGCTCTGTCGCCACCATCGAGCCGCCCCAGCCATCGCTCAGGCTGTTGCGCACGGCATGCAGCAGGATGTTGACCCAGTCGTTATCCACCCCCATGTGGGTGCGGTGCAGCGCCTCGACGTTTTCCCGGTCAATGCCGCGCGGGTACACGCCGGTTTTCTCCCAGAGCTGCTGGCGCGCAAGCGGCGCCCGGCGGCCAAGAGGCAGATGCTCGCGGCGCATGCCATAATCTTCCATGATTTCCCAGGCCAGGTCTTTGGCAACCTGCTGGTCGGTTTTGCCCGCCGTGTCCACGCCATACTCGGCTGCCAGGCGGCGCAGCTTCTCTGGCTCGCTGATCTGATAGGCGTCTGACTTGCCCTCGCCGACCTGGTAGAGCGTTTCCAGGATATCCCGCCCGTGATCCGAGTGGGCCGAGGCGCCGGCGGCAATGGTGCGCGCCAGGTTGCGGGCAACGATGATGTCGGCGTCTGCCCCGCAAACGCCCTTTTGCGGCCCCTCGCCAAAGGGATCCACCCGGCAGGGGCCCATGGAGCAGATGCGGCAACTGGTGCCCAGGCTGCAATAACCGCATTGCGGCTGCTGCTTTCCCAGTCGATCCCAAACTGTTTCGATTCCCTCCCGGTGGGCAATCTGCAGCATCGCCTGGGTATCATCATTGATGGTTCGCTTCTTGTATCCGTTTTTGCTGATTTCGGGTGACATTTTTAACACTCCTTGGCGGCTACTCCCGCCCGCCATCTGCATTGAGCGCGGTGACCGCTCCACCCCAACCGTGCCAGATCTCGATTGGAACCGGCATCTGCTGGACCACCGCGAGCGCCACGCCCTGCCCGGTGGCTTGCAAGACCTGCTCGGAGTAGCGCTCTCGGCTCGCCTTGACCAGTTCGTTGATTTCGCCAAACTCCAGCGCCCCAACTTTGCAGGCCTCCACGCAGGCGGGAATGCCGCCCTGGCGCTGGCGGTTGATGCAGTGGTCGCACTTGACCGCCGTCAGGGGTTTTTCGGGCGCGCCCCAGACGGGGTGGTAGGTGATGGCGTCGAAGGGGCAGACCATGGCGCACATGCCGCAGGCAATGCAGCGCCGGGCCTCCACCAGGACAATCTCCGGCAAATCGGCCGGCCGGTGGATGGCGCCCGTTGGGCAGACGCTCTGGCAGGGAGCCGGGTTGCAGTGACGGCACTTGTTGGGGAAGGATGTGGTCAGCTCGATGCCGGGCTCAGCATGAATGCGGGGTTTGGGTGCAGGCTGTTCAAAAACGGCCAGGAACAAGTTTTGGGTTTGAGAATGGGCTACGGCGCAGGCTGCTTCGCATTGCTTGCAGCCAATGCAACGTTCCGGATGGACAAAAACAGTTTTCATCTGGCTCGCCTCCTCTTTCAGGCTGATCCATGAACCATGCAAGAAGATGATCAGCTCCTGCATGTCAGCGTGATGCAAGAACGACGTTTTCGGAGCACTTTCCAGTTTTCGGCAATGCACCTCCTTCTAACCAGACCAGAGACGGTTGCAGGCGTTATCCATTTTTAAATGCACAAATTCCCCCAGGTAAAATTATGGCAAAATTGCCTGCAAGATAAAAGTAAAGATTGTCACCGCCTGAAGGTGACATTAGTCAGGAGGGGCAGGTCCGGATATGCAGCGTAGTAACGACTTCAGTCGTTTGCCTGGTGTAGTGACGACTTCAGTCGTTTGCCTGGTGTAGTAACGACTTCAGTCGTTTGCCTGGTGTA
>CAZDAU010000036.1:0-36427 GCA_964503625.1 uncultured Anaerolinea sp.
GCGCAGGGCGACGCGCACCGCTTTTTCGGTTGGCAGCCACAGCGCCTCGTCCATTGAGTTGGTGTGCAGCGACTGGGTGCCGCCCAGCACCGCAGCCAGGGCCTGCAGGGCCACCCGCACCACGTTGTTTTCGGGCTGCTGGGCGGTCAGGGTTGACCCAGCCGTCTGGGTGTGGAAGCGCAGCATCCATGAACCGGGTTTTTGCGCCTTGAACCGCTGGCGCATGATCTGCGCCCACATGCGCCGAGCAGCGCGGAACTTGGCCACCTCTTCAAGGAAGTTGTTGTGGGCGTTGAAGAAAAAGGAAATCTGCCCGGCAAAACTGTCCACATCCAGGCCTGCGTCCATTGCCGCCTGGACGTAGGCGATCCCGTTGGCCAGGGTGAAGGCCACTTCCTGCGCTGCAGTCGAGCCAGCCTCCCGGATGTGATAACCAGAGATGCTGATGGTGTTCCAGTGCGGCACCTCTGCCTGGCAATAGCGGAACACATCCGTGATTAAGCGCATGGATGGGGCGGGTGGGAAGATGTAGGTGCCGCGGGCGATGTACTCTTTCAGGATGTCGTTTTGGATTGTGCCCCGCAGCTGGCGCGGCTCCACGCCCTGGCGCTTTGCCACGGCAATGTACATTGCCAGCAGCACCGACGCCGGGGCGTTGATCGTCATGCTGGTAGATACTTTGCCTAGCGGGATTTCCTGGAAGAGGGTGGCCATGTCTTCCAGCGACGAGATCGACACGCCCACCTTACCCACCTCGCCCATGGCGATGGGATCATCCGCGTCATACCCGATCTGAGTGGGCAGGTCGAATGCCACCGAAAGGCCAGTCTGGCCTTGTTCCAGCAGGAAGCGGTAGCGCCGGTTCGATTCTTCAGCCGTGGCGTACCCGGCGTACTGGCGCATGGTCCAGAAGCGGCCGCGGTACATGCTTGGCTGCACGCCGCGGGTAAAGGGATACTCGCCTGGGAACCCCAACTTGTCCATATAATCTGGGTCGGGGTCTTGCGGTGTCAAAAGGCGCGGCAAGGGTATGCCGGATGAAGTGTGAAAATCGGAGCGCCGTTCCGGAAAGCGTTTCAAAACCGGAGCGAGGACCTGATCTTCCCATCGAGACTTTTCATTTTCCAGGGTCATCTTCGACCTCTCTGTGGTTTAGGGTGTGCTGGCTTCGAGTATACACGATCTGTCGGCAGCCAGTAAGAGAACTTTGTACTGCCCAAACTGTGATCTATTTCACGATTATTGGGCTTGCCTGAATCGCGGTTTGCAGCCGGTCGCATCCGAATTGCAGGTATAATTCTCTGCGATGTTTCGACCCATGGCTTTCGTCAAGTTGCTCCTTCTGGCCTGGCTGCTTTCTCTGGCCCTGGCGGCCTGCCAGTCGGGCAGGCAATCTCCCACCGTTCCTGCCTCCTACAGTGCGGCGCCCGGCGAGCCTTCACCTGCGCCTGCGACATCTGCCCAGCCCACCCCGACCCCTGTTCCGTCAACTTCCCAACCGCTGGCGGCGATTGTGAATGGTTGGCCGATCAGCCTGGCCGAATACCGATCTGAACTGGCCCAATATCGGGCTGCCCTGGGCACAGACCTTGCAGCGCAGGATGAACAACAAGTCCTGGATGAGCTGATCAACCAGGCCCTGCTGGCCCAGGCTGCCAGCCAAAATGGTTTTGCGGTGGATGATGCCATGCTCGATGAGCGCACCCAACGTCTTGTGGATCAGCTTGGCGGCCAGGCTGCGCTGGAGAGTTGGATGCAGGCATACGGCTATGACACGGCAAGCTTTCGCCAGGCGTTGGCCCGCTCTATCGCCTCAGCCTGGATGCGCGACCAGATCATCGAAGGCGTGCCGAAGACTGCCGAGCAAGTTCACGCCCGCCAAATTTTGCTATATAATGCGGATCAGGCTGGCGAAGTGCTCAGCCTGCTCAAAGCAGGCAACGATTTTGGCAACCTGGCTGCAAAGTATGACCCGGTGACCCGGGGAGATCTGGGCTGGTTCCCACGGGGCTACCTGTTGGATAAAAAGCTGGAAGAGGTCGCCTTCAGCCTGGAGCCGGAGGCCTACAGCGAAGTTATCGAGACACTGGCAGGCTACCATATACTGCAGGTGCTTGAGCGGGATGCGCAGCATCCGCTTTCTCCAGAAGCCTTGCTGGCTTTGCAATTGCAGGCCGTGCAGAGCTGGCTGGACGAGCGCCGCAGTCAAAGCGAGGTGCAAATCTTACTCCCATGAGGGCTTCCCCACCGTTTGTGGCAAAAAGCATGCCGGGTAGGAGTTGGTCTCGTGCAAAAAGGAAAATATGAACAGCTACAATGAGCCAGAGGCGAAACCCGATCGATCTGCCGTCTTTTGGAGTCTGCTCACCATCCTGTTCCTGCTGATGGTGGTTTGTGTGGTTGCCGGGTTCTTGGTGATCTTCACCAACCCGTATTCGGCGCTCAACCCCTTCCCGCCGCCGACTTTGCCTGCGAGGGCATTGCTGCCTTCCTCTACGCCCACCAACGCCGTAATCCCCCTCCCACCCACCTGGACGCCGACCAGCTCGCCCGTCCCTCTCCCCACGGACACGCCCACGCCGACCAGGACCCTGCCCCCCACACCGACCCCGATCACCCTCACCCCCACGCCGCCGTTCACGCCTACACCGCCGCCAGGAGGTTACCCCTATGAAGTGCGTGGAGGTTTCCCCAAAGCGATTGAGAACATCTATCACCCGGAACTGGGGTGCAATTGGTTGGGCGTTGGCGGGCAGGTGGTGGATCTGAGCGACGCGCCTGTGACCGGGCTGATCGTGCGCCTGGGCGGCAGCCTGCCCGGGGTGAAAATCGAGGAAAACACCCTCAGCCTGACCGGCCTGGCGATCACCTATGGCCGCTCGGGTTACGAATTTAAGCTCGCCGACCAGCCCATTGCCTCGCGCGATTCATTGTGGGTTCAACTGATTAACCAGGCTGGGTCGCCAATCTCTGACAGGGTTTATTTCTCCACCTACGATAGCTGCGCCCAAAATCTGATCTTGATTGATTTCAAGCAGGCGCGATAAAAAGCAGGTATCTTCCAGGAAAGAGAAGGTAATCAGCAACCACCCGGGCGGCTTCCGACTTACCCGGGTGGTTGGTTTTTAGTTATTAAGTAGTTTATGGGTATGAATTGCAATCAGCGCCACTGCTTGCCGCACCCGCTCGCGGTTCTCAGCGCTCTGGTGCCAGCGGCTGGCGCCCGAAGGATGCGGCAACGGCACCACCCAGCGCCCGCTGACCTGCTTTTGCGTGCCGATGATCTCCTCCAGGGGCTGCCCTGGTGGGTAAAACAGGCCAATTGCCAGCCGGCCCACCGGGAGGATCAGAGCCGGGTCCAACAAGGCGATCTCTGCATCCAGATAGCGGCGGCACAGGCGCTGTTCGGCCTGGGAAGGGACACGGTCGCCGCTTCCTGAGCGCGAGCGCCCTGGGTAGCATTTCGTCACCGAGGTCATGTATTGGGTGCCGCGGAACCAGTCTTCTTCGATCCCCGCTTCAGCCAGCCAGCGGAACAGGCGTGTCCCGCTGCCAGCGTTGAAAGGTCTGCCGGCCTCCTTCTCGGTGATCCCCGGAGCCTGGCCGATCACCATCAGCCGCGCCCCCAGCTTGCCGGAAAAGATTGCCCGCGGGAAGATTTCGTAGCCAGCTTCCAGGCACAGCCGGCAGGAGTGAAGTTGCCGGTGCAGATCATCCAGAGCCTGCGGGTGCGAATCGCTCACTCGGGTCAGCCCTGTTGGATGGTCTCGGCCCATTTTTGCCTGAGAATCAGGGCGTCATCTTCCATCACGGGGCTCTCGCACAGGATGCGCCCACGGCAGCCGTAATCTCGCAGGGCAGCAAACAGCGCGCTCAGGTCCAGGTCGGCTTCCATCACAGGTAAATGTTCCTTTTCACCCTTTGGGCCGTATTCGATCCCTGAAAGATGCACGTGCAAGTCTGCCAGGGCTTCTTTGCCCAGGGCTTCGCCATAATCCTGGAGTAAGCGCGCCCACTCATCATAGGAGTTCATCGTGCCATCGCCTGGGCGGGCATGCAGATGGGCAAAATCCAGGCAGGGTTTCACGCCCGGGATGGCGCGCGACATTGCCAGAACATCCTCAAAAGAGCCAAGCATGGCCGATTTCCCCATGGTTTCAGGGCGCAAAATGGCCGGGTTTGCTGCTGCGCGCAGCTCTTCCACGCAGCCCGCCAGCCGCTCAATGGCTTTTGGCAAGACCTGTTCTGGCGGCTGGCCGAAATAGGATCCGGGGTGGAAAATGATATCGGTTGCCCCGGCCAGGTTGCCGAAATGGGCCGCGTCCATCAGGCGCTTGCGCGATTTAGGCCATTCCTCATCGTCGGCGTTCAAGTTGATAAAGTACGGCGCATGGACGCTGATCTTAACGTCTTGCGCCTCGGCGGCCATCCGGATATCCAGGCAGGTCTGCTCGCTGACGCGCACCGACTGCACCCAGCCCAATTCTAGGGCATCCAGCTCAAGCTCGGACAACCGTCCAATAGCGCCGATGCTGCCGCCCGGCTTCTTGGGCGTTGATAAGGGGGACCCCACCGTCCCGAAACGAAACCCTGCAAGTGGCATAGACACCTCTAGGTGAAACGATCGAAGAGCATGTGAATTTTTTCCCACAATGGTGGGCCAAGCACCAGGAAACCGATCAGGGCCGAGCTTGCGGCGGTGATCAACACTGCCGCTGCGCCTACGTCTTTGCCCACTTTGGCCAGCTCGTGGTGCTGCGGGCTGGCCAGGTCAACCACGGCCTCCAGGGCGGTGTTCAGGAACTCCGCCAGCCAGACCATTGCCACTGCCAGCAGGATCACCGCCCACTCCAGCAGCGATAGGCGCAGCCAGAAACCCATCACCAACACCGCCGCGGTGGCTACGGCGTGTATCCAGGCATTGCGCTGGGTGCGAATGACAAACCACCAACCCGCGAAGGCATACCGAAATGCAAAGACCCTGGTGGCAAAGAACATTCTCATGGCCGCGCCGCGCACCCCAGCCTGGCCAGGATCTCGGCCTGAGCCGCCCACATCCTGGCCTTGTCTTCTTCTTCAGCATGATTGTGGCCCAGCAGATGCAGCATGCCATGCACCACCAGCAACTGTACCTCATCCAGCAAGGTGTAACCGCCGGCATCTGCCTGGGCTTGTGCGCGGGGCAACGAGAGGATTACGTCACCCAGGTAAAGCGCGTCGCTGTCGGGGTCGGTCTCCCCGCCTGGAAATGACAGCACATCGGTTGGCTCGTCGACGCCAAGAAACTGGCGATTGAGCGCCTGGAGCTGGTTGTCATCGGATAACACAATGGTCGCCTCTGCGGTGGTGTCTGTGCCAGTGTGCTCTAAAACCTGCTGCGCGGCGCGCTCAATGACTGTCTGGTCCAGGGCAGTGAGCATTGCAGCGGCTGCCTCCATCTTTTCGTTTATTTGAATGTGAATCATAAGTTCCTTATCCCAGCGGGGGTTATTTCAGGGTTTCCGCCGGCGCATCGGATTTGCGCGGCAGCGGGATGGTGATTGCTTCCTGCGAGGCTTGCTCCTGCCGTGGATAGGTGAGCCTGGGATGGTAAACGCCGCGCAACGTGGCAGTAAACGACTCTACAATCAGGCTCAGATCATTCAACGTCAACTTTGTGTCGTCGAGTTGACCGCTGGATATGCGGTCTTTTACGGCGCTCTTGATCACCTCACGCAGCTTTTCGTCATCTCCTGGCCGCTCAGCGCGCACTCGCGCTTCACTGCCGTCTGCCAGCATCAGGATTGCCGTCTCGCGGCTCTGCGGTCTGGGCCCGGGGTAGGTGAACCTGGCCTTGTCCACCAGGCTTTCATCCCCGCCTGCCGCCTGTACGGCGTTGAAATACTGGTAACGAGCCAGCCCGGTGCCGTGGTGCTCCAGAACAAAATCCAGGATTCGCTGCGGCAGGCGATATTTTCGTCCCAACTCCAGCCCTTCGGTAACATGGCGGATGATCACCGCTGCGCTCTCTTCAGGTTGCAGGCCCTCGTGTGGGTTAATAAATCCTGGGGGCTGATTTTCAATGAAAAAAACCGGGTTTGCGGTTTTACCAATATCATGATAAAGAGAGCCCACTCTGGTTAACAGGGCATCTGCTCCGATCCTCTCGGCGGCTTGCTCGGCCAGGTTGGCTACCTGCAGGCTGTGCTGGTATGTCCCGGGCGCCTCTCGGAGCAGCAGGCGCAGCAGCGGATGGTCGGGACGGGTGAGATCAACCAGCTGCATCGGCGTGACCATCCCCAGCAGATGCGCCAGCACAGAGTGGAGCAGGATGGTGATGCTGGCAGAGGCCAGGCCATTGAAGAAGGCGGCTGCAATCAATGTGGCCTGCCCAATCCAATCGGTGGTGGGCAGAGGCAGGCGAAACACCAGGACAATGATTGAGCCGGTCGCGCCGACTGCCAGGCCTGCAAAGGCAAAACTCACCAGCCGGCGGGCACGCCCCAGCGCTAACACCCCAAAAAGCGTGCTGACCAGATAATAGATCGTTACTTCCAGGGTATTGGGCAGGCCGTAAGCCGCCAAGATGGCGAGAGGCAGGGAGGTGACCACGGCGGCCTCGACGCCAAACAAAGCCGAAATGGTCAGCCCGTAGGCTGAAATTGGAAATGCATAGGGAAGGATCGTGTGATTTGAGATAACCAGCCGGGCGCTGAGCAGGAAGACGAGAAACAGTGCTGCCATCACAGTGATACGGCGTGCATCAGGGGACGCGGCGATGGCCGGCTTGCGCCGGGCGTAAAAGACGATCAGGCTCGCCATCAGAACCGTGAGCATGGCGGCGCTGACAACATCTTGCCAGCTGCTCTCGGGTTGGGCCAGCCCCAGTTGCTGGAGCGCCTCGATGTCTTCTGCATCCAACACTTCGCCCTGTGAGACAACCGTTTGCCCCGGCACGAACGTGCGTGTGATTGGCTCAACCGATTCGCGCGCCCGGGTGCGGGCATCCTGGGTCAGGCTCTCGCTGTATTCGCTGTTGGGCGCCGTGAAGGATTTCACCAGGTCTGCCACCACAGCCGCCTGATCTTCAGGAAAAGACAGGCTGACCAGTGCTGGCACCCGGCCACGCGCGTCGCCCAAAGTTTCTGGTCGAATACTGGTGCTCATCACCCGTTCCAGGACACTCAGCGCCTGTTGTTGTACTTCCTGCCAACGGGCATCGTTCATGCTCAGGATAGTCGCAGCAGCCTCGCGGCTGAGGACAACCTCCTCCAACGCGGCCAGGTCGGCCAGCTTTTGATCCGCTGAGGCATATGCATCAGCTCGCACAGTCTGGATATAAGCCAACGCTGCGCGTAATTGCTCCATCTGGCGCCGTGCCACCCGTGTATCGGGCGAGGTGTAGATGGGCTGAACTGCCTGTTCGGCGGCAAAGCGGCGCTGCTCGGTGCGGATTTCGCTGATGTAGCTGATGGGACGCGGTGCGCGGTAGTCTTGGGTTGCAACCTGTCCTTCCTGCAACGCGGTGGTTCGCGTCTTTTCCAGCACAGGCGCGAGCACAGCCACCAGCCCCAGTGTGAGGCTGACCAGCAGCAACGCAATCAGATAAGCTCTGCGACGGAGCGACGCTTTCGCCAGGGTCATTGAAGCAGCCTGCGGACCACCTGGCTGGCCTGGTCACCAGGAGCGCGCCCTTGCAGGCGCGGCACCAGCACTTTCATCACCTGGCCCATCTCCTTCACGCTGGTGGCCCCCACTTCAGCAATCGCTTCCTTTGCCAGAGCTTCCAGCTCTTCAGGCGAGAGCTGTTTGGGGAGAAATTCCTGCAGAACGGCAATTTCCGCCTGGCTGGCCTCTTCCAGATCGGGACGATTGGCGCGTCGGGCATCCTCGATAGACTCCTGGCGCGTTTTTATTTCCTTTTGCAAGAGGCTGAGCACCGCAGCGTCATCCAGGTTTGTGCCTTTATCGACTTCTGCCAGCCGGATGGCGGAGAGGGCCATTCGCAGGGTGCGCTTGCGCAGGTCGTCGCCGGAGCGCATGGCATCCGTTAAGGCGCTTTCGAGTTGGGATTTTGTGCTCATGGCCTACATTATACCCAAATCACAGCCTGGTCGCACCTTAGATGCCCGGAGTCAGTCCATTTCTTCCACTTCGCTCATCACCTGGGCGGCAATCTTGCTCAACACCTGGCTTTCTTCACTGTCAAGATGATTGGCGCGCCAGTAGAGATTGAGCAATTCCAGCGGCGCCAGGCTGCCGATAGCCTGGTTGCCTGGCAGGCGAATGCGCGCCTCGGATTGGGGCCGCCGCACCAGATGAAACTCAAAGCACTCGGCCGTATACTCGCGCAGTGCAGCCTCATCAATCATTTTTTCCCAGTCGCGGGGATACTCGATCACCAGGCGGACAATCGCGCCAGAGAGATCCTCGACAGGCGGCAAGGCAGCGCGCAGTTGATCTGTGACAGCCTCCGCGCTTGCCAGCCACACATAACGGTCGATGAAGGGCCGGATGTCTTTGAGTTTGCGCCAGTGCACCCGGGTTTTGCCTCGGCTTACATCCGCCAGGATGTAGTACTTTTCATCCTCCGCTTCGCCAAAGTCCACTCGCTCAATGGAGCCAGGGTAAATGACGGGCGGTTGGTGGCCTTTATTCAAATCCTGAGGTTTGTGAATGTGCCCCAATGCCACATAATCCAGGCGTGGATCTTTAACCAATGAACCAGGCAACACCAGGTCATTGCCCAGCATCACCGTTCGCTCACCACCCAATATAGCGCCCTGAATCGAACAATGAGCGGTCAGGATGATGGGCAAAGCGGCGTCTACGCGCTCCTCCAGCCACAGGTTCACCAGCTCGACCAGCCGTTGGACGAGCTGTTCATAGGCCTGGGAGCGCTCAATCGACTGCGGGCCAAGCGCTGCAATCAATCCCGAATGGGAAAGCCAGGGCAGCGCAATGACTTGCAGGGGCAGGCCATTCAGCTCACCCGGGCCTAGAAAAGCCGGCCGGTCCAGGACATGAACGTTGGGCACTTCCAGCGTGGCAAAATTATCCAGGGCGTGGGCGCGCCCCAGCGCAGGCGACAGATCGTGATTGCCGACCAGAAGGAGCGTTGGGATGCCGGCGCGCGACAGGCGCATGATCCGGCGGCCCCATTCGCGCTGGAAGGTGGGCGCTGGCGACCGGTCCTTATAAGCATCGCCGGCAAAGAGCACCAAGTCGACCTTCTCATTGATGGCAGCATCCACAATCGTGTCTAACGATTTGAGGAAATCCATCACCCGCATGGGCAGCCCGCTTTCAGGATCGTGGCGCCCATAGTTGGCCATATCGATATGCGCGTCTGCAAAATGGAGGATCTTCAGCATGTTGGCAATTATACCTTCAGACGTCCAGGCGGGCGTGCCTGGCTCCTGCACGGTCGGCCCTTTGCGCCGACCTTAACTGGCATCTGGATCGATCCCCAGCTTGCGCAGCTCTTCTTCACAAGGCGCGAACCCAGGATGCACTTCCAGGCACGTTTGTAGATCTGCAATCGCGGCCTCGCTGTCCCCCAATGCGTTCAGTGCCCGGGCGCGCCAGTAGAAGCTTTCTTCGAGAATAGGCTCGCTGGAGGCGTCTAGGGTTTGGGTGGCTAAATTGATCACATCGGTATAACGCCCGGTGAAAAAATAGGCATAATAGGGGAAAGTCTGGTACCACATCATCCGCCACGGCCGTTGGTCCTCAGGAATCTGGGCGTAGTTGGCAAAAGCGGCGTCAAATGCAGATGCTGCGGCCGCGTAATCCTGTAAGGCGACCTGGTTTGTCCCCTGGTTGAACAGAGCAAAAAACAGATCTCGCCCGCTCAGCCTGGCTGCGTCCTGAACGGCTTGCTGCTTCGCCGTGTGAAGGTTAAAGTTATCGTAGGCCTGCAGGCCCAGAATATTGAGAACTTGCTGGCGCCGGTCCGCAGGATAGATCACCAGGTAAGTATAGTTGAAAGCCCGCCAATGGCTCAGCATGTCTTCATAAGGGATCTCCAGGTCCGGCCCCTTGTACGAATCCTGAACATAGAACACGCCTTTCGTGTCGTTGTAACCATTGACCACCTGGTAGTGCCCCATCCAGCCGTCAAACCCCACGCCTTCGAAGCCTTTTTCAACGATCACAGGCAGCCCCTCGGCAACAAAAGCCTTCAGCGTCTGCAGGTCTCCACCCACCCGGACCACCGCCTCCAGATCAGTTTCCTGTTCAACAAAGGCTTCCATCTCATAGGGCATGACATTTTTATCGCGCTGATTAGGCTTCAGGAAGGCAGCGGTGTTGCGTTGATCCCCTTTCCAGCCCCAATAAGAGAGCGCCATGGCCAGGTTGGCTGGTCCGCAGTTGTTCCACATCTGGTACTGGTGCAGGATGCCGCTCAGCCTGACGCTGGGCAGCAGCGGGGTTGGCGTCAGGGTTGGACTGGGGGTCGCAGTTGGAACAACGGGCGTGTTCGTTGGCGCCAAGGTTTCCAGGGCGATGGTGGGTGTGGCGGTGCGCGTGTGGGTTGGGGTGGCAGATGCCAGCACTCCCTCCAGGGTAGCGGGCACAAAGACCTGCTGCTCGGGTGGATTGAGCGCATACTTAATCTGGGCTTGCAGCGCCTCCAGGCGCCATCCCAGGCCCTCCGAACCGAGCAAGATCAGTGCTGCAGCAATGAGCCCGATCACAAAAACTGTAACTGCAAGGTATTGGATCGTTCGTCGCATGGGCATTCCCAATTAAAGCTCGAGAAGAACGCACGCCGGTCTAGGGCTGAACCCCCAGCGCCTGAAGCTGTTGCAAAGCGGGCGGGAAGCCCGGATGATACTTCAAGCTGAGGCGGAAATCTTCAATGGCGGCGGCAGTTTCGCCCAGCGCAGCGCGCGCCATGGCGCGCCAATAATAGCTCTCCTCCAAATTTTTATCGCCTTGCATGGCGTTTAGAGTCCCATCCGCAAGATATAGCAAATCATAATAACGCTGGGCGTGATAATAAGCGAAATAGGGGCCAGTCTGGTACCATAGCATGCGCCAGGGGCGTTCGTTTTCGGGGATAGTGGGGTAGATCTTGAATGCCTCGTCGTAAGCGGCGGATGCGCCAGCATAATCTTGCAGCTTGACCAGGTTGGTTCCCCGGTTGAACCAGGCAAAATATTGGTCAATCCCCGTCAGGCCAAAGATCTCGTTGGACGCCTTGAGCGCTGCATTCTGATAATTTGTGGTTTCATCTGCGTCAGGGCCTAACAATGCCAGCACCTCTGTCTCTTTGTCTGGCGGGTAAATGATCAGGTAAGTGTAATTAAATGCCCGCCAGCCATCGATCATATCTTGGTAAGAAACCGGATGATCCGGTTTAATAAAGGAGTCTTGAGCAATGAATTGTTGTCTGGTTTCATCGTAGCCGGTGACAACCTGGTAATGTCCCATCCAGCTCACCACCCCAGTCAGATCGCGCAGGTAAGTGCCTTTCTCCACCAGCACCGGGTAACCATTTGCCAGGAAACGCTTCAGCAAATCCAGATCACCGCCTACCCGTTCAAATGCCTTCAGATTGGTCTGAGTCTCGATGTAATTGACCATCTCGTAGGGCATCACATTCTTGTCTTTCTCGTCTGGCTTGAGCGCAGGGCCGACCAGATCGCGGTTCCCTTGCCAGCCCCAGAAGGACAGCGCCATCGCCAGGTTCGCCGGCGCGCAATAGTTCCAGCGCCCGTGTTGATCCTCATAGACAACCCCTTTCAGATCAACCCGGGGGGGCAACGGCAGTGGGGTAGCAGAGGGGGTTGGGCTGGGCAGGGGGGTATCTGCTGGGGCTGATGTGGGTGTGGGCGTCGGCGGTGGAAGGGTGAAGGTGGCGGTTGGCAGGACGGCAACCTCTGTGGAAGCAGCAGCCTGACCTTCCTGGGGCACAAATACCTGCCTGGCCGGCGGGTTCAGGCTGTAACGCAGGCGCAGCATGGCTTCATCGATTCGCCAGGCAAGGCGGTTATTAACCGGCGGCAGGAAATAAACCACGATGGCGCACAGGCACAGCGCGGGAATAATGATAGCAGTCACAGGTAGATATTTGCGCATTTCAGCCACAAAAATTTCTATGGGGACGAGACGCCCAGTTTTGCCAGTTCAGCGCGCGGCAGCTCATAGTAGGGATTCAAAGCCGCAGCTCTCTCAAAATCTGCAATGGCCTGGTTGGTCTGTCCCAGGGCGGCTTCCGCCATGCCGCGCCAGTAATAACTCTCTTCCAGCACCGGTTGTCCAACCCAAAAGAAGGTCGTGTTTGCCAGGTTGATCACATCCTCGTAGCGTCCGGCCGCATAATAGGCCTCATAAGGTCCGGTTTGATACCACATCAGGCGATAGGGACGTTGCTCTTCGGATAGGCTCTGGTAGAGGGCAAAGGCCTGGTCGTAGGCTTCCGCCGCGGCCAGGTAATCTCCGAGCCCAACCTGGCTGGAGCCCAGGTTGAACCAGGCAAAAAACAGCTCTCGGCCCTGTAAGTTCGGGATTTCCTCCTGGGCGCGCTGAGCGGCGGTCTGGAAGCTGAAGGTCTGGTCTGCGCGCTGCCCCAGAATGTTCATTACTTCAGCTTCTCGCTCCGGCGGGTAGATCACCAGGTAAACGTAGTTAAAATCCCGCCACCAGCGCTCAGAAAGCTCTGCGTAAGGCAGAGGCTGGTTGGGATTTGCCAACGAGTCCTGTACTCCAAAAAGGCCTTGCTCGTCGTCGTAGCTGCTGACCACCAGATAATGACCCATCCACCAATCTTTGGGCGGGTGATGCCCCGCTTCGATCAAAACTGGGAAACCGGCGGCAATGAATTTCTTAAGGAGGTCAATATCGCCGCCCACACGGGTTAGCGCATCTAAGTCGGTGGATTGCTGGACGAAAGCCACCATCTCAGCGGGCATCACATTCTTATCATCCACTTCCAGGTTGGGGCGCAGAAAGGCGCGCGTGTCTCGTTGATCGCCCTGCCAGCCCCAGAAGGATAGCGCCATGGCCAGGTTAGCCGGGCCGCAATTATTGAACTGTTGGTATTCGTGCACAATCCCGCTGAGCACAACTCTTGCCGGGATTGGGGTTGGCAAAGCGGTGGGTGTGGCAGATGGCTGCGGCGTTGCGCTGGGCGCTGCGGTGGAAGTGGTCAATGGCGCATCTGTTGGGGATGGGTCGGGCGTAGGTGTGACTTGCATCGCCTGCCAGGTAGCCTCAACTGCGGTTGACAGGGCGGCTCCTTCCGATTGCCCCTGGGGGACAAAAACACGTTGCTCGGGTGGGTTAAGGGCGCGTCGCACTTGTGTACGCCAGTTGGAAACCCGCCACTCCAGCCGCTGGTGCACCGGTGGCAAATAATAAACCACGATCATCGCCAGGCAGGCCAGGAGCGTTCCCAGGAATGCCGGCAGTATCAGCCTTAAACGCATAGGGCGGATTATATCACCTGCAAATGTGAGGGTTTTAATCTTCTGGCTCAGGCGCTGGCTGCCCATCAGGATCGAGGGCAGACTGGATCTCAGACAAGACAGCCTGATCCTTTTCGGTTTTGGCAGCGTGCAACAGGGCCTGGCGGGCAGCCTTTTCGTTCAAGCGCCCTAACGCCCAGGCGGCGTGGCCGCGTACCATTGGCTCAGGCTCGCTGCTCAGCGCTTCCACCAGGCCAGGTATCGCTGCGCTATCCCCCAGGTTTCCCAGCGCAACAGCTACATTGCGCAGATAACCGCGGCGCTTAGCCCGCTTGACCGGGCTGCGCTTGAACTTATGGTTGAATTGTTCTGGGCTCAATTTCAGCTCGGCGATCAGGTCTGGGCGGGGAACATCTGCCCGCGCTGCAAAAGCCGGGTCGCCCTCGGCGGAGGCAAAGCGCTGGTTCCACGGGCAGACATTCTGGCAGAGATCGCATCCAAAGACCCAATCCCCCATTTGCCCCCGAAGATCGAGCGGTATCGAGCTCTTTAGCTCAATGGTCAGATATGAAATGCAGCGCCGGGCGTCGATCGTCCGGTCAGGCAGGATGCAAGCCGTTGGGCAGGCCTCCAGGCAGCGCGTGCATGATCCACAGCGGTCATGTGGGAAAGGTGGATCGGGCTCAAGCTCCAGGCTGAGCAATATTTCGGCTAACAAAAAATACGAGCCCTGGGATGGATGGATCAGGCAGGTGTTCTTGCCAATCCAGCCCAAACCGGCGCGTTGAGCCAGGTCGCGCTCCATCACGGGGCCGGTGTCGCTGTACCAGCGGTTCTGAACCGGCGCTCCTGTCCTGGTTTCAATGAATGAAATCAGGATGTGCAGGCGGTTTGCCAGGATTTCATGGTAATCTTCCCCCCAGGCGTAAGCAGCCACGCGTCCGCGCAGGGGATGGGCCGGTTCGTTTGCCTGGGGGAGATCATTTATCGGCGCAGCGCTGTAGGGTATTCCCAGGACCAGGATTGTATGGCATTCTGGCAATATTTGATGGGGGTCTGCGCGGCGCTGGCGGGACCGCTCGCTGGATAGGTAAGCCATCTCGCCATGCCGGCCATCTTTCAGCCAGCCTTCGAAGACTGGATAGTGCACTGGCGGCTCTGGGGTCGTCACCCCAAACCATCGAAACCCCAACCGCCGGGCTTCTTGTTCGATCGCTAACCGCAGCGCTTTAGCCACACAACAAGCTGAAATTGACCTGGTTTGAGACTGTCTCAACGGGCGCAGTCACCCTCACCCGCACCCAGCCGGTGATATCTTCGGGCAGAATCACTTCGTACACCACCAGGTGAGTGCCGGCATCGAAGTTTTGGGTGGCCGGGGATGGCAGGCGGACCAGGCTGCCGGCGGTATTGCCTGCCTCCAAGGCGTAGGTTACCGTCGCGGCTTTATCCAGGGTGAGCTGGACAGTGAAGACAAAGGTGTGCGGGCAGGCGCCGCTGAAGGTGGGGTTGTCCACACTGAGCGTCACCCGGACCGCGGTTTGCGAGCCGGCAGAGCTCGTTGGGCTGGTTGTCTGAAGAGCAGCTCCGCCTGCCTGGACGGCAATTTTTACCCAGATCGCTTCGGTCCCCGCCGATCCAAAGCCAAAGATCTTGCCATCGGGGCTTTTCATTTTCCAATAGCTGATGTAGGAACCCGCCGTTTCAGGGGCAATCATATCGACCGAGACATCAACGCTCTTACCCGGCGCTACTTCTTCTGGGATCGGCACCGAAGACTGGGCACCCATCAAATCCCCGTCGATGAAGACGAGCGCGTAGTCGCTTGTCCAGGTCGTTTGGCCGGTGTTGGAGATGCGCCATGTCTTGGTGAATGACTGTCCCGGGGCGAAGACCGTGTCATCGGGGACGGTGACATCGGCCACAAATTCAGCCCGGTCGGCTCCTGGCGCTGCAGCGGTGGGCCCGCTCGCAGCCGTTGTTGGGGTGGGTTGAAGGGGCTGGGTTGTGGCAGGCAGGGTGGCGCTGGGCTGCGGTCCGGCGGCAGTTTCAATTAAAGTTTGTGCTTCTGGCGAGGGTGTGTTCCCAAAGCGCTCCAGCCGCATGGCTTCTGCCGTTTGCGCCGCTGCAGTGAACAACGCTTCTGGCGCAGGCACCGTCACCTCCGCCTCGCCAGGGGCGTTCAGCTCGCAGGATGTCAGCACAAGCACCAGCATAATCAACAAAAGCACAGTGGCCCGCCGCTTGAAAAGCATCGCCCTTGCAACCATGTGTCTCATGCTGAAATTTCACCATAAAGTTTACGATGGACCACGCTGAGGGCGCGCACCTGCTCTGCGGCGTGGTACGACGAGCGCACCAAGGGTCCGCTCTCCACCCACTTGAATCCAATGGAAAGGCCAAATTCTTTGAGCTCGGCAAATTCTTCCAGCGTGTAATAGCGTTCAATTGGCAGGTGTTTCTTGCTGGGCTGCAAATATTGTCCCAGGGTCAGGATATCCACGCCCCAATTGCGCTGGTCGCGCATGACGGCTTTGACCTCGTCGATGGTCTCGCCCAGCCCAACCATGATGCCGGACTTGGTCAAGACTTCTGGATCCAATTTTTTGGCATTGCTTAAGGTGGCGGCTGCCCATTCGTAGCGATCCTGTGGCTGAACCCGCTTAAATAATCGCGGCACAGTCTCCACATTGTGGTTCAGGATCTCTGGGCGTGCATCCATTACGATCTTCAATGCCTCCAGGCTGCCTTTGAAGTCTGGGATCAGGACTTCAATTGAACAGCCGGAATGCAATTCACGTATGCGGCGGATAACCATGGCAAAGATGGGCGCTCCGCCGTCTTTGCGGTCATCCCGGTTGACGCTGGTGATCACAGCATGTTTGAGCTTCATCGCTTTGACAGCCTGAGCCACTCGCTCTGGCTCCAGCCAATCCAGGGCTGAAGGTTGGCCGCGCTTGATGTCACAAAAACCGCAAGTGCGGGTGCAGACATCTCCCATCATCAGGAAAGTTGCTGTGCCGTGTCCCCAGCACTCACCCATATTGGGGCACATGGCTTCTTCACAAACGGTGTGCAGCGATTTGCTGCGCATCAATTCTTGCAGCCACTGGTAGGTTTCACCCGAAGGGGCGCGCACTTTTATCCAATCTGGGCGTCGTCTGGGGGTGGTGTCAATCTGTTCGTCTTTCACCCGATCGCGGGTGGGAGTAAATGGCATTTAATTACCTCGCTCGACTTTTGCTCTGTGTTGTTTTACCCGTAATAACGACACATTGTACTCCGAATTCCGGTCGTGTACCAGAAATCCCATAGCCGGACTAAGGTTGTTTTAATGAAAATCATCCTTATCCAGCCAAATGGTATAATTTGACTCAGATAAACAATGGCCAGGCGTGATCACCGGTCGATGGGTCGTGTGGCGGCATTGCTCTTCGTGCTTTTCCTTGCCGCTTGCTTGCCGTTTCGTTCCACCCCTTCACCCACAGAGGGCCTTGAAACCGTTTTCACTGCCGCAGCGGTGACCATGGAAGCCCGGTTGACCCTGGAAGCAGGTCAGACCCAGGCAGTTCAGCAGACCAGCTCTGCCAGCCAGGCCACCCAAAGGGCTGCCCCGCCCCCCAAAATCACCCCTACCCAGCCTGCCCCAACCGACACCGCGCCGCCACCGCCGATTGTAACGGCGACCGAGTCGCCGGCTGCGCCCACCCCGCCGCCAGCTACAGCGCCCACCCAGGCGCCTTGCAATCAGGCAGAATGGCTCGGGGATGTCTCGGTGCCTGCGGATACCCTTGTGCCGGCTGGATCGACCTTCACCAAAATCTGGCGCGTGGGCAATTCTGGCTCTTGCCCCTGGTCGCCTTCTTATGCTTTGGTTTTCACGGGGGGGAACTTGCCGCCCCTTGTAACGACGGTCTACATGCCTGATACGATCCAGCCCGGCCAGGTCGTCGATCTTTCGGTGACCATGACTGCCCCAGCTACGAGCGGGGTCTTTCAAAACACCTGGATGTTGCGCGATCCATCCGGCCAGATGTTTGGAGTTGGCCCAAGCGGCCTGGATCCTTTGGTTGCACGTGTGCGGACTTTCCAACTGACCGTTGGCGCGAACTATGTTTTTGACCTGACTGCTTATTATTGCGCCGGGAGTTGGCGCAGCGGCACAGGCCAGCTCACCTGTCCGGGCCTGGCTCAAGACCCGAATGGTTCTGTGCTTTCGCTCCAGTTCCCCACCATCGAAACTCGCCAAACCAATCAATACGGATTGTGGGTCCGTCCCAATCAGGCGGCCAATGGTTGGATCAGCGGCACAATGCCAGCCTACCTGGTGCAGTCCGGTGATTACTTTCTGACAGAAATTGGCTGTCTGCAGGGGTACCCTGGCTGTGATGTGATCTTCGAAGTGAGCTACCAGATTGTGAACGGCGCATCTGGGCAATTGGGTCGTTGGCGTGAGTTTTATGATGGCGTGACGACTTTGATTGAAATCGACCTTTCAACCCTTATGGGTCGCTCAATCTATCTTGTGCTTACTGTATACAACAACGGCTCGCCGAGTGAAGCCAATGGCGTCTGGTTGCAACCGCGCATCCAGCAATCTTACCAGCGCTTTTCTCCCGCCCTCGCCTGGACCCGCCACGGTTACTCTAGCCGTAACTCCTGTGATGAGCTCAGGGTCTCCTACGTCAGCCAGAACATTGCCGTTGCCGAAGCCTTCGATTGCAGGCAGGGCAGCGTCTCATTAGGGCAGATTACCCTGACAGCCGACCAGTTCAACCAGCTTTCAGCCTGGGTGCAGCGCCTGGAAAATTCCGAAGGCGAGTTTTATTCGGCCACCCAGGATCGACCTGTCACCACCAGCGTCTTCCTGGGTGGCGTGGGGCAAAGGGTTGCCACGAATGAGGAACTGCAGGCGATGGCGAACTTTGCTGCCCAACTCTATGATCTAATTGTGAGATAAATATCTGATGGCCAGTCCCAACTTCTTACAACAGTTGTTATCCCTTCCCACCGTACTGATGGCTCAGCTCTCGCCAGATGGCGCCTGGGTGGCTTTTCTGTGGCAGCGGGTGCACGAAAATGTGGATGTATTTGTCTTGCCTTGCGATGGCACCTGTGAGCCTGTGGCCCTGACCCATACGCCGGAATTTACCGAGCTGGTCAGCTGGACAGCCGATTCGCGGGCGGTGATCGTTGCGGAAGATCATGACGGCGATGAGCGCGCCCGCCTTTTCCGAGTTGACCTGAATGTCGGCCCAGATGGGCGGCCAAATCCTGGCCCGCTGTTGCCTCTGACAGAAGATCGCCCGCCTTATTTTATCCGCGGGGGGCACCTCTCTCCCGATGGATCGACCCTGTACTACGGAGCCAACTTCGATTTTGAGAAAGAACAAATACTGGAGCCCACCTGGATCTACCGGCATGATTTGCGCACCGGGCGGCGCACCCCTCTGGCTTGCCCCCAACGCCCGGCCTATGTGGTCTCTGAGTTGAACCGAGCCGGTACGCACCTGATCTACGGCTGCAAAGAACGGCACCCATCCGGCTACCAGATCCATCTGGTGGATGTGAATGGAGTTGATGACCGGGAAATCCTGTTTTTCGGCGATAAAGCCAAGGTCTTTGCCCAATGGCTGCCGGACAATGAAAACCTGTTGGTGATCTCTGAGGCCACCGAGCGCACGATGGCCCAAGGCCAGGATCACAAGAGCCTGGGGCTGTATCATTGGCCCACCGGGCAAATGCGCTGGCTGATCGACGATCCGCAGCGCTCGATAGAAAACGCCTCGGTCTCACCCGATGGCGCTATTATTGTGGATGAAATCCGCTCAGCCAGACACATGACGTCTTTCATCGCTCCTCCGGGCGGTCGATGGCAGTTATGGGGAGACCATCCGCTGCCTGAAACACCCTTTGTGGTCGAGGAGGGCAATCTGTTGCCGCTTGGCCGCGCCGCCGATGGCGCCTGGATCGCTCTCCATTACTCTGCTACCAGCCCAACCGACATTGTGCGCTTCCACCATTCGGATGGCGCGCAGGTTGCTCTGGCCTCCCTCACTCGTGTCTGGGAGCGCACGGCATTGAAACCCAGCCAGCTCACTCCGGCCGAACCGATGTATTGGACTTCGGTGGATGGCTTGCGAATCCAGGGCTGGCTCTACCGGGCGCAACCCAACTCGCGCCGGGCGGTGATTTTTGTCCACGGCGGGCCGACCTACCATTCGGAAGACAAACTAAATGTCCAAATCCAGTATCTGGCATCTCAGGGTTTTAACGTCCTGGATGTCAACTATCGCGGCAGCACCGGGTTTGGCTTGCCATTCCGGGAATCGATCAAACAGGATGGCTGGGGCGGGCGCGAACAGGCGGATATCGCTGAAGGGGCCAAAGCGCTCATCCAGGCCGGGTTGGCTGAGCCGGGTAAGGTGGGCGTGACAGGCACGTCCTATGGCGGCTATAGCTCCTGGTTTTTGATCACCCACTATCCACCTGAAGTCATTCGCGCGGCTGCTCCCATTTGCGGAATGACCGACCTGGTCGTGGATTACCAGACGACTCGCCCAGACTTGCGGCCGTACAGTGAGGAGATGATTGGCGGTTCACCCGAGCAGGTCCCCCAACGGTATTACGAGCGCTCGCCGATCCATTTTGTCCAGGGCATTCGCGGACAATTGCTGATCATCCAGGGCGCGCAGGACCCCAATGTGACTCCGGAAAATGTGCGCCAGGTGCAAGAACAACTGCACCGTCATGAAATTCCTTATGAGTTATTGGTTTTTGAAGATGAAGGGCACGGAATTGTCAAACCGTCGAACCAGGCCACCCTGTATGCCCAACTGGCTGAGTTCTTCGACCGCACCCTGTCCTGAGATCAATCAGACCTGAGCAGGCAAAAAGGCGCCTCCTCGGATGAGGAAGCGCCTTTTCATTGCATCCACCAGAATTGTTATGCTTAGCTGACCAGGGCGTTCCAAACGGCAGTGGTTTTGTTCACCACGGCGCTGGTCAGGCTCTTGGCCTGCTGGCTCGCTTGGGAAAGGTAATCTCCTGCGTTTCCAGCCAACTGTTGCGCTGCCGAGGCTGCGCTGTCGAGCAGAGCTCCGGATTTCAGATTGGTCTCAACCTTCATAGTTACACCTCAATCGGGCGGTCTCTAACCGCACCAGCCGCTGTGGTCTGGATAATACACGCCGCCAACATAGCCACCGCCTGCCGTCGGGGGTTTTGTCGGAGGTACAGGCGTGGGGCGTGGGGCAGGCGCATTAGCAATTTGCTCCATGCGAAGCGCCTGAGCCTTCCAGTAATCCCGTTGTTTTTGACATTCGCGGAGCGCGTCCCCTGCACGGATATCAGATCGAATTTTCATCTTCCACCTCGCCTAGATCTTACCCTGCTGGCGGGCTTGATTGTACCAGTAGTAGTAGCGATCGCGCCACTTGTTCAAGTTGAACTGGCAGGTTTCCAGGTCGCCGCCGCTGCGCACATCGGAGCGCACCAGAATCTGCGGCACGCAGGCAGGTGGACAGGTTTTGTTCACGGGATGCTGATACTTGCTGTCCATATCACCTTATCTCCATTCAACAATTGCAATCAGGTCTACAGCGCATGTTGTCAATCCTGCAGACCTGAGACTTCCATACTATCCGCACGTCCCGCTCATATCTGGGTACCATACACCATTGACGTAACCACCGCTGCTAGTCGGTGGCGGGGTGGTAGGTGGAGGAGTGGTAGGCGGGGTTGTCGAGGTGCCACAGACGCCGCTCATGTCTGGGTACCATACGCCGTTCACATAACCACCCCCAGACCCACTGCGGAGGTCCGACCGCACCTGTAGCTGCGGCACAACCTTTTTGTGTTCCATAGGATTTATACTCCTGTTCTTAAGCTCTGTTTCTCGGGGTCTGGTTTAGTCGGGGATGTACAGCTTCTGGCCGGGGATGATCAAGTTCGGGTTGGAGCCAATGGTTGCCATGTTGGAGTAGTAAATCTTCTGAACACCCTCGGCAGACTGGGTCCCGTAGAATTTCTGCGAGATTGTGCTCAGGCTGTCGCCGGATTGTACCGTGTAGCAGGCAGAGCCAGACTTCATATCAGTTCGAACGTACATGGTTACACTCCTTTTCTATCTTGAGTAGGTTCTGATTTTGGAAGCTTTTCCTGGTGACATTCTAATCTATTTCAAAGGCTTGGCAATACGACTTATGACCTAATTTCGCCGCGCTCCACACCTCACCCAGACGGCTGTTTACAGTGCTGCGCACCGGTCACTCTTTCAACTTGCGGACAATCAGCTTCAAGCCCTGCGTTCCCACGACTTCCACCCGCTCCCCTTTGGCCACGGGTTCCTCGCCGGATGCCAGCTCGGCAGACCATTGCTCGCCGCCCACTTGCACCAGGCCGTTTGGCTGCAAGTTGCTGCGCGCCACGCCTACCCGCCCAGCCAGGCTCTCAAGCCCCATTCGCACCGGCGTGCGCTGCGCCCGGACAGCAAACATCATCACAGCAAAGAACAGCGCCCCGCTTCCCAGCGAAGTAAGAATGATCAAAGGCACTGGCACGCGCTGGAAGCTGGGGATATCCGGGGTGTTGAACAGCACCAGGCTGCCAATGATCAACGAAATCACCCCGGCTGCCGTCAGCGCGCCGTGTGTGGGCGCTTTGATGTCCAACAGGAAAAGCACAAATGCTGTGATCAGAAAGACTGCGCCAAACCAGTTCACCGGCAATACGCCCAGGCCGTAAGCAGCCAACGCCAGGCAGACCACACCCAGGAAACCAGCCACCCATCCGCCAGGGCTGGAAAGCTCAATCAAGATCGATTGCACCCCGATGGTGAGCAATAGAAAAACAATCGTTGGATTGGTCAAAATGCCCAACAGCCGCTCGATGAACAATGGGTTTACTGGTTGAACTTTGGCGCCCTGGGTCTGCAAGGTCAGCTCCCCAGCGCTGGTGGTAACCACAAATCCATCCAGTTGACGCAGCAGGTGATCGACATCGGTCGCAATAAAATCCACCAGGCCGATCTCAAGGGCCTCTCTTGCCGAGACTGCCTCGGCCTCCTCGATGGTCCGCTCCGCCAATCCCACTGCTTCGGCACCACGCTTTTCAGCCAGAGCGCGCACAGTGGCTTTGAGGATGTTCTTGGTCTTGGCTTGCAGGGTCTCGCCCAGTTCCTCGCCTTGCGAGCCAACCGGGCTGGCCGCGCCGATTGCCGTCTCGGGGGCCATGGCGGCAGCGTGCCCGGCCAGGGTGATCACGGTGCCGGCGCTCCCGGCGATAGCGCCGCTTGGCGCAACGTAAACAATCACCGGCACAGGACTGGCGCGGATCACTTCGACCATACTGGTCATCAGGTCGATGCTGCCGCCCGGGGTGTTAAGCTGAAAGATGAGCGCTTCTGCCTGGCGGCGCTCTGCCATCTCAATGCCGCGCGCCAAATACTCCTTCATTGCCGGGGTCAGCGGTCCTTCTGCTTCCAGCAGCAGCACCAGCGGCATATCATCTTGCGCCTGGACTGGCGCATATAATGCGATGAAGACCCATAACAACAGCAAAAAACGTTTTACCATCGTACAGAATATTATACATGGAAAAATACGGGCATTCTCAGCCCGCGAAACAGGATTGCCGATAGGCGCTTTTATAGCGTTGAGTTTGGCAGGTCACCTTATCTTTGGTTTGCCTCCCGCCGGCGCATCAGGTTGGTGCCGACCACCAGCGCCAGAGAGAGAAGCCCAAGAACCAGCGCCGCGCTGTAAGCCCCCACATACTGGCGCTCGTCCAGGGCGCGGTAAATATACAGCGTTGCCGTTTCTGTCCGACCCTGGATCCCGCCTCCGACCACCAGCACGGCGCCAAATTCGCCCAATGCCCGGGCGAAGGTCAGCGAGACGCCGTAAATTAATCCCCATCGCAGGGCTGGCATTGTGATTCGCCAGAATATCTGCCAGTTGCTGGCTCCCATTGTGGCCGCCGACTGCTCCTGCTGGACGCCAAATGCCTCCAACATGGGGATCAACTCGCGAATCATGAACGGCAGAGTTACGAAGAGAGTCGCCAGGACCATCCCAGGAACGGCAAATGCCACTTTGATATTCAGGGCGGTGAGCACGGGCGACAACAGGCCGTTGCGCCCAAACAACAGGAGAAGCATATAGCCCACAACGACCGGGGAAATAGCAAAGGGCATATCAATTAATCCATTGATCAGGTCGCGCCCTCGGAACTGGTCCCGCACAAGCACCCAGGCGACGAGCGTGCCGAACACCAACTGGATCAGGACGACTGTCAGGCTGATTTTTATTGTCAACCAGAATGCTTGCAGCACTTCGGGCTGGCTCAACGCCTGAACGATGGCTCCCAGGCCATCCTGGAATGCGCCAGCAATCAAAGCGCCGACCGGCGCCAGGATCAGGACGCCGACATACAGGAAAACCACCGCAATCAAAGCCCAGCGGGTCCACAATCCGGTGGGCGGTGAATTTCTGGTTGTCTTTTGGGTGACTTTAACCTCAGCTCTGCTCATTTCTTTTCCTTCAGTCTGCGGCGTTGCAGCCAGCCGACCACCAGAATCAGGCTGAATGAGATGGCAACCATCACCATGGATACGGCGCTGGCCCCCAGGCGATTCTCCGACTCGACTTCGCCCAGGACGTAAACAGCCGCTGTTTGAGAGTACAGGGGGATGTTGCCAGCAACAATCACAATGGCCCCAAACTCGCCAATTGCCCGGGCAAAGCTCAGCAAAGCGCCACCAGCCAGCGGCAGGATCAAATGCGGCAGGGTAATGCGGCGGAAGATCGTCCAGCCCCTCGCGCCCAGGGTAGCGGCGGCGTCTTCCTGGGTGCGGTCCAGATCGATCAGCACGGGCTGCACTGCGCGCACAACGAAAGGAAACGTAATGAACAGCAAAGCCAGGATGATCCCGGGCCGCGCAAAGATGATCGACAAGCCAAGCTCGTTCTTCAGCCAGGCGCCCAATGCCTGCTGCGGGCCGAACAAGATCACCAGCATCACCCCGGTTACCAGGGTGGGTATGGCCAGCGGCAGGTCAATAATGCTGTTCAGCAACGACTTGCCTGGGAAGTCATAACGCACGATGACATAGGCCGTCAGCGTGCCCATGATCGTATTGATCACCGTCATGACTGCCGATGTCCACAGGGTCAGAACCAGGGCACTCCAGGCGATTGGGGTCGTCACCTGCGACCAAAATTCGCCGACCCCTTCCCGCAATCCGTCCTGGAAGATCACCGCCAGCGGGATGAGCAGCATAACGAATAGATAGCTCAATGCAGCCGCGCGTATGCCCAGACGTCCCCATGGGAAGGGCGCCCGGTGGACCTGCCGGGTCTCTGCTTCGGATGGCTTTTGAGTGAGTTGGACCGCGCTCATTTTATCGGTCGCGCTGTGTCGGGTTTGTGTGCATCGCTCTCTCTTACCATGATTGGGTAATATCTTGCTCCCAAATAACGGGAACGAACCAACAAGATGGCGCGGTCGGCGATGGTGTTTAAGAGCTGTTCAACAACACCGGAAAGAGAGATCTTCCCGTTCGGTTTTGCCAGGGGCAGACCCAGCACCACCAGGTCGTAGCTGCCCTGGTTCAATTCATGCCTGATGGTCTCGATCGCAGGGCCTGTGCGGATCACCGTTTTTGCTGGCACGCCAAGGATAGAGAGGGATTGGACGCCGCCTTCCAGAAAATTCTCCGTCCGCTTGATCAGATCCTCACTTTTATCAGCGGCTGGGATCACAGAAAGGAGTGTGGCCTCGGCGCCCAGGTGGCGCACCAACCGCCCAGCGAAAAGGACATCGTCTTTGCCAGGCTCGCCGCTGGTCACACAGATTAAAGCCCGCTGCGGGGCTGGCTGTAAATTGGGCACCAGAAGAACGTGGTGTTCGCCCACCTGTAAAATTTGTTCAACCAGCGAGAGATCATTGTGTGGGTCGAAGCCCAGAACCACCAGGTCATAAGGCTGTTGTTCAACCGCCAGCGTCACGGCCTGGGCGGGATTGTTTAGCAAAGTTTGCACATCCAGCGCGGCCAGCCCGCTGCCCAACTGTTTGCGTGCCTCCTGCAGATGGGTTTGCAGCGCTTCGCCCTCCAGACCACAGCCAATCAGCGTTACCCGGGCGTGAGCCAGGCGGGCAATTTGTCCACCCAGGGCTACTGCCGCCTCGGCACACCGTGAGCCGTCGGAGACGATTAAGAAGCTCAACCCTGGATGCTCCAGGGTGTGGATGCGGTGAACTCCGACCCAGGTCCGCGAGCCTGCCTGGAGCGGAAATCGATGGGCGTGTTCTGGCAGACGGGTGGCTTCGACCAGGATTGAATTGCTGCCAAAGGCCACCGGCGGCGAGATCGGTCGCACTCCTGGAATGGGCGGCAGGCGCAACCGTAGCCGCTCCATAGCGCCTCCAAAGGAGACCTCTTCGACCACCGCCTGGCCCAGCATCGGACAGTCCAGCGCCTCCGCTGTGGGCGCCAGGGCGACGTCTTCCGGCCTGAAGAGCACCTGGACTCGCCCTTCGCTGCTGATTGGGCGGATTTCTTCCGTGTGCGGAAAATGGAGCGATCCAACTCGCACGCCTTCCTGGGAGATGTTCCCCAACAACAGGTTGCCGGATCCCAGGAAGGAAGCCACAAACTCGGTTTGCGGTTTCTGGTACAGCTCATCGGGTGTGCCCACTTCTAACAGGCGCCCAAAGCTCATCACGCCCAATCGGTCCGCCAGGTCGAAGGCCTCTTCCTGGTCGTGGGTGACCAAAATGGTGGCGATGCCCAGTTTGCGTTGGATGGACTTCAGGTTGCGGCGCAGCTCAACCCGGATTTTGGCATCCAGGGCGCCCAGGGGCTCGTCCAGCAGCAGCACTTCCGGCTGGTAAGCCAAAGCGCGGGCAAGCGCCACCCGTTGTTGCTGGCCTCCGGAGAGCTGGCGAGGCATGCGCCCCCCCAAACCGGCCAGGCCCACCAGATCGAGCAGCTCATCTCGCCGCCGCCTGCGCTCGGCGGCTGGGACCTTGCGGATGCTCAGGCCAAACTCAACATTATCTGCAACGCTCATGTATTGGAACAGAGCGTAGTTCTGGAAAACAAAGCCCACCCGGCGTTGCTGCGTGGGCAGGTAGGTGACATCGCGCCCGTGGAGCAGCACCCGCCCGTGATCCGCGGTGGTCAAGCCGGCGATCAGGCTCAGGATGGTGGTCTTCCCGCTGCCGCTGGAGCCTAGCAAGACAAAGAACTCCCCATCGCTGACCTCTAATGAGACATTGTTGACCACCGGATAGCCTTCGTATCGTTTTGTCAATTGCTCAAGAACAATGGACATAATTCCCTGGGCTGTGCGCTATTTGTTGATGCCTTGCACTTTGCTGATCGTCTGGGCGTATATGCCCTGCTCACCGAAAAATTCTGGGGTGGCTTGATCCCAGCCGCCGAAATACTCAATGGTGAAAAGATCTTCCACAGGTGGGTATTGATTGGAGGTTGCTTTGGCGACATCGGGATCGACGGACCTGAGACCATACTTTGCAAAGATCTGCTGGGCTTCTGGCGTGAAGAGAAACTCGACAAATGCTTCGGCAACTTCGCGGGTCCCATGCCTGTCCACATACGCGTCAATCACAGCAACCGGGTTCTCAATCAAAATGGTAGAGCGTGGGATGATCAGCTCATAGCCTTGCCCGGCCTTCTGGCCCACCAGCACTTCGTTCTCGTATGTGATGGCGACGTCGCCAATCCCTTTTTCAAAGTTGGTGATGCTCTCGCGGGCGCCTTTGTCCATCACGGTAACATTTTTAAGCACCTTGAGCAAAAAATCTTGCGCAGCCGCTTCATCATCTTTCGCCACGCCTTCCACAAAACCCCGCCTGGCCGCACCATACAGCGCCAGGATATTCCACATCGCCCCGCCGCTGGTTTTCGCGTTGGGCGTCAGGACTTCTACTCCTGGCTTGGCCAGGTCGGCCCAATCCTGGATGCCCTTTGGATTGCCCGGGCGCACAGCGAAGGAAACAATCGAATTGCTTACCATGCCTTTGTAAGGCCCGCTTTGCCAATCGTGGGTGATTAACCCAGCCTTCTTGATCCGGTCAATGTCGGCTGCCAGGGAGAGGGCGGCCACGTCTGCTTCAAATCCCTCCACAATGGCCCGCGATTGGGCGCCCGAACCCAGGTAAGATTCTTCGAAGATGACATCTTGCCCGGTCTTTTCTTTCCATTGCTTTTGGAAGATGGGGATCAGCTCCTGGTAAGCTTCGCGTGGGGTAGTGTAGGCTCCCAGGATCAACTTCACCTGCCCATCCTGCGATGGGCTGCCGCTTTGCGCCGGGCTTTGCTGATCGGAAGGCGCAGGAGCTGAGCTGGCGCAGCCTGCCAGGGGCAGGCAGATCAGGGAAAATACTCCCAGAATTAACAGAAGTTGTGTGACAGTTTTCATTTTTGATTTTTTTCTCCATTGGGTTTCGACTCTGTTCGTATACTGAAGGGTCGTTTAGCCGCGGGCGGTTGGAGACATTGCCTGGTAGACAATAAATCAGATTAGAAACTTCCTCCCTGGCCCTTTTGTTTAGGATTGATTATTCATCGGCCGGTGGGGATGTTTCGGGTGAGTCTTTTAGAAAAGCCTTCTCCATATCGACGCGCTCACTCACATCTGCCAGGGAAGTGCTATCCAGGATATCGGCGATTGCGTTGCGTACATCCAGCATCACCAGGCGCAGGCCGCAAGTGCGCTCATCCGGGCAGCCGCATGGCTCGTAAGCCATATGGCTGACGCAACCGATTGGCGCCAGGGGGCCATCCAGGATGCGCACAATCTGGCCCAGGCTGATCTCGCTGGCAGGTTTAGCCAGGTAATAGCCGCCGCCTACGCCCATCCGGCTGTGCAGTAACCCGGCATTTTTCATCGTAAGGAGGATCTGCTCCAGGAACTTTGCCGGGATATGCTGGCGCTCGGCAATCTCTCGGATTTGCACCACTCCATTGTTGGGCTTTCCGTCTTGCCCGTTCAATGTGGTGGCCAGATCGATCATTGCTCGTAAACCGTATTCGCCGCGTTTAGAAAGTTTCATGGAAACCCTATAAAGTCTATTTGTTCAATAGAGTTTAATGCATTACTAATATTACTACAAAGGCCCTGGTCTGTCAATAATCCGGGACGTTTTTTGCATCCTTGAGCCGCTGAAAGGAAAGTTAGGCGGATTTTGGGGTCTGTCTTGACGGTTTTTGGCTGTGTTAATCGCCATTCTCCATCATGATTTGTTCAAAGGAATTGAGTGCTCGACTCTTATTGACATTCGAATAGTTTGTTGCTATAATTTTAATAATATAATATTATAACAATATAACCATTGTGATGGAGAGCTTGGAGCTCCAATTGCTGGATCCCAAAAACCATCTCCCCCTCTATATCCAACTTGCTGATCTGATCCGGACAAAGGTACAGGAAAGCGCCTGGGTGCCTGGCGAGCAGATACCGACCGAAAAAGAACTCTGCGACCAATACCAGGTAAGCCGGATTACTGTCCGCCAGGCAATTGCTGAGCTTGTCCAGGAGGGTTATTTGGAGCGCTTTCCCGGCCGCGGCACATTTGTTGCAGAGCCACGTATCGAGCAGCGCATTTCCCGTTTAACGGGCTTCACCCAAGACATGGAAGCGCGCGGCAAACGCCCAGGTGCCAGGGTTTTGCAATTCTCGGTGGTTGAGCCGCCATCCACCCTGCCCTGGGCCTATCGCATGTTGGATGAAGAAAAAGTGATCCTGCTCAAACGGTTGCGCCTGGCCGATGGCGAGCCGCTGGCAGTTGAAACATCTTACCTCTCCTATGATTCTTGTGCAGCTATTTTGGATGGGAATCTTGAAGACCACTCGCTGTATGCGCTCCTGGTTGAGGCTTGCAATGTCATCCCCAGCCGGGCGATCCAGCAGTGGACCGCTGTTGCCTGCCCGCCGGATGAGGCAAAACTATTGCGTATCCCTCGGAACGCCCCAGTTCTTCATATCTACCGCACCACTTACGACCAGCTTGACCAGCCTTTTGAATGGGTCGAGTCCTACTACCGGGGTGACAAATATATCTTTCAGGCAGAGATGCAGAATGAAGGGACGTATGGAAGGAGGTAAAAGCGATCGACAAATAATACTTGATGAAGGACCTGGCAAATAGTATGTTTTGCAGGTCAGTCAACCGTCCGGCTTTGCACCCGGCGGATCTGCCAATTTTCCACACAGACCGATTTGGAGGAGAGAAATGAACGATGATCGAAGAAGCCATTTGGCTCTGGGTATTTCATTGCTGGTCGCGCTCAGCATGATTCTTGCTGCTTGCGCGCCAGCTGCACCACAGACCCCGGAAGTGAAAGAGGTCATTGTGACGAAGGAGGTGACCGTTGAAAAGGTTGTCACTCAAAAAGTGGAAGTTGTGAAAGAAGTGCTGATCACTCCAACGCCCTTGCCGCCTGTCAGCCCCAAATCTGGCGGAACATTGATCGCTGCCCGTGCAGCCGACATGAAAGGCCTGGATCCACACAAGCAAACTGCTTTTTCATCCTTCCGCGCCCTTGAGCACATTTATGACCCGTTGCTCGCCCTGGACAAAGACATGAATGTGATCCCCAACCTGGCCGAGTCTTGGGAGTGGTCTAATGAGGGCAAAACCCTGACCATGAAGCTGCGCCAGAATGTGGTCTTCCACAACGGTGATCCGATGACCTCCGCGGATGTTAAATTCTCCTATGAGCGCATCCTCAACGAAGAGACCGGCGCAGCCGCCCGCTCTTTCTTCACCTCAATTGAATCGATTGATGTCCCGGATGATTCCACGGTGGTGTTCAACCTCTCGGCGCCGAACTCAGCGATTTTGGCCGCCATGACCAACCCCAACTCGGCCATCCTTTCGAAAAAGGCCTTAGAGGCGGGTTCAGATCCAGCCAATGAAGCAATTGGCACGGGCGCTTTCAAGTTGGTCAAATGGGAGCCGGACAACATCCTGCTCCTGGAAAAGAACCCCGACTTCTGGATCGAGGGTCTACCGTATCTGGATGGGATCGAGTTCCGCACCATCCCTGATGAGGCTTCAATTCTGGCCGGTTTGCGAGCTGGCACGCTGGATTGGGCGCTGATCAATAACCCGCGTACGGGCATTGTTGCTGGTTCGGGCAACAGCCAACTGGTGGTTTCCACTGCTCCTGCCCTGGCCTACCATGTTCTGCAGCTCAATGCCTCCCGCCCAATGTTCCAGGATCTCAAAGTGCGCCAGGCGATTGCCTGCGCCATCGACCGCCAGCAGGTGTTGGATACGGCCTCGCTTGGGGAGGGCGAAGTGACCGGTCCAGCAACTCCACTATACTATCGCATAGATCTGGACAAGCTGTTCTGTTACCAGAAGGATATTGAGAAAGCCAAAGCGCTCATGGCTGAGGCGGGCAATCCTGAGGTGAAGTTCACCATCATCGCGGCTGCCGACGAACCACCTACCGCCATCTCCGAAGCGCAGAACATCCAGGCGCAACTGGCCGAAATTGGCGTCACCGCAGAGATTGAGACGCTCGAGCTGGGCGTCTATGTGGATCGCTGGCTTAAGGCCGATTTTGACGCAGCCGTGGCGCTCAACGGCGGTAATCCTGATCCCCACAACATGTTTTTCCGCTACTGGCACTCCACCGGCAATCTGAACTCTGTGGCGAATTACTCGTCCCCTGAGATTGACGAGTTGCTCCTGAAAGGTCAGATGCTGACTGATCCTGCCGAGCGGAAGGAGATTTATGATCAGATTCAGATTTTGCTAACCGAAGCTGTGCCCTGGGTATGGTTGTATGTCGGCAATGAATACCGGGTCATGCAGCCGTATGTTGTAAACTATACTTCGCTTTCCAACGGGCAGACGATTTACCTGCGCGAGACTTGGCTGGATAAGTAGCCAGTTGGATTGCCCGATCTTCCTCTCCTTGCCATAAATTGCAAGTGATTTCCCTCGCAAGGAGAGGAAGATCTACCAGAATTTGAGCCTGACAAAAACCGCTCATGCGAAACTACATCCTCCGCAGGCTGTTCACCATCATCCCGACGCTGCTGGGCATTTCAGTCATTGTTTTTTTGGTGATGCGGATGATCCCGGGCGATACCATCAGCGCCATGATCGGGACGCAGTTCAAGCTTACCGAAGCTCAGGCCGAGGCATTGCGGGCCTACTATGGCCTGGACAAACCTCTGATAGAGCAGTACTGGCTTTGGTTGACCGCTGCCTTAAGAGGCGACCTTGGTCTTTCAGTCCGCACGGGTGAGCCGGTTCTTTCAGAGATCCTGAGTCGCTTCCCGCTGACGCTGGAGCTGGCGCTTGTCGCGATGGTGATTGCTGTGGTAATCGGTATCCCGGTGGGGGTTGCATCTGCAGTCAAACGGGATTCCCTGCTGGATTATGGGGGGCGCGTGTTTGCATTGATTGGGCTGGCTTTGCCCAGTTTTTGGATGGGCACCTTGATTATCTTTGTGCTCTCGGTCTATTTTCAGATCCTGCCCAACTCGGGTAACTATGTCAGCCTGTTTGAAGATCCGGTAGAAAATCTGAAACAGATCATATTCCCGGCCTTTACCCTGGGATTTGCCTTCAGCGCGGCGGTCATGCGCACCACGCGCTCGGCGCTGCTTGAGGAGCTAAACAAAGATTATGCCCGCACGGCTCGCGCCAAGGGGCGTGTGGAGTCTGGCGTAATCTTTGTCCATTGTTTGCGCAACGCCCTGATCCCAATTATCACGTTGATCGGTTTTCAAACGGGTTATCTGTTTGGCGGCGCCATCATTGTCGAGGAAGTTTTCGCTATGCCGGGTGTGGGACGTCTGCTATTAACCGCTATCAACCAGCGTGACTATGCCCTGGTGCAGGGTACAATCTTGTTCATCGCCTTCAACTTTGTCATGGTGAACTTGATGGCAGACGTGGCTTATGGGGTGGTAAATCCGACCATTCGCTATGACTAACTCTCCAACCAGAAATTTTGTTCGCCGGATGCGCCGTCACCCCAGCGGGGTGGCCGGCATGGTGATCATATTTTTCTTTCTGATCATTGCGGTTTTTGCCAGCGTGCTGGCGCCTTATTCCCCGATTGAACAGCACCCTAAGGATCGGTTGCAGCCACCGAGTGCCCAGTATTGGCTGGGAACAGATGAATTTGGCCGCGACCAGCTCAGCCGTTTAATGCACGGTGCAACCCATTCCCTGACCGTCGCCTTGCTTTCCGTCTCGATCTCGTTTATGTTGGGCACCTTGATTGGTGTCTTTTCGGGCTATCTGGGCGGTTGGACCGATAACGTTGTCATGCGCGGAGCCGATTTGCTCTTTGCCTTTCCAGCGATCTTGCTGGCGCTCTTCGTTGCAGCGGCGCTTGGCCCTGGCACACGCAATACGATTATTGCTATCACGGTGGTCTATCTGCCCATTTTTGCGCGGGTGGCCCGCAGCTCGGTGCTTACGATTAAACCGCTCGAATTTATTGATGCCTGCCTGAGCCAGGGCGGCAGCAGCACCTGGGTGGTTTTCCGCCATATCTTGCCCAACTCGCTGGCGCCTTCGATCGTCCAGTTGAGCCTGGCTTTCTCCTGGGCGGTGTTAACCGAGGCTTCGCTCAGCTTTCTGGGACTGGGGACGGTGCCTCCCACACCTTCCTGGGGTAGCATGTTGAGCGAAAGCCGCACACTGATGGAGATTGCTCCTTGGCTGGCGATATTCCCTGGTCTGGCAATCATGTTGGCAGTGCTGGGGTTTAACCTGCTGGGGGATGGCCTGAGAGATGTGCTCGATCCGCGCGTCCAGTTCGAAAAGGCGCCCAAATGATCCTGCGCCCGATGCAACCGACCGACATCTTTCCTTGCGCCCGATTGATGGCCCAGAGTCCATTGTGGAAACGTTATTCGGTTACTGAGGCCAGCGCAGCGCGTCGCTTTGAGCAGGGGCTGCGCAGCCAGGCAACCATTGTTGTTGCCGAAGATGGGGCAAATGTTGCCGGGTTCATCTGGTACGAACCGCGCGGCGCTTTTGCCCGCAGTGGCTATATCGTTTTGATCGGCGTGCAGCCCGCCCTGCGCGGTCGAGGTGTTGGACAAGCTTTGATGGCCCACGCCGAAGCCGACCTGTTTTCGGTAGTTGATGACATCTTCCTGCTGGTCTCAGACTTCAACCGAGATGCTCAGCGTTTTTATCAACGCCTGGGTTACCACCAGGTGGGAATGATACCCGATTATGTGGTCATGGGTATTGCCGAACTCATCTATCATAAGCGGAGCCCAGATGCAAAACGCTGAAGCCAGTCAGAACTACGATAAACGCGCGGCATTCAGCCGGCTGGATTTGTACCTTAAAGCCTGCCTCCAGGGCATTTTTCCAGCAGCAGTGGTGTTGGTCATGCGGGGTGGTGAGACTCTCTTTCACCGAGCTTATGGCAGTCTTGACCCAGACGAAAACCGGCACCCCACTCAGGTGAGCACACTCTTTGACCTGGCATCTTTAACAAAAATATTCACAGTGACTGCTTTTATGCGCCTGGTGGATGCAGGCAGCGTCAGCCTTGAGACAGCCATCACCGAAGTGCTTCCTGAATTTAGCGGACAGCGTTCCATTGGGCCAATAGAGGATCCCCTGAGCGGTGGATGGCATCCGGTTGAGCCGCCTCTTTTGGGGCAGCAGATTGATCTGGCAAAGATCAACTTTCGCCACCTGCTGACCCACACTTCTGGGTTGGCTCCCTGGCGCAGCATTTATCGGGTTGGCGCAGAAGGTGATGAAATACCGCTGCCGCATCAGCTTGCGCCAGATTTGCGCGCCCGGCGTATCGCCGCTGTATCGGCCTATGACTTTGCGTACCCAACCGGGGAGCGAATTCTGTACAGCGATCTGGGATTTATCCTGCTTGGGGAAGCAATCGAACGCCTTTCCGGGATGGGCCTGGAGCGCTTTCTTCAGGAAGTCCTCTTCAGTTCGCTTGGACTGCAGAAGGTTTGTTTTAATCCGCTTGCAAAAGCGGTTCCGCTGGAGCAGATTGCCCCAACAGGCAGGTGCACCTGGCGCCGGCGCATGTTGCGCGGGGAGGTAAACGACGAAAACGCCGCCAGCCTGGCAGGGGTTGCTGGACATGCTGGCCTGTTTTCGACCGCGGAAGAGGTGGCCCGGCTGGGCCAGATTTACCTCCAGAAAGGCCGTTTTGCTGGTCTTCAGATTCTGCATCCGGAAACGGTGGATGAAATGACCCGCCAGCAAGTTGCCATTGCAGGCCAGCGCCGCGGTCTGGGATGGGTGCTGTGGACCCCCCAGGACTGTGCGTGCGGTTCTGTATTTGGCCCGCACAGCTTTGGTCACACCGGCTTCACCGGCACTTCTCTTTGGATAGATCCGGACTGCGATCTGCTTGTTGTAGCGCTTACCAATCGTGTCTACAATGGCCGGGAGAACCTGGCTGGCATCCAGGCCTTCCGGCCGCGCTTGCACGAGCTGGTGGTTGAAGCCATACGTTAGCTTGCTTGATTTTGGTTCCATTGCTGGTTTTCAAGCAAGATCTCATGAAAGAAGGGACGGCAGAACGATGTTGGTCATTGGCTTGATCTCTGGCACCTCTGCTGACGGTGTTGATGCGGCCATTGTTGAAATAAATGGCGCTCCGCCCCAGCTCTCGGTTGCGTTGCGCTCATTCACCTTTGTGCCTTACTCCGCCAAACAGCGCCAGCAAATCTTCTCGCTGTTTGATCCACAAACCAGCCGGGTTGACCAGATTTGCCAGATGAATTTTGCGGTTGGTGAGTGGTTTGCCAGTGCTGCGTTGCAAGCTGTGCGCGCTTCTGGGCTTTCGTTTGAACACATTGACCTGATCGGCTCGCACGGCCAGACGATCTATCACTGCATGGAGCCGGACACGCCAGTGCGCTCGACGCTTCAAATTGGTGAGCCGGCGGTGATTGCTGAGCGCACCGGTATCACCGTGGTGGCCGACTTCCGCGTGGCTGATGTGGCTGCAGGGGGACAGGGCGCGCCGCTGGTCAGCTACGTTGACTGGCTGCTCTACCGCCATTCTGCCAAACGGCGCAGTTTACAAAATATTGGTGGAATAGGTAACGTAACCTACCTGCCCATGGATCAGGCGCCAGAGCAGGTGCTATCTTTTGATACTGGCCCTGGTAACATGTTGATTGATTATGCAGTCCAGCGATTGACGGCCGGAAACCAAACTTTTGACGATGGCGGGCGGTTGGCGGCGCAGGGTCAGGTGAGCCAGACCTTGCTGGCGGAGCTGATGAGCCATCCTTACTTCGACCAGCCTCTGCCCAAGACCACCGGTCGGGAACAATTTGGCGTCTTCTTTGGCGAACAGGTTTGGGAGAGGGGACAGGCCATGGGCCTGAACGGGCTTGACCTGCTTGCAACATTGACTGTGTTCACCGCAGCCTCGATTGCAGACAGCTACCGGCGTTTTCTGCCTGAAATGCCGGACGAGATTATTGTGGGTGGGGGCGGGGCAAACAACCCGGTGCTGCTGCAGATGCTGCGCGATGAACTTTACCCGATCCCTGTTTTGCGCCAGGAGGACCTGGGTTATTCGAGCGATGCGAAAGAAGCGGTGGCGTTTGCTGTGATCGCTTATGAAACGCTTCATGGCCGCCCGGGCAACCTGCCTAGCTGCACCTTTGCGCTTCACCCGGCTGTGTTGGGCAAAATAGTCCCGGGTAAAAACTTCCCGAGCTTGCTGTTTTGCGCCCGTTGACCCGGTTGTCCGAATCAAATTCATTGTTCAACGCTCTCAAACCTGACCTACCAATGAAAACACGCGTAACCGAATCGATCAATCCCCGAACTCGAGACATTGATCAGCTATCCACATTAGAAATTGTCACCCGTATCAACCGGGAGGACGCCCGCCTGGCAGGGGCGATTCGGAAAGAGCTGCCCCAGATTGCCCTGGCGGTAGATCTGATGGTGGATTGCATCCGCCAGGGCAGGCGTGTATTTTACATTGGGGCTGGCTCAAGCGGTCGTATCGGCGT
>CAZDAU010000037.1:0-36064 GCA_964503625.1 uncultured Anaerolinea sp.
CGCAGACCAACTGCAAGGAATGCGGTTTTCCCACCTGCCTGGCGTTTGCCATGAAGCTGGCGGCCAAGCAGGTTGAGTTGACGGCCTGCCCTTATGTCAGTGAAGAATCGAAGGCTCAACTGGCCGAGTCTTCTGCACCGCCGATCCGCCTGGTGACGCTCAAGGCGGATGGGATGGAGGTGAAGGCTGGCAATGAAGTGGTGCTTTTCCGCCACGAGAAGACCTTTTATAATAAACCCGGCGTGTTTGTCAAATATAGCGACGAGCTTGCGCCAGAAACGCTCAAGAGTGAAGTGGCAAAGGCTGATACCTATGCAGTTAATTATGTTGGCATTGCGCTGACCCTGGACGGGTTTGCTCTGGAATGCCGGACTGGCGATGCAGACAAGTTTGCCGCGGCGGTTAAAGCCACCCGCGAAGCCAGCAAACGCCCGCTCATCCTGGCTGGCAATGACCCGGCGGTGCTGGCTGCCGGACTGAAAGCTTTGCCAGGGGAAAAGCCAATGCTGTATGCTGCCAATGCAGACAACTGGGAAGCAATGGCTGACCTGGCCATGGGCGCCGGTGCTACCCTGGCCGTGGTTGCCCCCACCCTGGAAGCGTTAGCCGATCTGACCGAAAAGATCAAGGCCAAAGGCCTGGAAGACATGGCCTTGGGGCTTAAGGATCAGAACCTGAGTGCAGACCTGGCGATGAGCACACAGGTGCGGCGGCTGGCGCTGAAGAAGAACTTCCGCGCCCTGGGCTACCCCCTGGTGGCTTTTCCCCCGACCCCCGAAGCAGCGGTGCAGGCGATCGCCAAATATGCTGGATTCATTGTTCTGGATAGCTTTGCGCCAGAGGTGATCTATCCGCTGTTGGTGCTGCGACAAAACATCTATACCGATCCGCAGAAACCGATCCAGGTGCAACCGGGGGTTTACGAGATCAACGGCCCCAAGCCCGAAAGCCCGGTGCTGATCACGACCAACTTCAGCATCACCTACTTCAGCGTGGCGAACGAAGTCGAGGGTTCCGGCATGCCAGCCTGGCTGTTGGTGACAGACGCAGAGGGCATGAGCGTGCTGACCGCTTGGGCGGCGGGTAAGTTCGACGCTGAGCGCATTGCTAAAGCTGTGAAAGGCTTTAGCATTGCCGATAAGGTCAGCCGCAAGCGAGTGGTCCTGCCAGGTCATGTGGCGGTGCTTTCTGGCGAACTTGAAGAAGAGCTGCCCGGTTGGGAAATACGGGTTGGGCCGCGCGAAGCGGTTGATATTCCTAAATTCATGAAGGAAGCGCTTTAGATCCAGGACCTGGATGGAACATCTGGTTCGCTTTGATGTTGCTGCTGAAGCTGTGAGTGTGCCAACAGGTACACTGCTCAGCGAAGCGGCGCGTCTGGCAGGTGTGGAAATTGGTCAACCCTGCGGAGGCCAGGGGCGCTGCGGGCGGTGCACAGTTCAAGTCCTGGAAGGCGCGGTACGCCGCCGCAGCACATTGCGGCTCTCTGCCGAGGATGTCGCACTGGGCTATGCCCTGGCTTGCCAATCGGTGGTTGAAGGCGACGTGGTTATCCACGTCCCGCCGCAGGAGAAACTCGAGCGGCGGCTGACCACCGATTTGACAGTGGCGGAAGTGACGGTGCCGGTTGGTTACAACCCTGACCTGGACCAGACCATCCGCCGTGTGCGGCTTACCCTGAGCGAGCCAAGCATGGAAGACCAGACTGACGACCTGAGCCGCTTGTTGACTGGCCTGCGCCAGCAAGCTGGTTTCACTGGGGTTACCGTCTCGTTGCCCATTCTGCGCAAGTTGGGTCATGTCTTGCGTGATAGCGACTGGCAGGTTACTACCATCCTGGATGTGCGCGAATTGTTCGATGGGCGCGCCCTGGAAGAGTGGTTGATTGATGTGCTGCCTGGCCACATTCCGGATGATGAGCCGCTGTGGGGCGCAGCTATCGATATCGGTACGACCACGGTGACTGTCTGGTTAGTCGACCTGGTCAGCGGCGAGGTAAGGGCTCAGGCATCTGAGTACAACGGGCAAATTACCCGGGGCGAGGATGTGATCTCGCGAATTGTGTATGCTGGCAAGAACGGTGGGCAGGATGAGTTGCGTGAACTGGTCCTGGCCACAATCAATAGCCTGTTGGAAACTGTGTGCAAGCGCGCCAGCCACAAAGAGGAAGGCGAATTCATCCAGGTAAAACCGGAAGAGATCGTCAAGGTGGTTGTTGCAGGCAACAGCACGATGATCCACCTGCTGCTGGGTATTCCAACTGCTTCCATACGCCTGTCGCCTTTTGTCACAGCGTTCAATCAGCCACCCTTGCTCACTGGGAGCGAGGTGGGTTTGAGGATTAACCCCCAGGGGGTGGTGGACTGCCTGCCCGGCGTGGCCAGCTATGTTGGCTCGGACATCACCGCTGGAGTGCTTTCCTCGGGCATGGATGACACCAACCGCATCACGCTGTTTATGGACGTGGGCACCAATGGCGAGATTGTGCTGGGCTCCAGCGAATGGCTGGTGACCTGCGCATGCTCGGCCGGCCCAGCCTTTGAAGGCGCAGGCGTGCTGCACGGGATGCGAGCCACACGAGGCGCCATTGAAGAAGTGTGGATCAATGGGCAGACCTACGAACCCAGCTATCGGGTGATCGGCGGCGGAAAACCCAGCGGCCTCTGCGGCAGCGGGTTGATCTCGTTGCTGGCGGAGATGTTCATGACCGGGGTGGTGGACAAAGCCGGCAACCTGAATACCCAACTGGACACTCCCCGGATCCGGGAAGGCGAGCATGGGCTGGAATATGTGATTGCCTGGGGCACGGAAACCCAGCATGGGAACGATATCTCGATCACCCACACCGACATTGATAATCTGTTGCGCGCCAAGGGAGCAATCTTTGCCGGTTATCGAGTCCTGGCAGACTCGGTGGGTGTACCTCTCGAGATGATTGAGCAAATGCTGATCGGTGGTTCCTTTGGCAAATACATCAATGTCGAGAAAGCGGTGCAGATTGGATTGTTGCCCGACATGCCCTGGGAAAATTTCCAATTCCTGGGCAATACCTCGGTGCGAGGGGCTTATTACGCCTTGCTCGATAGGCGAGCCAGGGAGCGGATCAAAGAGATTGCCTCCCGCATGACCTATATTGAGCTGTCTGCAGATAACACATTCTACGATGCGTTTATGTCGGCTTTATTTCTGCCGCATACAGACCTGTCACTGTTCCCCAGCGTGACGCCGGGTGAAAAGTGACCCAACTCTCCGGCTGCAAGGTAGCCATAGTTACTGAAAGGAAAAACAAACGATGTACATCCTAGGTGAAAACATCCATATTATTTCCGAAAAAGTCAAAGAAGCTCTGGCCAACAAAGATGCTTACTTCTTCCAGGATCTGGCGGTGAAGCAGGTAGAAGCTGGCGCCCAGGCGCTGGATTTGAACCTGGGCCCGCGCAAAAAAGACGGCGAGGTTGTCTTCCCCTGGATGGTGGAGACTGTGCAGGCGGTGGTGGATGTACCGCTCAGCTTTGACAGCACCAATCTTTTGGGGATCGAGGCCGGACTCAAGAAGATCACCAAGGCGCAGCCAATTATCAATTCTACATCCGCTGAGCCGGAGCGATTGGAGAAGGTGCCGCTGTTGGCCAAGCAGTACAACGCTCGTCTGATTGCCCTGACGATGGGCTCCTCGGGCATCCCGGTGGCTGCTGATGAGCGGGTGAACATCGCGGTGGAAACGCTGATCCCGCGCATGCTGGAGATCGATTTCCCGATGAGCGACCTGATTATCGATCCCCTGGTGCTGACTGTCTCTGGCTGCCAGGAGTACTGCCCGCACCTTATCGAAGCGGTACGCACGCTGCAATATGCTTGGGACCCTGCGCCCATGATCTCGGTGGGCCTGTCCAACGTCTCGAACGCCGTTCCGGCGCACAACCGGCCGTTGATCAACCGGGTGTATTGCGCCATGTTGATGGGTGTGGGCTTGCAGATGATGATCGCCAACCCGCTGGACGAAAAACTCAAGGAGACGGTGCGCATTATTGAGCAACGCGACGAGAGCACACCGGTGGGCCGGTTATATCTGAAGATTGCCGATCGCATTGCCAACATGGAAGAACCATCTGTCGAAGACGTGGATTTCAGCGACCCAGAGCAGGTTGCGATCTGGAAGACAGTCCAGGTACTGCTAAACAAGGTGATTTACGCAGACTCGTACCTTGAGCAGTAGCCGCTTTTCAGCTCCGTTTGCTCAGAGCGTTTGACAGTTTGCCTGGCAAGGAAGCTGTTAACGAATTTGATCACGAAGGATCGAAGCTCTGAAGGCTTACTTCTTTCTGAAACGGTGCATGCAATCAAGACTTTGTTGGTTTTGAGAAAGATTGTCCGAATGTAACCTGGCTAATATGGCAAATGTCACTGGAGTACTCCAAATCCGGTGATGTAGAATCTGGTTGTCTGAGGCGCAGCGCGCTATTGGCCTTCAACCCAGTTGCAATGCTGGCGAGTTGCGCCTCCAGCAACAAAATAATGGTTGGCCTTGTTTTGCTGTAAGGAGAGAACCGTATGCCTGGCTTTACACCTGGAAGACGTTGGCAACCGCCCTACTTGCCCTTTAAGAAGGAGCCTTTCGGCCGCCGTGCCCTGGAAACAGTGGAAAAAATGGTCAAAGGGCCGTTGTTTGGCTGCCGGATGTGCGGGAATTGTTTGCTACAGGAGACGGCGTTTATCTGCCCAATGGAATGTCCCAAGGGCGTGCGCAATGGGCCGTGCGGCGGTTCCACCGAAGAACATTGTTATGTGGATGAAACCCGGCCGTGCATCTGGTACAAAATTTATGACCGCGCATTTCGGATGGGGCGCGAAGAGATGCTGCTTGAAGTCTTGCCGCCGCTGGATTGGGATAAAGTGGGCGGTGAGACCTGGATCGATGTGATTGACCAGGTAAAAAAGGTTGGCGCGAAGAACTTTTTCACCGGGATGATGTCGCGCGATCCAGCCCAGCGGACGATGATGTGGGATTCGGTTTTCCGCCCTGTGCGCCAGCCAGAATGGTGGCAGGGTGATAAGGAATATCACCCGCCAGCGTACAACGAACCGGTTTCAGAATTGGAACGGCGCTTGAAGGCGGGTGAGTTTGTGGTCACCTCGGAGGTGGCCCCGCCACAGACTGCGGCTACCAAGAAGCTGATTGAGAATATCAAGATGATCAAGCCTTACGTGGCGGCGATCAACTTCACCGACTGCCCCTCGGCCACGCCGCGCATGTCGAGCTGGGCGTGCAGCACGCTTTCGGTGCAGAATGGCGCCGAGGCAGTAATGCAGATTGCGGCCCGCGATCGTACCCGGGTTGGCCTGCAGGCCGAGGTGCTGGGGGCCAACGCCCTGGGCGTGCGCAATATCCTGTGCCTTTCGGGCGACAGTATGAAGATGGCGCCCGAGCCGCGCGGCCGTATGGATATCATCGATATTGACTCGGTACAGATGCTGTGGATCCTGCGGCGAATGCGCGACGAGGGCAAATACCTGGATGGGCGGCCGATGAAATTCCCGCCCAAGTACTTCCTGGGAGCGGCCGGATCGCCGTATGCCTCGGAGCCGCGATTCCAGGCTATCCGGGAGCACAAGAAGATCAACGCTGGGGCGCAATTCTTCCAGACCAACCTGGTGTACGATCCTGATGGGTTGGAGATTTGGCTGAACGAGCTGGCCAAACGCAACATTCTGGACAAGGTTTACATCCTGATTGGGATCACCCCATTGAAGAGCTTGAAGGTGGCACAATACATGAACGATGAGGTGCCGGGCGTAACCATCCCAGACAAGTTGATGAAGCGCATGGAAGCCGCCGGGGATGGCGCGGCCGAAGAGGGCGTGCAGATTGCCCTGGAGCTGATCGAAGCGGTGAAGAACAAGCAGGGCGTCAACGGCATCCACCTGATGGCGGTGGGCTGGGAGGAAATTGTGCCGCGCATCATCACCGAGGCCGGGCTGCTGCCGCCGGACTTCGTCCCGCCGGAAAAGCCGGCGGAGGGCGAGAAGAAAGCGAAACCGGCAGCGGTGCCGGCTTAGGCAGCGAAGCGAATTTGATGGGTTGAACGACTGATGGCGAAGCCCAAAGGTTAATCCTTTGGGCTTTTTTATTTTGGGCAAATTGCTTAATTGAAACGAAAATCAAACGAAAATCCGCGCAGGCAGGCAAAATTCATTTACAATTGCAGCCATGGCAATGAATGATCTTGAGGGGGGTAGCTCTTCGAGCAACCAGGAGCTGCAGAGCCTGGCACCGATCAGTCGACCGGTCTGGGCAGCGATTGTGGCTGCGCTGGTCCTCCTTGTCTGTCTGTGCGGCTTCGTGGGCGGCAGCATCTTAATCTCGGCCGGCGTTTCGGCGTATTCGGGATGGGCAGGCGTGGCGGTCACCCGCCTGGCGGTGACTGTGGCGTTTGTCAGCGGCCCGACTTATACGCCGTATCCAACTTACACCCTGCTACCCACCTACACGCCGCTTCCGACGTATACACTTGCACCATCTGCTTTACCGCCTACGGAAACGCTGGTGGTCATCCCTACACCTACCGGGGCCCCGCCAGGCATTGGCATGCTATACACCGTCCAGGAAGGCGACACCCCCCAGTCGGTGGCCGATCAGTTTGGGGTGGATGTGGTGCTGGTGATTGCTGCGAACGGGCTTGATCCTGAAAACCCGACCCTCCAGCCAGGGGGACAGATCAGGCTTCCCACCCGGGCGGCAGACCTGTGCGCGCCAGAGGACGGCCTTGAGCAGGCTGTAGTGACCGATGTCATCGATGGGGATACGATTAATGTCCAGATCGATGGTCAGGATTATATAGTCCGTTACATCGGGATAGATGCGCCGGATATGGATCCGGTTGCAGAGCCATTTGGACCTGAAGCGCTGACCGCCAATGCGGGGTTGGTCGCTGGCCAGATGGTGACGTTGCTCCAGGATGTGACCCAGGTGGATGAGGCGGGTATGCTCCCGAGGTACACCTTGCTGGGTGATCTGTTTATTAATTATGAGCTGGTGCGCCTGGGCTGGGCCGATGCCGCTTCTACACCGCCGGACACCGCTTGTGATGAGTTGTTTGCCCTGGCGGCCAGCCAGGCTCGCGCGGAAGGGCTTGGCATGTGGGCCGGCCAGGCGACTCCGCAGGGGCAAACATCGACGCCCATGCCTGTGGCAACGGGCACAGCCACCCCTACACCCGCCCTGGCAGCCTGGATGCCTCCAGCCACCTTCACGCCCACATCCACTTCCAGCCTGGGCTTCACTTGCAATTGCAAACAACGATACGCTTGGGGGACTTTTTACAATAATGCCCAGGCGGATGTGTGCGAAGCGATTTGCGAGATCGCTGCTGGACGCTGAATGCCAAGAGGCTTGCCCTTACATCTGACATCTTGAATCCTGACATAAGTCAGTTGATTTTCGAGTGGGATTTGCGTAGAATAAAATCAGCCGCGCTTCCGCGCGGCTGGCCAAAATTTCCCGATCCAATCCATGGAGGCATGAATGACGAGTGAACCCCGCAAGAAAGTGACCATCCCAATGCTATTTAAGAAAGTTGCGGATGGCATTCCAATAACCTGGTTGACCTGTTACGATTACCCAACCGCTTATCTGCAAGAACAGGCCGGGTTGGATGTGATCCTGGTGGGCGACAGCCTGGGAATGACTATGTTGGGCTACGAGTCCACGCTGCCGGTGACGATGGATGATATGATCCGTCACAGCCAGGCGGTGCGGCGCGGCGCGCCGAGCGTCTTTGTGATTGGCGATATGCCTTACATGAGCTATCAGGCCAGTATTGAAAGCGCCATCCGGAACGCTGGGCGCTTCATGGCCGAGGCCGGTTGTGACGCGATCAAGCTGGAAGGCGGCGTGGAGATGGCCGATCGTATCGAAGCCATTGTCAAGGCGGGCATCCCCGCAGTGGGACACCTGGGCCTGACTCCGCAGAGTGTGAGCCTGCTGGGTGGTTACAAGGTGCAGGGCAAGGGCGCACTGCAGGCCAAGAAAATCATCGACGCGGCCAAAGCGTTGGAAAACGCCGGGGCGTTCATGATTTTGCTGGAGATGGTGCCCGACCGGGTATGTCAGTTGATCACCGAGCGGGCGGAGAATTGTATCATCATGAGCTTGGGCTCCGGCCCGCACGCTCATGGCCAATTGTTGATCTACCATGATATGTTTGGCCTGTACCCCCGGTTTAAGCCGCGCATGGCCAAGGTTTTTGGCAATGCGGGAGAGGTTATTCTCAATGGCTTAAAGGGTTATGTTGATGAAGTGACCAACAAAACCTTCCCGCAGCCAGAGAACTGGTTTGGCATCAAAGACGAAGAATATGAGGAGCTTCTGGACTTGTTGGGATGAGCGGTGTGGATGGATAAAAAAGGTGCGACGCACCTGACGGTAAAGCTCAGACAGGAGAGATCTGCATGGACGAATCGTTGCGCCAGTTGCTCAAGATACCGTATGACCGGTTGGATGACATCAATGCGGTCCTGTTGGACCCGGACATGGAAGTGGTAAACAACTTCTTGGAGGTGGTGCAGAAGTATGGCGCCCCAGCGGAAATCAACCAGAAAGCTGCCGAAGCGCGCCAGTTGCCCAATCTACTCAAGCGCGTGGAGGAGACCAGACCAGAATATTTGAAGGATTTGGAATGGCTGGCCGAGCAGCGCGATCGAAACGCCTTCATCAGCGTGGCCGATTACCGGCGCAAGGTGCTGGGCGCCAAGGCGGATACAATGAAGTTTGCCGATGAGTTTGCTGTCACCCTGGAGATCAGCGCATTTCAATACTTTCCATGGTTGATCACCTTGGCCGATAAAGCGCTCACGGAACGCAGCCTGGTGCCGGGGCGCTTTATCCGGGTGCGGAAGATGAAGGAACAAGAAGCCGATGGCGACCTGCCGGCAGTCTCGGCTGCGATGCAGATCATCGGCGCCAGCCTGGTTGAGACGCTGGATACCAAGGGAACAGACGGCTCCAATATCCACCTGGGCGGTCCGGCGACAATTACCGGCTACTTTGGCGGGGTGGGACAGCCGAACCACTATCCGCTCAAGTGGGTAGACGAGCTTCTCTATTACTATACCAACTATGGCATCCGCCAGGTGCTCAACATCAACCCGGGAACTGTGTTGGCTGGCTATTTGCTCTACCGACTGGGAGTGGATATCGAATTCAAGATCTCGGTCTTCATGGGCAATGATAACCCTTACGCCGGCCTGTGGACGCTGATCGGGGCAAAGTTGTTTTCGCGCGATGACGGCACTTCACCGTTGATTGGTTTCAACTGGAGTAACTCGGTGAACAACGAGACGATGGAGATCACCGCTCAGTTCCGCAAAAAGCTGGGCTTTGAGAATGTGGTACGCTTTGAGCATCACATTACGGAAACCTACAAGAACATCGTGCGCCAACCTTACAACCGCCGTGCCGAACTGGTGCAGCTTGCTGACCATGTGGCTAACATTTCGGCCAAGCATGAAGGCGGCGATCCGGAGATCGATGAAACACGGCAGCATCCTTCGGATATCCTGGATTACTTCCGCGATAAGAGTGAGGTGATTGCTTCTGGCGATTGGGATGCCCTGGAGCAGAATTTCCTGGACAAGTGGGCGGCTATGGAAAATACCGCCCGGGCTCTCACCGAATGCGGGCTTTCATTTGTTGCGGCGGAGAAATTGCATCAATAAATTTTGTTGGGGCGGGACTTTTTGGCTGAGATTTGGCATCTGCCAAACGTGATGTCGCGCCCCGAAACTTTGGAGGAGGCCGGATATGATCCCAAAACGGATGGAAGCCTTCCTGCGCGAGCGGCTGCCTCAACGCACCTGGGATAACCGCCTGGTGCGCGAGGGGAACCTGTGCTACATGGAATTCAGCGCGGTGGACGTGGACCGCCTGGCGCGCCTGGGGGTTGAAGTGGATAACCTGGGACCGCGTAATCTGGTGTGTATGTGGGACGAGGCTTCTTCGCTTGAAGTGGGCGGCTACCTGGTGATTGATAATCTGGCAATGGGACGCCCAGCGATGGGCGGAATACGCATGCTGCCAGAGATCACCCCCTCAGCGGTGCGCAGCCTGGCGCGAGGGATGACGCTGAAGAATGCCGCGGCTAACTTGCCTTTCGGTGGGGGCAAAGTGGGCATTGTGGCCGAGCGCAGCCTGACTCCATCCGAGCACAGCGAGGTGGTGCGTTGCTTTGCCCGCCTGCTCTCCAAATACCGCACCATTTTTCTTCCGGGTCCGGATGTGGGCACTAACGACGCGGATATGAAGACCATTGCCATCGAGAACGGGTTGGACACGGTTGTCTCAAAACCAGCAGATATGGGCGGCAACCGGGTCGACCAGTTGGGCGCGGCTGCTGGCGGGATTGTTTCGGCGTTGCGCGCTTTGCTGGACGAGATGCCGCGTCTAAGATCCTTGCCGCAATTTGCCGACCTGGAAATCCCATTGGAGGACAGTGGCCTGACCGTCTTAATCCAGGGTTTTGGCGCAGTGGGGGCGCACACTGCGCGGCTGCTCTGCGAACGGATGCCGGGTGTGCAGGTGATTGGTATCAGCGACGCCCAGGGATACCTGTACGACCCGCGCGGCTTGCCTGTTGAGCAGCTCTTCCACCGCTGGCAAGAGCATGGTCGGGTTTCTCGCGATTATTATAACGAGGTGATGATCTCTGATCGATGGGGCGTGTCACACGCCAAATTCAGCACAGCGCCCAATGACCTGCTGCGGGAGTCGGCATTCTGTTTGATCCCGGCCTCGCCGGTAGCAAATTACCTGGACCTGGATGAGAGCTTGCAACCGTCCATGACCGTGGACCGGATGGGCCGGTTCACGGTTATCATTGAAGGCGCCAACACCTACTCGCCCGACCGGGCGCGCAAGGCGGCGCGGGCGCGCATGGAGCGCCAGGTGTACCGCCAGCGCGGCGTGCTGATCGCCACCGATTACCTGGTCAACTCGGGCGGGGTGATCTACGCCGCTCAGGAGCAATTGATCAAGACCCCCGGCCACCTGCGCATCCCGGACGAGATGCTGGGCGACCGCCAGGCGGTGGATCACTGGCTGGCAGAACACGAAGACGACCTAAGCGAACTGGCCGAAAAGCGCCGCAAGGCAGGCGAAATGTACCGTGAGGAGGTCATCCGGCGCAATATGCGCGAGCTTGTGGATTTGCTCGTCACCGATGCGGACATGTTGCCCTGCGAGGCTGCCGAGCGGATCAGCATTCGCAGGGTGGCCAGGCGGGAGAGCGATCGCACCGCGGCCGAGATCATGGAGCCGATTCCTACCATCCTGGTGGATAAGAGCATCCGTGCTGCAGCAGCCCTTCTGATGGAGTCCAACAGCCCAATCCTGGCGGTAATCTCACCCCAGGGCGAACTGGAGGGTGTGATCACAGATTGGGATTTTGCGCGGGCGGCAGCCCGGCGGAAGGCGGAGGATGAGCCTCTGGAACAGATCATGAGCCGGGAGGTGATCACCGCCGAACCAGGCGATACAATTCTGGAAATGATCCGCAAGCTGGAACACCACGAAATCTCAGCTATGCCAGTTGTGGAGAAGGGCAACGTGCTGGGGATGGTGAGCGCAGATTTGATTGCCAGGAGGTCGCTGATCAGGCTGGTGCAGGAGCGAGGTGGGGTAGAGGGGCGCTTTAAGAGTACAGATTCGCTGTAGTACAGGTCTTTGGCGCTCGCGATCACCAGCGTGGGCGCCCTGATCTCGGCCAGGCGCGCATTGAAGTCGTGCACGTCCTTGGCCTGGGCGGTGACGATCAGGCCGGAGGGAGGTATTCTTCCACCCACAGCACCCACTCCAGCTGGGGGTATACGGCATGGTACAGCCGCTTGTCGCCGGTGATCAACTGCTCGCCCAGCTTTTGCGCCAGGACGAGATAGGCCGCGTCATAGGCGCTGCGATTAAAGCGGCGCGCCAGGGGCAGCATCTCGCCCCATCCCAGGGGAATAATCTTGATGCGCAAGCCCTCCATCGCTTCGATGATGGCCTGTGCTTGAGCATCGTTGATGCGGCCGAGGCGCTGCGCCTGCCATACGGCGTTGGCCAGCTCGTAGGGCAGTAAATCCGGGGCCTTGAGCGCCACCCGCCCGGCAACATGGTCGCGCACCAGCGCCTGCGCAGACGCCTGGGCTTCATCCGGGAAAAAGGCGCGCAAGATTACGTTGGCGTCGACGATCACGGGCGCCCCTCCAGCTCGTCACGTCCCAGGCGGTATAGCTCTCCGGCGGTCAGGTCGGTCTCGCGCAGCGTGCGCGACAGGCTGACCATCTCCAGATAAGCTTGCACCTGTCGCAGGCGCTCGTACTCCTCGGGGTCGATGATTACACCCACCGGTTTGCCTCGCCGGGTGATGCGCACGGGGTTGCCTTTTTCCACCTGCTTTAGCCAGTGGGATAACCGGTTATGCGCTTCAGCAATCGAAATGTCCATATCAGCCGCCTTAAGATAACCATCTGATATAGACGATTATAAGCGATATTTTGTCTATTGGTATCAGGAGTTCTCCACCCGCCTCTTGATCCCCAGCAGCATCTTGCGCTCCATGACGAAGTTGATTGGCTCGACAATGTGCCACAAAATATGGTTGGCGGTCGTTGGCTCATAAGCGTTGCGGCCGCGCACCAGCAGGCGCGTTGTGCGGTCCCCTTTTTCATCCAACACGAAAGCCCAGGTGGCGCTCTTCACTGGTTGCCGCGCCACGGGGTCCAATGCGCACATCACGATGGCTTTCTCAGGCTGCACCTCCAGCACCACCTGCCCGGGAAAGTTCTTCTCTGCCGGGCCGAACAGGATGTGGTCGCCGGGTTGCAGGTCTTGAAACTCGGGCAGGACGCGATCGGCGCTGTGGATGTCGCAGCCGATCAGATTTTCCAGGCTGTCATAGCTGTATAGCCCGCCCCGCCCCTGGCCCATTTGGACCAGCCAGGGCCAGATCTCCGCAGCTGGGGCGTGGATGGTGATGGCGCGGGTATAGGCAAAGCGGGGGGCGGGTACCCAATCATCGCCGGGCAAGGAGGATGCGATTTCGTCCGGCGTTGCTCCCCAGCGGTTGTACCAACGCCGGGTGAGTGGGGAGGTGAGCAGGGCTATCGCAACTTCGATAAAGCCCTGGAGCATGCTGGTATGATAATGTTTGGTTTTCATGTCATCGATTCCGGTCTTCGATCTCCCAGGTTTATGCGCGTCTCCGGGCAAGTCATGGCAGTTTGTTCAGCAACTCCGCCTCCCGCTCCCGGCGCAGCCCCGCCCGCCAGGCGTAATCCGCTGGGCGGGTGCGCGCCCAGGCCAGCGTATCCGCTACCGTCACGTGCAAAGGACGGTGGGACAGCCCAGCCTGCACCGCCCGGGCTACCGAAATGGAGAAGAAGCCGGACGCGTCCGGGTCGTTTTCCGGGATCCACAGCGGCATCTCCATCCACGCGCCGATGTTGTTTCTGGTCAGGAATTCATCGCCAGCCCAGACGAACTGTGCATCGCTGCCGCTGGCGGCCTTGCAGGTTTCAAGCAGCGCTGCCATAGTCACTTCGCCGGGCCGGCCATCGGCGTTGAAGACGCCAGTTTGCCTGGCTTCGACAAGTTGGATGATCCAGGCAGCCAGGTCGCGCACGTCGATGAACTGCACTCCTCGCTCCGGTCGTCCAGGCGCCAGCACACGCCCGCCCTGCGCCACGCGCCACGGCCAGTAGGTGAAGCGGTCGCTGGCGTCATATGGACCAACGATCAGACCCGGCCGCACCACCAGGGTTCTACCCGGCAGGGCAGATTCAACAGCCTGCTCACAGAGCGCTTTGAGCGGGCCGTAGGCCTCGCCGGTGATCTCTTCAACGGTTTCATCTTCCAGCTTACCGACCGGCGCGGTTTCATCCAATCCCGGTTGGAGTGGGCTGGCGTAAACGGATTCGGTGGAGATGAAGGTATAATGCTCGACAGAATCTGCCAGAGCCGCCGCCGAAAGGGCAACAACAGAAGGCAGGTAGCCGCAGGTGTCAATAACGGCGTCCCAGCGCCTACCCTTCAACGCAGCCAGGTCGACTTTTCGATCGCCGACCAGTTTCTCCACCTCAGGGTACAGGCTGGGGTTGGTTTGGCCACGATTGAACAGGGTGAGCTGGTGGCCGCGGAGCAAAACCGCATCGACCAGAGCGCGGCCCAGGAAGATGGTACCTCCAATGATTAGAATACGCATATGGCTCTCCTGATTATTCAGCGGGGTTGCCGACCCCAGCTACAAAACCTGAATGGCAGCAAGCTCTGGGAAATCTGTCCCAGGCTTCTGCGAATTTAACAAGTATAAACCATCATCCATGATGAACGAAAAGACTTTGCTCGCAATCGATCTTGGCACCACCCATTGCAAGGCGGGGCTGTTTGGCCTGGATGGGCGAGCTCTGTACATTGCCAGCCGAGATAACCCGGTTCAACGCCACCCAGCGGGATACTTTTACTATGATCCCACAGACCTATGGCATCGAGTTCAGGCGATGCTCATGGAGATAGAAGGCTGGCGGAAGGAGAATGATAAAGAAAGGATGCGACCTTGCGCGGTCGGAGTGGCCAGCATGGCTGAGACCGGCCTGCTTTTCGACCCAGAGCGGCGGATCTTGCGCACCCCGTTCATACCCTGGTTTGATCCCATCGCCACGGCGGAGGCTGAATCGTTGCGGGAGCTTTTTGACGTCCAGGAACGCTTCTATAGAACTGGTCTGCGCCCTGCTTTCAAATACAGCCTGGCAAAGATCCTCTGGCTGAAGGAGCAGGATCCAAGGCAACTGGATGGAGCCATTTGGCTGGGGGTGGCAGATTACCTGGTTTACCTTTTGAGCGGTGTCCTGACGACCGATTATTCCCTGGCTGGGCGAACCTATGCATTTTGCATCAATCGCAAAGTGTGGGACAGCGATGCTTTGAGCAGGTTGGGCATGCCAACGGACCTTTTTGCTGAAGCGCACCCCAGCGGCAGGGCGGTGGTGGGCGCGCTGCCCGGTCTGGAGGCTCTGGGTTTGGCTAAGGATACGCCGGTGGCCGTCTCTGGCCATGATCATGTCTGCGCGACTTTTGCTGCACAGGCGCTGAGCGGCATGAAGACCACACTGGTTTTTGATTCCATCGGCACGGCTGAATCGCTCAGCGGGGTTTTTCCGGAGCGGCCATTGGGCCAGGTCGATTTCCATTCCGGGTTCAACTTTGGTGTTCACAGCATGCCGGGAAGTCTGTATTGGATGGGCGGTTTGTCGGCTTCTGGCGGGTCGATCGAGTGGCTGCGTTCAGTCCTGGGGGATCCGCCGCTTGGATATGACGATCTGGATGCGCTGCTGGCATCCCGGCCAGACAGGCCAACCGGCATCCTGTATTTCCCCTACCTTGCGGGCAGCGGCTCACCGCACTCTGACTCCAGGGTTCGTGGCGCATTCATTGGCTTGAGCGCGACCCACACCCGGGCTGACCTGTACCAGGCAGTCCTGGAGGGCACGGCGCTGGAGGCTGAATTCATGCGGCGTTCGGCTGAGCAAGTGACCGGTGCGCCGGTTAAGAGTGTCCATTCAGCGGGCGGAGGGACGCGCAATCAGCGCTGGATGCAGATCAAGGCGGATGTCTTTGGCTGCCCGCTGAATGTGCTGGCGCAGAGAGAGGCCACGCTGCTCGGCGCAGCGCTGCTGGCTGGGCTGGGGTGCGGGGTCTACCCAAGCGAGCAATCCTTGGCTGAGCAGCTCAGTGGCTGCAAGCTGGAGCGCTATGAACCAGATGCTGCCCGACATGTAGTTTATCAGCGGTTGTTTCAAGAAGGCTATTTGCCGCTGCAAGAGGGGCTGCGCAGTTTCAAAGTGTAGCGGCTGCTCACCGTGCCGAGATCCTCTGAACAGGAACTTTACCTACCCATCTCGATAAATGTGTTTTGTTGCGTCGATAAAATCACCCAGGTTTTGCTGAAAAGGCAAACAAACCCTAAAGATTTACGACCTGTCTGTTCCTGGCTGATTCGTAAAGCGCCAGGACCGTGCGCACGTGATCACGCGTCTCTGCCAGGGTCAGGTAGGTCGGTGCGCCATCCAGGATGGCAGCGTGCATGTCTTCGACCTCGCCGATATACAGCTCCTGCTCAGGGACGGGGATCTCCTGCATTTTGCCTTCTTTTGGATAGAAGAGCAGATGGCGGTCATCGTCTACTGCGGTGAAGGGGCGATTGAGCGACAGGCGGCCTTCACGCCCGATGATTTCCATCTGGATGTTGAACGGGTTACGGAAAGAGCAGGCAATTTGTGCCAGCCCGCCTTTGGGGTAGCGCATCTGCCCAACGAAGGTCTCATCCACGCCGGTGTCGCCGGTCCACTGCATCCCAAAAACCTGTTCGGGTGGGCTGCTGTAAACATACTGGGCAAAGCTCATCGGGTACACACCGACATCCCAAAGGCTGCCGCCGCCGTACTCGGGTACCAGGCGCACATCGTTCCGGGCGCCGATCTGGAAATTGAACACTCCCCACACCTGGGTAATCTCGCCCAGCCGTCCACTGCGGACCCATTCACCGACAATTTTGGTCTGTGGATGGTGGCGGTACATAAAGGCCTCCGCCAGGACGCGCCCGCTCTCCTGGCTGGCGGCGATCATCCGGTCCACTTCATCCAGGGAGAGCGCAAATGGTTTTTCGCAAAGCACGTGGACACCAGCCTGCAGGGCGCGGATCGTCCATTCGGCGTGCAAGTGGTTGGGCAGGCTGATATAAACGGCATCCACTTTGCCCGAGTCGAACATCTCCTGGTAGGATCCAAAAGCAAGCGGAATATTCCACTGCGCAGCGTAGGCCCTGGCTTTGGACAGGTCACGGCTGGCGACCGCGGCCAGCATTCCACGGGGCGAGGCCTGAATGGGCGGGATCAAACGACGGTTGATGTTGGCGGTGGAAAGAAGTCCCCAGCGTACGGTGTTTGGCATGGTTTAATCTCCTTATGATCATAATCATGGATTATGTTGAAACAACTGCGTGGTAAGCCAACTTGATTTCGATGGGCTGTAGTGACGACTTTAGTCGTTTTTTGCGCCTGTAACGGCTAAAGCCGTCACTACAAATCCATCATTTTCTCATTGACTGAACAATGAGAGGGCGGAAAAGATTTTGAACACAAAACGCAATCAACTGGCAAAAGCGTTAATCTATATTGGAACGATTGCCGATTCGGTGGCAATGATTTCGATGGAAAGCGAACCGTGGGATGCCCGGCTCAAAGCTTCCTGAAAGGCAGGGAGATATTGGCTGGGAAAGCGGACGGTCAGGGTCACATCGGAGGCGAAATCATGTTCCAACAACTCGCCATGGTGGGCGGCGATGAGCTGGCGCAGGCGCTCGAACCAGTTGTAAGGGGCGCCCAACATCACAATGTGAACCGGGACGCGCTCAGCGCGCGGCAGGATGGCCAACGCCTGGCGCACCGCGTCGCTGTAGGCGCGGACCAGCCCGCCGGTTCCCAGCTTGGTTCCGCCAAAGTAGCGGGTCACCACCACTGCCACATCGCCCAGCCCGCTGCCGCTCAGCACCGCCAGCGCTGGACGGCCGGCTGTACCGGCTGGCTCGCCATCGTCGGTGCAATGGGTGATCACCGAGGCGCCGTGGCCAACGATGTAAGCTGGGACGTTGTGAGAAGCATCAGCAAATTCGGAGCGGATACGGGCAATGAACGCTTTGGCTTCATCCACACTAAAGACTGGCGCTAAAGTGGTAATGAAGCGGGAGTTTAATACCAGCGTCTCATTGCGCACTTCACGGGCGGGGATTGGATAACGATCCACACAATCAATTATAAACCCGCGGTGGCGCGTTGCACATTCAAGGCGCGCTGCACTTTATAAAATCCAGTAGTCGATCAGGAGAAAGATGGCCAGGCCGATAACAAGCACGCCAAACGCACGGCGCAGCTCGCTGGCGGGAAGGCGGCTTGCCAGGCGTGCGCCAACAAATGCGCCTGCTATGCCGGAGGTTACAAAGACCAACGCCAGCAAGAGATCAAAATTACCCTGGCTCCAATGACCGATGAAGCCGGCCAGGCTGTTAGCGCTGATGATGATCAGTGAGGTGCTGATGGCTTCTACCATTGGCAGGCCGACGATCATGACCAGGGCGGGGACGATCAAAAAACCGCCGCCTACTCCCAGCAGACCTGTGAGCAGCCCGACGGCTGCGCCAGAGGCCAGGACGGTGAGAAAGGTTGGCCTTGCACGGCTTGTATCGGGGGGGAGGCGCCTGGGCAACAGCATCATACCGCCAACCAACAGCATGAGCAGAGCGAAGGCTGTCATCAACGCTTGTGGCGAGAGGCGGTTGGATAATCCGGAAGCAAAATAGGACATTGCCATCCCGGCTCCACCGAAGACCAGGGCCACGCGCCAATTGAGAGCGCCCTGGCGTCGGTGGAAAAAGACGCCCAGGGCGCTGTTCAGTCCAACAATGGCAAGCGAGGTGGTGATTGCGGCCGGTGGGTTTTGCCCGGCAATATACACCAGTGCCGGGACGGTTAAAATCGAACCCCCACCACCCAGCAGGCCGAGCGAAAGCCCGATCAGAAAGCCCAGACCCAGATCGAGCAGCAGGTTGGGCAAGACAGCGGCCTACGGTCCGCTGACGGTGGGATAGCCAGTTGCACGCCAGTCGATCATTCCACCGGCCATGCTGGTGGTCTGGTCAAAGCCAGCGTTGAGCAAGATATCCCGCCCCTGCTGACTGCGGTTGCCGGAGCGACACACCACAACGATCTCTTTATCCTTGGGTAGCTCATCCACCCGGTTAGCCAGCTCCCCCAGCGGGATCAGAGTTGCGCCGGGAATGTGATACTCGTTCCATTCCTCTGGCTGGCGCACGTCCAGGAGGAAGGCGCCGGAGTCATATTTTTCCTTGGCCTGCGCAACGGATATTTCTTTGGGCAGGCCGGCTGAGCCACTACGCGGGAGAAAGGCAACAGCCGCGATTACCGCCACAACCGCCACCGCGGCGACGATTAACCATACGTTGAGCGACTTGTTGGCAGATTTGGCTGGCGCTTTTGCGGAGGCGGAGCCACTCTTTGGGGGGGCGCTTTTGGAAGCGGAGGGTTTGCCACTGTGGTGTTTGGACTTGCTCATGTTGCTTATTGCTCTCCTTGGGGAACTGATTTGACGATTGATTGTAATTCCTTAGATGCATTTTGGCAACCAAAGGTTACCGCGGCCTGGCTTTCAATCCTCAACGGTCAAGGTATCAGAGGTTGTGATACATTCGATTAGTCCTTGACGCCCCTTGGGGCGTATGGTAAACTACTGCCCGCACGGTCCCGTGGTGTAGCGGCCAAACATGCGGCCCTGTCAAGGCCGAGATCGCGGGTTCGAATCCCGTCGGGACCGCCTGGATCAATGGACCCGCTCCATCATGGAGCGGGTTTTTGATTTCCTCGGCAGAGATTGCGTTAACCTGAGCCTGTTCATGGTCCGCTGGCTGCCTGGGCGCACCTGGATTGCTGAGGTGGAATCTTGGTACAATACGAGGCAGAAAGGGATCTTTTGAGCCATGCAGATACAACTCGCATACGGAAAAAATGGCCTGGCCCTCACTTTGCCGGATGAATGGCCAATCACGGTGGTGGAGCCGCGCTACATTCCTGCGCTGCCCAACCCGGCCGTGGCGCTGCGAGAGGCGCTGCAACAGCCAATCCAGTCGGCGCCGCTGCACCAGACAGCGCAGGCCGGGCACAAAATTGGCATTATCTTCAGCGATATCACCCGGGCAACGCCACATCACCTGATCCTGCCGGCGGTGCTGGCTGAGCTGAGCCATATTCCGCGAGAGAAGATCACCCTGTTTGATGCCCTGGGAACCCACCGGCGCAACACCGAGGCCGAGCTGCGTGGCATGCTGGGGGATGCGCTGGTGGATGGATATCGCATCGTGCAAAATGACGCCTTCGACCCGGATACCCAGGTGCACCTGGGCAGCACCTCTTTTGGGCACGAAATCTGGATCAACGCTGAGCTGGCTGCCTGTGATGTCAAGATCCTGACCGGTTTTATAGAGCCGCATCTGTTTGCCGGCTTCTCTGGGGGAGGCAAGGCCGTCATGCCGGGGATGGGGGGGCTGCGGATGATCTTGGGCAACCACGACGCGAAAAACATTGGCCATCCCAAAGCTACCTGGGGCGTGACATGGGGCAACCCGATCTGGGAAGAGGTGCGTGAAGTGGCTCACCGGGTGGGCGGGACGTTCCTGGTCAATGTTGCCCTCAACCGGGATGGGGAGATCACCGGGGTATTCGCCGGGGATCTGGATGCAGCCCACGCGGCAGGATGCGAGTTTGTGCGTCAGACGGCGATGGTTTCTGTCCCGCATCCCTTTGACATCGTCATCACCACCAACTCGGGCCACCCGCTGGACCTGAACCTGTATCAGTCGGTTAAAGGGATGCGCGCTGCCGAACAAATTGTGCGGCCCGGCGGGGCGATCATTATCGCTGCCGAATGTTGGGACGGCATACCGGAGCACGGCCGGTATGGTGAGATGCTGCGTCAGGCACGCAGCCCGCAAGAGCTCCTGGGGCGGATCCAGACACCGGGATTTCTGGAGCAGGACCAGTGGCAGGCGCAGATCCAGGCGATGATCCAGCTCAAGGCGGATGTGTACGTGTATTCGGATCATCTGAGCGACGAGCAGATCCGGGATGCGCTGCTGCTGCCCTGCCGAGATATTGCCCAGACTGTCGACTCGCTGCGCCAGCGGTTTGGGGAGAGCGCTGCCATTGCCGTGATGCCCGAAGGTCCGCAGACAATTGCTTATCTTGAATCCAAAGTGGCCTGATGGCATTATTGAATGGAAAAGTGGCGGTCCTCATGGTCGGAACACGCAGCTTTAGACTGAGCATGGCCCAGGAATTCACCCGCCAGGGTGCAGCGGTGGTTGTTTCGTCTTGTTCGGCGCAGATGACAGCACAGGTTGTGGCAAAGCTGCAGGCTGCCGGGATGAAGGCAAGCGGGCTGGCCTGCGATGTAAGGGAATCGTTGCAAGTCCAAACGCTGGCCAGGCTTGCTTTCGCAGCTTTTAGATCCCTGGATGTGGGGGTGAACAACGCAGGGCTGACCGCGCTGGACGGCCCAACGGTCCATGTGTCTCTTGAGCATTTCACTCAAATGACCAACATACTGGGTGCCTTTTACGGCTTGCTGGCAGCCATGCGCCATTTCCTGGGACAGGGCTTGGGCAAACTGATCCATATCCTGGGACGGGTCGAGCGCAGTCCGCAACCGATGCAAAACGCTTATGCTGCCAGCATTCGAGAGATTGATGCGGCTTTTTTGCTCCCTTATCATTCTGTCCAGGAAGGTAAACCATGAAACGAGTGTTCAGGCGATGGTGGTGGATACTCCTGCTTTTCCCGGTGCTGTTGGTTGGCGGGTTTGTGATTTGGGCTGAAACACCGCTGGGGCCAATGCCTGAGGCTCTGGCTGCGCTGGAAAGCGATGCGAAGGTGCAGGTGGAGCAGGGCGATTGGTACGTCTTTCAGCCGGTGGGCCAAACGCCGGATACTGGGTGGGTCATCTATCCCGGTGGACGGGTTGATCCGCGCTCTTACGCGCCGACAGCGCGAATTTTAGCTGAGGAGGGCTACCTGACGGTAATTGTTCCCATGCCGCTCAACCTCGCGGTTTTTGACCCCGGGGCAGCCGCGGAGGTGATTGCGGCCTATCCAGAGATAACTACCTGGGCAGTGGGCGGACACTCGTTGGGCGGGGCCATGGCGGCCAACTTTGCCCGGAAAAATTCCGATTTGCTGGATGAGCTGTTTTTGTGGGCGGCTTATCCGGCCTCCAGCGATGATTTATCGGGCCAGGATTTGAACGTGATCTCAATCTATGGCACGCTGGACGGACTGGCAACTGGCGATAAGATTGAAGCATCGCGCCCATTGCTGCCAGCAGATACCGTTTGGGTTGCGATCCAGGGTGGCAACCACGCCCAATTTGGCTGGTACGGCGACCAACCAGGCGATAACCCGGCGGCGATCAGCCGGGAGGAGCAACAGGCGCAGGTGGTCGCGGCGATGATTGGGAAAGAGGAATGATGAAAAAGCTGAGTAAAATATTGCTGGTGATCTTGATCCTGATAGTGGTGGCGTTAGCGGTTGGCCCATTTCTGATCCCGGTCCCACCGCTGGAAGACACCCTGCCAGTAGAGCAACTGGCCGACCCGGATAGTAAATTTATCGACGTCAATGGGCTGAAAGTACACTACAAAGAGACCGGTCAAGGCGAGCCAGCGCTCATTTTAATGCATGGTTTTGCATCTAGCACTTACTCTTGGCGAGAGGTGCAGGATGCACTGGCGCAAAACCGGCGAGTGGTGTCCTTCGACCGGCCGGCGTTTGGGCTGACCGAGAGACCGATGGAATGGGAAGGCGAAAACCCCTATAGCGCTGAGGCGCAGGCAGATTTAACCGTAGGTCTGATGGATGCCTTGGGCATACAGAAAGGTATATTGGTAGGAAACTCGGCCGGAGGGACGATCGCAGCGCTGACGGCGTTGCGCCACCCAGAGCGCGTTGAGGCGCTGGTGCTGGTGGATCCGGCTATCTATCAGGGTGGACGGCCAGAATGGTTTGGCTGGCTGGCAAAGACACCTCAATTGAAACACCTTGGGCCGCTGGTCGCGCGGAAGATTCAAAACTGGGGCCGCCAGTTTGCCGAGACGGCCTGGCATGACCCAACCCGGATCACTGACGAAATTTGGAGCGGTTATACCCGGCCGCTGAAGGCTGAGAACTGGGATCGCGCCCTGTGGTATTTGACTGCTGCCAGCGGCGCGACCGGCCTGGATGAGCAGCTCGATCGCCTGCAACTGCCCACCCTGGTAATCAGCGGCGACGATGACCGGATTGTACCTACCGAACAAAGTGTGCGCCTGGCGGGCGAACTGCCGGATGCCGGGCTGGTTGTGCTTCCCAAGTGCGGCCACGTTCCCCAGGAAGAGTGCCCAACACCGTTTTTAGAAGCTGTGGAAGGATTTTTGGCCCCAAGATAAGAAGGACGCACTTAACAGCGCGCAACCATCGCGGCCACGATGTTCTTGCCTGCTTATCACTTTGCCCTTTCAAAGGTTCAGTCCGCCACACCGCTCTCCTCCAGGGCGGCGGCTTCGGCCTGGGCCGCAAGCTGGCGAAGTGACAGGCCTGTGGCAAAGGTCCCCCAGACTCCCAGGGCGACTACCACGACCATGGTAATGGTGTTCAAGACCAGCGCATAGGATGTCAGCAAGGCGGTGTTGTAACCCATCAGCGCCAGCGGGGCCACCATCGAGACCTGGAAAATCCCTGGCAGGGTAGTGGCAGAAGGTGGAACCAGCGCCAGGCTGCCGAGTGAGATCCCAAGGAGCTCCTCGACGGACAGGTTGGGTTGCAACGCAAGCAGACACAGGTAGTGAAAACCCCAGAAAAATGTCCAGGTAATGATTGAGTGAATCAGCGCAACCAGCATACGGCGGGGAGAGGATACCGTGTTCAACCCGTCGATCAGGTGTGACAGGCCTTGACGCGCCTGCGCTTCTTTAACCCGCGGCAGGTGGTCCAACCAAGCCGGGATAAGGCGCAGGGCAGTTTCGCGATACCGCACCAGCCAGATCATGAATATGAAGGAAAAGGCCAGAAACAGCATAGAACCGGCTATGGTCAGGCCAGAGACCGCCGCCCCAGCTCCGTATATGAATGCGCCACCCAATGCGGCGATGCGCAGGATGGTCTCCAGCCAGCGCTCGACGACAATGCTGGAGGCTGCCATCAGCGCTGGCGGTTTGCCTTTGCTGGAGAGAAGCAGGACCCGCACCGGCTCGCCGGGGCGGAGTGGCAGCAGGGTGTTGACCATGTTGCCCACGTTGGCGGTGTGATAAACAGGGGGCAAATCGGGGATATTGTTCATCAGATAACGCCAGCGAATGGCGTAGAAAATGTAGCCAATCAGCAGCAGGAAAGTGCCCATCGCCAATGCGCTCCGGTTGGCATTGGTGAGCATATCGATCACCGCTGGCCAATCCACCAATGTTGCCAGGAGCACGAGCAGCGCCAGCAGAAAAACGCCGAAAATGGCCGCGCCTTTTGCGGAAAAGATAAAGTGAACCCATTTATATCGGTTCATCGGCTGAACAATCTCAGGAGGGTTGGTTGCGGTTGAACCACCACACTCGGATCAGTGGCACAATTGCCCCCAGGCCAACCAGCAGGGCAGCCGTCAATCCCAGGATGCCCAGAGCCAGCAGAGGGGGAAAGGCCAGCGAAGCTCCAGCCAGGATCAATCCCAGCACAAAGATCAGCGCTGCTACAGCCAGCCAGGCCAGGACCAACCGGGTTGCACGCTGCAGGGAAGCGCGGCGGCGCCCGATTGCTTTACCGCTTTGCCCGTGGATCAGCAGGCTTTGGACTTGCTGGTTGTCATCCAGGTAGTAGGCAGTGTACGCCGGCAGCAGGAGCTGGGTCCAATGCTGGTCTTTGAACGTTGGCTGCCAGGAATACCGGCGCAAGTGATCGGCGCGGGCTGCCCGGCGGCATTCCTCTGCTGAGGCGTTGTGCAAGGCCAACTGAGCGTCGCTCCAGGCATCCTCGGGCGAGCGATCCGGCAGGCGCACAAAGGCTTTTTGCAAATCTGCAGGCCGGTAAGAGCGCGCATCCGAAAGGTTAAAAGTTCCCAGGGCGGCCGCCAAAGCCGGGTGATCTTCCAGCGCCGGGGCAGCAATGTTATTGTAGGAGCGCTCCATCCGGCCCAGGCGCGGCTCCCAACGGATGCGGTCTTCTTTTACCTGCTGGGAAATCCAGCCATTGCCAGAATAGCGATCCTGGTGGCTAACCACCTGGTAATCGAAACCGGCTTCAGCTTTCCAGGATGCGCTCACGCTGGCATCCACCAGCCACATCGGCAGGTAGATGCGTTGCAGGCGGGCCTGCAGCCTGGCGGGCGACAGGTCTTGGGGCGGATAGGGGATGCCGCTGGCAAAACCCTGGATTGCCTGGCTCAATTGGGCCTCACTGAGCGCGTGTGGTATGGTTAACTCTGGGGGGTGTGTGTAGGGGAGCTGGCTCACCTGTGCATCGATGCGCGCCAGGGCGGGTTGAAAGCAGTGCGGGCAGCGATTGATGTCCGTGGTTTGGGGCGTAAGAAAGCTCCAGTCACACTGCTCGCATACCACGGCAACCAGCGGAACGCCCCAGCTTTCAGCCACATCTTGATTGGGCAGGTCATTTTGAATTGGAAAAGCGTCTGGCATCGCTGCACTCATACGTCATCCATCCTGGCGGCCTGGTTGTAAATCAGGATCGAAGCGATGATACCAGCCACCAAAAGGATAAAGCCAAAACCTCCAATGATCACGCCTATCCCTGCCAATGGGATGGTGATGAGCCCCAGCAATCCCAGCAGGACTCCTGGAGAAAGCAGGACAGCAATTGCCAGCCAGACCTTGTTCCAGTCCACCGGGCGTTGCCCGTAGATGGTTCCGGTCTGGCCGTTGACCATGGTCTGGTAGGTTACGCCGTTGTAGGTGTAGTTGCTGAGATAGACTGGGGCCAGGATATAACGCCAGCTTTCGTTGGCGAAATCCAGATTCATACTAAAGTTGCGCACCTGAGACGTGCTGGCCTGAGCCAGGCAGGCCTGGCGGGTCTGTTCTCGCATTTGCTGGCGGCCGGCTTCCCAGGCTTTCTCAAGGCTGATATCATAGGCTTGAGCCTGCAATCCAGCCAGGTATCTGGGATCGTAAGCAGCCAGGTCGTTGAGGTTGAAATTTTGTATTTTGGCAAGCAGGTGGCTGCTGAGACGGCAGGTCCCGCTCACCAGCAAATCATCGATCTTCAGATCCACATGGCCGGATTCCCAGCGCCACTTAATCACTGTGCGGGTTTTCCACTCGCCATTATCGTAGTAGCGCTCGGTCTGTGTGTGGCCGACCTCGGCTTTCCAGTTGGCGTGTGTGGTGGAGTCCAGCGTCCAATAAGGCAGGTAAATGGCGGTGAATTTATCGATCTGGGAGATCTGGCGCAGATTCTCTGGCGCCATCCAACTGCTGCCCAGCCATTGGCGAGCGATCTGGGCGCAGGTATCGGCTTGAACTTTGAAAGGAATGATATAACGGGGTCGCAAGACATCCTGGGCAGCCTGGCGTTGGATCACTTTGTTAGAGCCGCAGAAAGCGCAGGTGTAGGTCAGGCTCTCTACAGGCAGGCTGGCAGTGGCGCCGCAGTTCTGGCAGGCGATTTCTTTGCGCTCCACGCCCCAGCCCTGGGCAGCGCGTTCCATGGTCTCGGTGGTGAATTCGAATTGGTCGGCGCGTTTACCAACAACAGGGGCTTGCGGGGGTTCGTAATAACCGCAGTGGGTGCAGGTGAGACCACCATCCGCTACGCTGTAGGCGGTGGTTGCCCCACATTGCAGGCATTTGAAATCTACAATCTCTTTTTGCGCACCGGAATCGGGCGGGGCGGGCATGTACACCTCAATGCCGCGGATCGCCGATGCGACTGGAATAAAACCTGGAGGAGGAAATGTGTCTAGCATAGCCTTATTCTGCCACATTATACGCAGATTGTGTAAGAAGGTTTCTTGAGTGCAGCGAGTCTAAACCGATTATAATTCTGCCATGAACACAACTCACCCTACCTTTCGTCACGCGATTGTGCGCCCACCGAGCAGCAACTTTGCCGATGGGCTGACCACCCAGGACCTGGGTATACCCATTTTTGATAAGGCGGTACAGCAGCACGCAGCATATTGCCAGGCGCTTCGCCAATGCGGGTTGGAGCTGATTGAGCTCTCTGCTGAACCGGATTTCCCTGATGCGACATTTGTGGAGGACACGGCAATCCTGACGCCCCGAGGCGCAATCCTGGCCCGGCCAGGGGCGGCCAGCAGGCAAGGGGAGGTGGATTGCATTCGCCCGGTTCTGGCCGGTTTTTACGAGCAACTGGCCGAGATCCAGCCTCCAGGGACGCTGGACGGCGGGGATATCTGCGAGGCAGGCGAGCATTTTTTCCTTGGCATTTCAGAGCGCACAAACCCAGCCGGGGCGGAGCAGTTAGCGGCTTGGCTGGCAGGGCTGGGATACACCAGCGATCTGGTGGATATCCGCGGTGTGAACGGCATTCTGCACCTGAAAAGTGGCATTGCGTATCTGGGCGAGGGCCGGCTGGCATTGATCGACGCTCTGGCCGGGCACAGCGCCTTTCGCAGCTATGAAGCCATCCGTCTGGAACCACAGGAGAATTACGCAGCCAACTGCGTTCGGGTAAATGACTACGTGTTAACCGCTGCGGGCTATCCGCATTTCCACGGCTTACTGGAGGCGATGGGTTATCAATTGTTGGTGTTGGATATGTCCGAGTATCAAAAGATGGACGGCGGATTGAGTTGCCTATCGCTACGCTTCTAAGCTGGATTTCGCTGCGCTTTCAGGTCATCTAATGCTGACTTCCAGGCCGATTGTCCTGATGGTATTGCCATGAGCGTGAAGCCAAATGGGTTGATCCAGTTGGTCTGGCTGGTGCCGCTTTTGGTTGTGCTGCTGCAGGGGTGCGCCCAGCCTGTCAAGCAGCCCATGGCGATGGCCTCCCGGCTGGATCAAATCCTGCTGGCAGGCAAGATGCGGGTGGGGGTTGCGGCAGATGCACCACCATTTGCCTTTATCGATCGGCAGGGTGAGCGGCAGGGGTTTGACATTGAGCTGATGAGCGAAATTGCCCGCAGGTTAGGGGTGAAGGTGACCTGGGTAGATGCGGCGTATCAACAATTACCAATCCAGGTCGAAAAAGGCAAACTGGATGCAGCGATTGGGGCGGTTGCATGCGCCGCCGAATGGAATGAACAGGTGGATTTTAGCCGGGCATATCATCATACCGATGCAGGATCGCTATGCATTGCCTTGCCAAAAGGTGAAAGGGTTCTGGTGGAAGAGATCAACAACATACTCGCAGATCTGAATGAGGAGGGTTTTATAGCCCAAAAGTGGCGCGAGTCGCTTGCGCCAAGATGAAGCAGGGTAAGATGGTCGGGTTAAGGTTTGTCAATTTGCCTCAAACAAAGATGATGGGTCTTCCTAAAGGAGCGTGGTGACCATGACATTGCCCATTCTGTTGCTCCTTATAATCCTGGCTATTGCTTTGCTTTTGTTTTCGTTTGAATGGGTTTCGCCGGATGTGACGGCATTGGGGGTGCTGGTGGGGTTGGTCTTTTTAGGTCTGGTGCCAATCGAGATGGCATTTGCTGGGTTTGGAAGCGATACGGTGATATTACTGTTGGGGTTGCTGGTTATGACCGCTGCTTTGATGCGGACGGGAGTGGTGGAGGTAGTAAGCCGCAAGTTGCTGCAATTTACCAGCAACCGCCCTGGTAGTTTGCTGCCCGCTACCATGCTGGCGGTTGGAGGGCTGAGCGCTTTTATCAACAATACGGCAGCATCGGCCTTCTTCTTGCCAGTGATTCTGGGGTTGAGCCAGCGGGCTAAAATAAGCGCTTCGCGCTTGCTCATGCCCATGGCATTTTCCGCAATCCTGGCCAGCTCGGTGACGTTGGTGAGCACTTCGACCAATGTGGTGGTCAGCGGGCTGATGACCCAGGCAGGATTAACGGCCATTGGCATGTTTGAGTTGACGCCGGTGGGTGTCCCGGTGCTGATCGTGGGTATCCTTTACATGATTTTTGTTGGAAAACGTCTGGTCCCCGAACGCCCTGCACCGCAAGACTTGACCGAGTTATTTGATCTTCGACCCTATTTGGCTGAACTACGGATTGCGCCAGGATCATCGTTGGATGGTAAGACGCTGGTGCAATCCGCCCTGGGTCGCAATTTTGACTTGACGGTGTTGGCAATTATCCGGGATGGTCAGCGTAAATTAGACCTATCTGCGGGCGTCATGTTGCAGGCGGGAGATTCTCTCCTGGTAGAGGGCACATCTGAGGCGATTTTGAAAATCAAAGATGTTGTCGGGATTGATATCCAGGCGGACGCCAAGTTTTCGGATACGGACTTGGAAGGCGATGGGTTACAGCTCGCTGAGGTACTGTTGCTACCGCGATCGCCGTTCATTGGTCGTACGCCAAAGAGCTTGAAGATGCGCGAGCATTACCATATCCAGGTGCTGGCCATAAATCGCCACACCGGAGTCGTTCACTCCAAGATTGCCGACACGCGCTTACAAATGGGGGACGTTCTGTTGGTGCAGGGCAGCAAAAAGCAGATTGCGGCGCTCCAGAGAGACAACACATTTGATGTTCTTGGCGTGGTGGAAGCACAGCGATTTAACAAAAAGCAAGCCTTGATGGTGATGAGCATCTTTGCTGGCATGATCCTATTGGGATCCTTGAAAATTATCTCACTGCCATTAGCCATGTTGTTAGGGGCATTTTTGGTATTTGTGACAGGGTGCATCGCGCCTGATGATGCCTATCGCCAGGTGGAATGGAAAGTGTTGATCCTGATCGGATGTATGCTATCACTCGGCACAGCGATGCAATATACTGGCACAGCGGAGTTCCTTGCCAGCCGCCTGACGGCGCTGGTGGGCACCTGGAATCCGTTGTGGCTGCTGACGGGCTTTTTTGCATTAACCGTCCTTCTGACGCAACCGATGTCGAACCAGGCGGCGGCGGCTGTGGTGGTGCCGGTGGCATTGCAGACAGCCGTGCAGTTAGGGTTGAACCCACGCACATTTATGATGATGATTGCCATTGCAGCCAGCACATCCTACCTGACGCCCTTAGAGCCGGCCTGCCTGATGGTGTATGGGCCGGGGCGTTATCGTTTCATGGACTTTCTCAAGGTTGGCGGCTTGCTTACAATCATTGTATATCTGCTAGCCATCATCATGACGCCGCTGCTTTGGCCGCTCTAAAATTAACCGCCGGCCGTGGACTGATGCGGATGGCATTGCCGGAAAGCTGGCAGCGAATGTAAGCAAAGGGGATGGGCCGCGTTTGCATTTCAGCCGGGGTATCCAATACACCCAGGCTGCGGCCGTGTAAATCAACCGGCTTAGTAATCGTGAACCGGTATTTCGACTACGTGAAAACAGGATGCTTTGCGGCTGGATAGTGTTCTTATGGAAAATTTCCTGATCATTTCGCTGGGTGCAATTATCGGCGCCAACTTGCGCTACTGGGTTGGCGGCTGGGCAGTGGAGCAGTTTGGCGCTTCATTCCCATACGGAAACTTAATTATCAATCTCAGCGGTAGCTTCATCCTGGGGGTTTTTATGACCCTGGCGACAGAGCGCTTTCTGATTGACCCGCGCTGGCGGCTGTTCTTTGCTATTGGTCTGCTCGGCTCGTATACAACATTCTCATCGTATACCTATGAGAGTTTGGCCTTGATCATGAATGGCCAATGGCTGCTTGGGTTGCTCAATCTGTTCGGCAGCGCTCTTTTAGGCGGCCTGGCTGTAGCTGGCGGGATTTACCTCGGCCGGATTATTTAGAGAGGAATTTACCATGTCGACCGGAACCCCAATTCTGAAAGATGCACGGCGACTCACAGTTTACATCGGTGAAAGCGACCGTTGGCGCAATAAACCCCTCTATATGGCGATTTTGGAAGCGTTGAAAGTTGAAGGGATTGCAGGGGCAACTGTTGTGCGCGGCGTGGCGGGCTTTGGAGCGCATTCCCGTATCCGCACGGCAGCGATCCTGCGCCTTTCTGAGGATCTGCCTTTGCGAATTGAGGTGATCGATTCAGCCGGCTATATCGACAAGGCTCTTGATGTGATCACACCCATGGTGCGCGAAGGCTTGATCACGGTGGAGGATGTCGAAGTCATTCGCTATACTCACCGAGGCCTGAATCCATTGCCGGCAGATAAACCCATCAGAGATGTTATGACTGAAGAAGTGGTCACTCTTGAACCGGAAATGACCGTTTCGCAGGCCTGGGAGTTGATGCTTGAGCGCTTAATTAAAGCCATGCCAGTGGTAGATCACAACCGGTGCGTCATTGGAATGCTGACTGACGAGGATCTGATCCGGCGCGCTGGCTTGCAGCAGCATTTATCTGTGGCTGCTCGGCTGGAACAAGACCTTCTTGATGAGCAGCTTGAGCTCTTACGCACATCTACTTTGAAGGTGGCAGATGTCATGACAAAACCGGCTATTACAGCCCATGTTGACGAACCATTAGGGACGGTAGCCGCCAGGATGGCAAAACATGAGATCAAGCGCTTGCCCATTGTGGATGACTCAGGCCGATTGGTTGGGGTTGTTGCGCGGGTAGATATCATCCGCCAGGTAATGGATTTGCATCCCAGGCTTTCAAAACTTCCGCCGCCAGACACGACCGATCTGACGTTAAAGCGTGTGATGAACGCTGAAGCCCCCACGGTTTTGCAGGATGCTAACCTGGAAACGATTGTTGCCGCGTTAGTTGAGACCGGTTTACGCCGCCTGATCGTTGTGGACACGGAAAACCGGCCAATCGGATTGATCAGCGATTCTGATGTGGTGACGCGCATCCAGCCTCGCCAGCGGCGTGGCGTGATGGCGGCCCTGCGGGGAGAAGGCACACCGAGCAGCAACATCAAAGCAAGAGACTTGATGTCTCCAGGTGTATTGACCGCCGGCCCTGACACGCCTTTGGTCGAAACTGCCAGGAAAATGCTTTCCCAGCATCGTAAATGGCTGGTAGTGGTGGATGAGGAGGGTAGAACGATGGGCCTGGTGGATCGGCAGGTACTGCTCAAAGCCCTGACTGCTGGCTAGACCAGAAAGCCTGCCAGTCCTGAGCGGTTTCTTTTTCCACTTTTGTCCGGCGCTCGGCTGTGACGTTGCCCTTGCTTAAATGGATGTACATATCTTGCCAGGCGATATTTGGCATGAACTCAAACCCAGTGACACAATCTCGCGGGCAAAAGGTGAAATACCAGCCCAATGAGGTGGCGCTGGTCATTCCCTCTTCAATCACAATTAATTGGTGTTGGGTTAAAGCCAACATAACAGGCGGTGCTATTCGCAAGCGAATCACTTTGAAGAGGCGTTTGGTGATTGGGGGTTGAAGGACGCAACCGATCAGACCTTCACCGGCCTGGATGGCGTAATCCTCCAGGCCGCGTCTGTATTTGTAAGATGCATTTCTGATCTCATATCGAAACCGGCTGGCAGCATCATTGTTTGTTTTCGCTGGATAGGGCTGTCCCCAGGATAGGCGCAAGAAGCGGTGCAGCGCAGGCTGAATCAGAAAATGGCTGACTGCGTTATATTCAATTACTATCTGGGTTAAGGCATCATCTTTGGTTCCACACAATTCCAACCGCCCGTATAGCAGGATCAGCCTGAGGTGTGCATAAATTAGTGAATCAGCACGCAGGTAAGCGATCTGCCCGGGTTGACCTGGCTTGCCGCCAGCCATGATATGGTGCAAACCATCTGTTGTGAATAGCAGTGCCTGGTCTGGAACCCTTCGCATTCCCCCTAACCCCTCCAATTTCTTGGAAACCATTTGCTGAGGAATAACAAAGATTGATGTCGGCGTTTCCCCTGCATTCAAGGCTTGCTGAGCCAATTCTTGAAGGCTAACCGGGAGGTCTTTCACACTCGCAACGATGTATGGAGGGGGTACACGCTTGGAAGTAAAGCTGTAACCAGCCATCGCTTCTCCAACACCAATCCTTACAGGCGCGAGCTGGTGGTCATGAACTTGCCTGCAAATGGCAGGTGTCATTCAGAGATACAAGAACAAAATCGCCATTCTCCACCTCAAATACATTTATCGCGCAAGTGTCCTGTCGTAAATGCCAGAAGCGCTCGTTACCCAAGGCCAGCACACCCAACAAGATGATACGATTGATCACCGTATGGGCGACCAAAACGATCGTTTCGCCAGTGTGTTTTTCGGCCAGTTGATGAACCGTAACCATGGCGCGCTGGCGCAGGTCGGCCAGGGTTTCGCCGCTGGGGATGCTCGCTTGTTCTGGTTGATGGTACCAGTTTTCAACCTGCTCAGGCCAGCGTTGGCTTGCCTCTTCGGGGGTCAATCCTTGCCATTCTCCATAATCGATGTCCACCAGGCCTGGGTGGATTTGGACTGGCAGATTGAAATGTCTGGCGATTGCCTGCGCTGTTTTGACCGAACGCGATAACGGGCTGCTGTAGACCGCCACTGGCTGCCATGTCTTCGCCACACGCTCCCCGGTGGCTTCTGCCTGGGCCAGGCCGGTATTGTTCAATGGCACGTCTGCCCGGCCTCGGAAGCGTTCGATGCGGTTCCATTCAGTCTGTCCGTGACGAATCAGAATAATACAAGTCATAAGTTTACTCCAGTTATATTCTCTCTTGTTTTGACACGGTGAAGCGGAACATTGACTTATCACAAGATAACGTCTGGTATGGGTCATATCAGACGTTATCTTGTTTCTGTACAGTGATCTCTGGTCTGGATGGTCATGCAGTTAAGGGCAGCCGTGTCAGAGATTCCGTCTCAGCTCTTAGAGAGTTCAGCACAACCGCCAGCTCCGCGATCTGGTCGATCAAGGCATCTGGTATGTCGGTGCTTGCGCCTTCCTGGAGTTCATGCAGGATCTCCAAACGCATGTCTTTCCAGGCTTGAAGCGTCTGCTCATCTGGATATGTTGCCTCCACAGGCTGAGGGCGACCCATTTTGCACCTCCTTTCGTATAAAGTCCAATCATCATTCGCCTGAGAGCAAAAAGCTTCTACCTGAACAACCGGTAGAAGCTATCAGCCTCTGTGTTGGCATTGGTGAGTCATGCTCACCGGCGAGCCTCATCGCTTAATTCTTATTATAGATCATTCCCGGAAGGAGTCAATCCGTTTTTAGGGGATAAACCACAAGATTGGAACAGGCGAGGAAAGAGTCTGCCTGTTCTCATCATATACTGGTGATAACTTTTTCCAAAATGCTTTAGCATCATTTGCTCTTCCGCATCGACCCGGCCCAGGTACATCCAGGTGTAGGATGCGAGCAGGGGTGCGGCGACGATCCAATTGGCAGTTGCAAGCAACGCCCCGATCCCATTGAGAAAAAAACTGGTGTACATGGGATGGCGCACCAGGCGATAAGGCCCCTGGGTTACCAGGGTGTGGCCCTCGGATAGTTCTAACTTCCCCGACCAGTTTGTCCCCAGGGTCCAGTGCGCCCAGCCAAACAAGACGACGCCCAGGCTGCCAATCACTACACCCAACCAGCGCAACTGTCTGGGAATGGCCAGGTGGGCGAAATCTAACCATGGCGTAAAGCCATAGAGCAAGCTGAAAATTGATGCATAGGTTGGCAACTGATAAGGGGACCTGTCCCTTTGTTGCCAAGTGCTGGCAAACTTCTTAAACCGATTCGATTTTATTTGAAAGTAAAGCCGGATGCCAGCGGAGAGGAATATAAGGGCGGTGGTGACGATGCGGAAAGGGGTTTCAGGGGCAGTCATGTCCACCGATTATATCAGGATAAATAACGATATTTATGATAAAATAAGTGTTAATATATCCAATCCAGCGCTGCAATTTATGTGGCGTTTTTTTATGCCAAGGAGAAATGCCATGAGCGAACTGCGCAAAGTCAAGAGCGTGATCACCTGCGACCTGGAGGGGCGGATTGAGACTTACAACCAGGGCGCAGAGCAGATTTTCGGCTACCGGGCCGAGGAGGTAATCGGTAAGAAGCGGGTTTCGCTGTTCTCGCCAGGGCAGGTGGTGTTAGCGTATGTGCCCAATTGGCTGAAGGTGGCTCGCGAGCAGGGAAAATTCGAGGGCAAAACAGTCTTTGTGCGGCGGGATGGGACGCCCATCCCTGCCTTGGTGCGCATCACGCCGACCTTTCGGGATGGGAAGCAGATCGGTTACTGCGGGGTGACCGAGGTGTTGGAGAATGTCGACCCGGCCGAGGTAGCGCCAAACATCAGCCTGATGACCCGAATCTTCACTTGGCTGGTGATTACCCGGGCGCCTTTCCTGACGGCAATTATCGTGCCTATCCTGGTGGGAGCTGCCTGGGTAGCTTACACCACTCAAGGACAGCCATTTCCAGCGCTGTCCTTCTGGCTGACCCTGGTTGCTGGGATCAGTATGCATATTGCCGCCAATACATTCAACGATTATTTTGACTGGAAGGCAGGCACGGACCGGGTGAACAACAATTACTTCCTGCCTTATTCCGGCGGGAGCCGGTCGATTGAGTTGGGGCTGATCAGCGAGCGAGCCTTGTTCCGGGTGGCGAGTGCCTCGCTGCTTGTTTCAGCGGCGCTGGGCGTGGCCCTGGCTTTTATCAGCGGGCCGTTGGTGCTGCTGTTTGGCCTGTTGGGGGCTTTTTCATCGTACTTTTACACCGCGCCGCCGCTGCGCCTTGCCGCCCGCCGAGGATTGGGCGAACTGGCAGTGGGGCTGAACTTTGGCCCGCTGGCGACCGCTGGGACGGTGTACGCCCTGACCGGGCAGGTTTCGCTGGTTGATTTCCTGATCGGTGTGCCGATTGGGCTGCTGACTACGGCGATACTATGGATCAACCAGTTCCCCGACGAAGCCGCTGACCGGCAGACGGGCAAGATCAACCTGGTGGTGGTGCTGGGGGCACGGCAAGCGCGCTGGGGGTACCTGCTGCTGGTGGCAGGGGCGTTTGGCCTGCTGCTTTACTGGTTGGTTACCGGGCTGTTCCCGGTTGGGATGGTGCTGGCATTTTTCAGTTTGCCGCTGGCAATCTACGCGCTGCGGATCGCTTTCCGCGAGTACAATCAACGCAGCCTGGTGCGGGCGAACTCAGCAACGATCCAGCTTCACTTGGTGGCAGGATTGCTTATGTTTGCCGGGGTGCTGGTGAGCGCTTTCTGGTTATAGCCGGCTTATCCCAGAAAAACAGGGAAAACACGCAAGGAAGGTGGAAGCTTCCTCAGCAATTTCTGGGGGCACATCAGGGTGTGCACACCCAATTGCAGCGTTAAATTATAGAGCGATACTCATGGGTATCGCTCTAAGAGGGGGGTTACTGCTTTCCTGGGTGGGCAATGGGGGTCGAACCCACAACCACCTGATCCACAGTCAGGTGCT
>CAZDAU010000038.1:0-34234 GCA_964503625.1 uncultured Anaerolinea sp.
GTGTGATCGACGTGCCTGCCAAGCCTTCCGAGGTGATTGCTGTGGACAGGGAAAATGTCAAGGAGGCGATCTGCGACTCCGGGTACTGGGACTGCAGTGAGTTCACCGGCCTGCCCTAGCAGGAAGTGCTCTGGAGCACCCTGTGATTGATTGGAAAGGCCGCTCCAGGCTTGTCAATTAAATAATCTGTGCAGCGCCAGCAGTTTTCTGCTGGCGCTGTGGATTATTTGCCCTCAGTCAACGGGCGTGCACTTAACCGTTATAGACAGTAAATTGATTTGACCCAAAACCGGAGGCAGCCATCACACAACCGACAAACCCAGATGGGATGCGTCTTCTGACTGAGGAAAATCTCCACAACCTGCGCCAACACCGCCTCCCCGGGCTGGACCTGGGCTACGACCTGATCTACCCTCATTACGATGGACACTCCATTCTCAATCTTCCCTCCAGCATCTGCCGCTGGCTGGGAGCTCCCGGTCTTGGCGCTGGGCCACTGGCCAGCGAGCTACTAAGCCCATTGGAGGGCAGCTATCGCCGGGTCATCTTGGTATTAATGGATGCCCTGGCGTTTCACCGGCTGAGCCGTTGGATGCAAGAGGGCCAAACGCCGGTTTGGGCCGCTTTGGCCGAGCAAGGCCTGTTCGCCCCCCTCACGTCAGTTACGCCCAGCACAACTTCTTCGGCTTTAACCGCCCTGTGGACTGGTCGCAGCCCCGCCGAACACGGCATCACCGGTTATGAGATGTGGCTGAAGGAATACGGCATTGTAGCCAACACCATTTTGCACATGCCCATCAGCTTCAAGAGCGATCTGGGCGCATTGAGCAGGGCTGGCTTTGAACCAGAAAATTTCATCTCCCATCCGACGTTGGGGCCGCACCTTGCCTCGCAGGGGATCAAAACCTACGCCTTGCATCACCGCAGCATCGCTGACTCTGGCCTGACGCGCATGCTCTTTAGAGATGTGAACGTGAAGGCTTTCAGCACAGCAGCCGACCTGTGGATTAACCTGCGCCATGTGCTGGAAAGCAATTCCGATGAGCGTTTCTACACCTGGGTTTATTGGGATCAGGTGGATTTTTTCGGGCATTTCTATGGCCCGGATGATGAGCGCAGCAGGGCAGAGTTTGCTCTGTTCAGCCAGGCTATGGAACAGCTTCTGCTGGATCGCCTGAGCCAGGCAGCGCGGCGGGAAACGCTGTTAATCCTGACCGCAGATCACGGGCAGATTGCCACCCGTCCGGATGCCCATTACGACTTGCGCAATCACCAGGGATTGGCCCGACGGCTGCACATCAATCCAACGGGAGAAAACCGCCTGGCTTACCTGCACATCCGCCCAGGACAAACCGAGGCAGTGCGCGAATACATGGAGCGCACCTGGCCCAACCAGTTTTCACTGGTCGAATCGGCCTATGCCGCTGAGATGGGGCTTTTTGGCCCTGGCCAGCCGCACCCAGGATTGCAAGACCGCATTGGAGATTACCTGGCGGTTGCGCGCCAGGAAGCCTATCTCTGGTGGGCCAACAAGGAAAACCGAATGTTTGGCCGGCATGGAGGCCTGCATCCAGAAGAAATGCTGGTGCCTTTCCTGGCAGCGCCGCTTTGAGCATTCGGCTCCTGCAAGTGGAGCGGATGGCCTGAACAAGGCGCTTTACTTCACGTAGTCATGGGGATTGACTTTGACCCCGTTATACATCATCTCGTAATGCAGGTGAGAGCCCGTAGCATTTCCGGTGCTGCCTATTGTGCCAATGGTGTTGCCCTGGAAAACCCCCTGTCCGCAGCTCACATAATAAGCGCTCAAGTGAGCATACAGGGTTTGCCAGCCATTGCCATGGTTGATGACTACCACATTGCCATAACCCCAATTGTTCCAGCCAGCGTAGACCACCACGCCGCTATCTGCGGCAAAAACCGGGTCGCCTTCATTGCCGTCGATATCAATAGCCGGGTGGTTGGCGCTGACGTCGTAGTCAAAGCCAGAGAGATAGTGGCTATTTGCCGGCCAGGTGAAAACGCCTGCCCCTGCCACGCCGGCTGTCACGGACTCACAGGCGCCTGGGCCAAGCACCTTGGCCACCCCCGGATTGTCCAATGGGATCACCGGAGCGCTCCAGCTGACGAATTCGCGCTGCCCGCCGGGAATTACCAGCCAGGTTCCAGCCTCAATGTTGGGATTGGACCAATCGCCAATCGTCGCCGGATCCAGATGGTTGCCGGGGAAATTGACGATCACCTCTGGCGTCACCCCAAAGAACCTGGCCACGCCGTTCAGCCCATCGCCAGCAGACCAGCGATGGTACGCGCCATCTACAGGCAAAATGTTCAACACCTGGCCGGGTCGCAAGCTGTGCGGGTTATCGGCCAGGACTTGCTGATTCGCCCACAGCAGAGACTCCGGCTTCAGGCCAAATTTGGCGGCAATATCAAACAGTGTATCGCCGGTTTTGACGGTGTATTGGATTACCTCCTCGCGCGATCGGGAGGGGATATCCGTATGCAGCCGCGTCCGCCGGGAAACGCCGGCGTCTGCCGGAGGGGCTGCCAGGTTCGCATCGGAAGGATCCAACCCTGTATCCAGGATGAGTTCCTCAGCCACCAGCTCAGAGGCTGCCGTTTCATTGGAAGCCAATTGAACAGATTCTTTCGGCCTGGGAGCAGCTTGTGCATTGAGATAAAATGCCCGCAGTCCCCAGGCAAAGAGGAGCACGAGAGCAAGCAACAGGGCGTGCGTCACCAGGCGCAAAGTAACATCTGCCAGCCCAGCCTGGGATAGCGCCTGCCATGCCGCCATCAACCAGCCAGGCGAGGTAGCAGAAACCGGCTTGGTGTCTGCTAGATTTTTCGAGTCTTCATTTAAACGCGAAGTCATCTAATTGTCATCATATCATTCCCCCCAACATCCGTCAACTTAAGGCCCGGTTAAGCTCGCCGAAGCTGCTCGAGCCGCAGAAACCGGATCAATTTGGCCGTTCAGCACATCAATCGTAGCCTGCCAGAGCGGCCCCCCAACGCCAATCAAGATATCGGCCGCCGGAAGAATGTGCGCCGATTTGGCAATCTCATCGAGGATGGGGCGCAATGCTGCCAGCTTCCAACGCCCTAATGAAGACGGGCGTGTGGGAAGTACCCCCGCGGCTTCGGTCCACCTGGACAGAAATTCCTTTTCGGTGAGGAATTCTGCCAGTTCAACCGCGGCTTGCTGGCTTCTCGATTCCGGAGCGGAAAGAGCCCAAACCCACCCCGTTGCCAGGGTGTAGGGTTCTCCATCTTGCGTTGGGATAGGCGCAATGGCGCTTTCTTCAGCCGAAGCTTCCAAGAAGCGGGAAGACCAGGTCACGACCGTGTCGGTGCGTCCATCCTGAAATGCGTCCCAAACCTGTTCATCGCTTTGGTATTGGGTCAAAAGCTCCGGCATTATGCCAGCGGTCTGAGCTTGCTGGTAATAGGTGAGCACTTCGGTAAGAGCCAGTGTTTCGATCTTCGGCCGGCCCTGGTCATCCTGCACTTGCCCGTCGGTCGACTGGTAAAGCGCCAGGGTGAAAAGCGCCTGTGGATTGGCGGCAGGGAAAACCATGATCTGGCTGTTTTCTGGTGATATTGACCAATCAACAGGCGGTTGGGGCAACATTGCCGGGCGATAGACCAGCGCCAGCGCATCTCCGGCAAACGGCAGGCCATAGATGGTTTCCTGGAGGTTGGAAAGCTGGCGCGCATACTCGTACCAATCTGGGTCTTCCATGGCTTTGGTGAGGGTGTTGTACGGTCGCAGTAACCCTTTCAGAGCCGCAGCCTCCAGCAAATCGCGTGGCAGAGCGACCAAATCGGGAACGGCCTGCGGTGCAGCAGCGTTGGCAGCGCTGAGGCTGTCCAGCAAACCACCGGGACCGTCAACGGACTTTACCCGTACTTCCAGCTCAATCCCGGGCCGCCGCTTGCGAAATTCGTCCAGGCGGGCCCGAAACAGTTGTCCTGCAGGCGTATTTGCTGCGGGGTCGAATTGCGGTGGCAGCCAAAGGCGCAGCTTAACCGGACCAGCCGGCGTTGGCGAGGCGGTTGCCAGCGGCGGGCTGGATTGCTGGACGGGCGTGATCACGGTGGGGGGGGAAGTCGGTGCTGGTGAGGCAGTTCCGCCGGATGGTGAGAATCCACCACAGGCAGGAAGGAGCGCCACCAAAACCAACATTACCAGATTAAGTTTTTTCATAAAAAAGCGATCAGCATTATCTCAAGGGAAAAACTGGACCCGCGGGCGCGGCGAGCCTGTGCAGGGTTTACTCCAGCACCACAGGCCTGCTCAGGAACTCAACCAGCAGGCGTACCGCATTCTCGGCATCACTCAAGTCCACCATCTCCGAGGGGGTGTGGATGTAGCGCCCTGGGATCGAGATACAACTTGCCGGTACGCCGGCGCGGGTGAGCTGGATTGCCCGCGCATCCGAGCCGCCATGCTCCAGGACCTCCAGCTGATATGGCACACCGGCTTTCTCGGCAGTTTGGACCAGCCAGCCCACCAGGCGCGGGTCGGCCAGTAAACCCGCGTCGCGCACCTTGATTGCAGGTCCTTTGCCCAGGCTGACTTCCATGTTGAGGCCTTTTGGCGTGTCTCCTGTAGCGGTGATATCCACCGCCAGGCCCAGGTCGGGGTCAATGCCATACGCCGCTGTGGTCGCGCCCCGCACTCCCACCTCCTCCTGCACGCTGAAAACGTAATAGATCTCATGCAGGGGCGGCATTGGATGTTGGTGAAGCTGGCGCAGGGTCTCCACCAACACTGCCACGCCAATGCGGTCATCTAGCGCCTTGGCCACCAGCCGTTTGCCTGCTTCCTGGAAGTGCCGTTCAAATATGGCCACATCCCCCACACCCACCGGGCATTCTTTGCGGCTAGAAAAACCCAGATCGATGAACATCTGCTCAAACGACGGAACTTTACTCGTGTCGCTCAGGCGCTCCAGGCCAATCACCCCGGCAGCGCCGTTTAGAAAACGCACCCGGCTCCCCAGGCAGGCAGCAGCACGCACACCGCCAATGGGGAGGAAGCGGACAAAACCTTGATCATCAATATGGGTGGCAATTAGCCCAATCTCGTCGATGTGCGCCGCTAACATTATCCGCAGGCCCTGAGAGCTTTTTTCGCCTTTGCGTACAATCAGATTGCCCAGGTTGTCCACGCGCACCTCGTCGGCCATTGGCTCAACCTCGGCCCGCACCACCGCACGGACCTGGGCTTCGTAGCCAGATGGGCCGGGGGTCTCGACGAGTTTTTGAATCAACGATTTCATAGAATCTCCTGTGGCGTAAAACAGATCAGCGTTCAACGCTTAATAAATCGACCGGCAGGCGGGTGAGCGCGGCGTGGACCAGCGCAAGGCTGTTTTTCCAGTCATCCACTCGGGCGAGCATCGCCGCTGTGTGGGCATAGCGACCTGGTACCGAAACCGAAACGCTCGGAATGCCCAGTCGCTGCTTGTGGATGGCGCCAGCATCCGTGCCCCCACCGCCTGGCTGGCGGATCTGGTATGGAATGCCGTAAATCTCCGCCGTGTCAGCGAGATGGCGGATCAGGCGTGGATCAGAAAGCGTGGCATTATCGGCCACATAGATCGCCGGGCCTTCCCCAAGGCGGGTGTTATAGTGAGCGTTCTCGACTTCTGCAGGGTCAGCATTCTGCCCGCCGCTGTTCCAGGCAGGTAGATCGTAGGCGGGGGTGCAATCCAAAGCGATTGCCAGGTCGGGGTTCAACGCATAGGCTGCCACGAGCGCTCCACGCAAACCGACCTCTTCCTGGACAGTAAAGGCGGCCAGAAGATCGATATTGGGCGGCGCCTGGCGAAAGAGTTCGATCAGAGTCGCCACGCCCAGGCGGTCATCCAAAGCCTTGGCGCGCAGGCTGGGCCCAAGACGGGCAAATTTTGTCGCAAAGGTGGCCCGATCGCCTGTTTTGGCCTTTTTGCTATTCTCGGGGCCGACATCAATTCGCAGCGTGTCCAGCGACAAAGCGCGCTTGCGCTCGTCACCTGTAGTGAGGTGGATCGGCTTGGCGCCGATCACCCCAGGCTGGCGCTGGCGGCCAACCCAGACCGGTTTTCCAACCAACTGGCGCACATCCAGACCGCCAACAGTTTCAAACCGAAAGATGCCTTCCCCCTCGTCATCGACAAGGATCAGCCCCACTTCGTCCATGTGCGCTGCCAGCATCACCTTCAGGCGCTCATCGCCTTGCCCCCGCCGGATTGCCAAAATATTGCCAATCGCATCTACCCGGATTTCGCTTGCGTGCGGGCGCACCTGTTCCAACACAATCGCGCGCACCTCCTGCTCATCGCCCGAAACCGCGCAGGCATTGCACAATTGCTCCAGAAGGCGGATTTGTGCCGCCCCAATTTTGGGAGGTCGGTAAGAAGGATCAGTCATCCCACACCAATTTATCCATGAATTTCTCGTCCAGTGCAGCCGCGAACTCGGCGATCAAGCGCCCTGTGCGAGCAATGTCTTTCATCCCCACCATTTCGACCGGCGTGTGCATATACCGCAGGGGGATCCCAAGCACCATCGTAGGAATGCCTTCAGCTACGATCTGCATGGCATCGGCGTCTGTGCCGGAACGGCGCGGCATGACCTCCAGTTTATAGGGTATTTCCAATCGATCAGCCAGGTCTTTAAACGCGTTTTGCAAGGCAGGATGGATGGTTGGTCCCCAACCCAGGGTCAGGCCTTTGCCCAGGGGGAAGCTCTGGTAGGCAGGGGTGCCGGGACTGCTGGCAAAGGTCACGTCAATCGCTACCGCCAGGGTTGGGCGAAGCTGGAAGGCAGAGGTCAATGCTCCGCCGAGTGTCACTTCCTCCTGGACTGTGGCCACTGCCCAGAGATCCCATCTTAACGCCCGGCCTTGCAGCTCCATCAGGCAGTGAGTCAGAGCTGCCACGGAAGCGCGGTTATCCAGGGAATGGCCTGCCAGATAATTTTCACCCAGCTCCAGCGGTGATTGGGCAAATGAGACCAGATCACCAACACGCACCAAGCGTTTCACCTGATCAGGCAGCAGGCCAACGTCCACCAGCAGGTATTCCAGCGGCACCGGGTCGCTGCCTATTTTAGCCGGCAGCAGATGGGACGGCGGCTGGACGATCACCCCGGGCAGATCCTCTCGCCCGTGAACCGTGACCAGTTGGCCAGGCAGTACGCGTGGATCCACCCCCCCTATTGGGGTCAGCCGCAAAAAACCATCCACCAGACTTGTGACCATTAAGCCGATGGCGTCCATATGGGCGGCCACCATCAGGCTGGGCCTGGGCTCAGCGGTGGTGCCACGCCGAAGGCCATGCAGGCTGCCCAGCCGGCTGATATGCAGCTCGTCCGTCAGCGGGCGCCAGGCGTCTTCAACCAGGCGGCGCACTTGCGCTTCATGGCCTGAAAGGCCGGGCGCCGAGATCAATTGTTTTAGAAATGGTAATATTTCAGTCATTGGTTCCGGTTTCCGCAAAGGATGCGGGGGAATTATAGCACGATTATTTTCTGCGCTTGCGAGTCACCCATCTCAGGGGGTCGGCATGGGATAGGGCTGAGTTGTGACGGGGGTGCCAGGCGGGGGCGTATCCGTGGGAGGCGCCAGGGTGGGCGTGTCAGAAGGCGGCGGGGGCGGCGTAATGGTCGGCGCTGGCGTATCCGTCGGTGGCGGGGGGAGCGTGTTGGTCGGGGATGGCGTCGGCGAAGGTGTCCAGGTCAGGAACTCGGTGGGAGTTATCGTCGCCGTCAAAGAAGGGGTGGGCGTGTAGGCAGTTAAAGTCGGCTGCTTTGTGTAAGTTGGGCTGGGGGTGTAAGTCGCCGTCCAGGTTGGGGAGATGGTCGGAGTTGAACTGCTGGTCGCCTGGGATTGGGCAATTTGAATCATCAACCAGCCCAGACAGTAACACGGCAGCGTAGCCAGCGTGATGGCGATGAAGGTCAGGCGAAGTCGAAACCGCTGCTCTCGATGCATTCCAGGTACCGTCTGGGATAGATGATAACACCAGCCAGGAGATGCCGCAAGGAGATAACCATCCGGTCCATTTTGTGGTAAAACATTCTTATGAGCTGGATCTATCTTTCACCCCATCTGGACGACGCTGCGCTGTCTTGCGGCGGGCTGATTGCCCAGCAAAGTCTGGCGGGAGAGCAAGTTGAAATTTGGACAATATGCGCTGGCGACCCGCCTCCAGGGTCATTTTCTGCTTTTGTAGAAGAACTGCACGCACGCTGGCAGGCTGGCAGCCAGGCTGCTGCGCTGCGACGCCAGGAAGACCTGGTCGCTTGTGGGCTGCTCTCCGCCACTGGTCGCCATCTCCCGATCCCAGATTGTGTCTATCGTCGGGCCGGTCTGGACTATTGGCAGCCCAACTTGCAGGCCCCGGCTGGTTCCGACCTTGAGACAACTGCCCATTTATATCCAGATCGAGGAGCCATCTTCGCTGCTTTGCACCCCCTGGAAGAAGGTTTGGTGCGCCGCCTGAGCCTGCACTTGATGAATGAATTGCCGCCAAACGCAGAGTTGGTCTGCCCACTGACCCTGGGCGGGCATGTGGATCACCAGCTTACCCGCCAGGCTGCCGAATTGCTTGGCAGGCCGTTGTGGTACTATGCCGATTTCCCCTATGTCCTGGAGCAAGGCGAGCAGGTCGCCGCGCTCGAAGCTGGCGGCTGGAAAATGTCGCGCTTTTCCGTTTCCCAATCTGCCCTGGAGGCCTGGATGCAGGCAGTAGCAGCGCATGAGTCGCAGATCAGCACCTTTTGGCCCGATTTAGCCGCTATGCAAGCTGCCATTTCGGCTTATCATGACCATTTTGGCGGAGCAGTGCTGTGGAAAAAGGGCTAAAAAACGACATAAACTTGCACTACACATAGAATTGTGCTAAAATAGCGCCGCGGCGGAGAAGGGTACCTGAAGACCAGCCGGGACGCCGTCTTAATTGCCACTACCGGGATGCACTTCAGGATTGTCGCTCCACGGGGAGTGTTTTTTTTTAGCGAATAATAGTTGATCAGGATTTGGACATGCCTCCATCATATTTGACCCGCCAGGGTTATTTGAAGCTACAAGATGAGCTGGAATATCTTCGCACAGTGAAACGCCAGGAAGTTGCAAACCGCCTGCATGAAGCCATGGAAGGCGGCGAGCTGATCGAAGATGCCGAGTACGAAGCGGCTAAAAACGAGCAGGCTTTTGTTGAAGGTCGCATCCAAGAACTCGAGATGCTGCTGGCGAATGCCCGGGTGATTGAAGAGACGGGGCGCATGGACACTGTGCAAATTGCCGCCAAAGTTACTATCCAGGAAGGCAATTACGAGCCAGAAGTCTACACCATCGTTGGCCCGGCGGAAGCGAATCCTCGCGAAGGGCGCATCTCAAACGAATCGCCCTTGGGCCGCGCCTTGATGAACCATCGCGCCGGCGATACCGTAACCGTGGACGCGCCGGATGGCTCGTTTTCTGTCAGCATCCTTAAGGTGGAATAACCCAGGGGCCTGTTCATCAGCCCCGCGCGAGAATGAACAGCGCGGGGCTTTTCTTTTCGATACACACTGCCAGCCGGAGAGACCGCAGCAGAACCTTCAAGCAAAATTGTAGATCAAGGAAGTGAAACTATGGGCGCCAACTATACCAGTCTTGAACAGAACCGCCTGGAAAAAGTAGCTCGCCTGCGCGCACGGGGCATCGAGCCGTACCCCACCCGAGCGGAGCGCAGCCACACCAGCCAGGAGGCGATCGCCGCCTTTGAGAAGGCCGAAGCTGCTGGGCAGGCAGATCCGGTTCAAGCCACACTTGTTGGGCGCATCCGTTCCATGCGGCCGATGGGCAAGATCACATTTGCCCATATCGAAGACGGTTGGGGCCGCATCCAACTCTTCCTGCGCGCCAATGATCTCGGCCAGGAGGAACTGGACAGCTTCAACCGGGATTATGATCTGGGAGACTTTATCCAGGCAAGCGGTGAGATGTTCCGCACGCGCACCGGAGAAGTGACCCTACGAGTCACCTCCCTGCGGATGCTGGCCAAGGGGATCACCCCGCTGCCGGCGGCAAAAGATCAACTGGTGGACGGCGAGCTGGTGCAACACGCCACGCTCTCCGAGCCGGAGCTGCGCTACCGCCAGCGCTATGCGGATCTGGCTGTGAACCCAGATGTGCGCCAGATTTTCCGCATTCGCGCCGCTGCCACCCGCGCCTTGCGCGAATTCCTGGACGAGCGCGGCTTCCTGGAAGTTGAGACCCCCGTCCTGCAGCCCATCTATGGCGGCGCGGCAGCGCGCCCCTTCACCACTTTCCATAACCAGCTCAAACAAGAGCTGTACCTGCGCATCTCCTTTGAGCTGTATCTGAAACGGCTGCTGGTGGGCAACCTGGAACGCGTCTATGAGATCGGCCGAGACTTTCGCAACGAAGGTGTCGACCGCACCCACAATCCCGAATTCACCCAGTTGGAATTCTACTGGGCTTATGCCGATTACCTGCAGGTGATGGAACTGACCGAGCAAATGGTTTCTTTCACCGCCGAGCGCGTCTTGGGTAGCAAAAAAATAACCTACCAAGGTCACGAGATTGACCTGACGCCGCCCTGGCGACGGCTGGAATTGCGCCAGGGCATTCTGGAGACCACGGGCATTGATTTCTACCAGCACCCCACGGCGGAAAGCCTGGCTTCAGCCATGCGCAGCCGGGATATACCGGTGGACCCGAAAGCCACCCGCGGAAAGTTGATCGATGACCTGCTGAGCGATTACCTTGAGCCAACGCTCATCCAGCCAACTTTCGTTTACAATTATCCCCGCGATATCTCGCCTTTGGCAAAGAGCATGCCTGGCGATCCGAGTATGGTGGAACGTTTTGAGGGTTACATGGCTGGTTTTGAGCTGTGCAACGCCTTCACGGAGCTGAATGATCCGCTGGATCAGGAAGCTCGCTTCCTTGAGATGGGCCGCGATTATGAAACGGATGATGAAGAGCGTCATCCAATGGACGAAGATTACCTGCGCGCCATGCGTTACGGCATGCCGCCCAACGGCGGCTTTGGTATGGGCATCGACCGCCTGGTGATGCTGCTCACCGACAGCGCCAACATCCGCGAGGTGATCCTGTTCCCGCACCTGCGCAAGACCGAGGAGTGATGAAACAACTGCTGCAGAATCTGCGCAGCGGCGAAACAATCGTCGCCGAGGTGCCTGTGCCGACGCCGCAGGCTGGCGAGGCGCTGGTTCGCACTGCTGCATCCCTGGTCTCGGCGGGCACCGAGCGGATGGTTGTGGAGTTTGCCGAGAAATCCTTGCTGGGCAAGGCCCGCTCGCGGCCCGACCTGGCGCGCCAGGTGATCGACAAAGCGCGCCGTGAGGGGCTGCTGACCACGCTGGAGGCAGCGTTCAGCCGCCTGGACCAGCCAATGCCATTGGGATATTCGTCCGCGGGCACAATTGTGGCGCTGGGCGAGGGGGTGCAGGGTCTGTCCGTTGGTCAGCGGGTGGCCTGCGCAGGCGGCAATTACGCTGTACATGCTGAGTACGCCTGTGTGCCGCGCAATCTGGTGGCGCCGCTGCCGGACCAGGTGGATTTTGAGTCGGCGGCCTTTGCCACCCTGGGCGCAATCGCCTTGCATGGCTTCCGCCTGGCAGAAGCGCAACTGGGTGAGCAGGTAGCGGTGATCGGGCTGGGGTTGCTGGGGCTGCTGGCGGTGGAAATCGCTCAGGCAGCCGGCTGCCGGGTCTTTGGCGTTGATCTGCTACCGGAGCGGGTGGCTCTTGCCCGGCACCTGGGCGCCGAAGCCGTCCAGAACGAGCAGGCCGCAGAGGCGGCGCTGAGCTTCACTCATGGCCGTGGCTGCGACGCAGTGCTGATCTGCGCCGATACCACTTCGGATGAGCCTGTGACCCTGGCAGGAGCGATTGCCCGTGACCGGGCCCGGGTGGTTGCAGTGGGGGCAGTTGGCTTGCATATCCCGCGCAAGTCTTATTATGAGAAAGAATTGACCTTTCTGAACTCCCGTTCTTACGGCCCGGGACGCTACGACTCGTCTTACGAAGAAGGCGGTCGCGACTACCCCCTTGGCTACGTGCGTTGGACCGAGGGTCGCAACCTGGAAGCGATCGTTGATCTGCTGGCAAGTGGACGCATGAACGTGCAGCCGTTGATCACGCACCGTTTTCCAATTGACCAGGCGCCCCAGGCATACGAATTGATCACCGGTAAACGCCAGGAGCCATTCCTGGGCGTGCTGCTCACTTATCCCATGCAGCCAGGCGCAGAGCCTCCGCAGACCGCGCCTGGCCTTGAAACCAGGGCTGCGCCTCAACCAGCCAGGCCACCCGTCGCAGCGCCAAAGCCAGGGCCGCTAAGATTGGGGGTGCTCGGGGCGGGCAATTTTGCAACTGCGGTGATGCTACCGGCGATTCGTAAAACCGCCCAGGTTGAGCTGGTGGGCATTGCATCCGCCTCCGGGATGAGCGCCCAGCACGCCGCCAGCCGTTTCGGCTTTCGCTACGCCGCCAGCGATGAAACGCAGATCATTCAAGACGAGCAGGTGACGGCGGTCGCCATTCTGACCCGCCACCATCTGCACGCGCGCCAGGTGCTGGCAGCGCTGGCGGCAGGCAAACACGTCTTTTGCGAGAAGCCGCTGGCAATCCGATTGGCAGAGCTGGATGAGATCCAGGCGGCGCTGTATGGCGAGACCGGACGTGGCCGCATCCTGACCGCAGGCTTCAACCGCCGCTTTTCGCCGCTGGCTATTCAGATGAAGGCTTTCCTGGAGGCGCGCAAAGAGCCGCTGGCAGCCCATTACCGCATCAATGCTGGTTACATCCCGCTCAACCATTGGACGCAAGACCCGGACCAGGGCGGCGGGCGGATCATCGGTGAGGGCTGCCACTTTATCGATTTCCTGACCTTCCTGGTCGGCGCCTCGCCGGTTGAAGTGGCCGCCCGTGGGCTGCCGGATGGCGGCCGCTACCGCGAGGACAACGCCGAATTGACCTTCACCTTCCCGGATGGCTCACTGGGGACGGTCAGTTACCTGGCCAATGGCGACAAGGCTTTCCCAAAAGAGCGGGTCGAGGTCTTCGGCAGCGGGCGGGTGGCTGTCTTGGACGATTATCGCTCTTTGGTGTTGGTTTCAAACGGCAAGCGCAAAGTTTTGCACTCGCGGCTGCGCCAGGATAAAGGCCATCAGGCGGAGTGGCAGGCTTTTGCCTCTGCCATCCAGGCGGGCGGGCCGCCGCCGATCCCCTACGATCAGCTCTTTGGGGTGCACCGCGCCGCGTTTGCCGCGATGGAAGCGCTGCGGACGCGGTCGGCGGTGCAAATCAACTTTAACCCTGCCTGAACTTCAAGAGATCCTGTGTCCGCCTTGACAGGAATAGATTTTTGCAGATAATTAGGGCATCAACCGACCATCAAAAGCGTAGATGGAAGAAAGTAAGCCAGAGCGCGCAATGCGTGCAGCAAGCCGACAGGGAGGCGCGGGGCGCAGACTGGGACCCCCGCCCGGCAGAAGCTGGCTGAAGTTCCTTCCGGAGCCGCCCGGGTGAATGACGTATTGGGGGATGCGTTTAGTAGTTTGGGACGCAACCCCCGGCGTTAATGGGTGGAGCCAATCGCCGGAATCCGGCCGCTGGCTGCAAAGCGGGCTGGGCGAGAGCGCCAGCCAACCAGGGTGGTACCGCGGGAATTTGATCCCGTCCCTCGAGGGACGGGATTTTTGTTAAAGCGTGCAAAACACGCAAGGAGGTAGGATGCTCGAACAATTGAACCAGATCGAAAGCCGGGCGCTGGCTGAGCTGGAAAACATCCAGGATGAAGACAGCCTGCAGCATTGGAAAGTGACTCACTTGGGCCGCAACTCCCCGCTGATGAAGACCTTTGACCAGCTTGGCCAGTTATCAAAGGAAGAGCGCCCAGCGGTTGGGCGGCGCGCCAACGAAGTCAAGCGCCACCTGGAGAGCGCCTTTGAAACGCAAAACAGCCGTCTGCGCCAGGCTGCCCTGCAGCGCGCCCTGGAAGCCGAGCGGCTGGATGTGACCTTGCCCGGCCGGATGCCGACTCGCGGCCGCCTGCATCCCGCCACCCAGACGCTGCGCGAAGTCTATCGCGTCTTCGGCGAGATGGGCTTCCAGGTTTACCGCTCGCGCGAAGTGGAGTCGGATGAATTCAATTTCCAGTTGCTCAACTTTCCGCCCAACCACCCGGCCCGCGAGATGCAGGATTCGTTCTACATCGATGCCGGCGCCCAGCGCGGCGATAACCCAATCCTGTTGCGCACGCACACCTCGCCAGGCCAAATCCATGCCATGCGCGAGTTCGCCGCCATGAACCCCGACAATCCCCCACCGGTGCGAATCATCCTGCCTGGGATGTGCTTCCGCTACGAGCAGATCACCGCACGCTCGGAGATGCAGTTTAATCAGGTGGAGGGCCTGGCGGTCGGCCCAAACATCACCTTCGGTGACCTGAAAGGCACGCTGAGTGATTTCGCCCGCCGGATGTTTGGCCAGGGCGTGCGATCGCGCTTCCGCGCCTCGCACTTCCCCTTCACCGAGCCCAGCGCCGAGATGGACATCGAGTGCTTCGTCTGCGCTGGACAGGGCTGCCCGGTTTGCAAGCGCACCGGCTGGCTGGAGATCCTGGGCTGTGGCATGGTCCACCCGGTGGTGCTGCGCAATGGCGGCTACGATCCCGAGCGTTACAGCGGTTATGCTTTCGGCATGGGTCCCGAGCGCATCACCATGTTGCGCCACCGCATTGAAGACATCCGTTATTTCTGGGCAAACGACCTGCGTTTCCTGGAACAGTTCTAAACAATGAACCGCAGTAGCGACTTCAGTTGTTCAGGATGGATGAAAAACAATTGGAATAAGGCCGCAGGCTGTACCGGCATGTTGGAGAACATACGATGAAAGTACCAATTTCCTGGCTTAGAGAATACGTTGATATTGATATTCCCCTTGAAGAGCTGGCTCATAAGCTGACCATGGCCGGCCTGGAGGTGGAGGAGGTCACTTACATTGGGCTGCCCATGCCGGGCGGGTTGCTCGAAGGCCGCCCTGGCGGTCACCCCCGCCCGGAGACCAAGATCAGCGGTCTGGAGTGGGCACCCGATAAAATCGTCACCGCCGCGGTGTATGAGGTGATGCCGCATCCCAATGCCGACCGACTGGTGCTGTGCCGGCTGGATGACGGCGAGCGCGAGCATATTGTGCTCACCGGCGCGCCGAACCTTTACCCTTACAAAGGGCTGGGGCCGCTACCCGAGCCGCTCAAGGTGCCCTATGCCCGCGAAGGAGCGCGCATCTACGATGGTCACCAGCCCGGCCAGGTGCTCACCACCCTGAAGCGGGCCAAGATTCGCGGTGTGGACTCCTACTCAATGATCTGCTCAGAGAAAGAGCTGGGCATCTCTGACGAGCACGAGGGCGTGATCATCCTGGATGGCGACGCCCCGGTGGGCGTGCCGCTGGCCGACTACATGGGCGATGCGGTGTTCGAGATTGCCATCACCCCCAACATCGCCCGCGATGCCAATATCCTGGGCGTCGCGCGCGAGACCGCTGCCATCCTGGACCTGCCACTGCGCCAGCCCGACTACAGCTTCAAGGCTGAAGGGCCGTCGATCCAGGGCAAGGCGTCGATTGTCATCACCAACCCAGAGCTCAATCCACGCTTTGTGGTCGGGTTAATCGAAAACGTCGAGATTAAACCAAGCCCATATTGGGTGCAGCGCCGCTTGCGCATCGCCGGCATGCGCCCGATCAACAACATCGTCGACGCCACCAACTACGCCATGCTGGAGATCGGCGAGCCGCTCCATGCCTTCGATTACGACGTGCTTGTCCAACGCGCTGGTGGAAAGGCGCCCACCATCCTGACCCGCACCGCGCAACCCGGCGAGCGCCTGATTACATTGGATGGGATTGAGCGTGCACTGGACGACTTTACCGTGCTGGTGTGCGACACCGCCGGGGCGCTCTCCATCGCCGGGGTGATGGGCGGCGCCGAGTCGGAGGTCAGCGAGAGCACAAAGAACATCCTGCTCGAGGGCGCGGCCTGGAACTTCATCAATGTGCGGCGCACGGTCAACGCCCAGCGCCTGCCCTCGGAGGCAGCCTACCGCTTCTCGCGCGGCGTGCACCCAGCCTTGGCCGCCCGCGGCGTTGGCCGCTGCCTGGAGCTGATGCGCCGCTGGTCTGGCGGGGTCGTTTGCCAGGGCCTGGTGGACAACTACCCCCTGCCGCCGGTCGACCCGGTGGTGGAAGTCACCCCGGCAGACGTGCGCCGCTGGCTGGGGATCGAACTCTCACCGGCCGAGATCGCCGGTTTGCTCGCGCGGCTTGAGTTTATGGTCGAAATTGACGGTGAAGTGGTGCGCGCCCGTACCCCCGATCACCGCTTGGACATTGGCGTTGGCGTGATCGGGATGGCTGACCTGCTGGAGGAGATTGCCCGCGTGTACGGCTACGAGCGCATCCCCGAGACGCGCATGGCCGACGAGCTGCCGCCCCAGCGCGGCAACCCGGAGCTGGAGCGCGAGGAGCACATTCGCGACCTGCTGGTGAACCTGGGGCTGCAGGAAGTGGTCACCTACCGAATGACCGCCCCCGAGCGCGAGGCGCGCCTGCTGCCGGACCGCGCCGTGCCCGATGCGGGGCTGTACGTGCGCATTGCCAACCCCATCGCCGGCGACCGGCACGTGCTGCGGCGCAACCTGCTCTCCAGCCTCCTGGAAGTGGTCGAGCGCAACACCCGCACCCGCCAGCGGATTGCGCTGTTCGAGATTGGCCCGGTCTTCACCGCCTCCGAGGAAGCTGAACTGCCCAATGAATTGCCACGCCTGGCAATCGCCGTCGCCGGGCCGCGCGCTCTGCCCGCCTGGCAGGGAGCGGAAACCGGAGCAATGGACTTCTTCGACCTGAAGGGCATCCTGGAGGCGCTGTTTGACGGGCTGCACATCCAGGGCGTTCGCTATGCCCCCGCCGAGTACCCAGCCTTCCACCCCGGTAAATGTGCCCGGGTTATCCTGGGCGAGGTTGTGTTAGGTACTTTTGGTGAGCTGCATCCGCTGGTGCGCGAGCATTATGAGCTGCCCCCCACGCCCCTGGCCTCGGCGGACCTGGACCTGCAGGCTTTAATCCAGCTCATCCCCGAGCGCTATCCAATCGAGCCGGTGCCATCCTATCCCCCGGTGCTGGAAGACCTGGCGATCATTGTCGATGAGAGCATCCCCGCGGAGCAGGTCGAAGCGGTCATCCTCCAGGCCGGTGGCCGCACCTTGAACAGTGTGCGCCTGTTCGACGTTTACCGCGGCGGCCAGACCGGCCTTGGTAAAAAGAGCCTGGCCTACAGCCTGACATACCAATCCCCAGAGCGCACCCTCACCGACGATGAGGTGCTCAAGATCCGCCAGCGGATCGTGCGGCAGTTGGAGAAGGATCTGGGGGCGCGGCTGAGGAGTTGAAAAACCTGATTTGGGCAAAACAGACGGCAGGGTAAAACCGTCCTGGCAGGTCTGGCGCAATTTTATTGGGCATAATAACCCAATGGTGCACCAGACCTGCCGCTTTAAACGAGCAATTTAATGCAATCGAACAATTGCACAACGGTTTTCTGCGTATCTTTCAGCCAGGTCGATCACCAGAATAACGATGGGCTATGCACTGGATTTTGAGGTATAATAATAAATAATGATTATTTATGAGTATTTATTCTTGAAAGAAACTCATGACTGATTCTGATGTCCGCTTTCATCAACTGATTGCTGCATTGAAGGAGCGCGATTTTCGGCTGACTCCCCAACGAGTTGAGCTGGTGCGGTTAATTGCAGCCAGTGAAGGACATCCCAGCGCCAGTCAGCTATACACAACAGTCAAGCGCCAGTTTCCAACCATGAGCCATGCAACGGTTTACAAAACCCTGTCTTTGCTGAAAGAAATGAATCAGGTGTTGGAGATCGATTTGCATAACGACAGCCACTATGACGGCAACCGTCCTGAACCACATCCCCATTTAATTTGCGTTAAGTGCAATAAGATTATCGATGGAGATGTGTATCTCGATCAGGAATCGCTCCGCAACTTGGAGCAGGCATCAGGTTACAAGGTCATCCGGCCTCAAATATCCCTTTACGGGCTTTGTCCAGATTGCCAGGAGGATGGTTCGTAAACCCTTTTGGGAAACTGTGGATCTTGATTTCAAAGCAGGGTAGTTAAACTTTTCACACAGCGAAAGGAGCAAAATTTATGAAAGATAGTAAGTCCCCAGTAACAGGCATGGCTCACCGACCCACCGCCAGTAGAGGCACGTCGAACCGAGATTGGTGGCCAAATCAGTTGAACCTGCACATACTCCACCAGCACTCTTCCTTGTCCAATCCCATGGGCGAGGATTTCAACTACGCAGAGGAGTTCAAGAAACTCGACCTGGAGGCCGTAAAGAAGGACCTCTACGCGCTGATGACAGACTCGCAGGACTGGTGGCCGGCTGACTACGGTCACTACGGGGGTCTATTCATCCGCATGGCGTGGCACAGCGCAGGCACCTACCGCATCAGCGACGGCCGCGGGGGCGCGGGGTCTGGCTCCCAACGCTTTCCGCCCCTCAACAGTTGGCCGGACAACATCAACCTGGACAAGGCGCGCCGGCTGCTCTGGCCAATCAAGAAGAAATACGGAAGGAAGATCTCGTGGGCTGACTTGATGATCCTTGCCGGAAACTGCGCCTTGGAGTCGATGGGCTTAAAGACCTTCGGCTTTGGCGGCGGGCGAGAGGATATCTGGGAGCCGGAAGAGGACATTTATTGGGGCGCCGAGAGCGAGTGGCTTGGCGACAAGCGCTATTCTGGTGAGCGGGACCTCGAGAATCCCCTGGCGGCTGTGCAGATGGGTCTGATTTACGTGAACCCGGAAGGGCCAAACGGCGTTCCCGACGCGGTCGCGTCAGCCCGGGACATCCGCGAGACGTTTGCCCGCATGGCAATGAACGACGAAGAAACTGTCGCCCTGGTTGCGGGCGGGCACACATTCGGCAAAAGCCACGGCGCTGGTCCAGCGTCCCATGTGGGGCCTGAGCCTGAAGCCGCCCCCATTGAAGAGCAGGGCCTTGGCTGGAAGAGCAGCTTTGGCACAGGCAAGGGGGATGACACGATCAGCAGCGGCATCGAAGGCGCGTGGACGCCCAAACCGACCCAGTGGGATATGGGCTATTTCGACATGCTGTTTGGCTACGATTGGAATCTGGTGAAAAGCCCCGCCGGTGCCTGGCAGTGGGTCCCGGTCAATCCGGATGAGAAGCATCTTGCGCCGGCCGCGCATGATCCGTCGAAACGGGTGACAACCATGATGACCACCGCGGATCTTGCTCTGAGGATGGATCCGATCTATCGGCCGATTGCAGAGCGGTTTCACAAGAACCCAGAAGAGTTCGCAGACGCGTTTGCACGGGCCTGGTTCAAATTGACCCATCGCGACATGGGGCCCCGCTCCCGCTATCTTGGTCCAGAGGTTCCGGCGGAAGAGCTGATCTGGCAAGATCCAGTCCCTGCAGTGGATCACGAGCTGATCGACGCGGCCGACATCGCCCAGCTCAAGGCCAAAATTCTTGCCTCAGGGCTGACGATCCCCGAACTGGTCTCGACCGCCTGGGCGTCGGCGTCCACCTTCCGTGGCTCCGACAAGCGCGGCGGGGCGAACGGGGCGCGCATTCGTCTTGCGCCGCAAAAGGATTGGGAAGTTAACCAGCCCGAGCAACTGGCGAAGGTCCTTGGAACCCTCGAGGGCATTCAGAAGGAATTTAACAGCGCACAGACCGGCGGCAAGAAGGTGTCCCTGGCAGATCTGATCGTCCTGGGGGGTTGCGCAGCCGTTGAGCAAGCTGCAAAGAATGCAGGTTACGATGTGACGGTTCCCTTCACGCCGGGACGAACGGATGCCTCGCAGGAGCAAACCGACGTGGAGTCATTCGCTGTGCTTGAGCCAGTTGCAGATGGGTTCCGCAACTACCTCAAAACGAAATTCACTGTACCGTCAGAAGAGCTGCTGGTGGATCGGGCGCAATTGCTGACGCTGACCGCTCCTCAGATGACGGTTCTCATTGGGGGCATGCGAGTTTTGAATGCCAATTTTGGAAAATCCCAGCACGGCGTCTTCACCAATCGACCAGGGGCGCTCACCAACGACTTTTTTGTGAATCTACTCGACATGAGCACAACTTGGAAGCCAATCGATGAAGACAACGAGGTCTTCGAGGGCCGTGATCGCGCATCGGGCGCGCTCAAGTGGACCGGCACCCGCGTTGACCTGATCTTCGGTTCGAACTCCCAGCTCCGGGCCCTGGCGGAAGTCTACGCATGTGATGATTCTCAGGAAAAATTCGTGCACGACTTTGTAGCGGCGTGGAACAAAGTCATGAACCTTGACCGTTTTGACGTTGCCCGTTCGTAACAGGAACGACTTCGAGAGCTTCTGACAGGACAGCAAAATACGGTCAACCAACAACCGGTTCAGCGGCGGTAGCGATAAACCGCCGCTGAACCGGAGAGTCAGGCAAGCCTGGCCATCATTGCCCTTCTCTCACCGAAACAATTCACTGCCAGGCGAAGGCACAAAATCACGCCTGCTTTAGCGGCACTTCTCCACAATCTCTGCTGCCAGGTCGTAGCGTCCGAACTGCGGCATCAGGTAGATCCCTCGCGCCCAGGTCTTCATCTGCTCGATCAGCTCCAGAGCGATCTGCACGCCCTCCCAGGGGGCATCGGCGCCGGCCTTGCGGATGCGCTCCTGGATGGCCTCGGAGATGGTAATGCCCGGCACCTCGTTGTGCAGGAAGGTGGTGTGGCGCACACTGAACAGCGGCAGCACCCCCACCAATACCGGCAGCTCCAACGGGCCGTGCCGCTCGGCGTAGGCTTTCAGGAAGGTCTCGGCTGCCTGCGGGTCAAAGACTGGCTGGGTGAGCAGGAAATCCGCCCCGGCTTTGACCTTGCGGCGCAGGTTCTTGATTTCTTGCTCAACGTCCTGCGGGCACAGGTTGAGGGCGCAGCCGACGAAGAAAGAGGTTGGCTGGCCGATATCTACCCCGGCGTGATCCAGACCCAGATTGAAGTTCTGCTTGATCAGCTTGATCAACCCAGAGGGCACCAGGTCGTAGTTGTCCATGGCATCGGGGTAATCACCAATAGCGGTGGGATCGCCCATCACCACGAAGACATTGCGGATGCCCAGGGCGTGCGCCGCCAGCAGGTCGCCCTGCACGCGTAGCAGGTTGCGCCCGCGAGTGGGGAAGTGCAGGGTGGTGTCCACACCGACCTGGCGGCGCAACAGGTCGCACACCGCCCATGGACTCATGCGCATGCGCGCCATCGGGCTATCGGCCACGTTGATCACGTCTGCCCCGGCCTCCGCCAGCAGACTGGCGCCTGCCAGCAGCTTGTGGGCCGAGAGGCCGCGCGGGGGGTCCATCTCCACCGCCACGACAAACTTGCCCTGGGCCAGCTTCTGCGCCAGGGGGGAGGGCTGCTCCGCTTGTACCAGCGCATCCTCGACCTCGGCGGGCATGCTCAGCTCGCTCACTGCCGGGCCGCAGCCCTGCGGCAGGCTCTCCAGTGCGAGGCGCATGGCAGCGATGTGCGCCGGGGTAGTGCCGCAGCAGCCGCCCACCAGCCGGGCGCCAGCCTCGCAGAAGGCCAGAGCATACTCGCCGAAGTACTCCGGGTTGGCCGGGTACATGATCCGCCCGCCCACCTGCTCGGGCCAGCCGGCGTTGGGCATGGCAGAAAAGAGCGCCTGGGGCGCCGCTGCGCGCATCTGGCGCAGGATGCGCCAGATTTGCGCCGGTCCACCCGAGCAGTTGACCCCAATCAGGTCCGCCCCGCTTTCCACCAGCGCCCGGGCCACCTTGGCGGGCGAGTCGCCCAGCAAGGTGCGGTCATCCCGGGTGAAAGTCATCGAAGCGACAACGGGCAAATCGCAAACCTGGCGGGCCGCGGCCACCGCCTGGCTCAGCTCCAACAGATCGCTGAACGTCTCCAGGATGAGCAAATCCGCCCCAGCGTCAACCAGGGCCTGGATTTGCTCGGTGAAGGCCAGACGGGCCTGCTCTGGCTGGACGCGCCCAAATGGCGCCAGGCGCACGCCCAGTGGCCCAACATCGCCCGCCACCAGCACGTCTTTGAAAGACGCCATCACCACCCGGCGGGCCAGCTCCACCCCCGCCCGGTTGACCTCGGGGACTTTGTCGTGCAAGCCATAAGCACTCAGCTTGTAGCGGTTGGCGCCAAATGTATTGGTCTGGATGATGTTCGACCCGGCCTCGATATACTCGCGATGCACCTCTGCCACGAGGGCCGGGCGGCTGAGGTTGAGCGCGTCGAAACAGATCTCGAAACTGGCCCCGCGAGCGTTGAGCATCGTGCCCATGGCGCCGTCGGAGAGCAGCGGGTAAGGGGATTGATACAGCAGGTACAGAAATTTATTTTGGGACACCGGCGCCTCCTGCCGGTCGACCGTTTGACGGCCAACTGGAGTGTCAGGCTCTAATTTTACCTGTATTTTTCGGAATATCCCATCCACTAACCTGTAACACAGAACAGGCGGAACACACGGAAGGCATCTTTGTTATAATCAGTGGGCGCTGAGCCATTTATTCCTCAAAATCATTTGATTGTGCAATGATCCCCATTCGACTATCGCTTTCCGGTTTTCTTTCTTACCACGAACCTGTCGAGATTGATTTCACCTCCTTTGACCTGGCTTGCATCTCCGGGCCAAACGGGGCTGGGAAATCGTCTTTGCTGGATGCCATTACCTGGGCGCTCTTCGGCCAGGCGCGCAAGCGTGACGACTCGATTATCAATGCTCGCGCCTCGGCAGCCGAGGTGGGGCTGATCTTTGCCTACGAAGGCAACCTGTACCAGGTCCAGCGCACCAAGCCGCGCGATAAGACCATGCAGTTGGAATTTCAGATTCTGCACGGCGATAACCCCGATCCGGCTGCGTTCAGCCAGCGTCTGGCGAACGGCCGGTGGAGGCCGCTTTCAGAGCGCACCCTGCGCGAAACCGAAGCCCGCATCCAACAGACCCTGCGCATGGATTATGAAACCTTCACCAACGCGTCCTTCTTCTTGCAGGGCAAGGCTGACCAGTTCACCCAGCAGCGTCCCGGCGATCGCAAGCGCATCCTGACCAGCATCCTGGGCCTGGAGGTGTGGGAGCGCTACAGAGACCGCGCCGCCGAGCGACGCAAAGGCGTTGAGGCAGAGATCCGCCAACTGGAAGGCCGTCTGCAAGAGATCAACGCCGAACTGACTGAGGAGGAGGCGCGCAAGCAGCGCATGAGCCAGTTGGAGGGCGACCTGGAGCGCCTTGGACAGCAGCGCGCTACCCAAGAGGCGGCCGTGCAGAACGCCCGCCAGGTGGTGGCGGCTCTGAAGGAGCAAGAGAAACTGGTGGATGCTCTGGCTCGCCAGGTTGAAGCCAGTGGGAGGCGGCTGCAAGAGATGGAAAACCGCCTGGCTGCCCGCCAGAAGGAAAAAGAAAGCCTGTCGGCTTTGCTTGCCCGGGCGCAGGAAATCGAAGCAGCCTATGCGGCCTGGCAGGCAGCTCGGGTTGAGCTGGAGCGCATGGAAAAGGTGGCCAGCCAGTTCCGCGAGCAGGAAAAGGAGCGAGAAGGGCCGCGCCTTGAGATCCAGGCTGCTCGCGCTCGCCTGGAACAGGAGCAGCAAACGCTGCTGGCGCGCAAGGCTGAAATTGAGGCCAGCCAGGCAGAGGCGCAGCGCCTGCGCTCCTTGGCCGAAGCTGAGCGCACCGAGATTGCCGTGGCGGATGCCCGGCTGGAGCGCCGCTCCCGGCTGGATGCCAGCTTGCAGGAGGCGCGCCAGCGCCAGGCCGAGGCGCGAGCCGAGAACCCGCGCCTGAAAGCCGAGATGGACGAGCTCAAAGTGCGCATTGACCAACTCAAGGCGACCGAAGGCGCTGAGTGCCCGCTGTGCGGCCAGCCGCTCAGCCCCTACGATCGCGCTGCCCTGGTTGAACGATTGCAAGCCCAAGGGAGCGAGATGGGCGACCGCTACCGCGCCAACCAGGCGCTCTTGCAGCAGTCCGATGAATTGGTGCGCGACCTGGAGGCACAAATTGCAGAGCTGGCCCAGGCCCAATTGGACCTGCGCACCCACGGGCAAATGCTGGCGCAGTTGAACAGCCGGCTGGACCTGCTCGAAACAGCCCAGGCAAACTGGTTGTCTCAGGAAGCGCCGCGCCTGGCAGAGCTGAACAAGATGTTGGAAAGTGAAGCCTTCGCTGTTGAGGCGCGCGCTCGGCTGGAGATCATCGACGCTGCCTTGAAGGCCATCGGTTATGACGCCACAGCGCACGACGCCGCCCGCCAGGCTGAAGAGGCTGGCCGGGCCAGCGAAGGCGAGCTGCGCAGCCTGGAGAGCGCTCGGGCTACCCTGGCCCCGCTGGAGCGGGAGATCACCGAGATCCAGGCGCAACTCGCTGAGCAAAGCGCAGACCTGGAGCGGCAGCAGCAAGAGCACCTGTCTGCCCTGGCAGCGCTGGCCGAGTCGCAGGCCCAGGCCCCCAACCTGTACGAAATCGAACGCCTGTTGTATGCCATCCAGGAGCAGGAAAATCGTCTGCGCATGGAGGTTGGCGCGGCCCGGCAGAAAGTGCGCATCCTGGACGAGCTCAAGACACGCCGCGTGACCCTGGAGGCCCAGCGCGAGCAGCTGGCTCTGCAGGTGCGCCAGTACAGGCAGCTTGAGCGCGCCTTTGGAAAAGATGGTGTGCCTGCCCTGCTGATCGAGCAGGCCTTGCCAGAAATTGAGAGCAAAGCCAACGAGACGCTGGCCCGCTTGAGCGGCGGCAGCATGTCGGTGCGCTTTGTCACCCAGGCGGCCTACAAAGACAGGAACCGCGACGACCTGCGCGAGACGCTGGATATCCAGATCAGCGACAGCAGCGGCACGCGGGATTATGAAATGTTCTCTGGGGGCGAGGCCTTCCGGGTCAACTTTGCCATCCGGTTGGCGCTCTCGGAGGTGCTGGCGCAGCGCGCTGGCGCCCGCCTGCAAACGCTGGTGATCGACGAAGGCTTCGGCAGCCAGGATTTACAGGGCCGGCAGCGCCTGGTAGAAGCGATCAACCTGGTGCGAACGGATTTTGCCAAGATTCTGGTGATCACTCATATTGATGAATTGAAGGATGCCTTTCCAAACCGGATTGAGGTCGAGAAGACCGATCTGGGAAGCATGGTCAGGGTTTCTTAACACAGGTGTTCATGGAACAAAAACGGGTTTTGCTGGCCGTCCTGGCTCACCCGGACGACGAAACCTTTGGCACCGGGGGAACGCTGGCGCTGTATGCCGGGCGTGGCGTGGAAGTGCACCTGGTCTGCGCCACCCGTGGCGAGGCCGGCGATATGGACGAGGATTGCCTGGATGGTTTCGACTCCGTGGCCGATCGGCGGGTCTCTGAGCTGCGCTGCGCAGCCGGGATCCTTGGCCTGAGCGGGGTGCATTTTCTCAATTACCGCGACTCCGGCATGCCCGGCTCGGCGGATAACCGGCATCCTGAAGCGCTGGCCAACGCTCCCATGGAAGAAGTCGCCGGGCGCATTGTGCACTACATCCGATGGCTAAAGCCGCAGGTGGTGATCACCTTCGACCCGATTGGCGGCTACAAACACCCCGACCACATCGCCATCCACAAGGCCACGGTTGAGGCCTTTCGCCTGGCAGGCGATCCGGCTTACCCACACCCCGACGGGCTGCCCGCCTTCCAGCCGCAAAAGCTGTATTACCACATTTTTCCCAAGGGGCTGCTGCGCTGGGCGGTGCGGATTCTGCCGTTGTTTGGTCGCGATCCCAGACGCTTCGGGCGCAACGGTGATATCGACCTGGTGGACCTGGTGGAGGCCGGGGATTTCCCCGCCCACGCGCGCATTGACTGCCGCAGCGTGCAAGAAAAGCGCGACGCGGCATCCGCCTGTCATGCCAGCCAGCTCAGCGGCCCACCCAGCGGGATCATGAGCCGGCTGATGCGCCTGTTTGGAGGCAAGGAAATGTACATGCGCGCCTACCCGGCTGTGGAAGGGCGGCTGAAAGAAACCGACCTGTTTGCGGGGATCGACTGAGCGTTGGGTTATTTTGCGGTGGATGGACTTGCAGTGACGATGTAAGCCATCCCTCGTGTGGCCGAAACGACGGACATCCCTGATCCAAAACGATCCAATTGATCGCCCTCTTAATAATTTGTTAGGGGTTCGTAGGGTAACCGTGTGGTAATTGTTGGCTTTGTGTCGTGTACTCCCGGAGGAGATGTGATAGGATAGTGTCAGGACGTTTCTTCTTCTCCTCCTTGTGAGAGCGCCGGACCCTTGGGCGGGATCCGGCGCTCACGATTCATCCGGGATGGCAGATGTTGTTACCCCCGGGGCTGGGAGGAACAACCTCTGCAAACACCTCAGGGCAAGATCTGGAACCGGTCTCCACCGCTGTTGGCCTGTACTTCGGGGAAGTAAAGCTGCCAGGAGCTGGCCGGGATGACCTGGTATTCCCCAGGCTGGAGCAGCACCAGGGTGTAGGTCAACTCGTAGGTGCCGGCCGGCAGGTAGCTGGCCGTCCAGGCGATGTGATCATCGTAGATCTGCGGCTGGTTGAAATACCACCAGCCCCAGCCCTGCTCAAATGGCCGGCGGGGATCGAAGGTTTGCTCAACACCGGCGCCTTCATCCATGCCCTGCTGGCTTGTCTTCAGGCTTGTGTCTAGGATCTCGGCGCCGGCTGGGATGTAGTCCGAGACTGCCAGGAAGTACCTGTCGTGCGTCAGGGTCAGGGTCAAGCGCACAGCAACTTTTTCACCCACCCGGGCGCTCTGGATCGGCGTGCAATCTCCATTGGGGCAGGCATCCCCAGAGGGCAGGAAAGCGCGGGCCACGGTCAGCCCCTGGGAGAAGGGGGTGACATCCTCCACCGGGCGGCTGACGTTCAGGCCGACGGCATAGTACAACCGGCCTTGACCACCATCCCGGCGGATGGTCAGCGCATTGGGGTAATCGGGATACAGGCGTTGGATTGGCACCTGCGCGGTCACCGGCGTGACCTGCTGAGTTCCACCGGCCTTGCCCTGGGCAAGCGGGTTGCCGTTCAAGCTCGCATCAAAGGCAAAATTGCCCGCCAGCTCGCCGGTGCTTTTGATCACTTCGTTAAGAGCCATCAAGGTCCAGGCGGTAGTGTATGTGGAAGCCCAGGCCCCGTTGCCGTTGCGGTTGGCCATCAGGTAGCGCACTGCATCCGCCACCAGCGGAGAGCCGGGATCGCGCTGCGCCAGGGCAAAGATGACAATGGCGGTGTTGGAGAGATCGGTCTGCATGTTCAAGCCAGCCTGCAAAAGGCCGTCCTCCGTCTGGGCCATCTCCCAGTAGGCGCCGGTGGACGAACGGATGGCGGAGGTCTGTAAATCCGAGAGCAGGGTGCGCGCCTCGGGGCTGCCGGGAGCGTTTGTCTCCAAAGCCAGCGCCAGGAGGGCCTGCGCCCACGGGCTGAGTTGGTCGCGCACATCGTAGAGCTGAGTCAAGTATTCGGCATCCTGTGCATCCGCTTTGGACAAGACATATTGTTGGAAGGCCAGCCGGTCCCATTCCCATGGCTCCAGCGACCCATCTTCTCCGGCCAGTTGCGGCGGGGCGGCTTTCAAGTAGTCAATCACCTGTTGCAGTAAATCCTGGTTGATTGTGATCCCGGCCTGACGGGCGCGGAACAGGCCAAACAACACGTAAGAGGTGATATACAGGTCGCTCTCTGGCTCCTGCCACCAGGGCCAGCCGCCATCAAAGTTCTGGCGCGCCTTAAGACGCTGCAAGCCTTCATTCAGGGTGCGGTCCAGGCGGGCTTTTAAGCTTGGGTCGTCGATGCCATACTCCTGCAGCGTGCGGTAAGTCTCCAGGTTGGGCAAGAAGCTGGATAGAATTTGCTCCGTGCTTTGGAAAGGGTAGGTCTCCAGCACGTCCAGCGCTCGCATCATGGCCGCGGCCAGGGAGGTGGAAAGCTCCAGGTCCAGTTGGCCGTTTTGGGCATCAAAAGAGCGGGGCAGGCTGATCAGCTCGGCGACCTCGCTGGCATCGTCCAGAGTGCCCGAGGTGCGGAAGGTCTGCGGGGCCAGGAAGCGCTGCACCGGCAAAGTTCCCAGCGTTGGACGAGCAGCATCCTGATAGCCGCCACCCTGGGCAGAGAAGACCAGGTCCACGCTTGGTACATCCTGGGCTGTGCCCCACCACTCCAGGCGCGCCCGCCCTTGCGCGGGCACACTGACCTGCTGAGTTTGCACAGCCGGGTCATCCAGGGCAAACCCATTGGCCTGCAGGGTGACCTCCACCTGCAGCGGCTGGTCGGTGTTGTTCTGCACCACCGCGGCCACCTGGGCATGGTCATTAACGACCAGGAAGCGCGGCGTTACCGGGCGCACCAGCAATTCTTTTGTGGTCACCACCTGGGTCTGGGATTGGCCGACCCGAGTGTCCTGGGTGACGCCGCGCGATTCCACCTGCCAGGTGGTCAGGGTGTCTGGCAGGTTGATGCTCACTTGAGCCTTGCCATCTGGGCCGGTAACAATCTCGGCATTCCAGTAGGCGGTATCGGGGAATTCTTCCCGCACCACTTCGGGCATGGTCCCATCGCCTCCACCCCCCAGCCCAGCCGGGAGCTTGAGATCGCGCCGGTTGTAAGCCGCCAGGGTCAGGCTGGTGCGCACGCCAATCGGCTGCAGGCCGTAGAACGCCGAGATGATATTCACTGAGTTCGGCTCGGCCAGGGCGAGCACGGCCAGATCGACCACCGCCAGAGAAAACTCGCCCTGGACAGGTTTACCGGCGGAGTCGGTCACTTGCAGGTCGAAGGTCACCGGGTCACCGGGGCCGGCCCGCTGGGGCTGGCTGAGCAGGGTCACCTGCAGGGTTTGCTCCACCGGTTCAACCGGCAGGTTGAGATAGCCCTGGCGGAAATCCGGCTGTCCCTGGTCGTTATCCCCCAACAAGGTGACAGAAAGATACACATTCGGGGCGTGTTCCGAGGTCAATGGCAGGCTCAGGTTATAACCCTGGGAGCCAATGGTGATCACCTGATGTTCCATCACCAGGCTGCGCTCGATTGTCAGCAAGGCCTGGACATCTGCTCCGAAGGGGTTCGGGATGAAGATCTGGGCGGTGTCGCCGGGTCGGTACTCCGCCCGGTCGGACACCAGGCGCAGGCGGGAGTTGGGCAGGTTGGGCCAGACGGCCTGGCCCGAGCCGCCCACCCAGAGCAAGACCTGGGTGCGCGCTCCCTGGCCGGCGGGCGCCTGGGCGTTGTACACATCCAGCATGTAGGTGCCTGGATCGGGTGGGGTGAAAGCCAGTCGAGCTTTGCCTTCGGGACTGGTGGAGAAATCGGTGCTGCCAACCAGCGTGTACTCCGCCTCATACTCCGGCAGGGCCTCGGGATTGCTGGTCTGCGGGTCGACCCGGTTCCAGCGAACCTTCTGAAACTCGGCCCGCAGGCTGCGCGTCCCAGCCGGGTTGCCCAGCCAATCGACAACCTGGACATCAAAACCGAGCTGCTCGCCGGAGCGTCCCACCCACAGGTCTGGGCGGAGGCCAATGTAGAACTCGTCTGGATTGACTTCGATACTGCCGCGGGACGAGACGGGCAATCCACTCTCATCGGTGATCGTTACCTCCAGGGTGTAACGCTGGCGAGCATCGGACGGCTCGGTGCGGAACTCCAGAGCCAGCGTGCCATCCGCGGCGGTTGTGGCCTCGCCTTCATCGACCAGGGCGCCATAACTACCACCAAAATTGGGAAAACGAAAATAGTCCAGCCAACTGGTGTCTTCCAGGCCCACCTGATAACCCGGAAGCCCAAAATAAGATTTATCTTGGTACAGCGCCCAGCGCAGGCCCACATTCCCGGCTGGCGCATCAAAGAAGTAGCGGGCATTGACCAAAGCGTTCAACGTTTCCCCCGCCAGAGCTTGATTCCTTGTGAAGCTCACCTGGAGGTTGATCTCTGGCTTGCGGTAGCTGGCGACCTGGAAGGTCAGGTAGGAGGAATCATCCTCTGGGGTCATGATTGAGTAATACCCCGGACGGGCATCGGCGGGCAGGGTGAATTCGCTATGGGCGGTGCCCAACGGCGAGAGCGTCAGGTTGTAGTCGGCCAGTTGCTGGCCCTCGGCGCCAAAGATGGTCACCGGCAGAGCAGTCATCTCAGGCGGGGTGTAGCGCCCGTTGAAGGCCTGGCGCGCCACAACCCGGAAATAGACTTTCTGGCCGGGGCGGTAGATCGGGCGATCGGTGTAAAAATAAGCCTTTGTGCCCGGCGGGCGGGCCTCGGAAGAAATACCAAAGTCCCAAGGCTCGATGCCGGTGCTCCAGGAGGAGATCACCATACCAAACTGGTCGTCGCCAGGCTGGCCAACAACCGCATAAACCGTTTCATACATGGTTTTCAATGGCTCGTACGTGCTGCGGTACACGCCTTGAGCATCCGTCACACCCTGGGCAATCGGCTCGCCAGATTCTTTGTAGATTGTGACCGGCGCGCCTGGCACGGGGGTGTTGGTGCGCAAGTCCACCACCCAGGCCAGCGACTCGGTGGCGCCAACCTTAAGAGTTAGCTGCAGATTGCTGACCACCACCAGATATGGCCCAGGGTAGACGTTTTCCAGAGCAGCCCCGCCCTGTTGGTCGAAATCAAAGCGCAAGAAGTAGATGCCCGGCTCCAGGGAGCCGCGATCGGGGCGCAGGTACAGCTCGGCGGCCTGCATCCGGTCTGGGCTGACTTCCAATGGCTGAGACCAGGAATTTCGCTCAAAGGTCAGTAAGTCATCTTGGAACTGATAGCCATCCGGTCCTTGGAGCTTCATAAAGAAATCCAGCGGCACGCGCCCCACGGAGAGCGGAACACTGGAGAGGTTGACTGCCTGCACGACCAGGCTGGGATCCTGCGGGGTCAGAAAGATGGTCGAAGTCTGGTTGATCAGCCGGATTTCTGGCGCATACGGCTTGGTGACAAAGGTATAGGTAAACCCTTGCACCATCGGGCTGCCCCAGATATCGGTCAAGGTGGGCGAGACGCTGACCGTGTAGGTCATGTTGGGTGCAAAATAGCCGTACAGGCTGAGGGAGTTCTGGTATTCGTCGTAATAGGAGCTCAGGTCGGGGACTTCCGGCGAGAGCGCAACGTAATCCATCACGGTCTTCGGGTCCACCGGCGCACTGAAGAACAGAATCAAGTTGGTGCGTGGATCGACCGGCTGGCCTGGGCCAGGCTCGGTGTTGAGCACCTGAAGCGAATCCATGGTCACCACACCGGCGTTTAAACCCTCCCCCAACATGGCGCCACCCCGGCCTTGCGCCTGGCCGTCCAGCCGGACGGTGTAATCTGTCCCACGGTCCAGCAGGGCCGAGGGCGCAAAGGTGAACACAGTGTCATCGTTGGCCCATTCAACAGTCCCCGGAACAGACTGCCCGCCTGGCCCAAGCAGGCTGAAGTTTGCCGCCACGCTGTCGCGGTTCATTGGCTGGTTAAAGGTCAACACGACCTTGGCGTCCAGGCGCCAAGGGACCTCGGTCTCTGGCTGGATGGAGAGCAATTTGGGCATGGCGGTGGTGAAGCTCCAGGGGGGAGCCTCTGAAAGCGGCCCGCCATCGGTGCTCTTCAGGTCTGGGTTAACTGCCACGGTGTACTGCACGCCACCCGCCAGGGCCGGCTCGGGATAAAAGATGTAAGTGCTGGTGTTCAGCCATTCGCCGCGCCCCTCAGCAGCCGGCTCGAGGGTGAACCCAGCCGGCAGCAGAGCAGGGTCGGCCCCCAGTGGGACGATTGGGCGGTTGAAGCCGGCAACCACCGCTCCTGAAGGATCAACCTCAACCGCGTTTGGCTCCGGGAGCGCCTGCTCCAGGCGCAGAAAGCCCGCCGTCTGGTAGCGCAGGCTGACCGGCTGCAGGAGCGGCTTGCCCTGGGCTGACCGGGCGGTATCGTCAAGGGCAAGTACAAGCTCTGTGTCTGGCTCCAGCGGAGCGCCCAGGTAAACAATAACGGTCGAATCATCCACCCAGTTGAACTGCAAGGGCTGCTGCATCTGGCTGGTCAGGGCGGCCTCCACCGAGGGCCGGTCCATTGGCTGGTTGAAATACAGGGTGATCGGCCCATCCAGCGGCAGCTCAACGCTCTCCGGCGGATCGCTCTCCACCAGGTCGGGCGGCAGCGGCACCGGGGTGGGTGTGGGCAGCATCGGCTCGGTCGGCGTGGGGAAGACCCCTCGCCGGGTGGGCGTTGGCTGGCCGCCAAACGGCAACGCGCAGGCCAGGCTGGCAATCACCAATACCAGCGGCAGCCAACGCGCCAGGCGGGGCGGGTTGGGAAAACACGAACGAATTTTTTGCGCCATGACGATAGCTCCTCACAAGACAGGACGAACAATGCGTCTGTCTGGTTCCACGATCATAAACAGGCGGTCTGGATGTCCGAGCTGGTACGGCAACCAAAGACCGCCAGATTTGTCTTGTCCGGACATTATAACGGATTGCAGCTTGCTGAAGAAAATCAAGCTGGTAATCTTTGGTACAATTGGCTCACGATGACTACCTATCCTGTTGCTCAAAAAAAGAGCCGCGATCCCTCGCCGCTGATCCTGCAAACGCTGGTTGCACTGGCGGGCGGGGTGGCGCTGTTCTTCTTATTCTGCCTGATCTTGCTGCTGGGGAGCCATGTCGCCTACGCCGGGCAAATCTACCCGGGTGTTTCTGTCGCTGGGATCGACCTTTCTGGCCTGACCGAGGGCCAGGCGACCGCCCTGCTGGCGCAGAAGATGACCTTCCCCCAGACTGGCAAGATCGTCTTCCAGGATGGCGGGCACACCTGGCTGGCGCGCCCGGCTGACCTGGGATTAATGGTGGATATCTTGCCCAACGCCCAGGCGGCTTATGCCTTGGGTCGCACAGGCAACCCTTTCCAGCGCCTGGCCGACCAGCTTGGCGCCTGGCACTCTGGAAAAGACATCCCGGCCCAGCTCATTTATGATGAGCGCGTTGCCCTGAACTACCTGCTGGGGATCGCCGCCGAGGTGGACCGACCGATGCAGGAGGCCTCGCTTAAGGTGGAAGGCGTGGAAGTGATTGCTGTGCCGGGACAGGTGGGCCGGACGATGGATGTGCGAGCCACCCTGGAGGCCTTGCGGGAGCAGATGAGCCATCTGACCGATGGCGTTGTCCCCCTGGTGATCCACGAGTCCACGCCGGGGATCATGGATGCCAGCGCTCAGGCGGAGGTGGCCCGGCAGATCCTGAGCGCCCCCTTGACCCTGAGCATCCCAGACGCCAAACCCGGCGACCCCGGCCCGTATGTCATTCCGCCTCAGCAACTGGCGGGAATGCTGGTGATCGACCGAGTCCAGGATCAAGCCGGTGAGCGCTACCAGGTGGAGTTGAGCAATGAGGCGCTCAACACCTACCTGTCGGCCCTGGCCGGCGACATCAACCGCCAGCCGGAGAACGCCCGCTTCATTTTCAACGACGACACCCGCCTGTTGGAGGTGATCAAGCCGGCAGTGATTGGGCGCAGCCTGGACGTGCAATCCACGATCGGAGCCATTAACCAGGCCATCGCTGCCGGCCAGCACAGCGCCCCGCTGACCCTGGCGATCACCCAGCCGCAGGTGGGTGATACGGCCACCGGAGAGCAGCTCGGCATCACCGAGAACATCATCTCCTACACCAGTTACTTCCGGGGCTCCACTGCTGAGCGGCTGCAGAACATCGAGAAAGCCGCCGCCAACTTCCACGGGCTGCTGGTGCCGCCCGGGGCCACCTTTTCGATGGCCAGCGTCATGGGCAACGTCAGCCTGGACAATGGCTACGCCGAAGCCTGGATCATCTTTGGCGGGCGGACGATCAAGGGCGTGGGCGGCGGGGTGTGCCAGGTGAGCACCACCCTGTTCCGGACAGCCTTCTTTGCCGGCTATCCCATCGTTGAGCGCCACCCGCACGCCTACCGGGTGGGCTACTACGAGCAAACTGCCAACGGCTGGGACGAGCAGCTTGCCGGGCTGGATGCCACCGTTTTCCTGCCGATGGTGGATTTTCAGTTTGTCAACGACAGCCCGCACTGGCTGCTGATGGAGACCTACTACCGGCCCAACTCGCGCAGCCTGACCTGGAAGTTCTACTCCACCTCCGACGGGC
>CAZDAU010000039.1:0-31903 GCA_964503625.1 uncultured Anaerolinea sp.
ACCTTCTCTTCAAGGTGCTGGCTGCTTGATGGCTTGCATTCTTGCAAATTTATCTGTAGTGCAATACAATCGGCTTACCCGGTTAACTGGAATCAATCAACATGCAAAAATCGACGGTCAACCAACTGCTGGATCAACTGGCTGCAGGTCAAAATCCTGAATTAAACCAGTCGATCTTGAACTTGCTCTCCGACCATCCGGAAAGCGCCGACCTTTTGAAGGCTTATGAGAAAGAGCCGGAAAAGAATCGTGGCTTGGTGGAGGACCTGTTGAGCAATGTGGACCTAAGGAGCGACAACCCGATCTTGCAGATCATCCTGGCGGCCCTGCAAGGCCAGCCTGGTCCGCAGAGCACCGCCGGGCAGAAGGACGATGAAGCAAAGCCAGGCAGTTTGTTTGGCGAGATCATCGAAACGCTGGCCGATAACCTGCTGGATCAGCCCAAGCCGAAGCGGAAGACCAGGCCGAAAACAAAGCCTAAGACAACCAGCTCTTCTACAAAAAAGACGAAAGCGAAAACCGGGACGAAGACCAAGACAAAAACGAAAACCGGCGCAAAAACCAGGCCCAAGAGCTCCACGACAACCCAACCGAAGACCAAGAGCAGGACGAAATCGAAACCCAAGACAACCTCATCCACAAAAACAAAGTCTAAATCGAAGCCAACCACCCAGACAAAATCGGCACAGATCGACCTGGAGGAAAACTGATGCGCACATTGGACCGCTCCCGTTTGGATCACCAGATACAAATTGAAGAACAGCGCTTTTTACAGGCGCACCCCCGCTCCAAGGAGCTTTTCGAGCGCGCCCGGCGCCACTGGCAAGGCGGCGTTCCTATGCTGTGGATGGTGCGCTGGGCAGGCAACTTTCCGGTCTTTGTGGCCCAGGCGCAGGGAGCGCATTTCCAGTGCGTGGATGGGTATGACTACATCGATTTCTGTCTGGGCGATACCGGGGCGATGACAGGGCACGCCCCCCCGGTGGTCGTGGAAGCAGTCGCCCGCCAGACCAGCCGCGGCCTGACCTTCATGCTGCCGGTGGAGGACATCCTGTGGGTGGGCGAGGAGCTCACCCGGCGTTTTGGCCTGCCTTACTGGCAGCTGGCGCTCACCGCCACCGACGCCAACCGTTTTGCCCTGCGCATGGCCCGTCACGTGACCGGCCGTCCAAAGGTGCTGGTGTTCAATTACTGCTATCATGGCACGGTAGATGAGTCGTACATCACCCTGGATGAGGACGGGACGCCACGCTCGCGGCGCAACAACCTGGGTCCACCGGTTGACCCCACCTGGACAACCGTGGTTATCGAGTTCAACGATATCCCAGCCCTGGAGCAGGCCCTGGCATCCAAGGAAGTGGCATGTGTCCTGGCCGAACCGGTGATGACCAATATCGGGATTGTCCATCCAGAGCCGGGCTACCATGAGGCGCTGCGGGAGATTACCCGCCAGACAGGCACACTGCTGATTATCGACGAAACCCACACCATCTGCACCGGGCCGGGCGGATACACCGCAGCATACGGCTTGCAGCCGGATATGCTCACGCTCGGGAAACCCATTGCCGGGGGCATTCCGGCGGCGGTTTATGGGTTCAGCGACGAGGTCAACCGGCGCTTCATGGAACTGCTCAGTTTGGAGGATGCCGATGTGGGCGGGATCGGCGGCACGCTGGCGGGCAACGCGCTATCGGTGGCTGCGATGCGCTCGGCGCTGGAACACGTGCTCACGCCAGCAGCCTACGAAAAAACACTCGCCCTGGGCAGGCGTTTTGAAGACGGGGTGCTTTCGGTGATCCGGGAGTGGGAGCTGCCCTGGATCGTCAAGCGGCTGGGCGGACGGGTAGAATACTGGTTCCGCCAGACCCCGCCGCGCAACGGCGGCGAAGCGGCCGCAGCGGTGGATGCCGAGCTGGACCGTTACATGCACCTGTTTGCCCTCAACCGTCAGATCCTGATGACGCCCTTCCACAACATGGCGCTGATGTCGCCAGAGACGAGCGAGGCGGATGTCGATCGCCACACCCAGGTTTTTGGGGAAGCGGTGGCGTCGTTATTCGGATAATTTCTCGACCGGGTGGCGCAGGATCGTCTTGAGCTTGTCCTCGGCTGTCCGCATCGGGTTGCCCAGGTAGATCTCGTGGTGCTTGCCGCGCATGCGATAGCCATGCTCGGCAACAAAGGCATCCATTTTGGCCAGAGACTCCGGCTCGGTCCGGTAGGGGCCCATGTGCATGACCTGGACGCTCAACCCTTCGGTGAAGCTCTCCAAGCGCAATCTGTCCAGCGCCGGGTTGGGTTTCTTCTTGCGCAGTTGCGCCAGAGCCTCATGAAACATCGCAGCGGTGATGTGATCAGGTTGCATGATCATGGCCGTCCACTGCCACCCTGAAGGCTGGGTCAGGTCGTATTCACCGGTTTCGGTCCACCACAGGGCTTCCAGGGCCATCACACCATAATCGATCGGGGTTTCCTTGTGTTGCCTGGACATGAACTTCAGGGTGTATGAGATGCCGTAGAGGGCTTCCATTGCCTGGCTGAAAGCCGGGGAAGTGCCAGGCGAAGCGCCTTGCTCAATCTCACCATCCAGGGCGGCGAATTGCAGCGCGGGGACGTCCACAAGCTCGACCTTTCTGGCCGAGGGTTGATACAGGTATTTGAACTGTCGGCGCAAATCAAGCTTTTCCATAAGCAATCTCCACAAACAGCATGCTGAGATAATTATCGCGCTTTTTCGGCCACTGGAGCGATTCAATTCTACGCCAGGACCAGATTTTTTACCCAATCACTTGACCATTTTCCAAATATGAGTATAATATTAATGTCACATTCGGAAAAGAAATAGATAAATTATGTACGAAATCAACGAGATTGACTGTTCAATTGTCGATTTGTTGATGGAAGACGGGCGAATGAATGCTGCCGAAATTGCCCGTCGCCTTGGGGGAAAGCTATCGGAGCGCGCCATCCGCTATCGGATTACTCGTATGTTGGAAGAAGGGGTGATCAAGATCAGCGCAATCCCCAACCCCGGCGCACTGGGTTTTACAGTGATTGCCGATGTCTTCGTTGAGGTTGAGCCCGGTTTGATCAATGAAGTGGCGCGCGCCCTGGCCGAGAACGAACAGGTCAGCTACGTGGCCTGTTCGATCGGAGAGCGGGATATCAGCGCCCAGATCGTTGCCCGGGATAACACCGAGGTATATGATTTTGCCACCAGGTTCATTGGCAGTCTGCCAGGGGTGCGCAAGACGACAACATCCATTGTCCCGATCCGGCTGAAGGATGTCCACCAATGGCACATCCCCAGCTCATTGCGAATGCCAAAGTCGGAGGAGAAAGGAGAAAAAACGCGCTTTCAGGATATCACAGCCAAACCCATAAACGGATGATCATCCTAAAAAAGGTTACCTGAGGAGATTAAATAATGCACGAAAAACTGGACGAGGCGCTGGCTTATTCCGAGCGCTGGATAGATTTGATCCACAAACCTACCCTGCCCGAAGCAGAAGCAAAATCAATCATCGACGAATCGTTATACAATTTTGCCGAGCACTTCAACAAGGGCTGGCTGGATTATCGCAAGTCGGTCACCGAGGCTGGCGACTGGGCGGCGGTTGAATGGACTGGAAAGGGCGCGGTCTTTTACGATATCCTGGGCCGCGAGTATATCGATTGCCTGGGCGGCTATGGCCTGATGGACCTGGGCTGGTCGCACCCGGATGTAGTCAAGACCGTGCGCGCCCAGCTCGAGCGGACGCCGATGCCCAGCCAGGAATTGATCGATCCCTTGCGCGGTGTGCTGGCGCGGCTTTTGGCGCAGATCACCCCCGGTGACATCAAGTATAGCTGGTTTTGCGCTTCGGGCACCGAGACAATCGAAGCTGCGCTCAAAGTAGCCAAACTTTACACGCACCGCAACGGTTTCATTGTTGCGGTGAAGGCGTTTCATGGCAAAACGATGGGCTCGCTGAGCATGATGGGCAAAGCCGATTATCGCCAGCCGGTGGGCACGCTGTACGGCGGGCCGGTCTATCACGTGCCGTTTGGGGATGCAGACGCCGTCGAGCGTCAGCTCGAGATCTGCGCCAAAGTTGGCATCGATATTGCCGCCTGCCTGTTTGAGCCAGTCCAGGGCGAGGCAGGCGGGATTGTCCCACCGGACGATTTCTGGCCGCGGGTGCGGGAGGCCACCCGGCATTACGGCGTGCTGCTCATCGCTGACGAAGTCCAGACTGGCATGGGACGCACCGGGAAGCTGTGGGGATTGGATCACTGGAACATTGCTCCAGACATCCTGGCAGTGGCCAAATCCCTGGGCGGCGGGGTGATGCCCATCGGAGCAGTTTGCTCCACAGAGGAAATCTGGCAGCCGATGATGTATCCCAACCCCTTCATCCAGACGACCACCACCGGCGGCGGCGCGTTGGCATGCAGCGCCGCGATTGCTGCCATTAACGTCACTTTGCGGGATCGCCTGTGGGAGCAGGCAGCCGCCAAGGGCGAGTACATGATCCCCAAGCTGGAGGCGCTGGCAGCAAAGTTTCCACAAATTTATTCAGGCATCACCGGCAAAGGCCTGCTGATTGGCATGCATTTCCACGATGCTGAGGTGGGGTACAAAGTCGCGGCGGGCCTGTTCAAGCGCGGGGTGCTGGTCGCCGGCACGTTGACCAGCGCTCATACGATCCGCATTGAGCCGCCGCTGATCATCGGCTATGACCAACTTGACGCGGTGCTGGACCGCCTGGAGGATACACTCAAATCGATTGCCCAGACCATGTAGCGATTGCATCCTGGGTTTGAAGCCGTTACCGCCCAGCCCAAAGAATAAGACCCTAAATCATAAAACGATTTTCTGAAGGAGGAAAGGATGGACATCGAGGGGTATGAGTATGCCAGTCTGGTAATTGCCATGATTGTGATCTTCTTTGCGATCCGCATGGCCATCGGCTACTACGCATCGCGCAAGGTTGGCGGCGTGGTTGATTACATTGTTGCCGGTCGCCGGCTGCCGATCTACTTGACCGGCGCGTCGATCATGGCGACCTGGTTTGCCGCCGAAACGCTGATGGGCGCCAGCGGGGAAGCCTACAAGTACGGCTTCCAGGGGGTGATTTTTGATCCATTTGGTGCAGCATTGTGCCTGTTCATCTCCGGTTTCTTTTTTATCCGGCTAATGCGGCGGGCCCGTTACCTGACGATCATCGATTTCTTTGAACACCGTTATGGGCGTTGGATGGGACTGGCAGCGTCCATTGTGCAGATTGTCACCTACTTTGGATGGACCGCCGCCCAGATTGTCGCCGGTGGCACAATCATGAATTCTTTGCTGGGCTGGCCGGTCTCGGCAGGGATGATCTTCGTCGCCACCATCGTAATTGCTTACACAATGATGGGCGGAATGTGGGCCGACACCCTGCTCGACTTCATGCAGATGTTCCTGACCGCTGGCGGGATCACCTTAATCTTCATTGCAGTGATGAATGCAGTGGGCGGCTGGGATGCTTTTACGAGCAACGCTGGCTCGCTCTACGTATCCAAGCCGTTCACGCTGCTGCCCATCGCCGGGGATGAAGGCTACCTGGGCTATACCGGCGGCCTGGGTTGGACGTACTGGCTCGGCGCGTGGATGGCAATTGGACTGGGCAGCGTGGCTGCTCAGGACCTGATGCAACGATCGATGTCGGCCCGCAATCAGGCGACCGCAGTCCACGGCACTTACCTGGCGGGTATCCTGTATCTGGGCTTTGGTATTCTCTCTCCGCTGATCGGCATCGCAGTGTTTGCCATGAATCCCGAAATCCAGCCGGAGTATACCAACAATATCCTGATCGAATCGGCGATGACTTACCTGCCGCCCTTCCTGGCGGCGGTCTTCATTGCGGCTCTGGCATCGGCTCTGATGAGCACTTCTGACAGCTCGGTCCTGGCCGGCGCATCGGTCTTCACTGAAAACGTCATGCCGTTCTTCGGAATGAAAATGAACGAGAAGACCCAGCTTTGGTGGACGCGGTTGATGGTGTTAATCATCGGGGTAATCAGCCTGGGGCTCGGCTTGTTTGCCGAAACGATCTACGAGTTGTCCGTCTTTGCCTGGACGGTCATCCTGGTGGGCATCTTTGCGCCGTTTGCCCTGGGGATGTACTGGAAGAAAGCCAACCAGATAGGGGCGCTGGCGGGTTTCATTGGCGGTTGGGGCTCGTGGCTGATCTTCCTGGCGCTGCTCTACCCCACAACATTGGAAGTCAATGGCGGCGATGTGGAGCTGGCAGTTTGGGACGCGACCTACATCAGCTCGGTGCCGGCCTTCTTCGTCTCATTGGCGCTGGTGATCCTGGTCTCGCTGGCCACCCAGAAAGCAGACCAGCCGCGCCAGTTGGCGGATGTGGACGGCAGGTTTATGTCCTTCAGCGGACGTTTGGGCATCCTGCCGCTGCGTGATGCCCTGCGCAAGCTGCGCCCAGATGAACTTGCTGAAGAGGAAGGCGAACTTGCGGCTGCCGACTGAAATTTGACCCACCTGGCTGGCGAAGCCATGTGCAGGCCTCGCCAGCCAAGATTCGATCCCTGGCCGCCTTGCATCCCCTTGCGCATTTCGGGCCAGGTTTTCTAATCGTCAGGGAATTAATCAAACCTCATTGCGAAATGAAAGGAGCCTTGTATGAAAGTCCTATTGGTTGGCGTTGGGGGTGTTGGTGAAGCTATTGCGGCGATTGCAAAACCACGCCCCTGGGTGGAACAGATTGTCCTGGCAGATTACAACACGGCGCGGGCTAAAGAGGTGCAGGCCAAGCTGGGCGACCCGGCGCGCTTCCCGGCGGAGTTTGTGGATGCCGGCAAGCAGGAAATGATCGAGGCCCTGGCAAACAAGTACGGGGTTGATCTAATTATGAACGCCTGCGACCCGCTCTACAATCAGCCGATCTTTGACGCAGCCTATAACACCGGCAAGAACTACATGGACATGGCCATGACCCTCTCTGAGCCACACCCTGAAGATCCCTACAACCAGTGCGGGGTCAAGCTGGGAGACTACCAGTTCGAGCGCGCTCACCTGTGGGAGGAGAAGGGCCTGCTTTGCATCGTGGGCCTGGGCGTTGAACCCGGCATGGCTGATGTCTTCGCCCGCTATGCCCAAGATTATCTGTTCGACGAGATTGAGGAGATTGGCATTCGTGATGGGGCGAATCTTGAAGTGCGCGGCTACGAATTTGCCCCCAACTTCTCCATCTGGACCACCATTGAAGAGTGCCTGAACCCGCCCGTAATCTGGGAGAAGGACAGAGGCTGGTTCACCACCCCGCCCTTCTCGGAACCGGAGGTCTTCGAGTTTCCCGAGGGCATCGGCAAACTCGAGGTGGTCAACGTGGAACATGAAGAAGTGCTCCTGGTGCCGCGTTGGGTGAAGACCAGGCGGGTCACCTTTAAGTATGGCCTGGGCGACCAGTTCATCGGCGTGCTCAAGACGCTGCACATGCTCGGCCTGGATAATAAAGAGCCAATCAAGGTCAAAGATGTGATGGTCGCGCCGCGGGATGTCGTCGCTGCCTGCCTGCCCGACCCAGCCCACCTGGGCGATCGCATGTTTGGGAAAACCTGCGCCGGCACCTGGGTCAAGGGCGTGAAGGATGGCAAGCCGCGCCAGGTTTACATCTACCAGGTGGCGGACAACGAGGAATGCATGCAGAAGTGGGGCTGCCAGGCGGTGGTAGCCCAAACCGCCTTCAACGCGGTCATCGGTTGGGACCTGCTGGAGCACGGCGTTTGGAAAGGCGCCGGTGTGCTGGGGCCGGAGGCTTTTAACCCGGTGCCGTTTATGGACAAGATGGAGGAATACGGATTCCCTTACGGGATCAAAGAAATGTGACAGATTCGTTTGCCCTCCACCCATCTCCCAATTGGATAATGGCTCAAGCAACAAGGAGAGAGCGATGGAAACCTATCAATATGCAGGCCTGATCATCGGCGGGATTGTGGCAATTTTAATCATCCGCCTGGTCATCGGTTTCTGGGCAGCGAGACGAGTGGAAACCAATGTGGATTACGTCCTTGCCGGTCGCCGCCTGCCACTCTGGATGGCTGCGCCATCCATCATGGCTACCTGGTTTGCAGCTGAGACCCTGATGGGTTCCGCCAACGAGGCCTACCAATACGGCTTCCAGGGCGTGGTTTTCGATCCGTTTGGGGCAACCATGTGCCTGATCATAGCAGGCATTTTTGTCGTCCGCCTGGCCCGCCGGGCGCAGTATGTGACCATCATGGATTTCTTCCAGCGCCGTTACGGCACGACGATGTCGGTCATTGGCACGGTGACGCAGATCATCACCTACTTTGGCTGGACAGCGGCGCAGATCGTGGCAGGCGGCGCCATTCTGCAGGCGTTGCTGGGCTGGCCGCTTCAGACTGGTATGATCCTGGTGGCTGCCGTGGTCACGTTTTACACGATGCTGGGCGGCCTGTGGGCCGATACCGCCCTGGATTTTCTGCAGATGTTCCTCACCTGCGCCGGCCTGATCATGATCATGATTGCGATTATCTACAGCGTGGGCGGTTTGCGCGAGATGCTTGGAATGGCAGGCGCCCAATACACGACCAACACCTTTGCCATCTGGCCAACCGCCGAGGATGGCTATTACGGCTACTTTGGCGTGCACGGCCTGTTCTATTACATCGCCGCCTGGCTGGCGCTGGGTTTGGGCGCCATTCCAGCGCAAGACTACCTGCAGCGCACCTGCGCGGCAAAGAACGAGAACACCGCGGTCAAAGCGACCTTCCTGGCTGCAATCCTGTACTTGTCTTTTGGCGTCCTGGCCCCGCTGATCGGGGTGGCAGCCTATGGGGCGCTTGGTCCCGAGCTTCCCCCCGAGCAGACAGAGTTCACCCTGCTTTTGATGGCATTTGAGTTCCTGCCGCCCATCCTGGCGACGGCCTTTGTGGCAGCGGTGGCCTCGGCTTTGATGAGCACGTCGGATAGCTCGATGCTGGCTGGGGCAACCATGTTCACCGAGAACATTTACAAAGTTTTCCGGCCAAATGTCTCAGACCGGACCCAGTTGTTGCTGACCCGGCTCAGCTTGTTGGTCAGTGGCATCCTCAGCCTGGGGATTGCGCTGTTTGCCTCGACGATTTATAAACTGGCCGTCCTGGCCAACACTTCGATCCTGGTCGGTATGGCCGCGCCGTACCTGATTGGGATGTACTGGAAGAAAGCCAACCACTATGGCGCCCTGGCGTCCTTCTTCGGTGGGGTTATTTCGTGGATCGTCCTTACGTTTGTCTGGATGTATGCCTATGTGCTGCCAGTTGTTTATGAAGGAGAGATGGTGGACGATGTGGTTTGGGATTCGATCTACATCGCTTCTGCGCCAGCCTTCTTTATCTCCGTCATAGCCTTCTTTGTGGTCTCGCTGCTGACCCAAAAGGTTGACCCGCCCAAGACTTTGACCGACATCAACAACAACCCGGTCAACACGAACAATATCTTTGCCTGGAGCCCATCAGAAGATTAGCAGCCGGCAAAAACTGAGCAACAAAAACCTGATTCACCCTGGAGAACAAATTGTGGCAAAAAACAATCAGGAAAACGTCATCTTATCCGAGACAAAAAAGCTAAAGCGCGAGCTGACCCTGCTGCCGCTCTTTGGCTTCATCTATTTCACAGTTTGCGGCGGCTCGTTTGGCGTAGAGCCCATGGTGGGCTGGTCGGGACCGGGCTTGACCCTTCTTCTCCTGTTCATCACGCCCATCATCTATTCGATCCCCAACATGCTGATGGTGCGGGAGATGAACTCCATGATGCCGCGTGAAGGCGGCTACTATCACTGGATCAAGCAGGCCTTTGGGCCTTTCGCCGGCTTCATGGCTGGCTGGATGAACTGGGTGGTTTCCTGGGTAGATGTGGCGATTTACCCGGTCCTGGCAGCCTATTACCTGGGATACTTTATCCCACAATTGCGCGAAGGCATGGTGGTGAATGGTGTAGAGATTCCAGGCTGGGTGATGTCGTGGATCGTGGCATTGATCCTGATCTGGGCGATCAGCTACCTGAACGTGCGTGGGGCGCGCCTCTCCGGCCTGACCACAAACTGGCTGGGAGCGATCATGCTCCTGCCGCTGATCTTTATGTCAATCGTTGGTTTCTATTCCTGGATGACCAGCGATGTCACTGTCTCGTTGCCCTTCCTGCCCAACGGCGAATCCTTCACCGGCGCATTCAGCGTGGGACTGTTCATCGTGATGTGGAACTACATGGGCTGGGAGCTACCCACAGCAGCGGGTGACGAGATCGTTAATCCCAAGCGCACCTATCCCCTGGCAATGACGCTGGTGCTGTTTGCCGCCATTGCGACCTATGTCCTGCCCACCGTGGCTGGCTTGTACGGCGGCGCAGGCTATGATGGCCGCTACCAGGTCTGGGGGATCGAAGAAGCTGAGCCGGGGGAAGGGATCGGTGTGACCCTGGAAGAATATGGAGTGACCCCCGAGCAAATGGAAGAATGGGGCGTCGATCCTGCCAGTGAAGTTGGCTGGGAATTCCCCGATGTGGCTCACGCTATTGGCGACCAGGTGGCCGGGAAGGACAGCCCGCTCTCTCGGTTCATGGGGATCACGGTCACACTTTCAGCAGTGCTTTCGATGATTGGCCTTTTCATTGGAAATGGGCTGGGCGGGACGCGCATCCCATTTGCGCTGGCAGAAGACGGCATGATGCCCAGGTTTATGGTCAAAGTTCACCCCCGCTTTGGCACCCCGTGGGTATCCATCCTGTTTTGCGGGGTGATCTTCAGCATCTTTTCGCTACAGGCATTTGCCTTCCTGGTGGTGGTGGATGTCTTTTTGAACGTGCTGGTTTTGCTGGGATGCTTCCTGGCTTTGTGGAAGCTGCGATACACCCTGCCAAACCTGCCGCGTCAGAAGGTGCCAGGGGGGATCATCGGGCTGATTTTGGTCACCCTGGGTCCAACGGTGATCTTTCTCCTGGCAGTCTACAGCCAGGTGGCCGAGGAAGGACTGAGCTCAATTGGATTGGCGTTGGGGGCCATGTTGCTGGGAGCAATCCTGTATTTCCCAATCCGGGCACGGGTGAAACCGGGCATCCCGGATGTGGATCCATTTGAAGCTGAGCCGGCAGTAGGATAAAATTGGAATAACTTCCAGATTGTGAGGTGTACTGTGCCATTTGGATATAACGGAAAAATTCTCCATGTAGACCTGGCTCACGGCAAGTTAGAAGTCGAAGAGCCGCCAGAAGCTTTTTACCGAAAATACATGGGCGGCAGCGCCATGGGGATGTTTTACATCTTGCGCGACACCCCTATCGGCGTTGACCCGTTGGCCCCAGAGAATGTGCTGACGCTGATGGCGAGCGTGACCACCGGCGCGCCGATCTCGGGCCAAAGCCGCCTGAACGTCAACGCCAAATCTCCGATGAGCGGGGCGATCGGCGACTCGCAATCCGGCGGCTATTTCCCGGCCGAGCTTAAGTTTGCCGGCTTTGATGGCATCGTGGTGAAGGGCAAGTCAGCCAAACCGGTTTATCTGTCCATCCTGGATGGGGTGGCCGAGCTGCACGATGCCGCCCACCTGGTGGGCAAAGTCACCGGCGAGGTGGATGCAACCCTGCGAGCGGAGGTAGGCGAGCCAAAGGCAGAGGTCTTACAGCACGGACCAGCGGCAGAGAAAGGTGTGCTGTTCTCCAGCCTGGTCTCGATGTCGAACCGCAACAATGGGCGCACCGGCATGGGGCTGGTGATGGCGAGCAAGAATCTGAAGGCGATTGTGGTCAAAGGCAAAGGCAAAATGGAGCTTGCCAACCCGGCCGCCCTGGCGGCGCTCAACAAGGCTGGACCGAAGTTGATGCCAGAGAACCCAGATGTTGACGTCCTGGGCACACACGGAACAGCCAGCGTGCTGCTGCCGCAGAACATGATGGGCACGCTGCCTACATTCAATTACAACGAAGCCCAATTCGCTGCCGCCGAAGAGATCAGCGGCGAGCGAATGACCGATACAATCCTGAAGAAGCGCGAAACCTGTCACGCCTGCGTGGTGCGATGCAAGCGAGTGGTTGAGATCAAAGAAGGACCTCACCAGGCCAAGCCGCTCTACGGTGGACCAGAATACGAAACCCTGAGCACGTTTGGCTCCTACTGCGGCGTGAGCGACCTGGCTGCAATTTCCGAAGCCAACCAGATCTGCAACATGCACGGGGTGGACACCATCTCGTGTGGGGCGACAATCGCCTTTGCCATGGAATGCTTTGAGAAAGGACTGATCGGCCTCGAGCAGACCGGCGGGCTGGAGCTGCGCTTTGGAAACGCCGAGGCGATGCTGGATGCGCTGCGGCAGATCGTGGAAAATCGCGGGCCGCTGGGTACAGTGCTCTCCCAAGGCTCGGCGCGGGCCGCCAAAGTCTGGGGGCCAGCAACAGAGGCCTGCCTGATCACCGTGAAAGGCGAGGAAGCCCCGGCTCACATGCCGCAGGCCAAGAAATCTCTGAGCATTATCTATGCCGTCAACCCCTTCGGCGCTGACCACCAGTCCAGCGAACACGACTGGATGTACGAAGACGGCATCGCCTCCCCACTCTACCTGGGCCGGTTAGCTGAGCTGGACCTGAAGGACCCCTGCGAGCCTGGCAGCCTGGGACCCGAGAAAGTTCGCTTCGCTGCGTACACCCACATTTTTTACTCCATCCTGGACACCCTGGAGCTGTGCCAGTTTGTCTGGGGACCGGCCTGGACGCTGTACGGCCCAAGCGAGACGGTCGAGTTGGTCAGGGCAGTCACCGGCTGGCAGGTCAGCCTGTATGAATTAATGAAGGTAGGCGAGCGACGGCTGAACATGCTGCGCTATTTCAACGCCCGGGAGGGCCTGACCCGGAAAGATGACGCCCTGCCGAAGAAGTTCTTCCAGCCGCTGAAAGGTGAAGGGCCCACGGCGGGGGTGGCTCTCGATCCAACTGAGTTTGAGACCGCCCTGGATACATATTACCAGCTCATGGGCTGGTCGCCAGAGGGTGTGCCCACGCCAGTTAAGTTGGCTGAGTTGGGAATTGTGTAGCGCGCTCTTCAACGAAGACAAAGGACGCTGCTGCTCAGACCGCCGGCAGATTACCGGATAAGGTGCTCTGGAACCTCCCGCAGGTTCAGAGCCTGCGGGAGGTTTAGGCCTCGCCAAATGACCTCTCATCAAGATAAGGAAAACTAAATGACCTCTTACGAAAACAATCTCCCTCACGTTTCACCTGTCTGGTCGCGCTACACCCCGATCATCGCCCAGCGCGCCGAAGGCTGCTATGTGTATGCCCAGGACGGAGCTGCGTATCTGGATTTCACCTGCGGGATCGGTGTGACCAACACCGGCCACTGCCACCCGGCGGTGGTTGAGGCGATCCGCAGGCAGGCAGGGCTGCTTTTGCACGGCCAGGTGAACATCATCTACCACCAACCCCTGCTCGACCTGGTCGGTGAACTGCGCCAGATTGTCCATCCCAGCCTGGACGGGTTCTTCTTCAGCAACTCCGGTGCCGAGGCAATCGAAGGGGCGCTGAAACTGGCCCGCCAGGCCACCGGAAGGCCCAACGTGATCGTCTTTCAGGGCAGTTTCCACGGGCGCACGGTAGCAACCATGTCGCTGACCACTTCGAAGACGATCTACCGGGCCGGCTACCAGCCGCTGATGCCGGGCGTGTTCGTAGCGCCGTTTCCTTATGCGTATCGCTTTGGCTGGGACGCAGAGACCACATCCCGCTGGTGCCTGGATGAGCTGGATTTCCTGCTCAATACCCAGACCGCCCCGCAAGAGACGGCAGCCATCCTGATTGAGCCGGTGATGGGCGAGGGCGGTTATGTTGTGCCGCCCGCCAGCTTCTTGCGTGGGCTGCGCCAGGTCTGCGACCAGCACGGCATCCTGCTGATTGCGGACGAGATCCAGTCTGGCTTTGGGCGCACCGGAAAGTGGTTCGCCCAGGAGCATTTTGGGCTGGTCCCAGATATCATGACGGTCGCAAAGGGCATCGCTTCAGGCCTGCCGCTATCCGGCGTGTTCAGCCGGATGGAACTGATGCAGAAATGGATCCCGGGCTCACACGGCGGGACCTATGGCGGCAATGCGGTTGCCTGCGCGGCTGCTGTCGCCACGATCCAGGCGATGAAGGCGGAGGGCATGGTGGAGAATGCCCGAGCTCGCGGCGAGCAATTGATGACCGGGCTGCGTCACCTGCAGGAGGAGTTCCCGGCCATTGGAGATGTGCGCGGCCTGGGTGTGATGATCGGCACTGAGTTCCGCAGCCAAGACCATAAGCCGGACAAGGCGACCGCCAAAGCTGCTGTGCACGCCTGTTTGGACCGCAAGCTGATGCTGTTGACCTGCGGGCCGTGGGATAACACCGTCCGCTGGATTCCTCCCCTGGTGGTCAAGCCTGAGCAGATCGACGAAGGACTGAGCATCTTCCGCGCTGCGCTGGAAGAAGTGCTCAGCTAAACAACATACCCTCAAAAAACTCATCATCCAGCCCGGGGTGTTATCTCGGGCTGGATTCAATTTCCTGCAGGAATATCCAGTAAGAAGACGCTCGCCTGGCAGGCAAACCCAACATCCACGGATGTTCTGCAACAGAACATCGGATTGTTTTCGAGCGCATCATTCACCGATGGCGTGAGTTCGGGCCTGGTGCAAGGGCAGGTATCCCTGAGCGGCCAGCTCCGGTGTCGGCAGGGCCGCCTCATCCGGCTTGTCCGACAGGCCGAAAAGCAACGCGCCGCGCTCCCGCCAGGCCAGGGCAGCGTGGCGCACCTCCTGGGTAATGACGATCTCTTCGGCCAGAATCTTCTCAACTGGGGCATCCCCTTCAAGGCAGCCAAAGCGACGTATGGTGGACACGTATTCGTTGCGGCGGAAGGCCTTGAACGGGGTCGGATCGCCGCGCTGGACGTTGGCGTAAATCTCGGTGTGGATGTCCAACAAAGCCGGCGGAAGTTTCTGTCGGTTCTTCTGAACACCTTCGATAAATTGCATGAAAGAGGACAATTGCCCGCGCCGCACCTGCTCCATCAGCTCATCCCGGGAGAACAAGCCTGACCCCAAGATCAGGCAGATGTAGGCCAGGTAATCCTGGTTATCGCCAGTGAAGGAATGGAATTCTGGTTGGTTGAGCGGATCGTAAGCGGCTCGAAAGGCGTCCATATCAAACGCCGCGCCCAAGAGGTTGGCCAGGGTGACCTGCACAGCCTGCAGGCGGGCTTGGTCGATGACGCCGGCGTTGCGCCCACGCGCTCCCAGGGCGGTCTTATCCAGGTCAACGATCACCGCGGCGTGTTCATCCACGGGCAGGCCTTGCTCCCGGCAGTAGCGGTTGAAAGCCGGCAGGGCCGCCCAGCGGTTGGATAGATAGAGCCGCTTCCCTTCACCGGCAGGGACGATCTCAACGGCAGGATCGGCTTTGGTCTCCGAGCCAATGAAGGCCAGGCCGGGCCAGCCGCCCGCATCACACAGGTTGCTGAACGCGGTGCCGTCCAGGAGGCGCGTGTCGCCGACGAAGATCAGCCGCTGGATGGGTACACCAGGGGCGTCTTGGCGGCGGGCAGCATTCAGCATGTGCACCACCACCCGGGCGTAGCCGGGGTCGCTCTTGCGCGGGATAGCCCTGGACGGCAGGCCCGCTGGCTGCCACAGGTCATCCAGACCAGGCAATGACTGGTCGAGCGGCGCCAGGTTGCGATAAACCACCCGGTCGCCCAGGAATTGATGTATGGTCGCTTCACCGTAGCTTTTCATCCCATCCTCTCAGGCTGATGCTTCTGCAATGATCAGGTTGTGCAGGGCGCGCACGGCTGTGTTCGCATCGGATGCCGACACCACCAGACTGATCGAGACTTCCGAAGAGCCCTGGGCGATAGCAATCACGTTGACGTGCTCGCGCCCCAGAGAGGTAAAAACCCGGCCAGCAATCCCCGGCGTGTGGATCATCCCCACGCCCACAACCGTGATGATGACGACTTCATCAGTGGCCCAGATGCTGTCAATATCCCGCTGGGCCAGCTCGCTGCGAAAGGCGCTTTCCAGCGCGGCGATGACCCCCGCGGCCGCGCTGGAAGGAACCGCAAAACAAATCGACTGTTCAGAGGAGGCCTGGGTAATCAGCGGCACACTGGTGCCCGTGGACGCCACGGCTGCAAAGGTGCGCGCTGCCACGCCAGGCACGCCCAGCATGCCGCGCCCCTCGATGGTGATCAGACGCTGGCCTGGGATGGCCGTGACGGCTTTGATTTCTCCATTCCGGCGGGCCTGATCATCGGCAACCAAGCGGGTGCCAGGGTGGTCTGGATTGAAGGTGTTGCAGATACGCAAGCCAACGCCAGCTTCAATCACGGGGCGGATGGTCTTGGGATGGAGCACCTTGGCTCCAAAGTAGGCCAGCTCGGCAATCTCACGATAGGTCAGCTCGGGGATGGTGCGCGCTTCGGGCACGGCCCGCGGGTCAGCGCTCATCACGCCATCCACGTCGGTCCAGATCCAGACGTCATTGGCAGGCAGGACTGCGCCGAGGATGCCTGCCGAATAATCACTGCCGCCGCGCCCCAGGGTGGTGGTAACCCCTTCGGGAGTTGCGCCAATGAAGCCCGTGACCACCGGCACCCGCCCCTGAGCCAGCAGGGGCTCCAGCACCAGGCGCGAACGCTGGCGGGTGGCTTCCAGGTCGGGATGAGCGTTTTGATAATTGCGGTCGGTGACGATCAGTTGGGTGGCTTCCACGTACTGCGCCGCCACACCAGCGCTATCCAGGGCGGCAGCCATCAACCGCACGCTCATCCGCTCACCCAGGGCGGCCACAGCATCCAGGGCGCGTGGGGTTGCCTCTCCCAAAACAGATATCGCCTGGCAAAGATTCATAAACTCTGCAATTAGATGGCCTATGTCTTGTTTTACCTGGGCCCGCCGGGCCAGGTCGCTCACCAGTTGATCTGCAATGGCAAAATGGAGCTGGCGCAGGCGCATTTCGGCAGCGTAGAAGGTGTGCTCCACATGGGTGGCCTGGGCAGCACTTTCCAGCAGCAAGTTCGTTACGCCAGAGAGAGCAGAGATTACCACCACAACCCTGGGCCAATCCTGGCGGCTGCGGCGGGTGATCTCGACCACCTGGGCCATGGCGTCTGGCGTACCGACCGATGTGCCGCCGAATTTCATCACCAGAATCGCATCGGCCGGGCCTGCCTGGTTGGCGGTTGAGGTTGCGTCTTGCTTGGACATCATCGTAGCCTCCGCACTTCAATGCGCCCACCGCCCTGAATACGGGCTGAGCAGCAACTGAAATGTCTGTCGTTAATTTTAAGAATCCTGGGCTGCAGCCCACAACAGGCTGATTTTACTGTAAAATGAATGAGAAATTGTCCCTGTATTTGATTGTGCTTGCTTCGGTGTGTTGTTCCGGATGCCATTAAAAAGGATAGGTGAAAAATGCCCGTGCGAGTTGCCATCGTTGATGACCAGCCGATCATTCGCAGCGGTTTGAGCACGTTTGTTCGTTCGGCGCAGGGGTTGCTGTTGGTGGGAGAAGCAGGAGACGGAGAAGAGGCCGTCCAGCTTTGCGAGTTGGTGCAGCCAGATGTCGTTTTGATGGACCTAAAAATGCCCGTGATGGACGGCGCCGCTGCGTCTCGCTTCATCCGTGAGCGCTATCCTGATACCCAGGTGATCCTGTTGAGCAGCTTTGTTGAAAAAGGGCTGGCGCAGACTGCGTTTGAAGCCGGCGCCAGCGGCTACCTGATCAAGGACATCACTGCCGAAGAGTTGGTGGTCGCCATTCTAAAAATTGCCCAGGAACGCCAGCCTGTCACCCCAAAGACCCTGGCCAGTCAGGAGCCGCTGCAGGTCATCGACGCCATTGGACAACAACTGGCTGCTGAAAAGATTGATGCCAGCCGGCTGGCAAGCATATTGCGGCGACACCTGCCAGCCATCCTGCCCGGCTGCCAGATTGAAGTGCGCATTTTCCCGGGCCAGGAACTTCTCACCTTTCCGGCGGAAGGGCTGCACCATTTATCCTGGCAGGGTTGGAGCTGGCTGCAAACTCAATCCAGCCTGCGTATGGTCCCCTGCAGCAACGGCTTGCCCTGGGCAAAAGATGAGCTATGTGAGAACGACCTGATCCTGACGCCCGTCATGGCGGAGGGCGGGCACATCCTGGGGGGACTGGCGATCTGGGTTGCGGATACCGATGAAGAGCCGGGCAGCTTATTGCCGGTGGTTGAGGCGCTTTCAAAGCAGCTTGCCCGCGGGATGTCCCTGGTCCTGGGCCAGACAAACCGGCCAGCGCAACAAAACCTGGCCCAGCAATTAGCTGCAGCGGCCAAAATCCAGTCCGACCTATTACCCGCAAGGATGCCCAACCTGCCTGGCTGGGAGTTCTCCGCCCGCCTGGAATCGGCTATGGAAACATCCGGCGATTTCTACGACGTGATCGCACTTCCAAGCAACCATTGGGGGCTGGTGATTGCCGATGTGTCAGATAAAGGCATGGGGGCAGCGCTTTTCATGGCGTTGAGCAGCACTTTGATCCGGACGTATTCCAAGCAATACCCTACCCTGCCGGCGCTCTCGATCAGCACCGTGAATGAGCGCATCCTGACCGACTCGCGCAGCGGCATGTTTGTGACTGCTTTCTACGCTGTTTTGGAACCCAACACGGGGCGGCTGCGCTATGTCAATGCTGGGCACAACCCTCCCATCCTGATCAGCCACCAGAAAGGAAAGGGTGTTGACCGGCTGCAATCCACCGGCATGGCGCTGGGGGTGATGGGCGACATGATCTGGAAACAGAAGGTGGCGCGCATGCTGCCAGGCGACCTGCTGGTCATGTATACCGATGGGGTGACAGACGCCCAAGACCCACACGGGCAGTTTTACGGGGAACAACGGCTGTTGCAGGTGATCCGGCGCTGTAACTGCTCGGCTCAGGAGACTTTGGAGGTCATCCTGGATGATCTGGATCATTTTACCGGCGGCATGCCCCAATCGGATGATGTCACTTTACTGGCGATTCGCCGGCTAAGTTGAGCGTCAATCCCCTACGATGATCTCTTCCAATGCGCCCATTTCCGCGGGAATGGCCTGCGGCGGCGGGGACGACCGGGCAATCACCTCCGGGTCTTTGAGTCCATGCCCGGTGCAAACCGCCACCACACGCCAGCCTTTGGGCCGCAAACGACCAGCGCGGATTTCCGACGCCCAACCCGCCAACCCGGCTGCCGAAGCAGGCTCAACCCAAACCCCTTCTGCGGCAAGCCAGCGCTGCATGGCCAGGATTTCGTCATCACTGACAGCAATGATCCGGCCGCCCGATTCTTCGGCAGCTTGAAGCGCCTGCTCGCCGCGCGCCGGCCGACCAATGCGGATCGCCGTGGCAATGGTTTCTGGGCTCTCCACGGGATGCCCCAACACCAACGGCGCGGCCCCCAGCGCCTGAACACCAAGTATCTGAGGCAGACCCGTGCTGTGGAGGTTTTGATATTGCTTGAATCCCATCCAATAAGAAGTGATGTTGCCAGCGTTGCCCACCGGGAGACATAACCAGTCTGGGGCTGCTTGCAACGCATCGCAAATCTCAAAAGCGGCAGTCTTCTGCCCTTCCAGGCGATAGGGATTCAGGGAGTTGACCAATGCAATGGGATGCTTCTGGGTGATATCCACCACCAGGCCAAGCGCATCATCGAACGAGCCTTGCACCTGCACCACCTGGGCGCCATAAGCAAGCGCTCCAGCCAGCTTGCCCGCCGCCACCTTGCCCTGGGGAATGAGCACAATCGAGCGCAGCCCTGCCCGGGCAGCGTAAGCCGCAGCCGAGGCGGCGGTGTTGCCTGTGGAGGCACAGATGACGGCTTTTGTGCCGCGCCCCAATGCTTCACCAATCGCCACCGTCATACCCCGGTCTTTAAACGAACCAGTGGGGTTCAGGCCCTCAAACTTTACCCACAGCTCAAAACCGCCGCCCATTTCCTTTGCCAGGCGAGGCATTGGGATCAATAGTGTGTTGCCCTCCAGAAGGCTGACCTCAGCAGTGTGGGGCGGAATCTGCAGCAGGCTGCGATAGCGATTAAGTACTCCCCGATAGGGCGTGGCGTGTATCATAAGGCTCAATTATAATACCCCTGACGCGCATTAAAGCAAGACCAGAGAGGATCGAGTCTGCCGACACAGCCCATCACAGCGCTCAGGTTCGAGGGCAAAAAGTGAAAACCTACAAATCAGCCCGGCAGGAATCATTCGATAGTCGTAAAGTGATGGAGCATATTCGCTTCCTCAGCCAGAAAATTGGAGGCCGAGGAAGCTGCACCATCCAGGAACGCAAAGCCGGGGATTTTGTCGCCGATCAACTGCGCACTGTGGGGATTGGAAATGTTCGCTCGCAGAACTTCCAAAGCCTGCCTTCTACCTATTGGCCCTATGCATTGGCCATTGCAGCAGCGCTCACCGGCTCGCTCCTGCTATTATTCCTGGATGGGCGGGATGTCTTGATCCTGGCGGCCATCTCAAACACCCTGGGGATGTGGGGGATGCTTGCCGAAAGCGAATTTGCGCCCAGCTGGGTGCGCTGGCTCTTGCCATGCCAGCCCAGCCTGAATGTCTCCAGCTGCGTATCACCCACGGGCAACGTCCGGCAGCGCGTGGTCCTGTGCGCTCATCTGGACACGCACCGCACTCCGGTGTTTTATTCCTCCCATCGTTGGCATTCTGTGTTCAGTTTGCTGGTCGGCTTGACTTTTATCTGCATGGTCGTTGGCTCTGTCCTTTACACGACGGGGGCGCTGTTGGGCTGGGGCAGCCTGCGCTGGGGCAGCCTGCGCTGGGCCAGCCTGGCCCTGATACCGATCCAGGCCTTCAGCCTGGCGATGTGCCTGCACGCCGATTTCACACCCTTTTCGCCGGGCGCCAATGACAACGCCTCCGGCGTTGCCGCCCTGCTCTGCCTGGCCAAGCGCCTCTCACGAAACCCTCTGCAGGTTACCGAAGTTCATCTGGTCTTCACAGGATGCGAGGAAGTTGGCGCCAGTGGGATGGCAGCGTATCTTGACCGGTATGCCAAACAGCTTGGACACGACGCCATTTACATAGCCTTGGACGAAGTGGGGCTGGGGACGCTGAAATACCTGACTGCAGATGGTTTGCTGATCAAGCATAAGACCCATCCGCACGCGCTCAAAATCGCCCGAGACGTAGCACAGTCCTTACCGAATTTGAAAATTATCGAGGGACCGGGGATCGCTTACACAGATGCGCTCCGGGCAACGAAACGCGGCCTGGCCGCTCTAACGGTGTGCACCGTGCCGGAGCCCAATTCGGGGATCGAGTCTCATTGGCACCGGATGAGCGACACAGTGGAGAATGTGCGGGGCGAGGATATTGAAAATACCCTTGTCTTTGTCTGGTCGCTCCTGCAACGAGTGGATTCCCAGAGCAGCAATTCGACCCCTGCAATCAGCGAACGATGATGGACGTGCGCGGCCCCACCGGACTGGCAACAACCACCTGGTTGCCCTGGCGAAGCTCCCCCTGGTAGTTCTTTTCGCCGGCATAGACCTGCCATCCACTCAGCACAAACGGCAGCGGTCCATCTGCTGCCAGCCACTCTCCGTTATATTTTCGGGCAATGTGAACATGCGTACCGGTGGCATTGCCTCCCTCACAGGAGGGATGGCCCAGCCGGTCATCCCGGCGGACCGACACACCTGCTGGGATGCGCTCAACATCTGCTATGTGCAGAAAAACCACCACCCAGCCGGTTTGCTCGGAGCCATCGCCATCCAGATCGAGGGCGACCACATTGCGGTTGGAGCGAGTCACAATACCATCCGCCGGGGCCGTCACCCAGGCGCGGGATACGGCGCATTTCATTTCGCCGGTCACCGGGGCCAGGTCCACAGCACCGCGTGGGCTGCCAGTCTTCCAGGAAAGGTGCGGCCCCCCCGTCAAGCTCCAGCGCTCCCCAGGCGCAAAGGGCAGGACCATCTCCGGCTGGGTGGCGCCGGCAGGGAATAACGGCTCTACCCGGGCTGCAGCGGCCCAGGGATCGCCAAACATTTGCGCATAACGGACAGCAAACCCCTGTTGCCCGTAAATGGCTTCAGCCCAGTCCGACCTATCGTAGAGCCTGGCAAACACGCTCTGGATCGCAATCGAGCCTGGATTGAGCGCCGGGCTCAACCGGTCGCTGCCCTCATCCCGGTAGCGCAGTTGGGTGAACGTCCCGCTTCGCCAGCCATAGTAGCCAATGTTCAGATGGGTGGCAGCGATAACCAGTTCCTTGTAGAGGCCCGTCCAGCCGGTCACGTGAAAGCCCACAGGATAACGGATCGCGCTTGGATCTCGCGGCTGACCGGTGACCCAGCCAGTTTGAAATTCCAGCAAAGCCAGCAGCAGCCTGGGATGGACAGAGGATTCGCTCGCGACAAGCTGGACAATTTCCGCGCTGCTCAGGGTCTGATCGCCAACTTTCTCCTGATAGCTGCTCAGGTAACCGCCGGACTGGTGGATATAACCTTCCAGGTCAAAATCCGCCGCAGAGGGCGAATTGACAACAGCGCTATCCGGCAGGATGGCGCTGGGGTGTGGGGTCTCGCCCAGCAGGTCAGGGATAAGCAATTCCTGCCCGAGCGGGATAAAGGCAGTGAGCGGGATCGGCTGGGGCGAGAGGATTTGCTCCGGCTCCACGCCAAATCGCCCAGCAAGAGAAGTGAGGGTATCTCCAGATCGGGCAAGGTAACGAACCCTGGTGGGGTCATCGCCAGGCGCTGCCGAGACGACCGTTGGAAGACCTGGGGGCGTGGCCGTGTGCAACCCAACCATCGGCGAAACAGCCTGGCCGGTTGTAAGCGGGCTGGCAACCGTACCAGCGGGGGATGTCTCCCTCGGCAGTGTCTCCACCGCATGAGCTTCCATGGTCTGGCGCAGCGCTTGCGCCGAGAGCGCCGTGGCCTGGATTTGCGCACCGGGATAGTTGCAGGCAAATGAGATCACCATCCAACCGGCCAATAACAGATACAATCCCCGCATTTTCCTCTGCTCCTGCACAGGTCAAAGTCCTTTGGAGCTCGCAATGACGTCTGATTGGGCCAAGAGCATGCCTGCCAGCATGATGCCACAGCCCAGGAGCTGCACGGGGGTCAGGAATTCGCCCAGGAAGATCCAGCCAGCCAGGGCGGCAAAAACTGCTTCCAGGCTGAGAATAATGGCGGCATCTGCCGGCAAGGCCACCCGCTGCCCTACAGCTTGCAGGGTGTACCCCAGGCCGACTGAGATCAGGCCAGCATAAGCCACTGCCCAGCCATAATCGGCCAGGACGGGAAGCATCTGCGACTCAAAAACCAGCCCAATCGATAGGCTGACCAAACCACACACCAGGTATTGGCCAACCGCAAAATGGAGCACATCCATGCGCTGGACCAACCTGCCGGTGAATATGACGTGCAAAGCCCAAAAAAACGCCCCCGCCAGCACCAGGGCGTCGCCACGGTTGAGGCGCAACTGCCCGCCGGTGCTGAGCAAAAATAAGCCTATCACCGCCAGCAAAGCCCCCAGCCAGGTGACCCAGCGCAGGCGCTGCCGCCAGAACAGGGCCAGGAACAATGGGATGATGACGACATACAAGCCGGTGATGAACCCTGCATTACCGGCGGTGGTGTATTTCAGGCCGCCCTGCTGCAGCGCCGCCCCACTGAACAAGACCAGGCCCACCAAGATCACGCCCGGCAGGTTCTGGCGGTTCAAACCAGCCATCTCTCGCCCAGTGAGCAGCCTGGAAGCAGCCAGGGGTGCCAGCGCCAGGGCAGCGACCAGAAAGCGCAGGCCGTTGAACAGATAGATCCCAGCTTCGACTGCCACCAACCGTTGGACCACAAAGGCGCTGCCCCAAATGGCCGCCACAACCAGTAAAGCCAGGTCCGCCTGGAGACGCTGCTTTCGGGCCAGGGCTAAATCTGTGGCGAGAGGATAAGGCGTCATGACAGGCCTGATTATAATGCCATCCCTGGATTGAACTTATGGAAGTTGTTGCAACAAGGACAATGGGTCAACAAGCTGGAAGACATTGCTCACCCGCCACAAGCAGTAGTTCCCCATCTCTTCTGGCGTGGCAGTGTTTTCATAGTGCGCCATACTTTCAAAGCGCGCTCCTGCAGGACCCAGGCGCGCTTCCAGGTGCAGGTGCGGATTGAGAGCGTTGCCGCTTTGCCCAACCTGCCCAACCTTCTCTCCACATCTGACGATTTGACCTGGCTGGAGCGCCGGCATTTCTAGAAGATGGGCGTACAAGAGGTAAAGCGAGCGCCCAGCCCCATTCCAGGGCGGGTCCGGAGTGATTGCCGGGCAGGTCAGCGAGGGATGGGCTTCAAGCGTGGGCGCCGGGGTTAGGGATGGATGATCGACCAGCCAGGCTGGCGGCAGGTTCTCCAATGGGGTTTCCACCAGCAGCGCAAAACCGTAGGGAAAGCGATCTTCGGTTAACATAGCCACCCTGCCGCCAAGCACGGCCAGCACCGGGCCGCCCGCAAGGGCTATGCCGCTCTGCTGCACAGCCAGATCGACGCCCTGGTGGGGGTCATCGCTGCCGGGCGGCGGTGGGTTAAACGGGTTGCTGATTGCAGCAATCAAATCAGCCTGGGAAGCCCCAGGGAAGGGCGGGCAAATGAGCGCAACCTGATCCGTCCTGGGGGATGCTGTCGGAAGCGTTGAGGTGGGAACCAGTGTGTTAGCAGCCGTGGATGTCGGGTTGAGCGTGACAGTGGTCGGCGAAGGCGAGGGATCACCCATAACCGTGGGCAGGCCCGCTCCAGCTACCGACGAACAGGCCGCCAAACAGGCGCAAAGCAGCAACAATCCAATCCGCCTGCCAATTTTGCTTTTTTGCCATAATCTGGTCTTGCTCATTCTATCATTTTACCCCTATAATTCTTTGAAATTAAAAACGCCGCCTGCAAACCCTCACAGGCATCAAACCTGCAGCCGGTTTAAGCCAGGCAACATAGTTCATGCCAGATCCGGAAAAGGACAGAAGAAGCCATGCGTTACGACTTTGATCAAATCATTGAGAGACGATCAACAGATAGCTTGAAGTGGAACGTGTATGGTCAGGAGGCTTTGCCGATGTGGGTGGCAGATATGGATTTTGCCTCTCCTCAACCTGTCATCGAGGCCTTGAGACAGCGAGTGGAACACGGAATTTTTGGCTACCCGATGGGTTTAATGAATTCCCCAAAGGAAGTGCCAGAGCTGCGCCGCACGATCGTCGATCGCCTGGCGGCGCTGTACAACTGGTCAATCGAACCTGAGGATATCGTCTTTATCCCCGGTGTTGTGACCGCGTTCAACCTGGCCTGCCATGCCCTGGTCACACCCGAGCAGGCTGTGCTGGTCCAGACCCCTGTGTACACGCCCATCCTAAACGCCGCCCAGGAGACCGGCGTTTTGCACCAGGAAATGGAGCTGACCCGCCAGCCGGACGGCACATACCAGGTAGATTGGAGTCTTTTCGAATCCAGCATCACTTCTCAAACCCGGCTGTTTATCCTGTGCAATCCCCATAACCCAATTGGCAAGGTTTTCCAGGCTGGTGAGCTGGCGCGCCTGGCAGAAATCTGCCTGAGGCATGGGGTTACCATCTGCTCCGATGAAATACACAGCGACCTGGTATTTCGCGGCCAGCAGCACATTCCAATTGCCACGCTGGATCCGGAAATTGCCCAGAACACAATCACATTGATGGCACCAAGCAAGACCTACAACATTGCCGGTTTGCAATGCTCTTTTGCCATTATCCAGAACCGCGAGCTGCGCAAGCGCTACTTGCAAAGCCGCAAAGGGCTGGTGCCATGGGTGAACGGATTCGGCTTGCTTGCCACCCAGGTGGCTTACCAGCAGGGCCAGGAGTGGCTGGAGCAATTGTTGGTTTACCTGGAGGCTAACCGGGATTACCTGGTTGAATATGTGAACAAATATCTGCCGGGCATCGAAATGGGGCTGCCCCAGGCCACCTATATGGCCTGGTTGGACTGCCGGCAGACCAGCCTGGCAGAGAACCCCTACCAGATTTGCCTGGAACGCGGGCGGGTGGCATTTAACGACGGCGCAAAATTTGGGCGGGGAGGCGAGGGCTTCATCCGGGTGAATTTTGGCTGCCCACGGGCCCTATTGCGCGAGGGACTGGAGCGACTGAGGCAGGCGATGGATCAAGGATAATAGCCCCCGCCGCTGTCCTTCTTTTCTTTGGTGGGTTTTGGCGTGGGCGACACAGCCGGCTGGGTGGGGAAACCACCTTCAGGCACCGGCAAGTCGTAGCAATTGCCGCTATCCGGAATAACGGTGTGATCCGGGTTCGCAACGCGGGCGCAAATCTGTGTTGCCTCGGGCGGGTGGTCAAATAGGGTAGCCTCGCGGAACGGGCGCGGACCAGCATACATCAGGTAAGGCCCAGCACCTGGCAGACCGGCATCCTCCACAGCGGTGGTGTCAAAAAAGAAGTGAATGTGCCGGCCAGCCATTGTCTCAACAAATCCCAGGGTCTCGTAGCTGACCACGTAATTTTCACCATCCAGGGTGACGCTGACAATGAGCACATACGGCACGCCGGGTGGAATCGGGGTTGGGATGTTTGGGTCAAAGGTGCGGGTAGGCGGCGGGGTCAATGTGGGAGCTTGCGGGCTGGGTGTAACCGTGGGAGGAATCATCTGAGATGCAGCGGTTTGAGTGGCGCCGCTCACCACCGTGAACAGCGCCTGGCGAGTCTGTGCCACCACCGTCTGGGTTTCTACCAGAGATTGGGCAGCGGCCTGGGAGCTGCCGCCGCCGCTCCAGACCTGGCTGGCAAGCCAGGCAGCGCCGGCTGCCATACAGGCCAGCAAAAGCACCGCAACCGCGCACCCGCCTGCCGCCCACCATTTGCGCTGCCGCGACCAGGACCCAGCACTCTCAACCGTGGCTCCGCCTGCGCCGGAGGAATCGGGAGCCGTTTTTGAGCCTGTGCCGGTGGGTATGGCCACAGCGCTTGCAGCAACCGCCTGTTGCAGCGACGACTGGCGGATGGTGGGGCTATGTAGCTGAACCACACCCGGCAAGACAACGCTTCCAGGTACGCCCTGCAGATCCGCAAGCGCTTTTTTGAGCGCGCTGGCCATCTCCGCTGCAGATTGATACCGCCGGTCGGGGTCTTTTGCCAGGCATTTCTCGATTACAGCCACCAGGTTTTCGGGTACCTCTGGCTGCAATTGGCGCAAGTCCGGCACCGGGTCGTTGAGATGCATCATCATCAGGCTCATGGTCGAATCGGCCTCAAAGGGCGGCCGGCCATGGATCATTTCAAACAGGGTCACGCCAATCGAATAAATATCCGAGCGGTGGTCGAGGCGGTCGCCTCGGATCTGTTCAGGCGACATATACACCGCCGTGCCGATCACCGCGCCAGTGGCCGTATGTTGCTCGCCACCCAGGATTTTGGCAATGCCAAAATCCATCAAGATCGCCTGCCCGTTCGTATCCAGCATGATATTGGCAGGCTTGATATCGCGGTGGATCATATTGCGACGGTGGGCATAATCCACGGCCTCGGTAATGTGGATGATGCTGCGCACAGCCTCCGGGTACGACAGGCGCATCCCATGACTGTTCAGGCGCCGCAAACGCTCCTGGAGCGTCTCGCCAGCCACAAACTCCATCACCATATAATAGATGCCATTTTCGTGATTAAAGTCATACACCTGAACAATATTGGGGTGGCGCAGTTGGGCAACTGAAGCCGCCTCTTCTTCAAAGCGACGGATAAACTCCGGATTTTCAGAAAGGTGCGAATGGATGATCTTAATGGCCACTACCCGGCGCAGATTCGGATCCACCGCCTTGTAAACTGCCGACATCCCACCCTGGCCGAGCTGCTGCTCAATCCGGTATCTACCCCCCAGGGTTTTTCCAACCCAATGACTTGCGGCCATGAATTCTCCTGCTGGCTACTGTGCATGAAGAGATCGAACCTGAAGATCCCTTGAATTAAACACAAGAGTTGCTCCAGATATTCACCATCTGGGCTACTCAAATGGTCACAACAAAAAAGACCTGTGTTGGAAGAATTATACCTGAGGAAGAGGCCATGTCAACCCTGGTATGAAGATTGCAACGATACAAAAATGTGCAAATAACTTGACGCGTTATGCGGATTGTGCTAGTATCATTGCAGAGAAGAATGGCGGTCCCTGATTTGTCTGGCAAATCATCATTTCGGGCTATCCAGACAAGCCGGGAGGGTCAAAACAGTATTAAGGAGACAGAGATGAAGACCAGTCGCGTTTATCCCTATCTGCTGGCTGCCTTGTTGCTGATTGTGAGCCTGGCGTGCGTGCGGTCGATCCCTAACCCCAATGCCACTCAACCGGCAGAGGGCACGGAGGAAAGCTTACCGGCTGATGCCACAGATGTGATGAATCAAATTTATTTATTTGCCACACAGACTGCCATGGGGCCCGGGGGTGGGACGGCTGCACCGGCTACGCCCGGCGCAGAAGCGACCCCAGGACCCGGCGAAACACCCATGGGGGGAACCCCACAGGCCACCCAAGCCGGGCAGCAATTACCGACACCCACCCAGTCTGCTCCGCCCACCCCGCTGCCACAGCCGCCTCCGCTGGTTGTTCCGGCGACTTATACCCTCCAGCGCGGCGAGTTCCCATTCTGCATTGCCCGCCGTTTCAATGTCGATCCGGGCGAGCTGCTGCGGATCAACGGCTTAAGCAGCTACTCCGTTTATCACACCGGCATGGTGCTGCGCATCCCGCAATCCGGACAGCCCTTCCCCGGCAATCGGGCGCTTCAACCGCATCCTACGACCTACACAGTTGGCGGTGGAGATACCATCCACACCATCGCCTGCGCCTTTGGCGATGTCGATCCAGACGCCATCGCCTATGTGAATGGCCTGACACCGCCATACCGGCTGAGCCCTGGTCAGGTACTGCAGATACCGTAATCGCCCTGATCTAACTGCGGCGCTTCACTCAACGTGAAGCCAAGGGTAGATGAAAGAGGAGTAGCCAGAGCAATCCCTGGGGCTACTCCTTTGATTTCAAGTTGATTGAGTATGGAGTCAGACTACAGGGTTATCCATGACCGTTCACAAACGCAACCCCGGCACCCCACTCGACCTGGACTGGGTCTCAGGGGCGCATGTCAACAAAAGCGCGGTAGAGCGCCGCACTTCCACATTAACCAAGCGCCGCACCGTCAAAAAAGAATGGCAGGCTGCCTGGCTGTTACGGGCCATCACCTGCATTGACCTGACCACGCTGGCCGGCGACGACACCCCCGGGCGAGTAAAACGCCTGTGCGCCAAAGCCAGGCAACCCCTTCGCCCAGATATGCTGGCAAGACTGGGGCTTGAGCATGAGAAAATCACTGTTGCTGCTGTGTGCGTTTATCCCAACCGGGTTAAGGACGCCGTCGAAGCCCTGCGCGGCACAGAAATCCCGGTCGCTTCGGTGGCGACGGGTTTTCCGGCCGGACAGACGCCCTTGCCCCAGCGCATTGCCGAGATCGAGCAAGCCATCGAAGCCGGGGCCCGCGAGATCGATGTGGTCATCCCGCGCAACTTTGTCCTGACCGGAGACTGGCGCTCACTCTACAACGAAATAGCTCAGTTCAGGGCAACCTGCGGCGATGCGGCCCACATGAAGACGATCCTGGCAACCGGCGAGTTGGGCACACTCAAGCAGATCTACCAGGCCAGCCTGATTGCCATGATGGCAGGCTCTGATTTTATTAAAACCTCAACCGGCAAAGAGCCAGTCAACGCCACCCTGGATGTCAGCCTGGTCATGGTGCGGGCAATCCGGGAGTACCAGGAGAGGACCGGGCACAAAGTTGGTTTTAAGCCAGCTGGCGGGATCAGCAAGGCCAAAGACGCCCTGGCCTGGCAATCGCTGATGAAAGAAGAGCTGGGCGATGAATGGCTGATGCCCGATCTGTTCCGCCTGGGCGCATCCAGTCTGTTGACCGACCTGGAACGGCAGCTATATCATTACATCACCGGCCATTACGCGGCAAAGCATCACATGCCGATGGGATAAAGGGTAACCGCTGATTTTTGCAGAGATCACTGACGGCGCGGCGAAGGATAAAGACGCTGCTCTTCATGCCTGCTCAGTGGTTCAGCCTGGAGGTTAACGATGAGCAAATTACTTGAAATCTTTCAAACGATGGATTACGGTCCTGCGCCTGAATCGCCCTCGGCGGTCCAGGCCTGGCTGAATGATCATGGTCGCAAATTCGGGTTGTTCATTAATAACCAATGGATCATACCCAAGGAGGCCAAGACCTACCCCAGCATCGACCCCTCCACCGGGGCGCTGCTGGCAGAAACCGTCCAGGCAGACCAAAAAGACGTGGATGCAGCCGTTTTTGCCGCCCGGAACGCATTTGACTGGTGGAGCAAGACTCCCGGCGTGGTGCGCGCCCGTTACATGTACGCCATTGCCCGCAATATCCAGAAGCACCACCGCCTGCTGGCCGTGCTTGAGTCGATGGACAATGGCAAGCCGATCCGCGAGTCGCGTGACATTGACGTCCCCTTGCTGGCCAGGCATTTTTACTATTATGCCGGTTGGGCGCAGCTTATGGAAACAGAGCTGCAGGCTTACCAGCCGGTTGGCGTCGTTGGGCAGATCATCCCCTGGAATTTCCCTCTGCTGATGCTGGCCTGGAAGATCGCCCCAGCCATTGCCATGGGCAACACCGTGGTGCTCAAGCCTGCCTCCTACACCCGCCTCTCGGCTCTGCTTTTCGCCGAGATTGTGGCTGAGGCCGGCCTGCCACCGGGCGTAATCAACATCATCACCGGCAGCAGCAAAGCTGGTTCGATGCTGGTCGAACACCCCGATATAGACAAGGTTGCCTTCACCGGTTCAACTGATGTTGGCCGAATCCTGCGACGACAAACTGCCGGTTCGGGAAAGAAACTTTCGCTCGAATTAGGGGGAAAATCTCCCTTCGTAGTGTTTGAAGACGCCGATCTGGACAGCGCAATCGAGGGGGTGGTGGATGCCATCTGGTTCAACCAGGGGCAGGTCTGCTGCGCCGGATCTCGCCTGCTTGTGCAGGAAAACATTGCCGATACTTTCATTCGCAAACTGAAGACACGCATGGGTAAAATGCGGGTCGGCGACCCGCTGGACAAGTGCATCGATATGGGCGCCATCGTGGACAAGACACAATGGGAGACGGTGGACGGCTGGGTGAAGACCGGCGTGAGCGAGGGCGGGGATTTGTTCCAGCCAGATATTCAACTGCCAGAGAAGGGCCTGTTTTACAAACCCACCCTGATCACCGGCCTGGACCCAGCCTCCGCTACCGTCCAGGAAGAAATTTTTGGACCGGTGCTGGTTTCATTGACTTTCCGGACCCCGGCCGAAGCGATTGAGCTGGCCAATAACACCCGCTATGGGCTGGCCGCCAGCGTGTGGAGCGACAATATCAACCTGGCTTTGGATGTGGCCAGCAAAATCAAAGCCGGATCGGTCTGGGTGAACAGCACCAACCTGTTCGATGGCGCTTCGGGTTTCGGTGGTTACCGAGAAAGCGGATTTGGACGAGAAGGTGGCCGGGAGGGGCTGTACGAATATCTGCGTCCAACCTGGATGCCTCGCCCTCGACCCAAATTCGCTGCGCCAAAGGAAGGGACGGCAGCGAACTGGGGCGAGCATATCCCGGGGCGACCGGCCATGCCTGCCAGAACGCGGGACAATGGCGCCAAGCTGCTTCACGTAGATCGCACGCCCAAGATGTACATCGGTGGAAAACAGGTCCGCCCGGACGGCGCGTACACGCTGGCAGTGCTGAATGCCAAAGGCGAGATCGTCGGCCAGGTCGGCGA
>CAZDAU010000040.1:0-31751 GCA_964503625.1 uncultured Anaerolinea sp.
GTAGATATAGTCATCCTTCAAGTGCAGCTCCAGGTTGCAGCCGACGCCGCAGTACGGGCAGACGGTGGGAACAATACGGTCAGGTTGGATCATAGGGCCTCCAGGTGCAACAAATCCGATAAACCATTCTCACCAACGTGTGATCAATACCATCGCGACCAGCGCAGAGAAAATCCCCACCACCTGTGGGCGGGCGATGCGCTCCTTGAGCACCAGCCAGGCCAGCCCCCCGGTGAAGGCCGGTAGAGTGAGCCGAGCACCGCGGCCACGTCTAACCGACCAAGCTGGCCGGAGAGCACATACAGGCCGTCGCCGCTGCCAGGCCAGGCACGACCGGGGCCAGCGTCCCATCGCTCAAGTGCGCCGCCTCCGCTTCTCGACCTGGGTTGCTGCCAGGATTTGCTCGGGCGTCAGCTCCTGCTCCAGCAGCCATTCCCGCTTGGGCTTCAGGGCGTTGGTTGGGCACACGCCCACGCACTGCCCGCAAAAAACGCAGGTGGTGGCGGGCATGGCTTGATCAAAGAAGGTGCCGATCTGGGTCTCAAAACCGCGGCCAGAGAAGTTGATCGCGTATGTGTACTGGGCGTCTTCGGCGCAGACCTGCACGCAGCGCCAGCACAGCACGCACTTGGCGTAATCGCGCAGATACATCGGGTTGTCATCGATCGGCGCTGGCCGGCGCGTGTGCGCTCCTGGGAAGCGAGCCGGATCAGCGCCATTTTGCTCCATCATGCGCTGAATTTCGGGCGCTTCGGAGAGATCGACTGCCGAATGGAGCATTTCCAGGATGGTGCGGCGGCTGCGCTCAACCCGCTCCGAGCGGGTGTGGACCACCATGCCTGGGCTGACCTGCGCCACGCAGGAGGCCGCCAGCACGCGCCAGCCCTCCACCTCCACCACGCAGGTGCGGCACAGGGCATTCGGCGTGCAATGATCGTGGTAGCAGATTGTGGGAAGGTTCAGCCCCAGCGCCTGCGCTGCCTTCAGGATGGTCGTCCCCTCGGGTACGGTGACGTTTTGCCCGTCGATTGTTAATGTCACTTCCGCCATCCGTCTCTCCTTTTTATGCTCAGATTTTCACAGATGATCCCGGGTGAAACCTGATTTTTGCTCCGCGGAAATCCGTTTTGATCCGGGTACGAATCATTTAATGCGGTTCAAAAAGCTCTGGCCATAGTTTCAATGCGCTCAGCGTTGCCGATGCGGCGGTCTGGCCCAGCCCGCAGATCGAGGCGTCGCTCATGGTCCAGCCCACGTCCGCCAGGCGCTGGGCATCGCCAGGGAGCAGGGCGCCATCGGCCAACCGCTGCAGAATCTCATACTGGCGCTGGGTGCCGAGCTGGCAGGGGTAGCACTTGCCGCAGGACTCGTGAGCAAAGAAGCGCCCCAGCCCGCGCAGCACCTGGCGCAGATCGCGGGTCTCATCAATCACCAGCACCACGCCCGAGCCAAGCGGCAGCCCAGCAGCCCGAAGCCCCTCAAAAGACATTTCCACATCGAGCTGATTGGGTGTGGCGAAGGCCCCGGCCGCGCCGCCAAACAAGATTGCCTGCAGCGCCCGCCCGCCCCGCACGCCGCCTGCCAGGTCCTCCAGCAAGTGGCGCAGGCTGACGCCGAAAGGCGTCTCATACAAACCAGGGCGGGTCACGTCGCCCGAGAGGCAAAACAGCTTGGTGCCCGGCGATTTCTCCGTGCCGATCCAGCGGTACGCTTCGGCGCCGTGTTCCAGGATATAGGGCACGTTGCACAGCGTCTCGACGTTGTTGATCACTGTTGGCTGGCCAAACAGGCCGTGGGTTGTGGGGAAGGGAGGCTTGAGGCGCGGGAAGCCGCGCTTACCCTCGATCGATTCAAACAGGGCGGTCTCCTCGCCGCAGATGTATGCCCCAGCTCCCAGGCGCAGCTCAATATCGAAGGCAAAGCCCGATCCCAGGACGTCGCCTCCCAGGTAGCCGGCCTGGCGGGCTTCTTCCACGGCCGCCTCAAGCGCCTGGTAAGCCCTGGGATACTCACCGCGCACATAGATATACCCTTTGGATGCACCAACAGCGTAAGCGGCGATCAGCATCCCTTCCAGGGTACGCTGGGGGTCCTCCTCCAGCAGGACTCGGTCTTTGAAGGTCCCCGGCTCAGATTCATCCGCGTTGCAGACCACGTATTTGGATTCGCCCGTGGCCTGGGCGGCGCCCTCCCACTTGATCCCGGTGGGGAAAGCCGCCCCGCCGCGTCCCACCAGACCGGAGGCTTTCACCTCGGCAATCACAGCCTGGGGCGTCAGGCTGAGCGCTTTGCGCAGGCCGCGGTAGCCGCCGCCGGCTTCGTACTCGCTGAGGGTCGTGCGCCGGCCCTGACCGCAGTTGGCGGTCAGGATGCGCCCCTCTCCATAGATCACACCTTCGGGCCGAAAGCCCTGTCCCTGGATCAGGCGTTCGGTCTGCCCTGGGTCCGCGCGGCCGATGGGGGCGCCCGCGGCCAGCAGGGCTGGGGCGTGCTCGCACAGCCCCAGGCAGGGGGCGCGCTCGACGGTGAAGCCGCCGTCGGGGCTGGTCTCGCCCGGCCGGACGCCCAGGCGCTTGCAAATGGCCTGCAGCACATCCTCTCCACCGGCCAGCTCGCAGGAAGGGTCGGTGCAGACCTGCAGGATGGTTTTGCCCACCGGCTGGGGGTAGAACAGGCTGTAGAACTCAATCACGCCGTGCACGTCTGCCAGCGGCACGCGCAGCAGGCGCCCGATTTCCGCAGCCACCTGCTCGGGCAGGTAGCCGTACAGCGCCTGAGCAGCGTGGAGCGCTGGCAGCAGCGCCGTCCGCCCTTGCGGAGCCAGGTTCGCCAGGGTCAGGCGCAGTGGGGCGAGATCTACACCGGAATTCATCAAACCAGCGTGGGTGGTGTTGGAGCCAGCTGAATCGGACATTTTGCCTCCTGGAAGGAGGATAGTATACCTGGCTTTTGCAGGTTGCGCAATAAAAGACAGGCGGAGTGAATGGCCCCGCCTGTCTTTGTGCAAACGCAAATGGTTTACTTGTGGACGGTGATGCTGCCTCCGCCCAGGGCTTGCTGGGAGCCGTTGTCATAGATGACGTTGCCATCCGCATCCCAGATCTTGATCCGGAAGGTATCCGGGCTGCCATCCACGGCTGTGATCATGAAGTTATACAGGCCCTGGCCGTTGATTGTGCCCACGCCCTTGAACTGGGCTTTGGAGCCGGCCACCACCAGCCACTCATAGCTGGTGCTGGAGAAGTTGAAACCAGCGGTATGAAAGTTGAACTGGGTGTTTCCATCCGGCACGGTGGCGCCCTTCTTATACTTGGCGACGAAGCCAAAGATGGCCTTGCCGGTCAGGGTTGGGTCGAGATTGTAAGCGCCGGCCGGCGAGTTGATCCAGCCGCCGCCGGTGACAAAGCCGCCGTTCGGGTCGTAGACAACCACGTATTGGTAGATTGCTGTGTCTGTGTTGCCGTAGCCATCGTCCACGGTAACTGCGAGGGTATAGACACCGGGCGCAGTATAGCTGTGGTCACCGGTGATCGTGCCTGAGCCGGAAGCCTCGGTTACAGTCCCGGCTGATGTGCTTCCGTCACCCCAATCCCAGACTGCGGTGTGCGTATCGAGCTTGTCCGGGTCGGTGAAGGGCACGCTGGCGTTGACCAGAGTGTTGATGGGAACGATGGGCAATGCCGTGATTTCGCCCAATTCGGGCGGGTAGTTGATGAGATTGAGGCCAACCATCACCGGATCGTGATCCGACGAGCGATAGGCATTTGCCTCGTAGAGCGCATCCTGGGCAGGCAGCTTAAAGCTGGTGTCGTAGTCGATCAGATCTGGCTCATCGGCGTTGATATGCCAGTCGGCCGCGCCGGTCGCCTGAGCAACCAGGCTGGGGCTGGCCAGGGCATAATCCAGATAGCCAATCTGACCGTCGAAGACATACGAGTAAGCGCCCAGCCCCTGGTATTGGAAGATCAGGTTCGTGTAATCGTCGCCGGTGCCGGGCATGTCATCTGGTCCTGCCAGGATGGCATCGATCGGATCTTCTTTGGTGTAGGAGTTCAGATCGCCAATGATCAGGAAGTCGGGATCGCCGCTGCCGGTTGGGTCGGTCGCCAGCCAGTCCACCAGGGCCTGGGCAGCCAGGGTGCGCGTGACGTTGCAGTTGCCCTGGCCATCGCCAAGATCCGGGTCGCCGACGTCATCACAAGCAGACCCTTTGGATTTCAGATGATTGACTGCCACGGTGAAGCGCCCACCCGTGGCCAAATCCTGGAAGGTCTGCGCCAGCACAGGACGGTTCTTGGTATCCAGAAAGCGAGGATCAACGCTTGAATCAAGGATCTTGTATTCGCCAATCGGGGCGACCTTGTCCGTTTTGTAAATCAGGCCGACTCGGATGGCGTCGGTGCCGATCACGCCGGTATCAATGTAACCATAGCCCGGCAGGCCGGCCACGATATCAGCCAGCGGCTCGACACCGGTGGTGTTCTCAATCTCGTTGAGTCCAACGATGTCGGCGTCCAGCCCGGCCAGGGCAGCCAGGAGCTTGGCGCGCTGGCGGGTGAACTCTTCAGGCTGGTCGGCGTCTGCGCCGCGGCACTCCTGGTTGAGCAGCGGGCCGCACTTGTTATCCCGCGGGTCGCCGCTCGGGTAGTCCAGCGTCAGGAAGAAGTTGAGCGTGTTCATCGATGCCACGTGCAGGCTGCCGCCAACCGGATCGGGCGCAGGCGGGCGCAGGTTTACCGCGGTGTAGGCAGCGCCCTGCGTGGGCTGGACACGATAAAGGTTGAAGGCGTAGTCCAGCACGCCGGTGACGTTGGTGACGGTGTCGCCGCCCCGGAACAGGTTGGTCAGGTTAAAGACGCTCCCGTTCGGGTGGATGGCAGGATCGGGGTTCTGGATCGTGCGGCCATCGTCGAGGGTGATCTTATCCAGCAGGTATTCCTGCGCCGCGGCAATGGCATCCGCGCCAGGCTCAACGATTGCAGTTGGGGTGAAGTGGCGCTCGGAGGTCAGCACAATCTCGCCAAAGCGATCAAAGTTGAAGTACTCGGAGATCACCAGCGCCTGAGGGAAGGTAACCAGCATGCCTTCGTAGGCTTCAAACTCTTCCACGCTGTTCACCGGCAGGTACACAGGCGTCGCGGCAACACTGTTGCCCGTTGAGCACACCCAGACCTGGCTGGCGGTGATCTCGGTCATGCCGTTGAACTCGGATACCACGCCGCGAACCCGCACCGCGTCGCCAGTGCTCACGTTCATGCCGCCTGGGGCGTAGATAAAGATGCCGTCAGACGTGGCAGGATTGCTGTCACCAATGGGATCCTGGACGTGGAATCCGTTCAGGTCGCCGTTGTCTATGATGGGGGCGTTGTTTTGGAAATCGCCCACCACCACGCCTTGGATTGCCACTTCCATGCCAGCCAAGGGCGATACCAATCCGCTCCCTTGCACGTCATAGATGGGTGTGAAAGGATCGCCGCATGCCTCTGGAGGCAGGACGTAAATCTGGTTGGCAGCGCCTGGCGTGTTGTAGGCTTCACCCAAAACGATGGTGCCCACAAACCCTGGGATCCCGGCCAGGTCGAAGTCGTTGCGCACCCAATCAGCGGTGGCATCGGTGTCAACGCCATCCGGGAAACGTGAAGCGCCGCCAGGGGCGAAGGTGCTGATGCCGTCGTAGTTCGGACCAAGAGCCGGACTGCCATAGGTGATGTCGCCCAGGGTGCCATCGAACACGGCAACGCTATCGACCAGGGTCTCCCATGGCGTCACATCAAAGACGCCATCGCCGTTTGTGTCGAGATCGTTGCCAAATGCTCCGCTGAAGTTCTTAACCAGCAAGAGCGTAAGCGTGCCATTTTCCAGGGCGTTCGCGGGTAAATTGACCAACCAAAAGCCGTTGGCGTCTGTTGTTCCAACGCTGATGACTTCATCAATCACACCCGATGAAGCTGCGGTATCGCCCTCGATTTCGAGGACGGTGTAAGCGGAATAATCCGTGTTGGGTGCGCCAAAGATTTCCACATATTCAACGTCTGTGCCGACTGTGCTGGCTGAAAACTCGTTGATTTTCGGTTCCGCCACGGCGTCTTCACAGTCGGCGGTGTGAGCCCCCAGGCCGTCAAAGGTGTCGGTGGCGAAGCCGTCCCATTCCACTGCTGGATCAAAAGCATCCAGGCCATTTGGATCGCCGGTGCAGATTGTGTCTTTACGGCGCAGGGTGTTGTCGGCAGTGCTGGTAAGCCCAGCGCCCCATTCTGAGCCGGGATCGAAGCCAGTTTGGCCGATAACATCAATAACCGCTGTGCCTTTGCGCAGCACTACCGCGTCGTCGCCATTGAAAAAGCCAGCGCCGCTCGTCTGGTCGGCTTGGGCCAGAATAATCGCGTTTGCAGAGCTCTGTGCAACAACGTACACATCCCCATCGGCAACCGTGCCAGTCAGGTTAATTGTCAATCCGGCGGTGGCGCTGCCATTGAAAAACATCTGGATGTTATACCCGCCGGCAGCCAGGTCGATCGCTGCACCGGTGCCATTGTAGATTTCCAGGGCTTTGTTGTTGCTGGTTCCTTCGATGTATTCTGTAAAGAACAACTCCGTGGGTGTTTCTGCGAACACGGTGGTCACCGGCATCCAGCTCAAGCACAGCGCCAGAGCCACCAGGACAGAAAAGATACGTTGGGAGACTTTAGAAACTTTCACACAAACCTCCTTAAATTAATCATGAAAACAAATCAGACAGCTATTGACAATTCTTAAAGCACCTGCTCGCTGAAGCGCTTGTGAGTTTAGGTAACCTCCTTTCCTTGTTCGTGGCTTGACCTTGACCAATCCGTTTCAGGTTGGGTCAGAATGGATCCATCCTAAGGTGATTAAATTTTATCTTTTAGCTAACAAATATGCAAGTTTTGCCCCGTCCAATTCCGGTTAACGTTTGTTATTGTGGCTCATCTCGAAAACCACATAAAAGGGCGATATAATCGGCAATATACGTTGTGCGGCAATGGATAGCTTTCAGGACGCAGACGAGGAGGAAAATGACCAATACGCTCCTATCCAATAAGGCGCTGGGCCTTTCGCTTGGACCAGATGAGATCCTTAAGGATTATCGCCTGGCTTATCAGAGTCGCCAGGTCAGCTATATTGGACGGCGCGAAGTGATGGGCGGCAAGGCAAAGTTTGGCATCTTCGGTGACGGCAAGGAGTTGCCGCAATTGGCCATGGCGCGGGCCTTCCGGCCTGGCGACTGTCGTTCGGGCTATTACCGCGACCAAACCCTGGCCTTCGCCACCGGCATGTGCACCATCCAGGAGTTCTTTGCCCAGCTCTACGCCCACGCCGATGTTCAGGCCGACCCAGCCACCGCCGGCCGGGCTATGAACGCTCATTTTGCCACTCGCAGCATCGATCCGCATGGGAACTGGGAGGATCTGACCAGCCGTGCCAACTCGGCGGCTGATCTCTCTCCCACCGCTGCCCAAATGCCCCGGGCGGTTGGGCTGGCGTATGCCTCCAAGCTGTTCCGCCAACTGGATGAGCTGAAGGATTTTCCACGCTTCTCTGAAAATGGAAACGAGATTGTGTTTGCCACCATTGGCAACGCCTCCGCTGCGGAGGGCCTGTTCTGGGAATCGATCAACGCTATTGGGGTGCTGCGCTGTCCGGCGATTGTCACCATTTATGACGATGGTTACGGCATATCGGTCGCCAATGAGCACCAGATCGCCAAGGAGAACATCTCCGAGCTGTTGATGGGTTTCCAGCGCCCGGCCGGTGAATGCTGTGACGGGTTCGATATCTACATGGTCAAAGGCTGGGATTACCCGGCGCTGGTGGAGGTCTACCAGAAGGCTGCCGAAGTCGCCCGCACCGAACACATGCCCTCGATCATCCACGTCAGCGAGCTGACCCAGCCCCAGGGCCACTCCACCTCCGGAAGCCACGAGCGCTATAAGTCAAAAGAGCGGCTGGAATGGGAAGCGGAGTGGGATTGCATTAAGAAGTTCCGCCAGTGGATCATCGCTCAGGAGATTGCCGCTCCGGAGATGTTGGATCAAATGGAAGCCCAGGATCGCCGCCTGGTTGAGTCGATCCGCAAGCAAGCCTGGGAGGCTTACCAGTCCCCCATCCAGCAGGACCGCCAGGCCGCTGCTGAACTGATCGAAGCGGTTGCCCATAACTCCGTCCATCGGGAAGAGCTGAGCCAGATCCGGGAGAAACTGCTGGGGGTGCCCGCACCGCTGCGTCGAGATACCCGCTCTGCGGTCCACCGGGCTCTGCTGCTCACTCGCCGGGAGGCCTCGCCTGCTCGGAGCAGTCTGGTGGCCTGGAGCCAGGGCTTGGAGGCGGCCAGCAGGGAGCGTTACAGCTCGCACCTGTACCTTGAAGGTCCCGGATCGGCGCTTGCTGTGTCTGAGGTCAAGCCGGTCTATTCAGAAAACTCACCCATGTTGTACGGCTTCGATATCCTCAACGCCTGCTTTGACGCCGCCCTGGCGCGCCAGCCGCGCCTGATCGCCTTCGGCGAAGATGTGGGCCGCCTGGGGGATGTGAACCAGGCTTTTCGAGGCCTGCAGGAGAAGTATGGCCCGCTTCGTGTTTCCGATACAGGCATCCGTGAGGCCACCATTCTCGGCCAGGCAATCGGTATGGCCATGCGGGGCCTGCGCCCGCTGGCCGAAATCCAATACCTGGATTACGTGTTGTATGCCCTGCAGCTCATGTCCGATGACTTGGCCAGCCTGTCCTGGCGCACCAAAGGCGGGCAACGCGCCCCTGTTATTGTGCGCACCCGCGGCCATCGCCTGGAAGGTATCTGGCATTCCGGCTCGCCGATGGCCGGGCTGCTGAACCTGCTGCGCGGCATGTGTCTGTTGGTGCCGCGCGACATGACCCGGGCGGCGGGCTTCTATAACACGCTCTTGCTTGCTGAGGAGCCAGCCCTGGTGATCGAAGTGCTGAATGGCTATCGTATTCGCGAGCGCCTGCCCGATAATCTGAGCGAATTTACCGTGCCATTGGGCGTGCCGGAGGTGCTGCGCGCAGGCGATGACCTCACCCTGGTCACCTATGGGGCTTGCTGCCGGATTGTCCTCGAAGCCGCGGATATGCTGAGCCAGATTGGCATCCAGGCCGAGGTCATTGATGTGCAATCACTTTTGCCTTTTGACCTCCACGGCCGGATTGTCGAGTCGCTCAAAAAAACTGGCCGGATCCTGTTTGTTGACGAGGATGTGCCTGGCGGGGCGACGGCTTACATGCTCCAGGAAGTGATTGAACGCCAAGGCGGCTATTTCTGGTTGGATTCGCCGCCGCGCACAGTGAGCGCCAGAGCGCATCGCCCGGCTTATGGCTCGGACGGCGATTACTGGTCTAAGCCCAGCGTTGAGCAGGTCTTTGAGGCCGCTTATGAGATGATGCATGAAGTCGATCCGGCCAGCTATCCCTTATACTTCAAGTGAACCAAAACATCAGGAGGATCCATGCCCATACAGGTTATCATGCCCCAGCTTGGCGAGTCGGTCCTGGAGGGGACCATCACGCGCTGGTTGAAAGCCGCCGGCGAGTCGGTCGAGGAAAACGAGCCGCTGGTGGAAGTCAACACGGATAAGGTTGATACCGAAATTCCCAGCCCGGCTTCTGGCGCATTGCTTGAAATTCTTGTTCCTGCGGGGACTACCGTCCGGGCAGGCGCGCTGCTGGCCTGGATTGGGCAGGCGGGTGAGACGCCCGGTGAAGCCCTGGCTATGCCAGCCGAAGCTGGGGCGGCCGCTCCTCCAGCGCCTTCTGCAGCTCCGCCAACCCCTGCCCCTGCGACCGGCCGGGATCGCGACCTGGGTTTCATCTCGCCTGTGGTGGCAAAGATGGCCAGCGAGCATGGCGTTGACCTGTTCCAGGTGACTGGCACCGGGCAGGGGGGGCGGATCACGAAGAAAGATCTCCAGGCATACCTGGAAAACCGCGCTGCGACTCAGGCTGCAGCCCCGGCACTAATGCCGGCCGCACCGGTTGCCGCGCCTGCAGCCCCTCCGCCAGCCGCTGCCAGGGCTTCAGCTCCGCCTGCTGACGTGCCTAGCGAAGGAGAGATCTTGCCTTTGACTGCGGTGCGCCGTTCCATTGCCGAGCACATGGTTTACAGCAAGCACACCTCGCCGCATGTCACCACTATCATGGAAGTGGATTTAAGCCGGGTGGTGGCGCACCGCCAGGCGAATAAAGACGCCTTTGCTCGGGATGGAGTCAACCTGACCTACACTGCCTATTTTGTGGCTGCCTCCGTGGCCGCGCTGAAAGCGTATCCAATTGTCAATGCTTCCTGGCGAGAGGAAGGGATTTTTATCCATCGCACCATCCACATTGGCATGGCAACCTCGATGGGTGAGTCCGGGCTGATTGTACCGGTGATCAAGAACGCAGATGGCCTGTCTTTGCTCGGGTTAGCGCGGATGATCAACGACCTGGCGAATCGCGCCAGGAGCCGCCAGCTTAAGCTGGACGAAGTTCAGGGCGGCACGTTCACCATCACCAATCACGGCGTGAGCGGCTCGCTTTTCGCCACTCCCATCATTAACCAGCCGCAATGCGCTATTTTGAGCGTCGGCGCAATGCAAAAACGGGTGGTGGTGGTGAGCGATGCCGCCGGCGGTGACGTGATCGCCATCCGCCCGATGGCCTATCTTGGCCTGACCTTTGACCATCGCATCCTGGATGGGGCGATTGCCGACAACTTCTTGAACAAAGTAGTCGAAACCCTGCAGCATTGGAGCTAGCCTGCTGGAACTTTAGTACGCCTGCCTGGCTGGGGCGTTGGACTATTAAACAGTAAAATGTGCATTATAATCACATAAAAATTATCAGGAGACCTAATGAGCGAGTACGATGTCATCGTCCTTGGTGCTGGCCCCGGCGGCTATGTGTGCGCTATCCGCGCGGCACAGTTGGGCTTGAAAACCGCAGTCGTTGAGAAGCAATGGATGGGGGGTGTCTGCTTGAATGTGGGCTGTATTCCATCCAAATCCTTGTTGAAAAACGCCGAAGTGGCGCACACGCTGCGTGAGCGCGGTAAAGAGTTTGGCTTCTCGTTTGAAAACCTGAACCTCGATTTCAGCGTGGCTGTCAGGCGCAGCCGTCAGGTTTCAGACCGACTGGTCAAAGGCGTTGGATTCTTGATGAAGAAAAACGCCATTGACGTGCATACAGGCACCGGCAAAGTAGTGGGGCGTGATAAGGTGGTAGTCACCGACCAGGAAGGTAAAAGCACCGAGCTGAAAACAAAGCACATCGTTGTTGCCACAGGCGCCAGCGTAGCCGTGCCGCCTGGCTGGCAAATCGACGGCGAAAAAGTGGTCACCTACCTGGAAGCAATCCTGCAAGAAAAACTGCCCAAGTCGGTTGTCATAATTGGCGCGGGCGCCATCGGCGTTGAGTTTGCCACCGTGTGGAATTCCTACGGTGTGAATGTGACGATTGTTGAAATGTTGCCCCGCCTGGTGCCGATGGAAGATGAAGAGGTTGGCGAAGAGTTGGGCAAGGCCTTCAAGCGGCGCAAGATAAATTATCTGGTTGGGGCGCGCGTCCAGGATATTCAGACCACGGAGGCTGGCGTTCAGGTCAAGGTGAGCAGCGAACAGGGCGAGCAGGTCCTGGCGGCTGAGCAGGCTCTGGTGGCGATTGGATTCCGTCCCAACGGGCATGGCCTGGGGCTGGAAGAGCTGGGCGTCAGGCTGAGCGAGCGCGGCGCAGTCGAAATTGACGATCGTATGGCGACCAATGTGCCTGGCATCTGGGCGATTGGCGACGTGACTGCCAAGTTGATGCTGGCGCATGTCGGATCTGCGCAGGGCATCGTCTGCGCGGAAAATATTGCCCTAACCGAAAATATCCCAGGGGTGGAGACGGTGAAGCTGGATTATGAGATGATGCCCCGGGCGACCTACTGCCAGCCGCAGGTGGCCTCCTTTGGGATCACCGAAGCCCAGGCCAGGGAGCGCGGCTATGAAGTGAAAGTGGGGCGTTTTCCCTTCCAGGCCAATGGTAAGGCCCTGGGGTTAGGGGAATCGTCGGGCTGGGTGAAAATCATTATTGATGCCAAGTATGGCGAGATCCTGGGCGCGCACATGATCGGTCCCGAGGTCACCGAGCTGTTGCCCGAGCTGACCCTGGCTCAGATGATGGAGCTGACCCCAGCGGAGATTGCCCGCAATATTCACGCTCACCCAACGCTGAGTGAAGTAATCATGGAGGCTGCCCACGGCGCATCTGGACACGCTATTCATATCTGATCGATGCAACGATCTGCCGGCATTGTGAGCAGGAAAAAGGCGCTGGCGGATTTCTGTCCGGGCGCACTGGTTTCGAGAAACTCACCATCAGGTAACAGCTATGTCTGACAAAAAGCTGGACAAACTGCTCTCCGAAGCGCAAAAGGCCTATCAAAAAAAGGACAAGCGCAAAGGCGATAAGCTTGTTGGAGAGGTCCTGGCCAAGGATTTTACCCATCCCCAGGCCTGGCAGCTTTTGCACCGCATGTACGGTGGGGGCCGGCCTTTTGGTGAGTTCCAGCGCTTTTTTACCCTGCAATACTATCCAGATAAGCTTTACCTGGTGAGCAAGCCGGCTCAGGCAGACCAGGCGCCGTCTGAGAAAGCGTCTCCTAAAAAGCCTTCATTTTGGGCGCGCTTGTTTGGCCGTGGCAAAAAGAAACCCGCTGAAACCCTTACATCTTCAGCCGCGCCCCACACGCCCTTAACCCACTCGGCCGATACAACCAGCGCATCCGCCGGTGCAGCAGCGGCCAGTTTTGAGCCGCTTTCAATGCCAGCTGATCTTGCTCCCTCTGCCACACCCGCAGCGAAAGCACCGCCGGAGAAGCCCGGCGACTCCTATCCTTTCTTGCCATCCACCCCGCCACCCTTGGCCACTGGCGGCATCTATGGCCTGGCCCGGTCGGACCTGGACTCCGCTGCCCCGGTGGGCGAGCAAAAAATCCACTGCGTTGTGGTGGACGATATCGCTCAGACCCGCGAGACGGTTATCCGCTCGCTGCGGTTTCAGGAGAACATCGAAGTCGACGGCACTGCCACCAACGGCGTCCAGGCTATTCAGTTGGTCAAGGAATTGAAGCCCGAAGTGGTGATCATGGATGTGAACATGCCGGATATGGATGGCATCACCGCTACCAGCATCATCAAGCGTGAAGTGCCCTACGCCCAGGTGATCATTTTAACGGTGCAAGATGATGTGGATTATATCCGCCGGGCAATGAACGCCGGGGCGCGGGATTTTCTGGCCAAGCCGCCGGTGATTGAGGAGCTGGTCGCTGCCGTGGAGCGCGCTGCAGAGTTTGCTCGCCGGGAAAAGGAGAAGATGCCCCAGCCCATCATTGCCGGGCCAGTTGGGACCAGCCCTGGCTTGGGCAGAGGTAAGATCATAACGGTGTATAGCCCGCGTGGCGGGGCTGGATGCACCACCGTGGCTTGCAACCTGGCTGCTGCGCTGCACAATGAGGATACCAGCATGGTTGTTGTGGACGGGAATCTGCAATACGGCGATGTGGCAGTCCTGTTCAATCTGCAAAGCAAGACCTCCATCCTGGACCTGGCGCCCCGAGTTGATGAATTGGAAATTGAGCTGGTGAACGAAGTCTTAGCCTCACACCCATCGGGGATCAAAGTCCTCACCCCTTCCAGGCCGGAACGAGCGGAACTGGTCACCGGCCCACAGTTTGGCCAGATCCTGACCTTTTTGAGCCAGCACTTTGATTATGTGATCGTGGACACGGCCCACCGTCTCAACGATGTGACCCTGGCCGCCCTGGATGCCGGCGATTTGACTGTGCTGGTCACGACCCAGGATATTCCATCGATCTCTCGGATGCGCAAATTCCTGGATCTGGTGCCTGTGCTTGAACTGGACGCCACGCGCTTGTTGATTATTATGAACCAGTTTGACCAGCGCATTATGATTGATCCAGCGAAGGTGGGCCAGGCGTTCAATCAGAAAATCGCTGCAATCCTGCCCGTCGATGGCGCAGTGGTCATCACTGCCGTCAATCGCGGCACACCGTTCATGTTGCACAAAGACATCGCCACTCGCCCCATTGGGCGGGCTTTTTCTGCTGCAACGGAAGTTGTGCGCCAGCGCCTGACCGAGCTGGAACAGGTTGCTGCCCAGGTTTAGCGCGGCCTGCCTTCAATTCCTCTCAAGCAGCTCCAGGTTTTTCTGCCCCGATCCCGTACTTTTTCTGGCTTTTGGCGATCAATTCCCGATAAACCTGTTCCGCCGCAGGCATGACTCGCCCATACACAGCGCGCTCAGCGATCTGACGCAGGTTCTCTTTGCGCCCCTGCCAACACAATGAATCCTCCTTCAGGCCGGTCAGGATGGCCTCGGCCAGCGCCTCCGGCTGGCCCAAATCCACCAACAGTCCGTTCACCCCGGGGGTGATCCATTCCCGCAATGATTCAAGATCGCCGGCCACTGGCAGGCAACCGCAAGCCATGGCCTCCAACAAGGTGTTTGGCGTGCCATCGTGGGTGGTGGGTGAGACAACCATGCGCGCCTGTCGAAAAAGCTCTGCCATCTGCGCCCGTGTCTGCTTTGGCAGCAGAATCACCTGGTCCGAGATGCCCAGCTCTTTTACCCAGCCTTCGGCTTGCGCCTCGCCCTGCATCGACGGGCAAAGAAATTGGGCTGACGGCAGGACCTCCAAAACTCGAGGGATCGCTTGAAAAAAGGCCCGGTTATTGACGTAAGCGCGCACCCCACGCGGTTGGACAACGACTGGGTCGGCCACAATTGTCTCAGGTGGGTAAAAGATCTCTGGCTGCACGCCGCCTGCTCCAGGCAGTGTCATGGTGCGCCCTGTTGATGGAAACCCCCATTGATACGCCAGGCGTACATCCCGCTGGCAATCTGCATGCAGGGCGGCGGCCCGCTGCAACGCCAGGCGGGTGTAACGCGCCATGAATGGTGTGGATGGAGCATGCAAAGTGAAATCATTGCCCCACACCGAGATCACCAGCGGTGGGCCGCCCCCAGCCAGGGCTGCCACCATGCCCTCATAAGGAATGCGCATGGCGTGAATTAGGTCCGGCTGCAGGCGATCGACCAAAGTGCGCAATTGGCGCCCAGCCCCAGGCAGGGTCAAGGGTCCCAGCCACTGGCGCAGCCTGGTGCGCAATTGCACCGCCGAGGCACGCCACATTCCCCCGGTTTTTTGGCTGGCTTTGCCGGATTCATTTGCCGGTTTCATTGAGCTGAATGCGACCGGAATGAATGTATAGGACGCCAGCCGCTGGTCCACCGGGCTTTGAAAGGTGGATGCCAGGTGTACCTCATGCCCCTGGTTGAGGAAATACTCGATCCAGTTCAGGGCTATCGGCGAGCGACCATCGGCGACGAACAACAGGCGCATAGCGCCTGAACTGTACCCCAACTCGCCGCGAAAAGCAATGGTCTTTTGTAGTATCATCGCCTGTGTGGGAAACAACCGGGATGGGCCTGTTTCCAGCATCGATCATTGGGCCGTCTGGTCTGTGAGCGCCGACTCTGCCACAAACCTGAACGGCAGCTCAAAAGCCGGCGCCCATTCGGGCTGTCCCTGGGCCTGCATCTCCACCGGTAAGTTGCCGCGCAGCGCCTTCAGCCCATAAAACCCATTGATTGCAAGTGAGAGCAGCAAGGCCCCCAGGCGCAGGCGTAAAACTGAGCCTGCCAGCCGCCTGAGCACATAGCAGGGTGCAAACGCGCGTTTCCACAGACTGCGGTGTGCCTGGAGCAGTTCATCCGGAGTCATTTTTCCGGGCCGGAAAGCCACGTTGCACCCGTTGTAAAACTCCAGCCGCGTTCGGGCAGTAGGCGCTGTTGCGCTTCCAGATCGTTCCATGGTAAGACGCTGCCGCGGCGCGGCCTGCTGCGTTACTGGCGTTGGTCGATCATCCTGGCAGCCGGCTATAGCCTGGCGATTGGCCTGAGCGTCTCTCTGGATTTGCCTGTAATCTAAAGCCTGTTGCTCAGCGCCTGTCTGCTGGTTCTGTTCTATGCATTGTTGAGCTGGAGGTCTTATGTGGAGCGCGAGCGCTGGATATCCGACCTGCGGCCTTTTGTCGCCAGCCCGCAGCTTTATGACCGGCTGTTGGCGCCGGTCCAGCTCCCTCATGTTGCTGCAGCCCAGCAGACCTTTGACGCTCTGTGTGAGAATATTCTGGGGACGCAGTTGGCTTTTCTGACCCCGATTGGTCCGCTGGCAGATCTGTTTGGCCCGGCGTTGTCCTACCCCACTGGCTTTACCATCCCCGATATCCACCCGCTTCTCCCCGGTTTATCCCGTCATCGCTGTGCCTTCCGGTAGAATCTGCTCAGTTTGGCGGCGCGGCCTGGGCTGTTTCCCTCTGGAATGAGCGCAGCCTGTGCGCGCTCTGATGCTGGGTGAAAAACGGGATGGCAGCTTATATGCCCAGGAGGAGATCAAGATCGCCCGCTCGGCCGCAGGGAAGCGCAGCGCCGCTGCGGTTGTGTGTTGCCGTGCGCTCATCCAAATCCCGCTGGCCAACCCATAACCTTTCAGGGTTTTTGGCTGGCTTGCACGGCTGCCAGCGCCAGTAAGAAGTCTTCCACCATTTGCTCCAGATTAACCTCTTCGGCTACGATGCGGTAAGCCTCCGCCCCCATTTTTCGCAGGCGTGCAGGATTGGCCAGCGCTTCTTGCAGCGCAGCTTTCAAGGCTGGCAGGTCATTGGCCGGGATGCGCCAACCGTTCCCCGGTCGCACCAGGTCATCCTGGGTTCCATCCCCCTCTGCAACAATGACCGGCAGACCGTAAGACATGGCCTGTTGCACGGCCAGCCCGCCCGTTCCTGGCAGCACAAACAGATCAGCAGCAGCAAATATTTCTGCCAGCTCTGCTCCATAACGCGCCCCAATGAACTCGGCCTGCGGATAAATCTGCTGCGCCAGGGCTTCGATATCGGCGCGCGCCGGCCCATCACCGACGATGCGCAGGCTGGGCTGCAAGTCTGCCGGCAGTGCGGCGCAGGCATGGAGCAGGTTATCCAATCGCTTGCGAGCCTGCAATCGGCCCACAAACAGGATCACCGGCCGTGCTGAGAAAGTTGGCGGTCGCGTTGGGGGTGGGGAAACCGGACGCGGCGAGGCCGCATTCGGTGCCACAAAAACGCGCTCTTCTGGAAAGCCCATGGTGCGATACTCCTCAGCGCCGCGCTGACTGTAAGCAATCAGGCCGTCCAGGTTGCTCAAGAATTTCTGTCGTGCCCGGCTTCGCCAGTTTGCCAGGGGGCCATGCAGCGGGGGCGCGCCCAATCCCCACCCCAGCACAGGCCTGCCGCGGGCGTGCATCCAACCCACTGCTTGAGGTGTACTGCGGTAGCGTGGGTTGGCCTCCACGATCAGAGCTGCTGGCTGCCAGCTCTCCAGCCAGGCAATGATGCCTGGTTGCCAGCACTGGTAAAATCGTGAGCCTGTGTGCAGGAAATGCTGGTTCTGCGCCTTAACCAATATTGCATTTTGCAGGCGATCCACGGATGCAATCTGCTCTTCAGCCTGTGGTTGGCCGGCAAACACGCTCAACCCGCCTTCACATCTCTCGGCCAGAGCCTCAAAGAACGGCGCCCGGTAGGCAGGCAGCACCCGTTGTTGCAAGGCCAGGCGGCCCGGGAATTTCCTTTGGGTCACTTCCAACATGTTTTTGCTCTCAAAATGGAAAAGCCAGCAGGTAAGCCTTCCAGTCGAGCGCCGCTTGTGTGGTCAGCGGTGGGTAGCCTGGGGCCATGCGGCAGATTCGGTAACCGAGGACGGATAGCTGTTCCCAGGCCGCCTGGGCAGCTTCTGGTCCATGGAGTTCCAGCAGCATCAGCGGGCGCGCTTGCTCCAGAACGCGCTGCATGCCTGGCAGGGCGAGCACTTCGCCGCCCTCAATGTCCATTTTGACCACCTGCGGAGCCGGTTTTCCGCGGTCAAACACGAACGTGTCCAGCGAAATCCCCTCGACCTCCATTGCGGTGGTGTACGACACGTCACTACGGCCTGCTGAGCCATCCGCTTTGCCCATCCCGCCTGAAGGCCCCACCAGGAAGCGCACCGGGCGCTCGGCCTCCACAACTGCGGCCGGGATGACAACCACATTTTTGCCCAGGCTGTTCAGTGCCAGGTTAGCGCGCAGCCGTTCCAGGTTGGAAGGCAGCGCTTCAAAGGCATACACGCTCCCTCCTGCCCCCACCCGCCGAGCAAACAGCAGGCTGATATAGCCAATGTTCGCGCCCACATCATAGACCACCATGCCGGGTTGGACCAGGTCCGCCACGGCGGCCTGCAGCTCCGGCTCATACGTGCCCAGCCAGTAATCTTTTTCGCTCTGCAGATCCAACCACAAACGCAGCCCCGCCAGCCCTCCGGCTGCAACCTCCACCTGGGTCAGGCCGACCGGTGCAGCCCGGTTCAAGCTGCGCCGGATTGCGCCTGCCAGCGGGCCGGTCCGGTAGAGACCGCGCTTGACCGGCATGGGCAGCCAGCGGGCCATCCTGGCGACCAGGTTGAGCAAAATCTCTGAGCCGCCCATCTCAACCGCCTCCCAGAAAGTCCAGGTAAGCCTCAACCATTGCTTCCAGGCCAAAGGCTGCTTCGGCGCGCTCGCGGGCCGCTTTCCGCATCGCCGCTCCAGCCTGGAGGATTTCCAGGGCGCCGCGCGCCAGGGCGGAGATATCCGGCGGGTCGAGCCGCCAGGGATTGCCGCCGTACGGCACAATGCGGCCGGCGCTTGGCGTCACAATTTCTGGCAGCGCGCCGGTGTCAAAGGCCAACGCTGGCAGACCGCACGCCAGGGCTTCGATGACGGCGTTGGGACAGGCAGGGTTGACATCTGCAGAGTACAGCAGGTGGGCCGAACGGTCAATTGCCGGGATCGAATGGCGCGGTGCCAGGCCTGCCCAGGCGATGCGCGCCTGGGCAGCCAACGGCTCCAGATAGGCTTCCCAGCGGCGCAGCAATTCCTTGGCGACCCGCCCAACGATCATCAACTCGACCGGTCTGCCCAGCTCGGAGGCGTGGCCCGTCGTCAGGCGCTCCAACAATTGTGCCCCCACCTGCAGACCCTGCTCGTAACCACCCATCAGGTTGCCCTCCACCATCAGCAATCGCCAACGGTCCTGGGGCGGTTGTTCGTCTCCAAGGGGGGTGTACGCTTGCAGATCAACGCCGTTGTAAATGACCCGGCTGGCGACAGGGGTTGGACCATGCACCCGTTCCCACCAACCGCGCACGAACTCGCTTTGATAGATCACCCGGCTGGCCAGCCGCCCCCGGATCAGCTGGAGGATAAAATTGCCGTATTCGGCGCGCAGAAAATGGCGCAGGCCGGTGCGGAAGTCTCCACCCAGGCGATGCAGCCAGTTCATACCATCCAATCGTTGGATGACCGGGATGCCCTGGCGCCGCGCGCGGCGCAGCCCGGCCAGGTCGCGTGTGCCGCCAATCACCAGGACAGCCTGGTAGGGTTGCTCCGCCAAGTCGAACACAGCTTCAATGCCGCGCCTGTGCAGGCCTTCTACCAGCTTGTGTTGGAACGAGACCATTCCTCCCACGCCGTTCAGTCGGGGCACCAAACAGATCCGCCTTAGGTCTTTTGCGCTCATCCGTCAGGTGTCTCGCAAGCCAATGCAGCGCGCTGGCACGCCCGCCCAGATTTCGTTTTCGCCGGTGGATTGTAAAAGCACCGCATTTGCGCCCACCACCGTGCCGCGCCCAACCCGCAGGATGCCCTCTTTGCACAACACCTTGGCGCCTGGCGCCAGGATGACATCGTCTTCAATCACAATCCCCTCAAATTTCGACCGTTCCATGGGCAGGTGAATATCTGCCCGTCCCAGCGTCACGCCAGGGTAGATCTTAACCCGATTGCCGATCACGGCCCGCGAGTGGACCACCACACCCACACCGCCGTGCGCCAGTTCAAATTCCTCGCCCACAGGCACTGGGCGAGGAATTTCCGCGCCCAGTAGCTTCAAGGCGTAATAAGCCAGGCGGCCGACCAGCGGCCATTGGCGAGCGTAAACCAGGCGGGTGGGCAGGTCTCTTCCCATGGAAGGATTAATTCAAGGGCTCAACGTTCGAAGCGCCAAGGCGCAACAGGCGGAAGCCCGCTGCCGACCAGGTCTCCAAATGCCAGGCGTTGACCGTATCTACAATCCTTCGCGCGGGGGTCAGCGCGGCAACCTGCTCAGGCTTCAACTCACGCAGGGGCCTGTGATTGACCAGCAGCAAAATCAGCTCGGCGTCTGCCAGTGCCGCATTCAGGGAGCCAACCGTGGCCACCTGGAGCGTGTGATGCTCGGCCTGGTAGGGATCAAAGGCGCGCACCTGTGCGCCTGCTTGCGCCAGCAGGTGAGCCACCTCGAGAGCCGGGCTTTCTCGAAAGTCGTCCACGTCCGGCTTGTAAGCCAGCCCAAGAATGGCAATCCGGCGACCCGCCAGACCCTGGGGGATGCTGGTGCCCAGAGCGCGCTGCACCAGGCCAACCACGTAGCTGGGTTGAGAGTCGTTCACTTCACGAGCAGTGCGGATCAGCGGAGTCAGGTCTGGAGCAGCTTCCACCAGGAACCAGGGGTCTACGCTGATGCAGTGGCCGCCCACACCCGGACCAGGGCGGAGGATATTTACCCGCGGGTGGCGGTTAGCCAGGGCAATCGCCTCCCAGACATCCACGCCGAAGCGCTCTGCCAGCCGGGCGAATTCGTTGGCAATGGCAATGTTCACATCCCGGTAGGTGTTTTCCATCAGCTTGACCATCTCTGCTGTGGTTGCATCCGTCTGGATGATCTCGCCGCGCACAAACAAGGCATAAAGATCGCGCCCGGCCTGGGCGGAGGCGCGGTCCACGCCGCCAATCACGCGGGCGTTTTCGATCAGCTCGCGCAGGATTTGCCCCGGCAGCACCCGCTCCGGAGAATAGGCCAGGTGGAGATCTGTCCCGACTTTCAGGCCAGAGCGTTCCAGCACAGGCGCAACAATATCCACCGTGGTGCGGGGTGGGGAAGTGGATTCCAGCACAACCAGGTTTCCTTTGGTTAAAAAGGGAACGATGGCTTCGGCTGCTGAAATCACGAAACGCAGGTCCGCTCGTTTGTTATCATAGAAGGGCGTTGGCACAGCGATGATGAATGCATCCGCAGGCTCGGGTTGGTCGCTGATGGCCAGTTTGCCCGAGCTCAGGGCAGCCTGGACCAGTGTGCGCAGGCCCGGCTCATAAATATGCGGGTTGCCGCTGCGCAGGGTTTCCACAACCTGCCGGTTTACATCTACGCCGATAACCTGCACGCCATTCATGGCAAAGGTGCTCGCCGTTGGCAATCCAATATAGCCCAGTCCGAGGACACAGATTTTGTTGAACTCCACAATGTGCTCCTGATTTGATTTTGTTGTTGGGTTGTGCGCACTTGCCAGCCCGGCAAATCCTGCACGCCAAGCGATTATGCCACAAAATAATCGAAATTGGGGCGTCGTTGCGCAGACCCGGATCAATTGAGATTCGATTTGTTCAAAATCCTTGACACAGAACTAATGTTCTGTTATTATGGTTATTGGAACATATATGCGAACAATTTACTTTTTCAGCTAGGTGGACTGGAGGTAAGCGATGATGGCCCGACAAAGACACAAAGGCCTGAGTGAACGCCAGAAGAGAATCCTGGAAGTGTTGGAAGATTTTCAGAAAGAATACGGCTATCCCCCTGCCATCCGTGAAATCTGCGAGAAGGCAATGATTTCTTCCACTTCCGTGGTGAATTACTACCTGGATCAACTCGAAGAAATGGGTTACATCCAGCGCGACCAGGGCGTCTCACGCGGCATCCGCCTGACCAAGAATTTGGGCCAGACGATCGGTGACCTGCTGCATATCCCGATTGCTGGACGCATCGTCGCCGGCTCGCCTGTGCCCGTTCCAGCTACCGACTTCTCTTACTACGACTCGGAAAGCATGGTCGATGTGGCTGCCAGCCTGCTGCCCAAGGGCGAGAAGAGCGACGGCCTTTTTGCCCTGGAGGTGCAGGGAGACTCGATGATCGATGCCATGGTCTATGATGGCGATATCGTCATCATGAAGAAGGCTCAGAATGCGCGTAATGGTGAAATGGTGGCAGTTTGGCTGCGCGATCGCGACGAGACCACCTTGAAGTATTTTTACCTGGAGAAAGGGCGGGTGCGCCTGCAACCCGCCAATCCAACCATGCAGCCAATCTATGTTGATGACCCTTCGGTTGTTGAAATTCAGGGCAAGGTTGTCATGGTCATCCGCCAGGTCAAAGGACCGATTTCCTGATCTTTCTCTTCACTCTATGGCGGGCAGGCCTTGGTTTGCCCGCCATGTTTTTATTTTAAGAGTTCTTAATCAAATTTCCTTGACACACCGCCCCCTTGGGATATAATCCAAACGGGTTTTTAACCTTTAAGGTTCTAATTTATCTGGATTCATTGGTGATTTCATCCATTTGTCCATTCAGCCATTTTGGTAAGTCCTACAAATTGAAGCACGCACAGGTGGTGGAACAGTGGCGCTCCAGTCATTTCCAAAGATCGTTATTGAGGAAGGTCCTAACCCTGGGCAGGAAGTTGCGCTTTCTGCGCCTGAGTTTGTGATTGGTCGAGAGACAGGTGTTGACCTGGTAATCGCCTCGCCTTCCGTTTCACGCCGCCACCTGCGTATTTACCAGCAGGGGTCTCAATACATGGTTGAGGATCTGGCCAGCTCGAATGGCACTTTCCTGAACAACCAGCGAGTTGTGAGCCCTGCACCGCTGAAGTCTGGAGACGTGCTGCACCTGGGCAAGGCGATCCGTCTGAAAATCACCGGCTTGCCAGCCCCGGCCGGCGCTGCTCTGACCGTTGCGGATAGAGATGCGCTTGGGCAGCCTGAGCTGGCAAGCGATACCGGCGCGTCCCCTGGGGTAGCTTCCCCCATGACGACGATTGTGCGGGATGAAGGTTTGTCACCCGTCGACCGTCGCCCGCCGCAGATCCTGGTCACCGTGGCGGGGGAAAGCCCGCAGACCTACACCTTGAATTCTGACCGGATCACCCTGGGGCGGGCCGCTGATAATCATATTGTCCTTGCTTCGAGGATCGTGTCTGCTCACCAGGCTGTGCTTGAGCGCTCTGGTAGCGGTTATCAGATCCGCGTCCTGCCTGAGGTGACCAACCCGGTGCTATTTGCCGGCGCTCCGCTCCAAGAGGTCAGGCGGCTGAACGATGGCGATACCCTGCGAATTGGAAGCCTGGATCCGGGGATGATGGTGACGATCGTTTACCTGGCGCCGGGCGAATCCAGCCAGGCCTCTGCGGCGCGGCAGATCGACTTTGGGGACAAGACCCGCCTGCAGATTGGGCGCGATCCCAGCAATGATGTGGTGCTGCCCATCCCCACCGTCTCCCGCTATCACGCCCTGGTTGAGCGGATTGGCCAGCGCTTTCGGGTGCGCGACCTGAACAGCTCCAACGGGACTTTTGTCAACGATCAGCGCATCGATACCGAAGTCTGGCTGCAAGCCGGCGATACGATCCGGGTAGGCCCGCAGCGCTTTATCCTCGGCCAGGATCAACTGGCCCAAATCCAGGAAACCAGCGGCATGCGGGTGGAAATCCTGGGTCTGAACAAGTGGGTGCGCAAAGACCTGAATTTGCTGAAAGATATCTCGTTGCTTTTCCAGCCCAAGGAGTTTGTTGTTGTCGTTGGTCAGAGCGGTGGCGGCAAGTCCACCCTGCTGGACGCGGTGGCCGGTTTTCGTCCGGCAACCCATGGCCGTGTGCTGGTCAATGACATCGATATTTACCGCAACTTCGACGCCATTCGGAACGAGATTGGCTTTGTCCCCCAAAAAGACATCATCCACATGGAATTGACTGTCTACCAGGCCTTGGACTACGCAGCTCAATTGCGCATGCCTGCTGATACGACGAAACAAGAGCGCCATCTGCGGATCATGGAAGTGTTGCAGGACCTGGACCTGGTGCATCGCAAAGACGTTCAAATCAGCGGCCTGAGCGGCGGCCAGCAAAAGCGCGTCTCCATTGGCGTTGAGCTGTTGACCAAACCTGGCTTGTTCTTCCTGGATGAGCCCACCTCTGGGCTTGACCCTGGCACAGAGACGGCGTTGATGCACCTGATGCGCCGCCTAGCGGATCAGGGCCGCACAATTGTGTTGATCACCCATGCCACCAAGAACGTTATGCTGGCGGATAAGGTGGTGTTTCTAGCCCGCGGCGGTTATGTTGCCTGGTTTGGCCCGCCCGATCAGGCTTTGCAATACTTTGACCAGTTTCGCTCAGAGCGCGACCGGCGCGCCCGGGCAATGGAGTTCGACGAAATCTATGCAATTCTGGATGACCCTTCACAGGGTAAAGCTGAAGACTGGGCTAAGCGCTACAGCCAGCACCTGGCATATCAGGAGCAGATCGTCCGACCGTTGCAGGCTCTGGGGAGAAACATCGGCGGGGCGGCGAAGGCAGCTCCGCCGGCAAAGATCGCCAGGGATGGGGTCCAAAAACGGTCGCATAACAAAATCTCCGGCCTGCGCCAGTTTGCCATCCTTTCTGGCCGTAATATCAAAATTCTGACTCGCGATCGCGCCAGTCTGGTCTTGATGCTGCTATCTGCGCCGCTGGTCGCCATGCTGGATGTGTTACTTGCGGTCATCCTGGGCCGCGATCTGTTCTCTTTTCAGGATGGTGAAGCATCCAACGCGATTACATCGATATTCCAGCCGATTATCTTCGCGATCATGATTGGCGGCCTGTCCCAGATGCGCGAGTTCGTCAAAGAATCAGAAATATTTAAGCGCGAACGTCTGGTCAATTTGAAAGTGCTGCCCTATGTGATGTCCAAGATCTGGGTGGCAGCCTTGCTGGCCCTTTACCAGGCGGCGGCCTATACCATCATCCATTACCTGTCTTTCAAAATGCCGGGAGGCATGCAGGAGCTTGTCCTGTTTTATATCACCCTGGTGCTGGGTACGTTGGCGGGTATGATGATCGGTCTGCTTGCCTCGGCCATCGCCCCCAATGCCAATTCAGCGCCGTTGATTGTAATCATGTTAATCATCCCCCAGGTGGTAGTGGGCGGGGCGTTGATCCCTGTGCCGCCCGAGGTCAGCGCGGTCACCTCGTCGCGTTGGGCTTTTGAGGCGATGGTTGGGATCACCGGCCTGGGCTCGGACGTGGCGGCCGACGTTTGTTGGACCAGCCTTACCAAGGAAGAGCGAGAAGACCTGACCCTGGAGCAGAAGGAGCAACTCGGCTGCCGCTGTATGGGACTGAACGCACTGCGCGAGGCCTCCTGCAACTTCCCCGGCCTGGGAGAGTTTTATGATCCGGCGATCGACCAAGCGGAGCCGGTGGAACCCGCTGCTCTGGGTGATCCGCCGGCCGAGCCGGTGATGCCCCCTGCACCGGAGCAGCCTGCTGATCCATCCGATCAGGTCGCCATGGCGGTTTATTTGCAAGCCTTGCAGGATTACCAGAAGCAGGTTGAAGAAATTCAGGATGCCTATCGGGCCGAGGTGAATGCATACCAGGAAAAGGCCGACCAGTACGCCGATGATATGAAAGCGTATCAGGAGGAGAAAGCCACCTGGGAGATCAACCGCAACGCTGCGGTGGGCAAAGCCGAAGGCTTGATCGATACTTTCCACAAGAATTTCGGCTGGGCTTTTGTGGACAAAAACAATACAAGCGCTTATTGGTCACGACTGATAACGGTTTGGGGGATGCAGGGTTTGATCATTCTGATCAATTTTGCCCTGATCCTGGTGTTCATTTATCGCAAGGATTGAGTGGAAGAATGTGTTTTCAAAGCAAGTCAAACCTGGTAAGAGTGTCTTGATAGGAGACTGACGGATGAGTCGTCCCAATTGGATTGGCAAGACGCTCGGTAACCGCTACCAGATTCAGGAAATCCTGGGTCAGGGGGGGATGTCGGCTGTTTACAAAGCGCTGGATCCAAACCTGCAGCGCGTTGTTGCTGTCAAGTTAATCCACCCACATCTCTCTGAAGATCCAAAGTTCATCAGCCGCTTTGAAGAAGAGGCGCGCTCGGTTGCCCAGTTACGCCACCCCAACATTACCCAAATCTACGATTTTAACCACGACGGCGATGTTTATTATATGGTGCAGGAGTTCGTGCCTGGCGAGACGCTGCAAGAACGCCTCCGGCGCTTGAACCGGGATGGGCGGCCAATGGCGCTTGCCGATGCGGTTCGCTTCACCATGGATATCTGCAGCGCTATGGGTTACGCCCACGATCGCGGCCTCATCCACCGCGATATCAAGCCTGCCAACATCATGCTTGATGTGCAGGGTAAAGCGATCTTGATGGATTTTGGCATTGTCAAGATCGTCGGCGGATCCAGCCACACCACCACGGGGGCCGTGGTAGGCACAGCCATGTACATGGCGCCGGATGTCATCCGCGGCGAAACGCCGGATGCCCGCTCGGATATTTATTCGCTTGGAGTGACCCTGTTCGAGATGGTCAGCGGGCGCCCGCCTTTCAAGGCCGATTCGGCGATGAGCCTGATGATGATGCACCTGCACGATCCATTGCCAGACCTGCACAATCTGCGCCCAGAGACACCGGACGATTTGATCGCCGTCATTGAAAAATCGTTGGCCAAAGGTCGTGCAGACCGCTATCAAAGCGCCCAGGAAATGTGGGCGGTCCTGAAACGGGTGTTGGATCGCCTGGAGGGCGGTGTTTCGCCGGTAATGGCCCAGGTTGTCCAGCCGCCTTCTCGCTTGGCTCCGAACCAGTCGGCCACGCAGTTGGAGCCGCAGGCTCCTGGGTCGGGCCAGGTTGTGGGCGCGGCGAGCGCCCCCCCTGGACCTGCCAAACCCCCGGAGCGCACGTTGCGCGAATCGGAGCTGGCTCAGCGCGCCCAGCAATCCCAGGTTGGCCGAACGGGCGCGGCTTCTGATCCCGGAATTTCTGGACCGACCCGGATGGAAGTCTCGCCTGCACCGCCTTTGATGGCTTCAGGCGCCTATCCACAAGAGCAGCAAGGTGCAGCTCGCCCAGCGGGGTCTGGCGCGGTTCCTCCCTCATCTGCCAGCCCCGCTCGTCCGGCTGCTCCGGCGGCTGCTAAACCGGTTCTGGCCAAGCCGGCCTTGCTCGCAGGTGGTGGGATTGTCCTAGTGTTGATCCTGTTTTGCCTGGTTGCCGGCGGGCTTGCAGGAGGTTACATGCTGAACCGGGCCGGGATGTTTACTGGGGCCACAGACACCCCCGCTGCTACCCTGACCGCTACCCAGACCAGCGCGGTAGTTGCGCCACTCCTGCAGGCGACCACTGCCACAAGCTCCCCCACATCTGAAGCCGCTACCGCACCTGCCCTGCCTACCCCAACCCCCACACCTGAGTTCATCCCCACAATCACCATCCCAGCCGGCATTCACTTTGCCCGGATCAATACCATCGAGCTGGATGACCAGGGGCGGTACATTGTTTCCTACGAGACTTCTGAGTTCACCGAACAACTGCCCGGTGAGCACGTTCATTTCTTTTTCAACACTGTGCCGCCCGAACAGGCCGGCGTCCCTGGCAAGGGCCCATGGATCCTGTATGGTGGTCCTCGCCCGTTCAGCCAGTATAAGGCCAGCGACCGGCCCCAGAACGCCTCCCAGATGTGCATCCTGGTAGCCAATCCCAATCATAGCGTCCAGCCCGACAGCGGCAACTGCCTGCCCCTGCCTGATGTCCCGGCCGTCACCATGCGCAGCGACTCCATCTGCCGGGCTGGGCCAGGCGAGGCTTATGGTTCGGTAGCGCCTCTCAGCTTTCGCACAACCGTCCTTTTAAGAGGACTCTCTATGGATGAAGGCTGGTGGTTCATCCAAAACCCAGAGAGCTTCAGCGATTCTTGTTGGATACCGATCTCGTTGGCGGCGGTCTCCGGCGATATCAGCCAATTGCAGGTGATTGAAGCGCCTGCGCTCCCCACGGATGTCCCGGCGGCAAGCCAATCGGTAGAGATCACCGGAATCACAGTTGACAGCCAGAATCGCTATGTTGTGGATTTTGTGACCCAAAACTTTACCCCGCAAATTCCGGGCGTGCACATCCATTTCTTCTTCAACACCGTTTCACCCGACCAGGTCGGTTTGGGCGGCAGCGGTGATCGTTTAATGTTTGGGGGGCCGTCGCCCTTTACCGGCTACACCGTCAGCGACCGGCCGGCTGGGGCGACGCAGATGTGCGCCACGGTGGTTAACCCGGATCATTCGGTCATCCCGAACAGCGGCAACTGCTTCGATTTGCCCAGCACGCCCCTGGCTGGCCTTCCTGTGCCTTAGGATGCAAGGCCTGTACTTCCACCTCCACCTGCATTTGGTATGGGTATAATTGGTCTGGAGCCTCATTGCGGTTTAATGAGTCCAGGCAAAGCTCCGGAAAGTGATTGCTTGAGATGTTAAACTATCACGGCAAGCTGATACTGCTCAATGCAGAAGGGCCGGAACAAGAGTACGAGCTGTCGAAAGCCAGCGTCACCCTGGGCCGGGCCATGACCAATGATATCATTCTCAACGACAGCCGGATTTCCCGCTCTCATGCCCGGCTTGAATGCGGCCCGCAAGGCTGCGAGCTGGTTGACCTGGGTTCATCCAATGGCACCCGCTTAAATGGAGCCCCCATCCTGCGGGCCCAATTGCGCCCCGGCGATCAAATCTCCATGGGCAGTCTGACATTGCGCTATGAGACCGACCAGCCAACGGAAATGGTTGAGATCACCCGGATCGACTCCGAAGCTGAGTTGAACCATACATTGAACCACGAAGTGATGACGATGGCATTAAAAGATACCCAGGTCCCTCGCCTGGTAATTTTCACATCCAGCAAAACCTGGGATGTTCCACTGGATCAGGTGGACAGCCTGAGCATTGGTCGCGTCGAGGATAATGCGCTTGTATTGGAGCACCCTAAGGTTTCCCGCCATCACGCCGTGGTCAGCCGCAAAGGCAACATTTTCGTCTTGCGCGATTTGGGCAGCACCAACGGCACTTGGTTTCACGAGCAGCGCGTTGATGAAATGATCCTGCAAGAGGGGGATGAATTCCGCATTGGCGAAGCGCGGCTGGTGTTCAAAAGTGGTTTCGGCGAGGAAGCGCTAACCATGGCAGAAGAGGTGTTAGAGAAAATGCCCTCCCGCCGGCCGGTGGTGTTTGTGCCCGGTTTTATGGGATCACAGCTCTGGCTGGGCAGCGAGCGCATTTGGCCGAACATCATGTTTATGATTCGCGACAGCCAAAACGCCATCTACACCGAGACATCGCCAATCGTGGCGCGAGGCATTGTAGATGAAGTGGTGGTTGTACCCAACCTGATCAAGCTCGACCAGTACAACCGGCTGGGTGATTACCTGGTGGAAGACCTCAGGTATGAGCGGGGAAAAGATTTCTTTGAGTTTGCCTACGATTGGCGCCAGGATGTGCGCCGCTCGGCTGCTCAGCTTGGGCAAATGATCGAATCTCTGGCTTTGTCACAGCCTGTGATCATTATCGCCCATAGTATGGGGACGCTGGTCAGCCGCTATTACATCGAGCGGCTGGGCGGGAGAAAGAAAGTGGAGCGGGCAATCTTGATGGGCGGTCCACATCGCGGCGTGCCCAAAGCGCTGGTCAGCCTGATCACTGCTCCAAATCTATTGCCTTTCGGATTGATGGGCGAGCGTATTCGTCAGGTGATCGCCACTTTCCCGAGTTGTTACCAGATCTTGCCAACCTATCCATGCGGCTCCGACCAGAGCGGAAACAAGATCAACTTCTTGGAAGATGAGAGCTGGTTGCCAGAAGCGCAGGTCCGCTTGCTGCGCACCGCACGTGAGTTTCGTAAAGAGCTTGGCACTCGCTCGAGCATCCCCGCCATATCCATCTTTGGCTATGGCCTGAAGACGATCAGCAGCATTTCCCTGTTAAAGCAGGCGGAGGGCATCATGCGCGACATCCTGTATAAGCATGAGCCCGCCGGCGATAGCGTCATCCCGGAACATAGCGCCGTCCTTCCCGGCACAGAGATCCACCCGGTTCAGCAATATCATGGCTCGCTGTTTGTTGATAATGATGTGAAAATGCGCCTCAAGCTGGAGTTGACCCGCCAGATGCTGGTTTAATTTCCTGGGGCTGATTGCAAGCCAGAATCGATTTCACAGGGCGCCTCTGCCAGGTGGTCCCCGCTCAGCGCGAAAGCATGGGCAGGAAAACCTGGGGAGGAAAAGCGACAATCTCGATCCACAACGGATCGTGATCTGAGCTGCGATAAAAGCTGGCGGTTTCTTGCTCCAGGCTGGCAGGATAGTCGGCGTTGATACGGACTGGCTGTATTTGCAACGAATAGAGGGGTGGATGCATGCTTGTCAGGATGTAATCCAGCGATTGGGAAATCCCATTGTAAATATAGGTGTACTGCCAGGTGCGCGGCAGGCTCTGGATTGGGTTTTTAAGGCCCTGGGAGAGCATCTCCTGCACCGGCAATGAATCTGGGTGATCGTTCAGGTCGCCGAGCACGATCAAGCTGGTTTCTGGGTCTGTGCGGATGATCTCTTGCGCCAGGGCTGCCACAAATTCCGCCTGCTCCAGCCGGCGCGGCAGGGTGTATTGCACGGTATAGCCATCCTCAACTTTAGATTTCCAATGGTTGGCAATGACCCAAAGATTATTCCAGGTCACTGCGCCGGGTAAAGTGAGGCGCAGGCGGGCGGCCAGCGGTGGGCGCGAGAACAGGCGATTGCCGTCCAGGATACCGTCGCCATCCCGGTCGCAGGTCAGGCTGTTTTGCGGGTTATACACGTCGCCGTTGCCGTCTGGCCCCAGTCCATCCACCAGCGCAGTGCATCCCTGATGGGCACGATATTCATAGACCTGGACGCGATCGATCTGGTAGAGCAAAGCAATATCGATCCCCCGTATGTCCGGCCCTTCCACCAGCAGGACGCGGTAATCTGCCTGGATCTCGGGACGGTCCACCAGGGCTGCCAAAACGTTCAGGTTTTCGGCCTCCTGCACTGCCAGGATGGCCGGCTCGCCCAGCGCATCATGGATCGCCCGGGCGCGCTTCTCCAGCCGGCGCAGGTATTCGGTTGGCGATAAGACGGTATCCTCTGTCGCCGGGTCGTCGCTCGTATCAAACAGGTTTTGCAGGTTCAGGGTGGCGATGCGCAGCCCCATGGCCGGACCCGGCACAGGCGGCGGGGTGATTAGAGCGGCCTGCACCTGCGGCGCAGCGGTCAGCGCCAGGCAATAGGCGCCAAAGCGATACTGCAGGGCGCCGATCAGGCCGGTCACCCGATCGCCGACTTTGACATCTGGGGCGATCGGGTATAAGCCGGTGTCTCCCACACAGATCACTTCGCCGGTGCCGCCCGGGTCGCCGTAGACCACCCGCTCAATTCCCAGGTCGGTGCGCACCAGCCAGGCGCGCTCGTCGCTATCTGTTGGTCCAACGACCAACCCCGCATCCAGGCGAACGCGCATCGCCTCCCGGTTTTCGAAGTAATAGCTCGCGGAGTTGTTATCCAGAGGCGGGTTCAGATCCAAGGCTGTTGGCAGCGGATTGGCATGCGATAGAATGAAGACATTCTGTGGGGCGGCGACGATCTCGGTCATGCCGTAGTATTCCTGCACCACGCCGGTGACATCCACCTGGTCACCCGGCGCAGCGACGTTCACCCGCTCGCCCAGGTAGATGTAAATGCCGTCCGATG
>CAZDAU010000041.1:0-31632 GCA_964503625.1 uncultured Anaerolinea sp.
TACTGGAGATCTCGTGCCGATCAACTGTTCTGTTTTTAAAGTGTCAGGTCGCTAGAAAAAAGATCAGCCTTAAGATTATACCCCACACCCGCCGTTCTCCGCTAGGAGGGGCTGGGCGGCACTGCCAGATACCCCGCTCCAACTCACGGCACCTGCCCAGTTCCACGGGTATGCTGAGCGCAATCGAAGCACTCGGTGCAGTGGAAGCATTTAGTTTGCCCCATGTCTTAACAAGATAAATCAAGTTATAATCAGCCCTTGTGCAAAACAACATCCTCAATTTCCACCCGCCCCCGTTTACCTTCGAACTCCAAGCACAGGATGGCCGCGCCCGCGCCGGTGTCTTTCACACTCATCACGGCGATATCCTGACCCCCGTCTTTGCCCCGGTTGGCACCCAGGCCACCGTCAAAGCGGTCACCCCGCTTCAGCTCGCCGAAATGGGGGCCAGCCTGGTGCTATCCAATACCTACCACCTCTACCTGCGCCCCGGCGACGAGCTGGTGGCCCAGATGGGCGGGCTGCACACCTTTATGAACTGGCATAATCCCATCCTGACCGATTCGGGCGGCTTCCAGGTCTTTTCCCTGGCCGACAGTCGCAAGGTGGATGAGGACGGCGTGACCTTCAAGAGCCACATCGACGGCTCGCTGCACCGCTTTACCCCTGAGAAAGCCATTGCCATCCAGGAAAACCTGGGCGCCGATATCATCATGGCCTTTGACGAATGCGCCCCACCCACCGAGCGGGCTTACAACGAGCGGGCCATGGCTCGCACGCATGCCTGGGCTGAGCGCTGCCTGGCTGCCAAAACCCGCCCCGACCAGGCTCTTTTCGGCATCGTCCAGGGCGGCGTGTTCCCAGACCTGCGTATTGAATCGGCCCGCTTCATTTCCTCGCTCGGTTTTCCCGGACACGCCATCGGCGGTCTCTCTGTCGGCGAGACCAAGGCCGAGATGCACGCCATGCTTGAAGTTGTGGACAGCGTACTGCCAACCGAAAAGCCGCGCTATCTGATGGGCGTCGGCTCACCGGAAGACCTGGTGAATGGCGTGCTGCGCGGCGTGGACATCTTCGACTGCGTCCTTCCCACCCGCCTGGCTCGTCACAACGCCGCTATGACCCGGACAGGCCGCCTGAACTTGATGAACGCTGCCTTTGCCCGTGACCAGGGACCTATCGACCAGGACTGTTGCTGCTACACCTGCCAAAGTTTCACTCGCGCCTACCTGCGCCACCTCATTGTTGCCAAAGAGATGCTTGCCGCCACACTGCTTTCGATCCATAACCTCCACATGCTGTTACAGTTGACGCGCGAAATGCGCCAGGCTATTTTTGAAGGCCGCTACGAGGAATTTGCCCGTTGCTTCCTGGCAGCCAGAAACGAGACCTGAACCGATGACATTGTTGCAATCCATCATCCTGGGGATCGTCCAGGGGCTGACTGAATTTTTACCCATCTCAAGCTCTGCACACCTGGTGCTGGTCCCCTACCTACTGAACTGGAACATTCCTGAAGAAGAAGCTTTTATTTTCGATGTGTTGGTGCAGGTTGCCACCCTCATTGCAGTGATCGCCTTTTTCTGGAAAGATCTGGTCGCCATCCTGCAAGCCTGGTTTCAAGGCTTGCTCCGGCGCAAGCCTTTTGAGGGCTTACTTGCCCGTCAGGGCTGGTTCATCCTCCTGGCCACCCTGCCCGCAGGCGTCATCGGCTTGGCGCTCAAAGACCTGGTGGAACAGGCCTTTGCCAGCCCAACCATCACGGCGTTGTTCCTGCTGTTCACCCCAGCTCTGCTGTTGATTGCAGAGCGCGCCGGCAGGCGCAGCAGGTCAATGGAAGCGCTCAACTGGATTGATGCCCTGTGGATCGGGCTTGGCCAGGCCTTGGCCATCTTGCCCGGTATTTCCCGCTCTGGGGCAACAATTTCAGCGGGCATGACTCGCGATCTGGAGCGCCCCACCGCGGCGCGTTTTGCTTTTCTGATATCCATACCGATCATGCTGGCAGCCGGGCTGCTCGCCGGGCTGGATCTGGTACAGATGGACGATTTTACCCAGGTGCTTCCCGTATTTATCCCAGGCTTCATTGCCGCCGCTGTGACGGGCTACCTGTCCATCCGTTGGCTGCTGGGCTATCTGGTGCGTCATTCGCTGTATGGGTTCGCCATCTATTGCCTTGCAATCGCACTGCTGACCCTTGGCATCAGCGTTATTCGATAGCCCATCATCGTAACCTTGTTTGCGGGTGAATATCAACCTAACAGCTCAATGCAGACTTTCAAGATTGTAGGGTTGGATTTCGCAATTGACAGTACTCCAGAACCAGTGTTGAAGTAAAATTAAATCGGTTTTGTTTCCCAAGCAGAAATTTGATCATTTTCATCAATAAACGAATTATTAGCACAATAAGTTATTCAGCGGGAGAAAAAAATATGAAAATCATTCGATTTCCATCCGGAATTTGGCGAATCTTCATCGTAATCACCCTGGCTGCGTTTCAATTTGCAACATTTGGCAGACCGTTTCCTGCGCGAGCGACCAACTTTTACGCCCGGGATGAGTTCCAGACTGCGGCCTACAACAACCAAAACGGCACCGTCAACTGGGCAACGAATTGGGTCGAAACCGACGACGGAGCCAACGTTGCAACTGGCGGTGAAATCCAGATCACTGGGGGTGAGCTCCGTATAACCAACAGTGCCGATGGTACTCGCGAAACCATCTATCGCAGCGTCGATCTCTCCGCGGCTGCCAGTGCAACGCTTTCCCTCCAATTTCGCCATGTTGCTCTCGAAGGCGGCGAAAATGTCGTCATAGATATCTCAACAAACGGCGGAGGGAGTTATACCACGCTCGAGACCATTACCGGGGCCACAGCCAATAACAACGTCATCCAACGGCGTGTTTATGACATCTCGAGCTACATGGTAGCCAACACCCGTATTCGCATCCGCACCTCGGCAGGCACTTACAACGCCGATGACTATTATTACTTTGACAATGTCGAAGTTTCTTACTTTACCGCCAGCACCCACGACGCCAGCACCTGGCTCTACACCGGACAGACCTATTATGTGCCCATCCCCGAAGACCAGGCGCTGACCGCCCTGCGCGCCATCGGGGCTGCCCCCGCCTGCTCCTCCAACCCGGTCAACAACCCGACCTACGTCTATGTTTCCATCACGGTGGTCGCCAACAATACCCTGATTATCTACGATCACTGGGAAGACAGCTTCGAGGCCGATATCACATCCCCGGTGCAAAGCACCACCGAAATTTGGGGAGATGGCGACCTCAACAACGGCCGGCCACCCGGCGCCGCCTTTGCCACCGATCTGCTTTCCGCTGGCAGTATCATCATCTTGCGCAACCCGGTCAACACCACCACGCTGGGTCTGATCGATTTCGACGGCGGTGACAAAGTCACCGCCTCCGAAGCCATTGCCATGACCCGCTCCACTTGGGCGACCGGCAGCGAGACCCTCCTCGGCGGCTCGGTGGAAATGTTGGACACCTCCGTCTGGGGCACCAGCTATGTGGTTCCGGTGGATAATACCGTTACCGCCAACCAGATGTTCGAGTACACCGGCCTGGCAGTCATGGCGGCAGGAGACGGCACGCAAGTCTACCGCAACGGGACTTATGTAGCCACGCTCAACCAGGGACAAAGCTACCTCTTCGACAACACTGTCAGCCGGGGCGATGTCATCACCGCCAGCGGGAATATCCAGGCTCAGCTCCTGACCGGAGACATCTGCACCACTTACGAAGCCAGCTACTACACCCTGTACCCTACCGATCTGTTAAGCTCGAGCTATTACGCACCGGTAGCGACCAACGCCCCCGATACCACCGCAGTTTTCCTGAACAACCCCGGCTCCGGCAACATCACCGTGCAATGGGAAACCGGCGCCGGCGCCCAGACCCCGGTGGTCGTGCCTGCCGGGGGGACCGTCAGCGTTCAACTGCCGGACAACGCCGCCGCCCGCTTCTACACCACAGATGGCAGCATTTTCCAGGCCATCTCCGCCGTGGATGTGGATGCCACCTCCAGCGGCGGCAACGCCTACGATTGGGGCTATACCCTGATCCCCGAAAACCAGCTCACCCAGCAGGCTCAGGTGGGCTGGGGGCCAGGGCAGGATCCCACCCGGCCAACGACCGAGAACGGCAGCCCGGTATGGGTGATGGCAGCCGAAGCCAGTGGAAATTCTTATGTGTGTGTGGATTACAACGGCGATCGCACCGGCGCTTCCACCGATTCCTACGGCCAACAGTACGATACACGGCTCACATTGCCTCCGCTCCAGCGCTCCATCGTCTATGATCCGGATGGCGACCAGACCGGCATGCGTCTATACCTGTGCGACGGCAGCGAGCTTACGGATGCCAGGATCGCCGTGGCTTGGGGTCAGGACCCGGACACCGCCTCCGCCAGCGCCCCTGGCCTGGATGTGGGCACCTCCGTGCCCCCATTGCCCAAGTTCACCGCCGCCAAGGGCGCTCAGCTTACCGGCGATATCGACGGTGACGGCCTCTACGACGTCGGCGAGATTTTCACCTATCGCATCCGCATCACCAACACCGGCGCCCTGCCCGTTCCGGCAGGCTCCATCACCGTAGAGGACATTATCCCGCAGTATACTCTTTACGTCCCAAACAGCACCGACCTGGACGGCACACCCATCCCTGACGACTCCGACCCGGCAACAGCCTTCCCCCTGGATGAAGGTGGTTACACCATCAACCAGGATTTGCCCATCCTGGGCCAGTTTATTGTCTCTTTTGATGTAGTGATCAACGCCAACCTGCCGGGCGGCTCTACCATCCAGAACAACGCCCGGGTCAGCGGCATCGACCTGGTTTACTCGCCGCAGGTGGATGTCCCCGTCCAACCGCCGGCCTCGGCCACTCGGCTGGGGGATCGGGTTTGGGCGGACCTGGATGGAGACGGCGTGCAGGACGCCGGCGAGCCGGGTCTATCGGGCGTCACTGTGGAGCTGTCGGACGGCACCTGTGTCTTGGGCAGCACCTGCCCAACCGCAGTGACTGACGCCAACGGCGAGTATGCCTTCTATAACCTGCCGGACGGCTCCTACACGGTGGTTGTCCATACCGACACTCTGCCCGCCGGCTACACCCAAACCGGCGACCCAGATCAGCCAGGTGTTCCCTGCACAGCGTGCGACAGCCAGCACAGCCTGGCGCTCTCTGCGGGCAATCGGCCATTCCTGACCGCGGACTTCGGCTATAACGGGCCCACACTGGCAGTAAACAAGACTTCCAGCATCCTGGGAAACGTTTATCCTGGCGATACCATTCAATACACCATCGTCGTCCAGAACCTGACCGGCGGGACACACAACAATGTAGTTGTGAGCGACCCGCTGCCAGCCGGGCTGACCTATGTGCCCGGCAGTGCGCAAGTGACTGCACCGGTTTCTACGCTGCCCACTGTCGGCGATGCGTTCAACACCCTGGCGTCTTTCACCGACGGCCAGGATAGCAACGGCGCAGCCGACCCATCCTGGCTGCCTGGCGGGTGGATCGAGGTCAACGAGGGTGATGGCGCCGGAGCCGGAGATATCCAGGTCTTGGCTGAGGGGGGCAACAACCGGCTGCGCTTGCAGGACAACGACAATACAGGTGAAGGAGCGCGGCGCGATGCAGACATATCTACCTGCAGCGCAGCGACTTTGACCTTGAGCTACCGCCGAGATGGGCTGGACGACGCCGGCGATTACGCCCGCCTCAGCATCGGCAAAGACGGCGCCCTGACCGATAATCTGTTCGATTTCGCCGGGCCGGCCACCGACGCAGCCTATCAAAACTACAGCCGTGATATCACCCCGTGGATCAGCAGCCAAACCCGCATCCAACTCTTGACCTCTCCAACGATGGGGGACACGGATATTGTGTACTTTGATGATGTGCAAATCGTGTGCACACTGCGCACACCTACCTCCTATGCCGCCGGCGCGCCGCCGGACCTGGTCGTCGCCGGGGATGGCTACAGCCTGTGGGCCGGTGAGCAGATGACGGTGGTCTTCCAGGCCACCGTGGACGACCCAGTGACCGCCGGGCTGTCAGGCTTCAACAACACCGTCTCGGTGACCAGCAACCTGCAGACCACCGCCCTGCAGGACAGCGCCAGCAATGATCTGCCGCCCGCCGCAGTGGGAAGCCGGGTCTGGCTGGATGAGAACAGCGACGGCTACCAAGATCCTGGCGAACCAGGGTTGGCTAATATCACCGTTGAGTTATACGCTGCAGATGGCACGACTTTGCTGGCGACCACCCAGACAGATACCTATGGAGAATACCTTTTCACCAACTTACCTCCCGGAAATTTCTATATCCGGGTGAATAACGCCAGCCTTCCGCCCGGTGTCACCCAAACCAGCCTTTATCCTAACCCAGGCGCCGACTTCACCAACCAGGATCAAACCACGGGTTATTTGGTCACCTTGGAGGTTGGTTCACCTGAGCGCGTTGCCGACTTTGGATATAACTACAATACCAGCGATCAAGTCAACAACAACACCGGCACCGGGGCTTTGGGCGACCGAATATGGATTGATGCAGATGGCGATGGCGTCCAGGATCCAAACGAGGCCGGGCTAGGCGGCGTGATTCTGACCCTGTACGCTGACAGCAACAACGATGGCTTCATCGATCCCCTCGTCGATGCGCCTATAGCTTCGACCGTTTCACGCCTGGATGGAAGCTTCATATTTGACGATCTGGCGCCTGGCGCTTACATGATCACCGCCGGCACACCGGTTGGATATGTTCAAACGGGCGATCCAGATCACTTTGGGGGAACAGGCCTGAATGATGGTCTCACCACCTCTCCCTTGATCGTTGGCCCAGGTGACGTTTATGTCAATGTTGACTTTGGCTATCAACCAACCGCCGCCACCGGCACAATCGGCAACACAATCTGGTTGAACCACGACGGTGACAACACCCTGGATCCCGGTGAGCCAGGGCTGAGGGGCGTTGAAGTGGCCCTGATCGTTGATGTGAATGGCGACGGAGTCTGGGATCCAGACGGGCTCGATAATTTGCCCGGCACTGCCGATGATGAGTCCATCATTGCTGTGGATATCACCGATGCAAACGGCAGCTATAGCTTTAGCGGCTTGCCCCTGGACGATGGCGACGGCGACGCCGACTACCTGGTTTGGGTGCCCGACACGAACAACCAGTTGCGCGACCTGGAGCAAAACTACGACAGCAATGGCGGAAACGACGGACTGAGTGCGATAGCGCTCAGCAACAGCAGTCCGGCCAACAGCGAACAAAACTTCGGCTATGCGCCACCAAACCACCAGGCCGGTGAGGGCATGATTGGCAGCCAGGTCTTTTTTGATCGTAACGCCAACGGCGTTTTTGATCCTGGCGAGGGCCTTGCGCAAGTCACTGTGCGCCTGTATGACAACAATGGCGCACTGGTAGCCACCGATGTCACCAACCAGAACGGCGAATACTTCTTTGGCAACCTGGATTCCACACAGACCTATCAGGTGCGGGTGGACACCACCACCCTGCCCGGCGGGGCTGCCGCCTGGAGCAACACCATCGATCCTGATGGCGGTGCTGCCAACCAATCCACCGTTAACCTGGGAGCGCCTGGCGGTGATGGCAACGCAGACCCCGATGGGCTGGACAACGGGTTGAACCTGGGTCAAAACTTCGCCTACCAGGCGGCTGCTCCGCTTGGCACAGTTGGCAGCCTGGTATGGGATGACCGGGACGGCGACGGTTTGTACGAACCAAACGGCAACGATGGCAACCCGGCGACCACCTTTGACAATGAAATTGGCATCGGCGGCGTAACCCTGGAGCTGTACCATGATGCAGATGGGGATGGGCGCCTGGATGCTGGTGAGGCGTTGATGGCGACGACGACCACCGCAGCCGATGGCAGCTATTCCTTCACCAACCTCCCGGTCAACGATGGCAGCGGGACCATGAATTACCTGCTGCATATCAGCGACGAGGCGCAGATCTTACGGGGACGCTGGCATTCGCTTGGTGCTCCCAACGTTGATAATAACAGTCAGCTGGACGCTTTTGCGTTTTCGCTTTCACCGGCTTCACCGGTTGCTAATCAGGCAGATTTTGGCTATTTCATCGACGGAGCTGCTGTGGGCAACCGTGTGTGGCGGGATGTCGACGCTGACGGCGTACAAGACTCAGTTGAAACCGGCCTGCCCGGTGTGGAACTTGTGCTCACGATCACTTTTCCGGATGGCTCAACTGAAGTGCTTCGTACAACCAGCGATAGCAATGGATTTTACAGTTTTGGCAATTTGCTTTTAGATGAAGACTTCAACACCACAGGTGGCGGGCTTGTCTACACCATCTCGACCGTTGTGAGCCCGTACATCCCCAGCCCGGTGGGCACTTCAGGTAATCCCTGGACCGACTCAAACGATCGCTCTGGGACTGCGGCTACCGTTCAACGCGGCGAGATCCTGATGGTCCTCCAGGACCCGCCAACCAATGAGCCTTTAGGGGCCTCATTTGACTTCGGATTCCGGGAAAACCCCACCGCGATCGACCTGGCAAGTTTCAGCGCCGAATACGCATCGCGGCGGGTAGTTGTGAGCTGGCAGACCTTACTGGAGTTGGATGCCATCGGTTTTAATCTTTACCGTTCCACCAGCCCAGACGGTGAATGGTTGCAATTGAATGATGAGCTGATTCTCAGCCAGGTGCCTGGCGGATTCGGCGGCGCATTCTACGAGTTTGTTGATACAGAGGTACAGCCTGGCGTGACTTACTACTACTGGTTGGTCTTTATCGACACGTCCGGTGAGACGACCTATGGTCCTGTGGCAGTCATGGCTGAGCACATCCTCTTCTTACCTTTCGTCCGCAGGTAAACCATCAAACAGCAAACAGGAACGTGGGCGGCAAGATAAAGCCCACGTTCCTGTGGTTATTGAGCTTTGGGCTAACAACCTACATGACCACTTCGCCCAACTCAACGGTCTTATCCCCAAATAGAACGATGAGCAGATGTTGGTTGAGTAACTGCACTGGCGCTTGCACCTGCAACCGGGCAATTTGCCCAAAGGTGTAGCCGCCAGCGATGGGCACATCTGGTCCAAGCGCCTGACGCAGACAGTCCACCTCAGCATTTCGATCCAGGTCGAACAGAGTTTGCCAGGCCACATCCACCAGCACCAGCGCCAGGCGCGGCTGTGTCCGACCCAGCGCCTGACGGGCTTGCACAGCAGCCTGGTAGGCAGCCTGGCGGCAGGCCTCTGGCGAGCCAATCATGAGTTCCACCATCTCGCCTTCTGGAAGCCCGCTATTCATCCGCAGGCTGCCATCTGCCTCCATGCGCAGCGGTGCGCGCACTCGCAAGGACTCAACTTCCGCGCTTTCGGCTCCTGCCTCGGGCAGCCCCAGCGGATACAGGCGAACCAGCTCGTTCAAGGGCGGATAGCACCAGGAACGCGCTGGGTAGCCAAACAAGCGGCTATATGTCTCGCTGACCGGCATACCATCCAGCATTCGAACCCACTGACCCTGGACGCGGGTCAGCCTGGACACTGCGCCTACCGGCAGCCAACCATGCGCGGCGCCCAGCCCAACCACAATGTTACCCGAGAGGACCGCCGCCGCCAGGCCCCCGCTTCCTGAGGATCGGCCCCCCACCTGGAAGGTCCTGCCCCGCCACAGCTCTCCGCCCGCCAGGCAGCCTGCCACAAAGTAACCTCCATCCAGCATAGCCCGGCAAAGATCATCAGCGTCTCCGTTCACTCCATCGGCCGTCATCAGCAAAATCTCGCCGTTCTCGCCATCTGGGCGCAAAGAGCGCAACATCGCCTGGCCAATTGCCCGGCTGTCTTGCGCATAATCGGGCCACCAGCCAGCACGGCTCTGGATATCGGTGCCGGCCAACACCGCTACAACGACCGAGCGGCGGCTGCGGCCATCCGTAGTCAGCTCAGCGGAGGTCGAAAATCCCAACAGGGAGGTGTTACCCAGCACATCCACAACCCCGTTGACCGTTTCCTGAATCCCAAAAGCGTGCGAGACGATTACCCAGGCAAAGACAATCGGCGCCAGGCCCACCTTTTCCATGGCCTGCCTGGCTGCCTCTGCTCCCGCATCACGCGCTTGCATGGCGTGCGATTGTCCGACTGCAACTGTCAGACTCACAAAAGTGCCTCGCTATCTGCCCCGATTTCGCTACCCTGCCTCGACGGTTGGCACTGTAAAATGGAAAGTTGTGCCTTTGCCCAGAGCGCTCTCAAACCAGATGCGGCCGCCCTGCATTTCCACCAGGCTCTTGGTGATCGAAAGACCCAATCCGGTGCCGGTGGCCATCTCTTTTGCGTTGTCTGAGCGAAAATATTGCTGGAAAATATGCTTCTGATCCTCTTCAGAGATGCCGATTCCTTGATCTTGCACCCAAATGTGCAAGAATGCCGCCCCTGCCAGCACCCCATCCGCTTCAGCATAACGCTCCACCCCTACCGTAAATTCGCCGCCCTCCGGGGTGTATTTCTGCGCATTGCTCACCAGGTTGGTCAAGATCTGTGCCAGGCGAGAAGGGTCGGCCCAAACCGCGGGCAAGTCTTCCTCCAGCACCAAGGCCATCTTCTGTCCCTTGTCCTCCACCAGCCGCTTCAGCGAGCGGGTCACATCCTCCAACACATCCGAAATTTGCACAGCCCGGTACTCCAGCCGCAGGTTGCCCACCTGAATCTTGGTCAGGTCGTTCAGATCAGAGACGATCGTGTTCATCCGGTCCACGTTGGAGCGCACGGTACTCAGAAAACTGGACTGCATCTCATTGACAGGACCAGCCATCCCGGAAGAAACCAGCTCGGTGTAGCCTTTGATTGACGCCATGGGGTTCTTCAATTCATGCGCCACAAAGGACACAAAACGTGATTTCGCCAGGTTGGCCTCCTTGACCTCTTCATACAACTGCGCATTGGCAATCGCAATCGCGGCGTGGTCACTCAGGCGGGTGAGAAAAGAGAGCGTCTCATCCGTGCATTCATCACCTCGCGTGCTTTCCAGCAACAGGACCCCAATGGTGGTTGTTTCCCGGCGGATTGGCACAACAATCTGTTGGCGTGCATTGGGCAGCAAGCCCCACGAGCGGCCATCCTGCGCCTCTTCTGCAACCAGGCATACCGGCTGGCCGCTCTCAATAGCCTGGCGCAGGCCGGGCTGTTCCCTGGCCAGGTCAGTAAACTCAATTCCATCATTGTTGATGACATCTTGATCGCTGCTGCCTGGTCTGCCTCCGCCGTTGCCAGCAACCAGATACCCGGCAAAACTCATCGGGTAGCCCTGGGCAACCATTACCCGAACTCCGTTTTCCTCCACTCTGCCAACCAGGCCTGCCTCCGCCTTGGATTGGCTCAATGCCCATTTCAGCGTTAGAGTCATGGCGCGCTCAATATCCAGGCTTGCGTTCAGCTCGCGGTCAATGCGCTGCATCACCGAAAGCTCCTCAACCTTGGCGGTCAGCGCCTGGTCCGTCATGGTATACAGGCGCGCATTTTCGATTGCAATGGTCGCCTGGCTGGTGAAAGCGGTCAGCAGCTCCTGATCCGAGAGCGTGAAGGGCGCGCCATCTTTCTTGTTGATGACCTCAATCACCCCAATCACGCGATCCTGGATGCGCATGGGAACGACCAGCAAGTCTTGTGTATCGAAGCCAGTCTGCTCGTCGGTTTTGCCAAACCACTCCTTGCGCCGTTTGGCGTCGTTGGCAATAACCGGTTTACCAGTTTGTACCGCCTGGCCTACCAACCCCGTCCCAGGGGCCAGTCTGCGTCCCTGCAGGTTGGCTGCCACAGGCCCAAGGACCACCTCAAAAACCAGCTCATCGGTCTGCGGATCGACCATAAACAGGCTGCCCGCTTCACAGTTTAAGATCTCCACCGCGCTTTGCATGATCTGGTTAAGCAGTGGCTTAATATCCAGGGTGGATGTCAGGCCAATCCCAATTTCGTTGAGCTTTGCCAGTTGCCGGGCTCGGCGCTCGGACTCTTCCAGAGAGCGCGCCTTGACAATTGCCCCAGACGCCTGGTCCGCAATAGCCTGCAATAAATTTCTTTGCTCGTCGGTGTAGATCACCGCCGGATCTCGGCTGGCAATGCTGATCGCCCCGATTGTGTCTGCACCAGCGTTCAGTGGAACGCCCATCCAGGCGTAAATCCCCTGGATGTCGGTCAGCAAGCCTCGCCCACGGCATTCTCGCTCATAATCATCGCTCACCAGCGCCCGCTGGCTCGAAATGACCTCCGCCTCCAAACCCTGTCCTACCGGCAGGGGGCGGTTCTCGCGCTCAGAAAGGCGCTCGTCATTTTCCATACAAAATGCATGATACATCAACCCGGTTTCTTTATCCAGCAAGGTGATGCGGAAATCACGCGCCGGCAACACCTGGTTGGTTTGGGCCGAGATCATCTCCATTACATCATCAAATGCCACCGTGAAACTGACCCCCTGGGCCACCCGAGTGAGCACGTTCATTTCTCGCACCCGGCGTTCCAGGTCGGCCAACACCTGGGCGCGCTCAACCGCCAGGGCAGACTGGTTGCCCAGCGCTTCCAGGAACCTCAGGTCGCGGTCATTATATGGCTCACCTGAGCGGCGTGGGCCAAGCGCCAGCCAACCAATCAGCTGGTTACGACCCGGCATCGGCACGTAAAGAACAGCAGCCAGCAAGCTCAAGCGCGCCTGCTCTGGGGCCAAGGCAGCAGGAACCTGGTTTGCATCAACCAGGAACAACGCCTCACTTTTTCGAGCCAGCACATCCACCAACGGGCTGGATAACGGAAAACGAATATCGCTGGTGGATTTGCCCTTCTCGTCAGGCATTGCCTGAAAATGGCCGGTAAATGCTTCGTACAAAAACACATGTAACTGCGTCGGGGACAGCGCTTGATCAACCGTCCGGCGCATCAGGTTAACCATCCCAGCCAGATCCATCACCTGGGTCAGTTCTTGCCCAAAAGTCTGTTGCATTTCTCGGTAAACGATCTGGCCGCGAAAGAAGTATCGATCAATCATACTTTGCAGCCAGTTGCGCAATGGCCCCAGGCTTATTGCCAGGATAAACACAATCAGCCCCAATACCAAAGGATTGGTCAGGTTAAATACATTTCCCAGAATCAGGCTCAAACCGGTGACCAACAATCCATAGCCTGACATGGCTACGACTACCAAAACGGCATACAGTACCGTGCGACTGAGTAGATAGTCTGTCTGTAACAATCGATAACGGATAATTGCGTAAGCTGTGAAGATGGGGAAAAAACCGAGCGGCAATAGATATAAGGGCTTGAAAAGAAGCTCGGGGTTGATTGAAGTGACCAAAAACCACAGGCCCAATGGAATGAAAGAGAGGAAGGATCCCCAGAAGATCAGGCGCGCCTGTTCTCTGACAATTGGAGAGGTAGCCCGGAATCGGCGCACGCCCGTCATTGTCAGAAAGAACAAGACCGACAGCCCCATGAACACAAACTCATAACGCCAGATCAAGACGTATGCCGTCGGATTGGCAGTATTATAAATCGTCGGCAAAGCAATCGCCCCAAGGGTCAGCCCTACCGCATACCCCACCCAGCCGATTAAAGGATATCTGACAACCAACGAAACCCGCTCCGGGAATAGCATCGCCAGATTAATCAGCGCCCCGCTGATCATCGCCAAAGAAAATGTCCACAACCAGGTCAGGGTGTTCGTAGTGTAAACATCGAACAACCCAGCCAGAGCGATTGCAGTTGAAGCAGTGAAGAGAGCAAAAGCCCGCCCAGCGGCATCATGTCTACGGATGCCAAACACATACCACCCACTTAAAAGGTATATTAAACCTGTCAGATATGGGATCACAAAGTAACTCAACTGATCTAGCAGCGGAAGCCGGATCAGCTTCACTTTCACCGATTGTTCGACGCCCTGCAGGTCGCGTAAAACCAATTCAGTTTCCTGACCCGCGCTTAGATTCTTCAGCACAGAACGAAATTCCCCCACGCTCGCCACAGGAGTTTCTGCCACTGCTCGCAATTGGTAGCCAAACGGCAAGCGCAGCTGCTCACCCCAGGTTCCTGGCCTGGCTGGGGTTGCGGTGTTCAGCATCAGGGTGTGCTCGACAAATGCCCCAATAAATGGCATCCGTGCCGTGTTGAAGTATAAAACCGGCGTCACCAGGAAGACCCCAAGGGCCATCACCAGATAGCAAAAAACGATCACTGGCGTGACGTACATCTGCAAATAAAGCATCCAGTCAGCCAGTGCCGGACGGGTAGCCGAATCCATACTTACATTTTATTGCAGACCAGCTAAATTCGTCAATTACAATTATTTAAGGGATGGGGTTCTGGAAGATTTTTAACTCAAATTTTACGGTTTCAAAGGTAACCGTTATAGATCCAGGCGGGGTTGAAACCAAAATTGTTTCAGATAATCTTCCACTGCCGCCTGGTGGCCCACGTCCATGTGAGCACGCTCTGATAGATACCATTTATGCTCTAAAAGCTGGCAGTAAAGCTCATGAGTGGTCATTTGCCGGTTAGCCAGGGGCTGTAAACTTTCCACCACGGGCAGGTAAATGTTCTCCAACCAATAATTCGCCGCAACAGACAGCGGCAAGTTGCGATCCGATTCGGAGGATAGCTTTGCCCTCAGCTCATGGATCTCATTCATCATCTTTTGCGCCTGCAGTTCTTCGGCATCCAGCCCGGTCAAGTTGGAAAGCTGTTCCCGGTGAAAGTTTCGGTCTGTGACTTCGACATGCAGGCGTAATTGACTGCCGCTTTCCAATGGGGTCAGTTCAACCTCACCAACCGAAAAACCCAGTTGGTTCAGGGCACGAATCCGTTCCTGGATGCGATATTCCTCTTCCGGGGCAATGACATCATCCCGCGTCACCTCCTCCCACAGGCTCTGGTAACGCAGGCGAATATACGCCCCAGTATCGACGGTGGGCACGCCTGGTTCAATCGTTGGCAACAGACCATTTACCCGCAATTCAACCAATTCCCGCGTGATGTTTTCTTCCATAATTTGCATCTCGTGGAATCTTAAACGAGGCGAGGTCGGACCTGAAGACACTTCGGCGGTCTCAGCGTCCACCAGGTAAGCGCGGAGCGCCCCAGCGTCGCGGCGGAACAGCGTATTAGAGAGTGAGCAGTCACCCCAGTACAGCCCACCCAGATGTAGCTGCACCAGCAGGCTGGCGATGGCATCCAGAAGGTGACGGCGGTAAAGCTCAAGCGTTTGGCGGAGAAAAAGCAGCCGGTACGGCAAAGCGCCTTCCAGGTAACGCGTGATGATCACCCCGCTGGTTCCGCTGCTCGTCTCAATCTGACCATGCCCAATTGCCTTCACCACCGGCAGATGCAGCTCTTCCGCCTGAACCAACGCCTCGTATTCTTTTTCCGCGGCTTCCAAGGGCAACTCTTTGATCGCATACAAGACGCCGGCATAATTCACAAAAACAACCGGATGGCGTGAGACACCCCGTGGCACTTCTTCCAACCGGTTGCAGCGGCCCATCCAGTCGGTGAGGCTATACCCCCAGGGCAGATCCTGGAAATCGGGCGAGGGTGAGCGAAGATGCAAATGCACGGCGTTCACAAATTCCGTCATCCTGTCAATCGGTGCTAAATTTCAAGTATAACCCAAATTGAAAGAAGCTAAAAATTGGGTTGTTTCATCATGAAGTTTTCTGGCAGAACCCACTCTTATTCCACTTCCACCAGCTTCCTCGCCTGCTCCACATACGCCAGACTCTGGTGACGAAAATAGGTGTTGTACAACGTGGCGTAATGCCCCCCGCTCGCCAGCAAGCCATGGTGATTTCCTTCTTCAATGATTTTTCCATCCTGCAGCACAATGATCCGGTCTGCGGCCTTGACCGTTGACAGGCGATGGGCAATCAGGATGCTGGTGGTCTTGGACAGGATCAGGTTCAGCGCCTGCTGGATCTGCCACTCTGTGAAAGGATCGACGCTGGCGGTAGCTTCATCGAGAATGAAGATCGCCGGCCGGTGTACCAACACCCGCATCAACGAGACCAGCTGGCGCTGGCCCATAGAGAGCAGCGCCCCCCGTTCGCCCACCTGCGTTTGCAAGCCATCTGGCAGGCTTTCCAACCATTCTCCATCGCCAACCTGCCTTGCCAGAGCTTCAATTTCCGCCAACACCGCTTTATCAGGGCAGGCGTAGCAGATGTTCTCTGCCACCGTGCCAGCGAAAAGGAACGGCGTCTGCGAGACAATGCCAAGCTGCGCCCGGTAGCTGGCCAGGTCAAAGGAGCGAATATCCTGCCCGTCGATTAAAATCCGCCCTTTTTGGAATTCATAAAAGCGCGCCGTCAACTTGGCAATCGTCGATTTGCCCGCCCCGGTGTGGCCCACCAGCGCCACCGTCTCGCCCGGCCGGATGTGCAGGTTGAAATCACACAGCACTGGGTCTTTGTCCGTGTACCGAAACCAGACCCCTTCAAAGCGGATCTCACCCCGCAATACAGGAGCCGGTTTTTGGGCAGTCTGCACCACCTGCGGCTCGGCGTCGATCAGGGCATACACCCGCTCTGCAGCCGATAGACCCTGCTGCACCTGCGCCCAGAAAGCCGAAAGGTTAAGCACTGGGAAGAAAAAGCGATCCAGACTCTGCAGGAACAAATACCAGGCTCCCGCGGTCACAACGCCCTGCGCCACGCTGATCCCGCCAGCATAAACCATCAGCGCCATCGCCGCGCCGCTCAATGCATTCAGCACCGGAAAGACCAACGAAAGAACCAGGCCGCGACGCACATTCACATGGTATGACTGCCAGTTTGCCTTTTCAAACTCATCAAAGATGCTGGCCTCCTGGCGAAAATTCTTGGCCACGGCAATACCACTGACCGTTTCTTTAATTGTGGCGTTGACATTCGCCATTGCCCGCATCCCGCTGCGCGTCACCTTGCGCGCCAGCTTGCGGAAACCCAGCGCCGCGCCGAATACCAGGGGCAGCACTGCAAACAAGATTAACGTGAGCTTCCAGTCGATGATCAGCAGGATAACCCCCAGGATCACCGCCTCAATAACTTGCGACACCAGGTCAGTGACCAGCACCACCATCTGGCCGAATTCCTGCGTGTCTGAGGTGATGCGCGAGACCACTTTGCCCGAAGCATACTCATCATAGAACGACAAGTCGTGGCTGGCCGCAGCCCGGAAAGCATCGGTGCGCAAAGTCAGGACAATATTTCCGACTACACGCACTGTCATTCGCCGCCGTACCCAGTTCGCCGCCCAGCTACACACTCCCGCCAACAGGACCGCCCCTGTGAGCCAGAAGATGGCGGCTCCAGCTTCGCCAGAGATGCTAAGATCGCCCACCACCCGCGCCACCAACAGCGGCACGGCTACTCCCGTTCCAGCAATCAGCAAGGTGAACAGAGTAATCCAAATCAGTTGCACGCCATACGGCCGGAAATAAGTCGCGATGCGCTGCATAAGCTGGCGATCGGAATACTGCCGGTCGTATCCCTCGGTGTCAAGACCACTAAAAAAGCTCATCCCTCTTGAAAAATCCTCCGGTAGGCTTCGGATGTGCGCATCAGGTCTTCGTGGCTGCCCATCGCCGCCAGCCTGCCCTTCTTGAGCACCAAAATCAGGTCGGCCCAACGAATTTGAGACAGGCGGTGAGTGATCATCAGCGTGGTGCGACCACGCGCCGCAGTATAAATTGCCCGCTGGATGCGGTCTTCTGTGGCGCTGTCGATGGCGCTGGTTGAATCGTCCAGCACCAGGATCGGCGGGTCGGTCAGGAAAGCTCGCGCCAGCGCCAGCCGCTGGCGTTGCCCACCAGACAGAGTCACCCCGCGTTCGCCAATTACCGTCTCATAATCCGACTCGAAACCGTAAATGAACTCATCCGCTTGAGCAGCCCGGGCTGCCTGGCGGATCTCTTCCAGAGAAGCATCGGGGTTGCCAAACGCCACGTTCTCCCGAATGCTGCGCGAAAACAGAAAGATATCTTGCTCGATCATCGAAACACCGCGGCGCAGGGCTTCCAGGTTCCACTGGCGCACATCCACCCCGTCCACCAGCACCTGGCCAGACGTGGCATCGTAGGTGCGGTTGACCAGCTTGACCAGCGTGGTTTTTCCTGATCCGGTCTGCCCAACGATCGCCACTGTCTGCCCGGCCTTGACTTTGAAGGAAATATTTTCTAACGCAGGTTCACCGTTTTCATAACGGAAGGTGACATTCCGGAATTCAATCTCACCGCGCAACTTCTCATGGTAACCCTGGGAGTTTTGGTCCAGGTTGTTTTGCCGATTGATCAGCTCTAAGATGCGTTGCGCTCCTGCAACGCCTAGTGAGATCTGCGAATAGGCAAACAGCGAGACAAAGGTGGGAAATCCAAAGAGCTGCATCAGGCTGAAATAACCCACCACATCACCCACATTCAACAGCCCCTGGCGGAAAAGGATCAGGGCGTGCAGAAGCGCCCCAACCTGCGCCAGCACCAATAGGAGCAAGGGAATGAAGCGCGCTTCCACATCGCCCTGGTGCACAAATGCATCCCGGTAGCGGCGGGCGTTCTCACCAAAACGCTCCACTTCCATTTCCTCTTGCGCCATGCCTTTGACTGTCTCGATACCATCGATAGCCTCCGCCAGGCGGCTGTTTAGCCGCCCAAAAGCCTGGCGCACATCTGAAGTGATCGGTTTCAACTCATGCAGATATTGCCACAACGCCAAAAAATAGCCGATGATAAACAGCAGCGGTACCAGGATCAGCGTCGGATGGTAACGCGGCGCCACAAACAAAGGCATCACCAGGAAAAGGCCCGAGCCAATCACCAGGTTCAACCCTGGGCTAAACAGGAAGTTGATCTCGCGCACATCATTGGTCGCCCGCGCCATGGTGTCGCCAACGGGTTGCAGGCTGTGAAAAGTCATGCTCTTACCTAACAGGGCCAAATAAAGCTCATGACGGGTATCACGCTCAATGCTTTGTCCCAACAGCTCAGCACCAAAGTTGCGGGCAAACTGCAAAATTGCGCGCACAACCTGGCTGACCACAATCAGCAGGGCAATGCGCGGCAGGGCAGAAACTTGGGGTGGGGTTTCAAGCATTGCGTTGAACGCCTGGCCCATCAACACAGGCACCACCGCTGCCAGAGCCGCGTTGCTGAACGCCCCAAAAACCATTAAAACAAACAGATACCAGTAATGGAATGCGTAAGAAGTCAGCCATCGGACTGCGCTTCGTCGATCAGTGCGAAAGCGGGCGGGGACTGTAAACTCAGCGATTGATGTTGTCATCTTGGTTCATTCATTGTTTGCTGGTATAGCGGGTGAGATCTCATCGGCAAACGGTAATTGGGCAGCAAATTGGTAAGGGCCAAACTTTGGCAGCCGGTCAGCATCCACCCGCCTCATCCGGCCATTGCGCGGCGTTATCTTGTACACTTTACCATTCCGGTGGAGCAGCGGGATCGCTCGCCCCCAGCGGCCGAACACTCGCCGCATGGTAATGGAATATTGACGGTAGCTCTCGCGCTCCCCTGGAATGCGCTCAAACAATTCGTCAAACGTTTCTATGAACTGCGCCAGATATTCTGAAGTCACCACCTGCAAATTGCTGATCACCCAGCAGGCATACTCGTACTGCCAGTAATAGGTCATTCCAATAAACCAATCGTCCCGGGTGATGTAAGGGAAAAAGGGGAATGCCCGGCAGGTGATTGCCCTGAAACCACGCTGGCACAGGCGGTGCCCCTTGCACTCCAGCAGCACCATTCCATCCGGCGTTTCATTCTCCAGCCGCCTCTTTTCAGCCGCGCTGCGCCCCTGCCAGAGATGCCACAGGTCGGTATTTTCCTGCAAATAGACCCATTCGGCGTTGTAGGCAGTGGGCACGGCATGGCGTGTATCGCAGCAGAAGGGCACACCATTCTCATTGTGAGGTGCGCAGCGCTCACCGCAATCAAAGGCTGAAATCGGTGCACCAAAGCGTGAATATAGCTCAGCAAAGTCTATCTGGGTATATTTATTCGTGCTCACAGGACTGTTAGGATACCACAAAATAGGTTTTTGTTGTTTATGGTTATCTCACCCAATTTTAAGCATCCCCTTTTCGGGTATAATTCTCTCACCGATGATACGCGCACGTTACCGCCGCATCGTCTTTTTTTTCGCGCGCTTTCTGATCAGCCTGATCTATTGGGAGCTGGTCTTACCACGTATTGGTCTGAGGCGATGGTCGCAACGTAATCGCTCATCCCGGCTGCGCAACTGGGCTATTGCTTACCGCAAGCTGGCCGTCCAGATGGGCGGCGTTTTGATCAAAGTAGGCCAGTTCCTCTCGTCCCGCGTCGATGTACTGCCACCCGAGTTCACCAACGAGCTGAAAGGCCTGCAGGATGAAGTGCCGCCAGAATCCTTTGCCGCCATCCAACGCGCCATTGAGGCTGAATACGAAGCTCCACTCGAAGAAAAGTTCACCCAATTCTACGAAACTCCGCTGGCTGCTGCCTCATTGGGCCAAGTCCACCGAGCCCGCCTGCGCCCCGCCCGCGCGAGCAATGCCGCGCAGGTGAACTTTGAAGTGGTGGTCAAAATCCTGCGCCCGAATATTGAGTTGCTCATCGATACCGACCTGGCCGCTCTGCGCACCGTGGGCAATTGGCTGGATCGATACCCTCCCATCCGCCGGCGTGCAGACGTCCCTGCCCTGCTGGCTGAGTTTACTGAAATCTTGTATGAAGAAACTGATTATCTGGCTGAAGGGCGCAATGCCGAAACTTTTGCTGCCAATTTTCAGGATTATCCCGGCGTGCGAGTCCCGAGGGTGGTCTGGACCCATACCACCCGCCGCGTCCTGGTGCTGGAAGACGTTTTTGCAATCAAGATCACCGATTACAATGCCATCACCGAAGCCGGGATCAAGCGCGCTGCAGTGGCGGCGCGCTTGCTGGACACCTATCTAAAGCAGATCTTCGAAGATGGCTTCTTCCACGCTGACCCGCATCCAGGCAACCTGTTCATTCATCCTTTACCCCGCAGCGTTTCTTCTGCCGATCAGAATGACACTGCCTGGGAGCTGACCTTCGTTGATTTTGGTATGGTGGGGCATGTGCCCGAAGAATTGCGCATCGGTTTGCGCGAAATGATGATCAGCGTGGGCACGCGGGATGCCAAACGCGTTGTGCTGGCCTACCAGAGAATGGGCTTGCTCCTGCCGGATGCTGACCTGGCCTTAATTGAGCGCGCCACATCCAAGGTATTCGACCGTTACTGGGGCAAAAACATGGCCGAACTGACCTCAGTCAGCCTTGACGAAATCCAGGAACTGACCGAGGAGTTTCGTGAGTTATTGTACGATCTGCCATTTCAGGTGCCGCAAAACGTAATTTTCTTGGGTCGCTGCGTGGGCATTCTCTCGGGAATGTGCACGGGGCTGGATCCCCAGTTCAATCTCTGGGAGCATCTGGCGCCTTACGCCCGCAAGCTGATGATTCAGGAGGCGAAAACTGGGCGGGAAGCCTGGCTGAGCGAACTAGAAAAATTTGCCCGCACCCTGGTGGCGCTGCCGATGCGCACCGACCAGATGCTCTCCAGAATGGAAAGCGGTGAGCTGATTGTCCGCAACCCAGAACTCAACCAGCAGGTCAAGCGGCTGGAAAGCTCGATGTATCAACTGCTCCTGGGGATCGTTTTCACTGCCCTTCTTTTGGGAGGTGTGCAACTCTACCTGGCAGATGAAGCAGTCTTTGCTGCCATTCTTCTGATTGCTTCCATGCTGGTTCTATTGGGGCTTTTCGGCAATAGCAGGCGAAAGCGGTAATTTCATAAGGTACAACTGTCACACAAACTGAGGATAATCTGAGCTTTATTTGTGAATTTCGTCACTTGTTGTATGGCACTGGACTGATTACAATCGATTTATTGTAAATTTCACAGACGATAGGAGAAAATGCGTATGAGCACTGAAATCCGTATAGACGCGCTTCTCCCAGCCGAGATGGCCAAACGCGCTGAGTACGTTGGTGTCCGCAAGGCCGAGACGCCGTTTATCACAATGCTGGCGTTATCCATCCTGGCGGGTGCATTCATTGCCCTGGGCGCAATCTTTGCGACAGTGGCCCTATCTGGCGGAATTACCATCAAAGACGCCGAAGGCGCCGTCGCCTATGTCACGGCCCTGCCCTACGGCGTCAACCGCCTGCTCGGCGGGTTGGTATTCTCCCTGGGCTTGATCCTAGTAGTGGTCGGTGGCGCCGAGCTGTTCACAGGCAACAACCTGATTGTGATGGCCTGGGCCAGCGGTAAAGTCACCACCCGGGCTCTGATGCGCAACTGGGGCATTGTTTACCTGGGCAATTTCATCGGCTCCATTGGCACCGCCGTGCTTGTCTTTTTGAGCCAGGAATGGCTTTTTGGCTCTGGCGCAATCGGCCTCACTGCCCTGAACATCGCTAAGGCTAAAGTGGAGCTGGATTTCATACCGGCGATCGTCCTGGGCATTCTCTGCAACGCCCTGGTGTGTATGGCAGTCTGGATGACTTTAAGCGCCCGCAGCACCATTGATAAGATAGCGGCCATTATCTTCCCCATCACCGCTTTTGTTGCTGCTGGCTTTGAGCACAGCATCGCCAACATGTACTTTATTCCCGTAGCTTTGTTCATCAAGGATTATGCTGGCGAATCTTTCTGGACCGCCATAGGCAAAACCCCAGCCGATTATGCCTCGATCACCTGGGGCTCATTCATAATCAACAACCTGATTCCGGTTACGATCGGTAATATCATCGGCGGCGCATTTCTGGTGGCGGCTGTGTATTGGATGATATTCCTTCGACCGGAAAAAATTTCCAGATAAGGAGATTGGAGGTCATCCTATGAAAGCATACGTTCTGATCCATGTTCGGCCCGGTTCAGTCCCTGAAGTCGTGCGAAATCTGCGCCGGGTGAGCGGCATTCTGGAAGCCAACATGACCTTTGGCCCGTACGATGTGGTTGCGATTGTAGAGGCCAAGGACGTCAATCGACTGGGGCCGTTGGTAGCAGGCGAAATCCAACCCATCCCAGGGGTTCTGGATACGCTTACCTGCCTGGTCGTCGAACCAGCCTGATCTTCATCCCTTTTTCGGCGCCTTGCGAAACAGCGCGGATTGTTCAGCGCGCTGTTTCGCAAGGTTTTTTTGTTCGGCACGATTTGATATAATGCCTGACCAGGAGGTTTACCATGCCTTACTTTGATGTGCCCTCTCGCAGCTCAAAACAGCTTTTGCCCGGATTGGTTTACCGACCATTTTGGGGTCAAAACATGCTTATCTCCCTGGTTGACCTCGAGCCAAACACGGTCATACCCGCTCACAGTCACCCCCATGAGCAAGGCACTTATATTCTGGAGGGTGAGCTTGAAATGAATTTAGACGGCGAGCGGCGCACCCTGCGTCCTGGCGATCTGGTGATCATTCCCGGTGGTGTGGATCATTCTGTAATTGTCGCTGCCAACCCTGTCAAACTGTTGGATATATTCAGCCCCGTCCGCGAGGATCTGAAGTTTTGAAACACCGTCCTGAAACTGCTCGGTTCACTGAAACCATCCAGCATCTCTCCCGGCTGCGCCAGTACCGCCTGGCGCAGCCGCCCATCAACCATGCCGAGATGGACGAATCATTGGAGCGGTTGCGCATCTGGCAGTCGAAACGGTTGGCCCACACCTACGCCGATTTACTGGAAAGCCCTCGCTACGGCCCGGCCTGCAGCTTCTTTCTCACCGATATCTACGCGCCGCGTGACTTCAGCCAGCGAGACCAGGACATTGAATATCTGTACACCATTATGTCCAGTTTTTTACCCGACTTCCTGCTCAAAGTTATCCGCAAGGCCATCGAGCTGAACCAACTGACCAACGAGCTGGATCTGGCTCTTTCAAGGGTTTTAGTTGAAAACCTGGGAGTCAATGGAGTCGCTCCTCACCCCGCCATCAATCATGAGCTCTATGCTGAAGCCTACCGCATCTGCGATAACTTTGATGAACGTGCTCACCAGATCCACCTGATCGGCGAAGTCGGCCGTATGGTCGATCGCGGCACACGCATCCCGCTCATCGGGGTCACCCTCCACCTGGCGCGCCATCCAGCCACACACGCCGGCTGGGGTGAGCTGCACAGCTTCCTCGAACGTGGCTATTCCGCGATCAAGCACATGGGACGAGCAGATTATTTTCTCCAGACCATCCAGGAACGCGAGATGGGCATTCTGGAGCGCATCTTTGCTCGCCACCCCGATCCTTTCCTAATTTCATAACGGATTGCGCTAAAAACCGTTAAACCGCCCTGATCCCTCAACCGACCTGGGTGGGCAGATAAGGCATCGGCGGTCCACTCACCCCCAGCCGCTCCGCCAGCGCCGCCCGCATCGCTATTCGGTCATCCCAAGGATATTCCACCTCGCCAAAGCACATCGACTGTTCATGGCCCTTGCCGCATAAGATCACAAGATCCCCCGGCCGGGCGAGCTTTACCGCCAGCCGGATTGCAGAGCCGCGGTCTGGCACCCGCCAAAAGTTGCGTCCCTCCACACCACCCCGGCTCCGCACCCCTTCTGCCATCTCGGCCAGGATAGCCTCCAAAGATTCGGTGCGTGGATCTTCGGCGGTCAAAACAGTCAGATCAGCCAGCTCGGCAGAGGCCTCTGCCATCATACGGCGCTTCAGCCGATCACGCAGTCCCGCTGAACCAAACACGGCAATCACTCGCCCAGAGGCCATGCGGCGGGCGGCCTGCAACGCCAGGCGCAGGGCATTGGGTGTGTGGGCAAAATCAACCAGGGCAATAAAATCTTGACCCAGTTCGATCGCTTCCATACGTCCTGGCACTGCAGGCATGTTGGCAATTCCCTGCTGGATAGCAGCGTTCTGCAACCCCATCACCCCGCGGGTTAAAGCAATCGCCGCCAGCAGATTGTCCACATTGAACTCCCCCATCAGGCGGCTACCCACCTGAATTTCAAAAGGCTCACCCTGCAGATTGCGGCCGGTCACAACCAGGTATAAGCCTGCCGAGGTGAAATCCACATGAATCGGGCGCACATCCGCATCTGATGACCTGCCATAGCTCAACCTGGACACAGTGGTAATCCCCGCCAGGTATGGGTAAGAACTGTCATCCCGGTTCAACACCGCCCCCCGAGGTGGTCTGGACGGTTTTGAAGGTGTCTCTGTCAGACTGGAGAAAAGCAAACCCTTTGCCTGACGATATTCCTCAAAACTGCCGTGATAATCCAGGTGTTCATGGGTGATATTGGTCACCAAACCCATGTCAAAGTCGCATGCTGCCACCCGTTGCTGCGCCAGCCCATGGGATGTGGCCTCCAGCACCACGTGGCTCAGGCCGGCAGCGGCCATGCGCGCCAGGTAGCTTTGGATGCTGGGCGAGTCAGGGGTGGTGACATGAAATCCGGTATCCAGCGTCTCATCCCCGATGATTGCATTCACAGTTGAGATCATTCCAGCACGGATGCCAGCAGCCTGCAAGATCGAATAAACAATATTCGCCGTTGTCGTCTTGCCGTCCGTGCCGGTAATCCCAATCACAGTTAGCTTGCGAGCCGGGAAATCGTGCAAGGCTGCGGCCAGTTGCGCCAGCGCCAGGCGTGGGTCTGCCACCTGCATATAGGGCGCCGCCAAACCATCAATTGCACGCGAGCCGACCACTGCGCATGCCCCCCGCTGGATTGCGTCTGGGATATAGTCATGCCCATCCACTAGGCCTCCGCTCACCGCCACAAAAATGTCGCCTGGCTTGACCTGCCGCGAATCCTGCGTCACACTGCGCACCTCGATTGGGGATATCGCCATGCCTCTCTGAGCCATGACATGGCTCAATTCAGCCACCAACAGATCGAGTCTTTTCATCATGACCTTCTTACCACGATTGACCCATCAGGCTGTGGATCATCCAAGCAAGGTGGTTGTCCTAAAAAATAAAACAAAGGGCATCTCCGGCGAGTTCAGCTCGCCAGTGACACCCTTCTTCGACACTCCCAAAAACAAAATTTCAGCTCAGGTTTTGGCGCAAACTATCCAGCCGACCGGAAACCGAACCATCCACAACTTTGTCGCCGACCTTCACCACAAGTCCGCCCAGAATGCTGGGATCCACCCGAAAGGCAACCGTCTGGGCGTTAATCTTGGACGTGATTTCCTTACGAACAATATCTTTTTCTGCATCATTTAGTGGAAGGGCGCTGGTGATCTCCGCTGTAGCACCTTTCAGGCCCACATCCTCTAACACTACCACTTTCCCAGCTTTGATCCCAGAGAAAAACTCCTCGATCAGGGCTCGTTGGCGCTTTTCATCCAAAGCTTCGCCAATCAGGCGCTGAGTTGCGGCAATCGCCAGGCCGGCGATCTGGCCGCGCAGATTCGAAAGGATCAGGTCTCTTTCAGCCATTGCGTCCGTCTGCGCATCGGCTCGAATCTTAACCGCCTCAGCCTCGGCCTGGGCAGTCATTTCCAGAGCAACAGCTTCGGCACGAATGGTGGCTTCTCGCACCTTTTCTGCTGCTTCGGCCTGGGCTTTGGCGAGGATCTCGCGCGCATCCGCCTCCGCGTTTGCCCGAGCCTCAGCCGCAATGCGGGCATCTTCCAGGCTTTGAGCAATCTTTTTCTTGCGGTTTTCAAGCCCGTTTACAATCGGTTTGTAAGCCCAGGCATATAGCAAGACCAACACAATGATGAAGTTAAATACCTGGAAGAGAAAGAAACCCAGGTTAATACCCAGTGATGCCATTCCTTGTCCTCCTTCTGGGACTGGAGACCCACTACGCGGCGAAGATGATGATCAGAGAGACAGCCAGGGCGTAGATGGCGACCGCTTCCGCAAAAGCCATGCCCAAGATCATGTTCGTCTGGATAATATTGGCCGCATCGGGGTTGCGACCCATGGCCTGCACACCGCCCGAAGCTGCAATGCCAACACCCACGCCAGCGCCAATCGCACCCAGCATCGCCAGACCAGCGCCCAACAATTTCAAGCCCGCCACGAAAGCTACAGGATCATTCATTTTCTCAAACTCCTCGTCATTGATGTAAAGTGGTTAATTTACCCAAACATTTCTTTGAAGAAAGCCTAGTGATGCTCTTCGCCATGCTCGTCGCCATGATGGCTGACCAGAGCCATGCTGATAAACATTGTCGCAAGCAGGTAGAAAACATAGGCCTGGATAGTGCCAAAGAAAATCTCAAACAGGTACAGGCCTGGCGGTATCACAACCGGTAGCAACGCGCCAACAATCGAAAGAAGCAGCGTCCCAGCGAAGATATTGCCAAACAATCGGAAGCTGAACGAAAGGATCTTGGCAAACTCCAACAGCAATTCCAGAATGCCCACGCCAAAGTTGATGATCCCAAAAATGCCGCCACTGACCAAAGCGCCAAGCTGGAAGAACTTGCCAAAGTAGCCCACTCCCAATGCCCACACGCCGTACACCTGAGTCATCAGCACGGCAATCACTGCCAGCGCCAGAGGGAAGTTCAAATCGGTCGCCGCGCCACGCAGGTAAGGCACCACCTCGCAAGCATGGCAGGGCGCACCCTCGGCATGGGTTTCGCCTTCGGTCGCATGAGATTCGCTCGCCGCGGTTTCATCTTCTGCGTGAACCTCAGGCACAACCGGTTGGCCCTTGTCCAAGGTATAAACCGTCGTCTCGCCCACAGTGAACAGCGGGATTACCGCGTATGCCGGCGGCTTGTGCGCTTCCTTCAGCCAGCCGATGCTCTCATACCCCGGAACCAGTTTGGTCATGTTGGCGAAGAAGACCAGCATAAAGATCGTCGCCGCCACCGGGAAGACGCGCCGGGCCCATTTGCCTGTGGCCCCTTCAACCCCATTCCACAGGAATTCGACCAGCACTTCAAAGAAATTGTAGAACCCAGAGGGCACTTGCTTTCCACTGCGATGGAAGCGCCAGGCTCCAAAGGCAAACAGCAGCAGCACCACATCGGCAATCAGCGTTGCCAGCATTGTGTTGGTGATGGGTGAACCTTCTGCGATGGGCTCCGCCGGTAGCACCACCACTGGGCTGATCGGCGCCAAATAAGATGGTCCGATGTAGGCTGCATAGATTCCCAGAGCAATCAAGCCCAGAATGATCCAGCGCTTGAAACCAAACCGCCTTGTTTTCGTTGCTTCACTCACCAGAGTCTTCTCCTTCCAATGCGCTAGATTTGCTTCCCGCCGAAGGCGGGCGGGTCGCATCGCCGACAGCCCGTTTTGCAACCCAGAAAGTCAATACCAGAGACAATGGCGCAGAGGCCAGTACCAATATGAGCGTCAGGATGGGCTTTGTCCCGAGCAATCCGTCCAACCACAACCCACCAAAAACAGCCAGCAAGACTATGATGAGCGTGAGGCAACCCACTTCTCCGCCAATGACCATAAATTTTGTGCCTACAATTGCAGCCGGCATGCGTTCTTTTTCGGGCGGATTGCTGGTCGGGGTCATCGCCTGCGAATTGTATCACAAGGAATTTAAAATAGTCAATAAAACCAGGTCTGCTACCAGGGGTGAATGTGGCATCACCCGCCACATTCACCCTTTCCTCCTCAGAGAGGTAGCCAAGAATGCTGTCTCATCGACCTGTTTTAGAAATGCATCGCCTGCGCCGCGGTCGCGGCCCAATTGAACCACGGGCTGAACAATGTGCCCACAATCAATATGCCGGCCACCAGCACGCCAATCGCCAGCTTGAACGAACCGCTGACATGCAGGGGAACTTCGTCACCATCGGAGCGGTAAAGATACACATATTTCATTACCGTCAGATAGTAGAATAACCCGATAATCGAGTTCAGCACACCCACAACTGCCAGCCAGACCTGGCCGGCATCTACCGCCGCGGCAAATATGAACACTTTGGCAATAAACCCGGCAAAGGGCGGCATGCCCGCCAGAGACAAGAATGCCACCAGCATCGCCAGCGCCAGCATGGGGGAGCGACGGCTCAAGCCATAGTAAGAAGTCATATCATCGGAACCTGACACGCGCCCATAAGCCGAAACGATGGCAAAAGCCGCCAGGTTGGTCATCAGGTAGGCCACCAGGTAGTAGACCACGCTCGTCAGGCCCAGCTCCGAATTTACCGCCACCACACCGATCAGGATATAGCCGGCGTGGGCAATGGACGAGTACGCCAGCAGGCGCTTAATATTGCGCTGTGCCAGAGCGATCAGGTTGCCCAAGGTCATCGTCGCTACCGACAGCGCTGCCAGGATCACCACCCAGGCATTGACCATGGCTGGCGACGGGAAGACAATAAAAAGCAGCCTGACCAGCACAGCAAAACCCGCAGCCTTAGATGCCGTGGAAAGGAAGCCCGCCACCGGCGTTGGCGCGCCCTGGTAAACGTCCGGCGCCCAGAAGTGAAACGGCACAGCCGAGATCTTGAAGCCCAACCCCACCAGAATCAAAAGCAGGCTGACCAGCATCAATGGGTCGCTTACCCCACTTTGCGTCAGGCCAGAGGCAATCTTCTGCAGATCGGTAGTGCCCGCAAAACCATACAAGAGCGAAAATCCATACAGCATCACCGCTGAGGTCATGGCACCAAATAGAAGGTACTTAAAGCCCGCTTCGGTGGATAGGTCGTTGCGCACAAAAAAGCCTGCCAGAATGTACATCGGAATTGAAACCGTCTCAATCGCCAGGTAGAGCATCACCAGATCGCCCGCCGCTGCCATGAAGACCATCCCAATCGTCGAAGCGATCATCAGCACATAGAACTCACCTCTGCCTCCCAGCTCTGGATAATCCATTGCCAGCAGCGCAGTGACCCCAGCGCCAAACAGGAAAATCATCGTGAAGGTGTAGCTCATCCAATCAAAGCGGATCATGCCGCCCCACATGCTGGTGGGCATTTCTCCCGGTGTGAACGGGAGCATGAGCAGCATGATCAGACCCATTCCAGCCGCAGTTACCCATCCCAGGTTGTGCTGCTGCCCGCGCGGCATGACCAGATCCAGGAACAGCACCAGGATGCCCAAGACAAGCAACAGGATTTCCGGCAGTATCGGAGCAAACATCGTAATATCGAGGGACATATCAGGCACCTCCCAGTAGACGCATCACGTTCTCCACGCCCGATTCCACCAGCGGAACAATAATCTGTGGAAAAACGCCCACCACAATCATTATCGCTGAAAGGAACACCACGGCGACCTTATCCAGCACATTGACATCATGCACATGCCCCTCAAATTCAGCCGGTAGTTGGCCAAAAAACACCTTGCCAATGATGCGGATAATATACGATGCTGTGATCACAATGGAGATTGCCGCCACAATAGCAACCCACCCATAGCCGTTCCACAGACTGCTCGGCTGCCCGTTCCACAAGCCCATGAAAATTGGGAACTCGGCAACAAACCCAGAAAAACCCGGCATGCCCATGGATACCAGGCCTCCGATAATGAAGGCAATTGCCACGAGCGGCATCACCCTCCGGAAACCTCCCAGGTTTGGGATCTCGCGTGTATGAGCCTGGTCATAGATCATTCCAACCACAGCAAAGAAGAGAGCCGTCATCACGCCATGCGAGAACATCTGTACCCCTGCCCCCAGCATGCCCTCCCGGTTGAGCGTGGCAAAACCCATCGCAACCAGCCCCATGTGCGAAACGGAAGAAAAACCAATGACGTACTTGAAATCTTTCTGCACACTGGCAATGAAGGCCCCATAAACCACATTCACCAGCGTTAGCACAATGATCCATGGCATGTGGAACTTAGCGCCTTCCGGCAGCAGCATGATCCCCACCCGCAGTGCAGCAAAAGCACCCAGCTTCATCAACACGCCAGCGTGGAACATGGAAACCGCGGTCGGCGCCGCGACATGGCCATCTGGGCTCCAGTTGTGGAACGGAAAAATGCCGCCCAGCACCGCAAAACCGAAGAACACAAAGGGGAAGACCAGACGCTGGAAACCCACCGAGAAATTTGCCTGCTCCATTGCCACCATGTCGAAGGTGTTTAGCCCGGAGACATAATACATTGCCAGCGCGCCGACCAGGGCGATTACCGATCCTATAAACAGGTATAGAGTCAGCTTCATCGCTGCATATTCGCGCGTTACCTTCCAACCCCAGATCGAGATGAGCAGGTACATGGGGAATACAGCGATTTCATAAAAGAAAAACAGCATGAACAGGTCCAGCGCGACAAATACGCCGAACACACCCGTTGCCAGGATGAACAGGAAGGCAAAAAACTCACGCGGCCGGTCGTCAATGCCCCAGGAAATTAAGACCCCGGTAAACATAACCACGCCTGTCAGCAGCACCAGCGGCGCATTCATCCCGTCCAGGCCAACGTAATACGAAATTCCAAGCTGGGGCAGCCAGCTATACTTTTCAACGAACTGATACCCCCCCGCTGCAACGTCGTAAGCAAAATAGGCCCAGATGGATAACACCAGCGCAAACGCCCCAGCGGCAAGCGCCGTCACCCGGATTTCAGTTCTCCGTTCACCAGGAATCAACAGGATCAGTATCCCGGCGATCAAGGGTGTAAAGACGATGAAACTCAGTAACGGAAATTGCATTGTTCACCTCATCAGTATGGATGCGTTCA
>CAZDAU010000042.1:0-30632 GCA_964503625.1 uncultured Anaerolinea sp.
GCGAAGGCGGCCTGACCGTCGGCGCAGGCGTGATCACCAAGATCCTGGATTAGGCCGAGGCAAAGAATTAATATGATGGCTAAACAGAAAATCCGCATTCGCCTTAAAGCGTATGACCATCGCGTTCTGGATCAATCCGCCAAGCGCATCGTCGAGACGGCAGAGCGAACTGGGGCCAGAGTTGTTGGCCCAGTACCCTTGCCAACCCGGATAGAACGGTTTACAATACGGCGCTCGACTTTTATTGACAAAGACTCGCACGAGCATTTTGAAATTCGCACGCACAACCGGCTGATCGACGTTCTGGATCCCGACTCAAAGACCATCGATATGCTGATGCGTCTGAATCTTCCGGCGGGTGTGGATATCGAGATCAAGATTTAGTGGATGGAATTGCATCAAACGCCCTGCGTTGGCGGGCGATGCAGACCGCTTGAACCGCGGTCGCTTAACAGGTAAACAGACAGCGCAAGAACGGCACTGTTCGTGGGCAAACAAACCGAAGCCCCTCGGCAGTCCGCTTAACTGCGCTGTGGACAGGGATGATGCAGCCCAGCCCAGGCTGACAGTCCCGAAACTATTTGAGTAAGGAGAAAATCGAGATATGTTGAAAGGGCTGATCGGCAAGAAAGTCGGCATGACCCAGATTTTCGACGATGCCGGAGTTGCTGTTCCGGTGACATTGATCGAAGCTGGGCCTTGCTATGTAACCCAGGTGCGCACGCCAGATATCGATGGCTACGCGGCAGTGCAGCTGGGTTTCGAAGAAGTGAAGCCTAAGCGTCTTTCGGGTGGTCAACTGGGGCACCTTAAGCGCAATAATCTCCCTCCATTGCGCTTTTTGCGCGAGTTTCGCGCCAAAGACGCAGATTTGAAGGAAGGCGAGTCTTTGAACGTCTCACTGTTTGCGGTGGGCGATCTGGTGGACATTGTGGGTACCAGCAAAGGCAAGGGCTTCCAGGGCGGCGTGAAGCGTTATCACTTCCGCGGTGGGCCAAAGACCCATGGCCAATCGGACCGGAATCGCGCTCCGGGTTCGCGTGGTTCGGGCACCACGCCGGGCCGAGTGTACAAGGGGGCGCGCGGCCCGGGACACATGGGCAACGAGCGCGTTACGGCGCAGAACCTGCGGGTTGTGCTGGTGGATGCAGAGCGCAACTTGCTTGGGGTGCGTGGCGCAGTTCCCGGCGCCAAAGGCGGCCTGGTGGTGATCAATGAGGCGCGCAAGCAGTAGTCTGGTGCGCCAGACTGAATTGGAGGCGGTGTAACAACCGAAGGTGACATGGAAGTAGATGTCTTAAACATGGATGGCCAAAAAGTGAGCACGGTGGATCTGCCAGCGGCGATTTTTGAGGCCAATATCAATGTCGATCTGATGCACCAGGCGTTTGTGCGCCAGATGGCCAACGCCCGCCTGGGCACTCACAAAACCAAAGGCCGCAGCGAAGTCTCTGGCGGCGGCCGCAAGCCGTGGCGGCAGAAAGGCACTGGCCGGGCGCGCCAGGGTTCCAACCGGGCGGCCCATTGGGTGGGCGGCGGCAAAGTGCACACCCCCAAGCCGCGCGATTACAGCCAGGCAATGCCCCGAAAGATGCGCCAGGCTGCTATCCGCTCTGCACTCTCGGTCAAGGCGGCCGAGAAGAGCCTGGTTGTTCTGGATGCTCTGGCTTTGCCGGAGATCAAAACCCGCCTGATGGCCCAGGCGCTCGATCGCCTGGTGGGACAGGCAAGCGCGTTAATCTTGATCCCCGAAAAGAATGATGATTACCAGCGGGTGGTTCTTTCGACCAACAACCTGCCCGACGCCAAGACATTGCTGGTCAATTATCTCAACATTCGGGACTTGCTGGGCTATGATCGGGTGATCCTGCCCATGCCTGCGCTGCCCATCCTGGAAAGCTTGTTCGCGGCTGAAAAAGCCGCTGGGAATTAGGTGGAGGCAGCTATGACCACTTATTATGATGTGCTTCGCCGCCCGTTGATTACGGAAAAAACCAACTATCAGAATGCCCAACTGCACCAGTACGTGTTTGAGGTCAGTTCGGATGCGACCAAGACTCTGGTCAAAGATGCAGTTGAGAAGCTATTTGATGTGACCGTGATGCGGGTGAATGTGATTAACATGCCTGCCAAGCGCAAGCGAAACCTGCGCAGTCGGCGCACGACACAACGCCGCGCCAGCTACAAAAAAGCGATTGTTACCCTGGCGCCCGGCGACACCATTGCAGCATTTGAAGGAGTGAAATAATGGGTGTAAAGAAGTTTAAACCCGTGACTCCTGGTCAGCGCGGTATGACCGGCTACAGCTTCGAGGAAATCACCAAGAGCAAGCCGGAACGCTCCCTGGTCATGCCCCTGCGCAAAAGCGGCGGGCGCAACATGTACGGCCGGGTGACCGTTCGGCATCGCGGTGGCGGCAATCGTCGCCAGATCCGGATCGTGGATTTCAAGCGCGAAAAATATGGTGTTCCTGCCCGTGTGGCTGCGATTGAATACGATCCTAACCGCACTGCTCGCCTGGCACTGCTTTTTTATGCCGATGGTGAGAAGCGTTACATCATTGCCCCTCTGGATCTGCGCGTGGGCGACTCGGTTGTTTCGGGCCCGCAGGCGGAGGTCCGGCCTGGCAACAACCTGCCAATTGCCAATATCCCCGTGGGCACGCTGGTCCACAACGTGGAGCTGAAAGAAGGGCGTGGCGGCCAGTTGGTGCGCGCGGCTGGCGGCGCAGCCCAATTGCTGGCGAAAGAGGGCGATTACGCCCAGATTCGCATGCCTTCCGGTGAAGTTCGCCTGGTGCGCCAGAGCTGCTACGCCACGATTGGCCAGGTGGGCAACCTGGAACACAGCAATATCAAACTGGGCAAAGCTGGCCGCAAGCGCCATCTGGGCATCCGCCCGACTGTGCGCGGCACCGCCATGAGCCCTCGCGACCACCCCCATGGTGGCGGCGAAGGCCGCCAGCCGATTGGCATGCCCAGCCCGAAGAGCCCCTGGGGCAAACCCACCCTGGGCTATAAGACCCGCCGCAACAAAAAGACGGATAAGTACATTGTCCGCCGGCGGGGTAAGAAACGCTAGACCGGAGAAGCAACTATGGGACGTTCGCTGAAAAAAGGCCCTTACGTCGATCCGAAGCTGCTCGAAAGGATCGAGATGATGAACGAGCGCGGCGACAAAAAGGTCATTCGCACCTGGAGCCGCGACAGCACCATCTTCCCTCAGATGGTGGGGCACACGATAGCCGTGCATGATGGCCGCCGACATGTGCCGATCTACGTCACCGAGAACATGGTTGGGCATAAGCTGGGTGAGTTTGCACCAACGCGCATGTTTCGTGGGCATGTAGCAGAAAAGAAATCGAAGAAAGGATAATGCGACATGGCCACGGATATCCTTGCAAAGGGTCGCTTTGTCCCGGTTTCTGCCCAGAAGGTCCGCCTGGTGGTGGATTTGGTGCGTGGAAAAGACGCGGTAGAAGCGCTCACCTTGCTGAAATTCACCACCAACCGCGCAGCTCACCCTGTATCCAAGATTCTTGCTTCAGCCATGGCAAATGGTGAAGAGAACTTTGGGGTCAGCCGGGATGATTTGTATGTCTATCGCATTTTTGCTGATGAGGCCCCCACGCGCAAATGGCGCCGCTTTGGCGCACGCGGGCGCTTCAAACCCTGGCTGCGGCGTTCATCGCATGTGACGGTAATCCTGCGCGAGCGGGAATCGTGAGGCGGTGTTTCACACCGAAGGAGATTGTATGGGACGTAAAGTAAACCCAATCGGTTTTCGCCTGAAGATCAACAAGACCTGGGAAGGCCGCTGGTATGCCGAAGGCGATGAATACGTGCAGAACCTGCACCAGGATTTTCACCTGCGCGATCTGGTCCGCGCTGAGGCCCCCAAAGCTGGGGTTTCACGGGTCGATATCGAGCGCTTTCCGGGCAAGGTGAAAGTGATTGTCCACACCGCCAAACCGGGTATTCTGATCGGCCGCAAAGGCGAAAATGTTAAGAAGATCCGCCAGAGCCTGGAAAGCGTTGTGGGCAAAAAGATTGATTTGGAGATCAAAGAGATCAAATCTCCGGACCTGGATGCTTATCTGGTTGCCCAGAACATTGCCGAGCAGCTTGAGCGCCGTATCAGCTACCAGCGCGCCATGAAGCGCGCCATCCAGCAATCTGCTCGCCAGGGTGGTCAGGGCATTCGGGTTGAGGTCTCGGGTCGCCTGAGCGGAGCCGAAATGGCGCGCACCGTGAATATGCGTGAAGGCCGGGTTCCCCGCCAGACTCTGCGCGCCGACATTGATTACTCGCGCGCCGAGGCACTCACCACCTATGGACGGATCGGTGTCAAAGTATGGATCTATCGTGGAGAGGTCCTTCCAGAGTTGGAAGAGAAGCCCGAGGCTACCGAGGGCGTCTATGTCAGTGAGTAAGAAGGTGTCAAGATGTTAATGCCTAAGCGTGTTAAATGGCGCAAACAAATGCGCGGCCGCATGAAAGGAAAGTCCTTCCGCGGCGCAGAAGTAGTGTTTGGTGATTTCGGCTTGAAGGCCATGGAGCCCGGTTGGGTAACCGCACGCCAAATTGAGGCGGCGCGGCGCGCCATCACCCGCGCCATGAAGCGGCGGGGAAAATTCTGGATTCGCATTTTCCCCGATAAGCCGGTCACCCACAAGCCTGCTGAGACCCGTATGGGGAAAGGCAAAGGCAATGTGGAGTACTGGGTTGCAGTCGTTCGCCCGGGCCGCATTATGTTCGAGATTGGCGGTGGCCTGCCCGAAGATGTGGCGCGCCAGGCGCTGGAATTGGCCCAATATAAGTTTTCGATCAAGACAAAGATCGTCGGGCGGCATGACACAATGCCCGCCTCGACTTCGGGAGGCGAGGCATGAACCCGAAGAATCAAAAGCTCAGGGATATCTCTCTGGACGAGCTGCGCAAGCAGCTGAATGACGCCCGAGAAGAGCTCATGAACCTGCGATTTCGGCAAGCGACCGGCGAACTGACCGACTATACCCGCTTGCGCCAAACCCGCCGCCAGGTTGCTCGTTTGATGACCATTGTCGATGAGCGCGAAAAGGAAGCGGCACTGGGAGGTGGAAGATGAACACTCGACGCCGCATGGTAGGCGTAGTCACCAGCGATAAGATGCAAAAGACGGTGGTTGTGGAAGTTTCGCGCACCTACCGCCACCGATTGTACAAGAAGGTTGTTCACAGCCGCCGGCGTTTTATGGCTCATGATGAGTTGGGCTGCAAGATTGGCGACACCGTCCAAATTGTGGAAAGCCGCCCGCTCTCGCGCCACAAGCGCTGGGTTGTTGAAACCATCCTGCGCCGAGAAATCAGCGCGGGCGATACCACCCTGGAGACGCTTGCCTCCATCCCGGAAGGTGCGGCATGATCCAGCAAGAAACTCGTATGAAAGTTGCCGATAACACTGGCGCGCGCGAGTTGCTGGTCATCCATATCATGGGTGGTTCGACCCGCCGCTATGGTCGTGTGGGCGATGTGGTGGTGGCGACGGTCAAATCCGCCTCCCCCCAGGGTGCAGTCAAGAAAAGCGATATCGTGCGCGCAGTGATTGTTCGCTGCGCCAAAGAGTGGCGTCGCGAGGATGGATCCTCGATCCGTTTTGACGACAACGCCGCAGTCATCCTGGATACTGATGGCAAGAACCCCAAAGGCACCCGCATCTTTGGCCCGGTGGCCCGTGAGTTGCGCGAAAAGGGTTTCATGAAGATTGTCTCACTGGCCCCAGAGGTTCTCTAAGACCAGGGAGAAGCGTTACACACGCAGGAGCGAGAGCCGTGAAAGTAAAGATACGTAAAGGTGATACTGTAGAAGTCATCAGTGGCCGGCTGGAAGATAAAGGCAAGCGCGGCCAGGTGATCAAGGTTCTGCCGGAAGAACACCGCGTTGTTGTTCAGGGCATCAACATCCGCAAGAAACACCAGCGGCAGGTGCAGACACAGGGCCGCACTTTGAAGCCCGGCATCATCGAGTTCGAAGGACCGATCTCGATTTCGAATGTCATGCTGGTTTGCCCGCAGTGTGGCGAGCCAACCCGTGTTGGCGTCCTGCGCAAGGACGAAAGCGTCCTGCGGGTTTGCAAAAAGTGCCAGGCTCAGTTCAATTAGCCGGCTGGTTGGGAGCAATAATATGAGCCATGTGCTGAAAGAACGTTATCGAAATGAAGTCGTGCCGGCCCTGATGAAGACGCTCGACCTGAGCAATGTCATGGAAGTGCCGCGTGTCGAAAAGGTTGTGGTGAACATCGGTCTGGGAGAAGCTCTGGATAACGCCAAAGCTCTGGATGCCGCGGTGGTCGACCTGACGTCTATCACCGGGCAAAAGCCCATCGTGACCAAAGCGCGTAAATCCATCGCCAACTTCAAGCTGCGCGAAGGGCGCGCCATTGGCGCAAAAGTCACCCTGCGAGGCGACCGGATGTGGTCCTTCTTGGATCGCATGATGAATATTGCCCTGCCGCGCGTGCGCGATTTCCGCGGCGTCTCCGCCGATTCCTTCGACGGACGCGGGAATTACACCCTGGGTTTCCGCGAGCAGCTGGTGTTCCCAGAGATCGAGTACGATAAGATCGACAAGCTGAGAGGTTTGGAAGTGACGATCGTAACCTCGGCAAGGAACGATGATCACGGCAGGCAGCTACTAAGGTTGCTCGGTATGCCGTTTAGGAAGGAAGGTTAATCGATGGCCAAAACATGCATGATGATCAGGGAAACACGCCGGAAATACCCTATCCGCGTGCGCAATCGCTGCAAGATCTGCGGACGACCGCGCGGCTACATTCGGCGCTTTGGTCTGTGCCGGATTTGCTTCCGCGAGCTGGCTTTGCAGGGCAAACTCCCTGGTGTGGTTAAGTCTTCCTGGTAGCCGGGCGGAGGATGTTGAGATGAGTATGACCGATCCTATTAGCGATATGTTGACTCGTGTTCGCAATGCGACCTCTGCAGGGCATGCCCTGGTGGCATTACCCAGCTCCAAGATCAAGGAAAATATAGCCCGGATCTTGCAGGAAGAAGGTTATATCAGCGGATATGAAGTGGTGGATGGCAAGGTAGCCGGCTCGAAAGTATTGCGGATTCACTTGAAATACGTGGGCGAGCGGCGTGAACGCCGCCCTGTAATCACGGGCCTGGAACGGGTCAGCCGCCCCGGGCGCCGTGTGTATACTGGCAAGCAGGAAATCCCCTGGGTGCTATCGGGGATGGGCATTGCCATCCTTTCCACGCCGAAGGGCGTGATGACCGGGCAGCGCGCCCGCCAATTGGGTGTTGGCGGCGAGGTGCTGTGCAAGGTCTGGTAAGGAGGTCGATATGTCCCGAATTGGTCGCTTACCAGTTGTGCTGCCGAAAGGCGTTGAAGTAACCATCGATGGAACCATGGTGCACGTCAAAGGCCCCAAGGGAGAAATGCAGCAGTCATTCCCTGCCTCGATGCAGATTTCGATCCATGAGGGTGTGCTGGAAGTGGCTCGCGCCACCGATGGTCGCACCGATCGTTCGCTGCATGGAATGACCCGCGCCTTGATTAACAATATGGTGGTCGGCGTCAGCACCGGCTTTGAACGGATCCTGGAAGTGAATGGTGTGGGGTACCGCGCCGAAATCCAGGGCAAAAACCTGGTTTTATATGTCGGCTATTCTCACCCCGTGGTGGTGGAGCCGCCGCAAGGCATCTCCTTTGATGCCGACATGAAGACCCGCCAGATCAAAATCATGGGATATGACAAGCAACTGGTGGGCCAGGTGGCCGCCGATATTCGCAAGGTCCGCCCGCCGGAGCCCTATCAGGGCAAAGGCATCAAGTATCTGGAAGAAAAGATCCGCCGCAAGGCAGGTAAAGCGGGTAAGGTGTAAAGATGAGCTCGAAATCATCAAGGTCCGAAGCGCGCTTCCGAAGACATGCGCGTGTTCGCAAAAAAGTAACCGGCACATCGCAGCGCCCTCGCCTGAGCGTTTTTCGCAGCACTGCGGAAATTTACGCCCAGGTGATCGACGACCAGGCCGGAAATACCCTGGTGTCTGCATCCAGCATTGACCATGATCTGCGGACCAAGTTGGACGGCCTGAAAAAGCTGGAACAGGCTCGCCTGGTGGGCAAGACGATCGCCGAACGCGCCCGCTCCAAAGGCATCCAGCAGGTAGTGTTTGACCGTGGCGGTTTTCGTTACATTGGCCGTGTCAAAGCGTTGGCCGATGCAGCCCGTGAAGGCGGTCTGGAGTTCTAGTAGGGTTAGATGAGATCGTCAGCAGCGGCGGCTTCATGCTGCTGAGTCCGGCGGTCTCTCGCCTCTGCACAGGAGAAGCGTATGTCAGACTTTGAATATTCTGAGTATACAGGCCCAGAGCTGGATGAGCGTGTTGTTGACATTGCTCGCGTAGCAAAAGTGGTCAAGGGCGGTCGCCGCTTCAATTTTCGCGTCACCGTTGTGGTGGGCGATGGCCGTGGCAGCGTCGGCGTCGGCGTGGGTAAAGCAAACGCTGTGCCCGACGCCATGCGCAAAGCCTCGGATCGCGCCCGCAAAAACATGCACAAAGTGTTTGTCTATAAATCCACCATCCCTCACGAGGTGATCGGTAAAGTTGGCGGGTCGCAGATCTTGCTCAAGCCGGCTTCCCCCGGCACGGGCGTGATTGCAGGTGGAGGTGTGCGTGCTGTTTTGGAAGCGGCCGGGATTTCTGATATCCTGACCAAGTCTCTTGGCAGCAGCAATGTCTTGAACGTGGTCTTTGCCACATTGCAGGCGCTGGAGCAATTGAAATCGCCGGAGGCTGAGGCCGCCCGGCGTGGAAAAACCGTCAAGGACGTGACTCCGTTTTGGGATCGGAGGAAGAATGACTGATCCGAAAACCTCCGAAAAGACAGTTCGCATCACCCTGGTGCGCAGCCCGATTGGTTATTCCAAGCGCCATAAGGCCACCGTCCGGGCGCTTGGCTTGCGTCGCATGCACCAGACTGTCGAACAGGTGGATTCGGCCACGCTGCGCGGTATGCTGGCGCTGGTCTCCCACCTGGTCGAAATCGAAGAAGTCGCATAGGGAATCTTATGAAACTCAACGATCTTAAACCGCAAGAGGGATCGAAGAAATCTCGCAGGCGTGTGGGCCGGGGCATCGCCGCCGGCCAGGGCAAGACTGCTGGTCGAGGCACCAAGGGCCAGGGAGCGCGCTCTGGCGGCAGCACCCGCCTGTATCACCAGGGCGGCAACCTGCCCTTCTTTCGCCGCCTGCCGTTCGTGCGCGGGAAGGGATTTACCCCGCTCAATCGCATTGAATACAACGAGGTGAACCTGGATCAGTTGACCGAAAAGTTTGCTGCTGGTAGCGAGGTCAACCCTGATACCCTGGCCGAGGCTCGCTTGCTGCGTGATAAGCGCAACCCGGTGGTTATCCTCGGGCGTGGCGAAGTCAATGTGGCTCTGACGGTGCACGTTCATCGTGTCAGCGAAAGCGCCCGCAGCAAAATTGAAGCCGCTGGCGGCCGTGTCGAGCTTATCGAGGCAGCGTAAACGCCGATCGGTTGTGGATGCCGCTCACATGTTTACCCTGCAGATCCATCTTTCAAAGGAGCCCTTGACATGAAGTGGTCTTCCTGGCGTTACCTGTGGACATCGCACGATATTCGGCGCAAGCTGCTGGTGACGTTACTCTTGCTGTCCATCTATCGCCTTGCGGCGCACGTGCCTGTGCCAGGCGTGGATAAAGCCGCCATTGGTCAGATCATGGCCGGCGGCGGCGCAGGCGGCACGTTGGTTGGCCTGCTGGATTTGCTCTCCGGGGGCACGGTGTCGAACTTTTCTGTGCTGGCGATGGGGGTGTACCCTTACATCACTGCCCAGATTATCCTGCAGCTTTTGGTGCCCATCATCCCTGCCTTACAGCGCCGGATGGAGGAAGACCCGCGTGAAGGCCAGAAGTGGATGGAAAAATGGACTTACATCCTGGCTGTGCCGATGGCGGCTCTGCAAGCGATTGGGCAGATCAACATCTTCAACAGCCTGACAGGTGGGGCGCCGATCATCAGCAACTTTGGCTTTGTCCCTGGCTCAATCGTCAACACCCTGGCGATCATCCTCAGCATGACAGCTGGGACAATGTTTGCCATCTGGTTGGGTGAGTTGATCTCGGAGTTTGGCATCCGCAACCAGGGCCTGTCGCTGATCATCTTTGCCGGCATTGTTTCTCGAATCCCGGCTAACTTTGGCTCAATCCTGGCCGATGAGCAAAACCGCTGGTGGATGTTCAGCCTCACCCTGCTGATTACGGTCTTGATCATTTTTGCGATTGTCTTTGTTCAACAAGGGCGGCGCAACGTTCCCGTGATGTACCCGGGCCGGCGGGTGGGCAACCGTATGTCCATGCCTGTTAAAGGGACCTTGCCCCTGATGGTCAACATGGCTGGGATGATCCCGCTGATCTTTGCCCAATCGCTGCTCACCTTCCCGGCCATTTTGGCGAGCTTTTTTGCTCAATCCGAGAACGAGACGGTGAGCAGCATCGCGGTTTCTGTCCAGAACCTTTTTGGTGGTAACAGCGATTTCTACTGGATCATGTATTTCGTGATGGTTGTGGCCTTCACCTTCTTCTACACCAACGTTTTGTTCGCCCAGCAAAACTATGGCGAGAACTTGAAGCGCGTTGGCGCACAGATCCCAGGCGTGAGCCGGGGAGCGCCGACGCAGAAGTATCTGAACAAAGTCTTGTCGCGCATCACCCTGCCGGGTGCAGTTTTCCTGGGTGTGGTGGCTGTCATGCCCTGGCTGATCAGCCTGCTCATCCCGGCGTTCAGGAACAGCCAGGCGAGCAACTTCTTCCTGGTTTCTTCGGCGGGCTTGCTGATTGTTGTGGGTGTGGTGCGGGATACGTTCTTTAACATCCAGGCTGAGCTCAAACTGCACGGTTACGATGATGCTCTGTTGATCAAGTAGCTGTTGGGTTGCTGCTTAGGAGAGCTTGTATGCCAACGTACATTGTGCTTCTCGGTCCGCCAGGTGCTGGCAAAGGCACTCAGGCCCAGGTCATTTCCAAAAACCTGGGTTTGCCCCACATCTCTTCGGGTGATATCTTCCGTGAGAACCTGAAGAATCAGACGGAGTTGGGTAAGCTGGCCAAAGACTTTATGGATCGCGGCGAGCTGGTCCCAGATGACCTGACCATAGCCATGATCCGGGACCGCCTGTCTCGCCCCGACTGCGCCCCTGGCGCGCTGTTGGATGGTTTCCCGCGCACGCCTGCCCAGGCGGTAGCCCTGGCGGAGATGCTGGCAGGGATGCAAGGCAAGGTCAATGCAGTCCCATACATCAAGGTGGCCGAGCAGATACTCATTGAGCGACTGACCGGGCGTTGGACATGCCGGGCTCAGGGCCATGTTTACCATGAGAAGTACAGCCCTCCCAGGCAGGCTGGCGTCTGTGATCAAGACGGCTCGGAGCTGTATCAGCGTGATGACGACAAAGCGGAAACCGTGATCAATCGCATCCGAGTGTACTTTGCTCAGACTGCGCCGCTCATTGAGTACTACCAGCAAGAAGGTCTGCTCTTAGAGATTGACGGCACCCAACCCATCGAAGCGGTGACGGCGGATCTGTTGGCTGCGCTGGCAAAAAAAGTTTAGGTTGCATATGAGCTGGGACCGGAATATTGTCATCAAAAGTCAGGCAGAACTTGCCTTGATGCGTGAAGCGGGCCGTGTGAATGCCCTGGCGCTGGCTACGGTGCGGGAGATGATCCAGCCGGGTGTGACCACCGCTGAGCTGGACGCGGCTGCTGAGCAAGTCATCCGCGAGCATGGTGGCATTCCGGTGTTCAAGGGCTATCCGGGCGCTTATCCTTTCCCGGCCACCCTGTGCGTCAGCATTAATGAGGAGCTGGTGCACGGCTTCCCTTCCAAGCGGCGCTTGAAGGAAGGCGATGTTGTCTCGGTGGATTGCGGCACCCTGTTAGACGGATATGTGGGTGATGCAGCCTTCACGGTTGGGGTGGGTGAAGTCTCTGCCCAGGCGCAAAAACTGATTGAAGTCACCCAGCGCGCTTTAGAAGTGGGTATTTCTCAGATGCGCTCAGGCAACCGCACCGGAGACGTTTCGGCGGCCATACAGCACTATGTGGAGAGCAATGGCTTTCATGTGACCCGTGAGTACACCGGTCATGGCGTGGGACAGCAAATGCACGAAGGCCCCCAGGTGCCAAACTACGGCACGCCGGGTCGCGGCGTGGTCTTGCGCCCTGGCATGACCATCGCTCTGGAGCCGATGGTGCTTGTGGGCACCCCCCGCACACGGGTCCTGCCCGACCAATGGACCGTGGTTTCGGCGGACGGCTCGCTCACTGCGCACTTCGAGCATACCGTGGCTGTCACTGAGGCGGATCCCTGGATCCTGACCTTGCCATGAAGCTGGTGAAACTGAGTCTGGACGAAACGAATTGAAGTTAGTATAATGGAAACTTCGGCTGGAGAGTATCCCTCAAACGGATTATCCGAGCCGGTATTGAAGGAGAAATGGTTATGAAAGTCACGGCATCGATCAAAAAGCGCTGCGCGAATTGCAAAGTCGTCCGGCGCAAAGGCGTATTGTACGTCATTTGTAGCAACCCAAAGCATAAACAGCGACAGGGATAGGCAGAGATATGGCACGCATCGAAGGTGTTGATCTTCCACGCAATAAACGAATTGAGATTGGCTTAACCTATCTCTATGGAATCGGGTTGCCCAGGGCGCAGGAAGTCCTGGCGGCTACCAAGGTTAACCCGGATCGGCGCGTTAAGGACCTGACCGATGCCGAGGTGGCGCTGCTGCGCGATTACATCTCGCAGAACTTTAAGGTCGAAGGTGATTTGCGCCGCGAAGTGCAGCTCAACATTAAGCGTTTGATCGAGATTGGCAGCTATCGTGGACTGCGCCACCGCCGCAACCTGCCGGCGCGCGGCCAGCGCACTCGCACAAACGCCCGCACTCGCAAGGGTCCCAAGAAAACGGTTGCGGGTCGCGGCCGACGCCGGGGCGCCAAGAAATAATTGGATTGGGTTTTCTCCTGCCTGTCTGGATTGGGTACCTTCCACCCAGCGGCTGTCTGGACGGCAGAGACGAGTGGGTGTTTACACCCTGGGTGTTGACACCGGATCAGTAAGATTGTGAGGTACTATGGCTCAAAGTGTACGTGCTGCGCGTCGTAAAGGCGGCGCAAAGAAAGTAAAGCGGACGCTGTCCTCTGGCCAGGTCCATATCAATGCGACTTTCAACAATACAATTGTCACAGTGACCGACCTGCAGGGCAACACAGTTGCCTGGGGCAGTGCTGGCTCGGCTGGTTTCAAAGGCTCTCGCAAGAGCACGCCATTTGCTGCCCGCCTGGCTGCTGAGCAGGCCATCAAAGCCGCTATGGCGATGGGCCTGCAAGAAGTGGAACTGTTTGTCAAAGGCCCGGGTCCTGGCCGCGAATCTGCCATCCGTGCAGTTCAAACGCTGGGCCTGCGTGTCACGGCGATTGCCGACGTGACCCCCGTGCCGCATAACGGTTGCCGGCCTCCCAAGAAACGCCGCGTTTAAATTTTTTCAGGAAGGATAAGGAAGTCATCGTATGTCGAAGTATCGTGGGCCAGTTTGTAAATTGTGCCGGCGAGAAGGCGAAAAGCTTTTTCTGAAGGGCGAGCGCTGCTTCAGTCCTAAATGCTCCTTTGAGCGGCGCGGCTATGCGCCTGGCCAGCATGGCAAAGGCGCCCAGTTCCGCCGCCGGCGCGATTCGGACTATAACCGCCAGTTGCGCGCCAAGCAAAAAGCGCGCCGCTCCTATGGCATCCTGGAACGCCAGTTCCGCCGTTACTATGAAGTGGCGCTGAGCCGCCGCGGCCTGACCGGCCTGAACCTGCTCCAGATCCTCGAATCTCGCCTGGACAATGTGATTTTCCGCCTCGGCTTTGCCGATAGCCGCGCCCAGGCTCGCCTCCTGGTGACCCATGGCCATTTCACCGTGAATGGCCGGCGCACGGATGTGCCCTCCATGCTCGTCTCTCAGGGCGATGTGGTTGCCGTCCGCGAGGGTTCACGGGGGCGCACCTTCTTCAAAGACCTTTCGGCTGTGGCTGAAGATCGCACTGTGCCACCCTGGCTTAGCCGGGAACTGAAGACCCTCTCTGGCTCGGTCATCCGGCTGCCAGAGCGGTCCGAAATCGACAGCAACCTACAAGAGCAGCTCATCGTCGAGTACTACTCGCGATAATCAGTGTGGTGTTAACATCCGTGTCTTCAAGAGGCTGCGTTGGCGCGCTGGTTGGCTAAGCCATCGAGCCAGCCTGGCTTGAAAGCGGTGTTGGCACCCGGGGATGAGGTGAACCGTGATTGGTTTAAGTAATATGGTAACGCCGAAGATTGAGCGAGAAGCTGAAGCGCGCAATTACGGCAAGTTCATCATCAGCCCGCTGGAGCGTGGTTATGGCATCACGCTGGGCAATGCCCTTCGACGGGTGTTGCTGTCCTCTCTTGAGGGCGCGGCGGTCACCTCCATTCGCATTGCCGATGTGCAGCATGAGTTCAGCGATATTCCGGGTGTGCGCGAAGACGTGATCCGGCTGATGCTGCAGATCAAGCAGTTGCGGATGAAACTTTACGACGTAGATTCCGCCCGTTTGCACCTGGAGGTGCGCGGCAGCGGTGTGGTTACCGCGGGTGATATCATCACTCCGCCGGAAGTTGAAATCGTCAATCCGGATTTGTATCTGTTCACCGTGGATGATGATCATGCCCACCTCGAAATCGAGTTGACTGTCGAGACCGGGCGCGGCTATTCACCGGCGGATGATCGCATTGGGCGTTTGCCCATTGGCGAAATGCCCGTGGACGCTATCTACAGCCCGGTGCGGCGGGTGAACTGGGATGTGGGCTATGCCCGCGTTGGCCAGAGCACCAACTATGACAAATTGATCCTTGAGATCTGGACCGACGGCACCATTGGGCCTGAAGAATCACTCAGCACCAGTGCCAAGCTGATCATCGATCACCTGCGTCACATCGCTGGCATCAGCGAAGAATCGTTGGCTGCGATCTCCCTCGAAGAGGAAGAAGGCAGCCGCCTGACCAGCGAGATGATCGAGACCCCAATCGAAAACCTGGACCTGTCGGTGCGAGTCTTTAACTCGCTCAAGCGCACAGGCATCACCACGGTTGGCGAGGTCCTGGAATTGCTGGAAAAGGGCGATGAAGCCGTCATGTCCATTCGCAACTTTGGTGAAAAGAGCCTGGATGAGCTGCGCCAGAAAATGCGCGAAAAGGGCTACCTCAAGGATGGAAGCGATAAGGAAGCGGAGTAATTAAGTCATGCGACACAGAGTAGCTGGATACAAACTTAGTCGTGACAAGGATGAGCGTAGAGCTCTGCGGCGCATCTTGGTCAAGCAGTTGTTTGAGCACGAGCGCATCCAGACCACGCGCACCAAAGCTGAAGCCGTGCGCGGCCAGGCGGAACGCCTGATCACCCTGGCAAAACGCGGCAATGCCGCGGGAGATGCCCAGATGGTGCATGCCCGTCGTCTCGCTGCAGCTCGCTTGAGCGACGCCACTACGGTCAAGAAGCTCTTTGACGACCTTGCCAAGCGGTATGAGAACCGCCCTGGTGGGTACACCCGCATGATCAAGCTGGGCCCCCGCCATGGCGACTCGGCCGAAATGGTCATTTTGGAGTTGGTAGAAGACTAGCGATAGGCTGGCGGAACCGCCAGCAGCTAGGCATGGCACGTTACCAGGTTATTCTCGCTTACGACGGCACCGAATTCTTTGGGTTTCAGCGTCAGGCGAGGGGTCCCAAACAGCGCACGGTGCAGGCGGTTGTGGAAACCGCTTTGCAGCAGTTGGGCTGGCAAGGCAAAAGCATCCTGGCCTCGGGGCGCACGGATACCGGTGTGCACGCATCGGGCCAGGTGATTGCCTTTGATCTGGACTGGGCGCACCCACCGGAAGCGCTGCGCTCGGCCCTGAATGCCCATTTACCGCCGGATGTCGCTGTGCAGTTTGCCCGCCAGGTTGCGGAGGATTTCCACCCCCGTTACGCTGCGCTGGCTCGACGCTATCGTTACCGTCTGTTTTGCCAGCCGGTGCGAGATCCTTTGCTTGAGCGTTATGCCTGGCGAGTTTGGCCCGCAGTCGATCTGGCAAGCATGCGCCAGGCCTCGCTCTGCTTGCTTGGTGCGCACGATTTTGCTGCCTTTGGCACCCCGCCCCGGCCTGGTGGCAGCACGCTGCGAACCGTGACGGGTGCAGACTGGATCAGCCTGGCGTCCGATGGGCTGGCATTTGAAATTGTCGCCAATGCATTCCTCTTTCGGATGGTGCGGCGCCTGGTTGGCTTTTTGGTCGCAGTTGGGCAGGGATTACAGCCGCCTGAAGCAGTGCGGGATTGCCTGGAAAGTGGCTCAAAGGCGTTGGTTAACTATCTTGCCCCGCCCCACGGGCTGACGCTGGTCGAAGTGATTTATCGAGATAACCTGGGATAAGAATCAATCCTGTCATGATGTGCGGTGAAGGCGTCTATCGCCCGCCGGTAATTGGAGAGTAGAAGCGTGGATAAAACTTACATACCCAAAGCAGCCGAGATCACTCAGGAATGGTACCTGGTTGATGCCAAAGGCCAAAACCTGGGGCGCCTGGCGACTCAGGTTGCAAGTGTCTTGCTGGGCAAGCACAAACCGAACTTTACCCCTGGCATGGACACCGGCGATTACGTCATTGTTGTGAACAGCGAGCTGGTGCAGGTCACCGGCAACAAGCTGCAGGAAAAGTTCTATTACCGACACTCGATTTATCCGAGTGGCCTGACGGAGACCAGCCTGCGCGATCAGCTTCAGCGCCACCCCGACCGGGTGATCCGCAGCGCAGTTTGGGGCATGTTGCCGCACAACAAGTTTGGTCGCCAGTTGATCAAGAAACTTAAGGCCTACAAAGGTCCGGAACACCCCCACGGAGCGCAACAGCCCAAGCCGTTGCAGCTGATGGGCAAGGAGTAGAAACATGGCAGTTCAGTACTATGAAGGCATTGGTCGTCGCAAAGAGGCTACCGCCCGGGTGCGGGTGATGAGCGGCTCGGGTAAATTCATCGTCAATGAAAAGCCGCTGGAGAACTACTTTCCCCGCGTTGGGGATATGCAGGCTATTCTGGCGCCGCTGCAAAGCGCCGGCGAAAACCTGGAAGCCCTGGATATCACCGTGGTGGTGAAGGGCGGCGGCGTCACCGGGCAGACCTCTGCCGTTCAGCTGGGTGTGGCCCGCGCCTTGGTTAAGATGAACCCCGACTTGCGCCCGACGATGCGCAAAGGCGGCTTCTTGACCCGCGATGCGCGGATTAAAGAGCGCAAAAAACCTGGTCTGAAGCGCGCCCGCAAAGCTCCGACCTACACCAAGCGTTAATCTTCTTATGGCGCCTGAAGGCGACCTGGACCATAGCGGCATTTGCTGAAGTCGAAGACCGTCCGGTGTGCTTCAGTATTGAGCGGATAGCTGCGTGTAGCTTATAGGGAGCGCTACGAATCACGATTCATTCAAACGTAATGCGGTTTGTGTGATGCGCACTGAAACGCCTTGTGCATCCCGCTAAACGCATTACGTTTTGCTTTAATGATTTTCTCTGGCCCGATCCGATGACAGAAGCACAAATCACCATCCTGGGTTTGGGCCCAGGCGACCCCAGACTGCTCACCCGCCAGGCGTGGGAAACACTTGAAAGCGCCTCGGAAATCTATCTGCGCACCCGCCAGCACCCTGTGGTGGATGGGTTGCCGCATCACATCCGGGTTCACGCCTTCGATCCGCTCTATGAAAACGCTGAATCCTTTGAGCAAGTCTATGAGGAAATTGTGCAGCAGGTCCTTGCCCTTGGCCAGCGCCCAGAGGGTGTCCTCTATGCTGTGCCTGGACATCCGTTGGTTGCCGAAGCCACCGCACCCGAGATCCTGCGCCGGGCCCGCGATCAGGGCCTGACGGTGGCAGTTGTTGAAGGGCTGAGCTTTCTTGAGCCGGCTTTCACAGCGCTGGGGCTGGATCCCTTTCCTCATCTGGCTTTGGTGGATGCCCTGCAGCTGGCAGTCAGCCACGTGCCGCCCTTCCCGCCGGGCGTCCCTGCGTTGATTGCCCAGATTCACTCGCCAATGGTCGCCTCGGATGTCAAGCTGACCCTGATGAGTCTGTATCCCGATGAGCATCCCGTGAAGCTGGTCCATGCGGCAGGAACCGCCGATCAATTGGTCGAAGACCTGGCCCTATATGAGATCGACCGCAGCCAGCATATTGGCTTGTTGACCGCTCTGTACCTGCCCCCCCTGGCGCCTCAGACCTCCTTTGAGGCCTTTCTGGAGGTAGTGGCGCATCTGCGCGCTCCGGATGGCTGCCCTTGGGATCGCGAGCAGACTCATCGCAGCCTGCGCGGCGACCTGCTCGAAGAGACCTACGAGGTGCTTACTGCCATCGATGCAGACGATGTGGACAGCATGCGCGAAGAGCTGGGCGACCTGCTCCTGCTCATCTTGCTGCAAACCCAAATTGCGTCAGATGAGGGCGAGTTCACGATTGCTGATGTTTTGAGCGGCATCCACACCAAGATCGTGCGCCGCCACCCACATGTCTTCGGCGATTTTCAGGTTAAAGACCAGCAGCATCTGCTGCAAAACTGGGAGCGCCTGAAGGCTCAGGAACGCCTGGAAAACGGCAAAGCCGAAGCCAGCTTGCTGGATGGTATTTCCCTGGCTTTGCCCGCCCTGGCGCAGGCGGATCAGATCCAAAAGCGTGTTGCCCGGGTGGGCTTTGATTGGCCGGATGTGCAGGGCGTCCTGGATAAGCTGGCGGAAGAACTGCAAGAGGTTCGCCAGGCGTCCGCAGGTGAAGAGCGGGCTGCAGAGATTGGCGATCTGCTCTTTGCCGTCGCCAACCTGGCTCGCTGGTACCACGTCGAGCCGGAGAGCGCTCTGCGCGAAGCCAACGCCCGTTTCCGCAAGCGCTTTGCTTTCGTTGAGCAGGCTGCCCAGGCGCAGGGGCGTGTGGTTTCAGACTTGACCCTGGACGAAATGGAAGCCTTCTGGCAGCAATCTAAACAGGCTTGAAAGAACCTGACTTGTTGAGGAGACAGGGCCAGCAAAAATTAAACTGTCCCCGGATCGGTTTTGGAACGTTCTGCAATCAACATTGCTCCATAAGCCAGAGTGAACGCGGCAAAGACCCCCGTGGTCACCCAGCCAGCCGCGTTGTACCAGATTGATGACTGCTGCGTGATAGAAACAACTGCCGCCAGCAGGTTGCCCAGCAGCAGAGCCATCAGGATGCTCCGGCGTTTGGCGGAAGGCAGGCCGTCCACCACGCTCCGTAAGGCCAGCAGCAGGAAACCATAGCCGAACAGCGCAGCGCCGAACATGCGCCCAAAAGCCGCCAGGTGCCAGTAGGTGATATTGTCAATCGTAAGCTCCGGCACGTCGAAAAACGCCATCATCAGCGGGCCGTACAAAGCGAAAGCGATTCCAAAGGCGAGGAACAGGATGCCATTGAACACGATCAACGAAGATGGTTTCATCGGTTTACCTTTCTGTGGCGCCCCAGCGGGCAAAGATCGCTGTCGAGAGCAGCCGCCCAGCGCTGCGCTCCACCAGCGCCAGCTCTCCGGTATCAATTTCTCCTTCCAGGCCTGCTGTCATTTCCTGCATGGCGTAGAAGGCCGAGAGCGCCGAGGCGCGGATCGCATACGCCGTCAGGATCACGAACAAAGGCTTTGGGCTTAACAAAGCCCGGCAGTTTTCCAGCAGCTCGGGCAGCGATTCGAATAGCTCCCATACCTGCCCCTGCGGGCCGCGCCCAAACTTGGGCGGGTCCAGCAATATCCCCTCGTACTGTGACCCGCGGCGCAACTCCCGCCGGACGAACTTGAAAGCATCATCCACCAGCCAGCGGATTGGGCGGTCGCTCAGCCCGGAGAGCGCCTGGTTTTCCCGAGCCAGCAGCATTGATTTCTTCGATGCGTCCACGTGAGTCACCTGGGCCCCAGCCTGCGCCGCTGCCAGGGTTGCCAGCCCGGTGTAGCCGAACAGGTTAAGCACCCGCACCGGCTCCTGGCTCTGGTGAATGCGGGCTTGTATCCGTTCCACCATCCAATCCCATTGCGCTGCCTGCTCCGGAAAAACACCCATGTGACGAGAGTTAGCCGTGAATGCCAGGAAGCTCAATCCCTTGTAGCTCATTTTCCATGGCGTTTGGACCGGGCGGTGGAATTCCCATCTCCCGCCGCTTTCCTCGCCCGTGGGCAGGAAGCTGGCATGGGCGGCGCGCCAGCGCTCCTCGGGCAGCGCCGGGTGCCAGATTGCCTGGTGCTCTGGCCGCACAAAGGTGTACGCCCCGTAGCGTTCCAGCTTGGCGCCCCTGCCGCTATCCAGCAGCTCGTAATCCTGCCATTCTGAAGAGGTGAGCAGGGTCAATTGCGGGTATGCCGGATCGGGGACGTGGCTTGTGGGCATGGATTCAACTGAGCAAACCAGCATCACCCTGCGCGGCCCGCTCCAGGCGTTGCAGGGCGTCTTCCTGATCGGCGATGATGGCGTTCACCACGTCTCCAATTGAGATCATGCCTGCCAGCTGACCCTGCTCGACCACAGGCAAGTAGCGGATGCGCTCCCGCGACATCAAAGCCAGGCACTCCATGGCGCTCTGCTTGGGGCCGACGGTGACCACCGGCGCTGTCATGATCTCGGAGACCGGTGTGTTGCGCGAAGCCTTGCCCAGCAAAACGATCTTGCGAGCATAGTCCCGCTCGGTGAAGATCCCCGCAATTTTGTCGCCCTGGAGCACCACCAGCGCGCCGATGTCCTTCTCAGCCATCAGCTTCAGCGCCTCAAACACCGGTGTGGTTGGCGTGACCGACCACACCTGGACGCCCTTTGCTGCTAAGATATTTCGCACGGTTTTCATTTTATCTCCTCATCCATGCCTTGATTGGGCAGCCGCCTTCTGCCATCCAGAGCCAGCCCGGATTTTAGCCAACGGCCACCTGCTCCTCCACCGGGGCAAATCGCGCTGTAAAATGGCGCAACAGTTCTGGGGCATAAGTGAAACGATATCCGCGCACAGACTCCCGCCTGCTGGCAATCGCGCAAATCGTCTTGACCACAAAATCCAGATGACTTTGCGTGTAAACCCGGCGCGGAATTGCCAGGCGCACAAGCTCCAGCTTGGGATGCATCAGTTGACCGGTTTCGGGGTCTGGGTAAGCAAACATCACCGAGCCAATCTCACAGGCGCGGATGCCGCCCTCCAGATACAGCTCAACCGAAAGCGCCTGGCCTGGGAACTGGCTCTGGGGTATGTGGGCCAATAACCGCCCGGCATCCAGGTAAACCGCATGCCCCCCGGGTGGTTCAACGATGGGAATGTTTTCCTCCAGCAGGCGCTCTGCCAGGTAAGCTGTTTGTCCCAGGCGGTACGCCAGGTAGCTTTCATCCAATCCTTCCCAAAGGCCCACTGCCATGGCATCCAGGTCGCGCCCTGCCAGGCCGCCGTAGGTGGGAAAACCCTCCCGCAGGATCAGTTCGTTGCAGGCCCGGCGGTAGAGCGCCTCGTCGTTCATCGCCAGGAACCCGCCAATGTTCACAATGGCATCCTTCTTGGCGCTCATTGTAGCCCCATCTGCCAGGGCAAAAATTTCTCGGGCAATTTCCAGTGTGGATTTCTCAGCATAGCCCGGCTCGCGCAGCTTGATGAAATAAGCGTTTTCAGCGAAACGGCAGGCGTCAATAAAAAAGGGAATGCCATAGGCACGATAGGTGGATGCCACCGCTCGCAGGTTCTCCAGCGAGACAGGCTGGCCGCCGCCCGCGTTGTTGGTGATCGTGATCATTCCCAGCGGAACATTTTCTGGCCCAACCCGCTCAATGAATGTGCGCAGCTTATCAATATCCATGTTGCCTTTAAAGGGGTGACGATTGGTTGGATCGGTAGCAGCCTCAATCACCAGGTTGGCCGGTCGCCCGCTGCGGGCCCGGATGTTGGCCTCGGTGGTGTCAAAATGCATATTGGATGGCACGTATTGACCCGGTTTGACATACAATGACGCCAGGATGTTCTCGGCTGCCCGGCCCTGGTGGGTGGGGACGAAATAGCGGAACGCGGTGATTTCGTGCATTGCGGCCGATAGTCGTTCAAAGGAGCGTGCTCCGGCGTAAGATTCGTCGCCGCGCATGATCGCAGCCCACTGTTCCTGGCTCATTGAGCCGGTGCCAGAATCGGTCAATAGATCGATGAATACATCTTCGGCGCGCAGGGCAAAAATATTGTAACCTGCTTGCCGGATTGCGCTTTCGCGCCCGGAACGGTCGATCAACCGGATCGGCTCTACCATTTTGATGCGAAACGGCTCGGGAGCGTGATTTGCCATGAATGGTCTCCGTGGAATGACGAGATGGATGGATCAATGTGTTGTTCGATCACTTGAATCGAGTTTAGCATGTTTTTGGTGAAAAACCAATATCGTGCGTCAGGTTTTCCACCTGACGCTCATCATGTCTTTGGGCAAATGCAGGCGGCTATGCTCACCCCATTGATCCTGGCATGGATGTTTCCTGGCAGGCAGCAAGGTGTGCACGGACAACCATCCACTTGCGCTTATAATAGCTCTGTGAACTGGATCGTCTATCGCAGGGCGTTTGGTTTGGCGCTCCTGTTGGTTTCGTTGGCTGCATTGGCCTGGAGTCTCTGGCCCATGCCGGAACAAGCGCGCAGTCTGGTTGTTTCCACTGCGGAGATGTTCCCATCGGAGTTGTCCCCTGGCAAGGCCGGAGAATTGCCCGCCCTCGCTCAGCCGCGCCTGCTGCTTCTGGAATGGCCTTCGGTGATGCGCGCCGGCGAGGTTTCCAACGTGCGGCTGGTGTTTGACGTCACCGGGCAGAAAATGGGTTCATCCCAGGCCTCACCCGGGATGGAGGATCCGTATGTTGTTTTGGCGGAGGCCCGTCTGGAGCTTCCGGGCGTCCCGCATACGCCGTTGGGCGAGGTCAGCCAGGCGCTTTTGCCGGGCCGCCCGGTGATGTTTAGTTGGTTTTTGCGGCCCGTGGACGCCGGGGAAGCGCAAGGCACAATCTGGTTGCACCTGCGCTTCATCCCGGTTGCAGGCGGTACGGAGGTGCGCCAGGTGCTCACCGCTCAGCGCATCGAGCTGCGCGTGATTGATTGGCTGGGCATTAGCGGCCCGTGGGTTCGTGCGCTGGCCAGCGCCGGGTTGGTGGTGGGCGCAGCGGTGTGTCTGGATGGCGCGGCCCTGTGGTTGTGGCGTCGTTTGGATGGCAAAGGAGTGTCATAATGCTCGAGATCATTTCATTGGTGCTGGGTCCAGTCGAGACGAACTGCTATGTTGTGGCCGATACATCTGTGAATGAAGCGGTGGTCATCGATCCTGCCTGGGATGGGCAAGTCATCGCGGCTGCCGCTCAGCGCCGCGGTTGGCGCATCACCGCCATCTGGCTGACGCACGCTCATTTTGACCATATTGCTGGCGCTGCCGGGGTCTGCCGCCAGGTCCAACCGCCGCCTGCGGTTGCCTTGCACCCGGGCGATCTGCCCCTGTGGGAAGCCCAGGGTGGGGCGCCTTTCTTTGGGATGCACATTGACCCTGGCCCCCGCCCTACCCTATCCCTGGCCCATGGGCAGATGTTGCAGGCGGGCGGCTATTCCTTTGAGGTGCGCCATACCCCCGGGCACACTCCTGGGCATGTGGTCTTTTACTGCGCCCCAGAAAAGCTGGTCTTTTGCGGCGATGTCATTTTTATGAGCGGCATCGGGCGCACCGACCTGCCTGGCGGCAGCTATCCGGCGCTGTTGAACAGTATCCAGCAGCAGATCCTGACCCTGCCAGATGCCACCCGCCTGCTTTCTGGCCACGGGCCAGAAACGACTGTTGGCCAGGAACGCCTGGAAAACCCCTTTCTTTCCTGAACGCCTTGACACAAAGATCATTGTTGAATAAGATACCTGGCAGATCAAAATAGTATGAAATCATTCGGCGTCTTGGGCAAGAATCGCGGTTGTTGGCCGTCGTTCGTCAAGGGGGTCCTGTTCATTATTGTTCTTTTTCTGTTTCGCTATGAAATTGGCCTGCTCTTCCGTTTGATCCTGGCAGTGCCCCGCTTGATCCTGAATCAGCCTGTATCCAACCTACCGCCCATAGATGATCTGTTCATTCAGCTCCTCTTTATTGCCTTCAACCTGGTGGGGATTGGGCTGTTTTCGCTTTTGATGATCTACCTGGTAGCAGGGGCTGTTCTCCCGGTCCGCACCACCGCCGAACATTGGCAGGCCATGCGCCGGGTGAGCCGGTTTATCGTGGATCGCCGGCCTCCTTTATTGTTGGTGCAAGAGGGACGTTTGGTCAGGGAGTTGCCCCGCAGTCAGAAAGCCGGCGGCAGCGCGATCATTGTTGATCTGGATAGCGCCATCGTGCTGGAGCCGCGCTCATTTCCCCGGAAATCCACCCGAGCGCCAGGCGTGCCGGGTGCCATGCCCCCCGCATCGCGCCAGGCGGATGGCCCGGTCAGAGGCCCCGGTTTGACCTTCTTGCGGAGAAACCAAAAACTGCGCGGTGTGGTCAGCCTGCGCAGACAGGTCCGCGTCAACCCGGAAGTCCTGGGCTATACCAGCGATGGCATTGAGGTGAAGACCAATGTTGTGGCAGTCTTTTCCCTCGGCCTGCCAGCTTCCACTATTAAGGTTGCCTACCTCGGTGCTCCAAACTTCGAAAATCTGCGCGTTCTTCACCTGGATCCCGAAACTAAGAAGATCAGGTTCATCGCCGACGAGCTGGACGACGCCGATAAACAGGAAATTCATCGTTATGCCTGGGAATATCTGGCATTTCCGCAGCCGAATGCAATGCTGGAACCGCTGGAAAAAGGCCAGGAACACCCGCCCTTCCACATCGACCCCCTGCGCATCTTTGCTGCGGTCTATTCACAGGCGCGGCATGCCACTGAAAGCAGACTGGATGACTGGACCAACCTGCCGGCACTCGTGGCTACCGAGATCTTTCGCAACATGATCTCTCAGGTTGCTTATGACGCGCTCTACCTGCCGGATGATCCCGTCAGGTTTCCATTACAGAGCGAGTTCAAGCCCGCTTTTGCCCGCCAGGTTCGTTACCAGGGGGTGATGTCATATCAGTTTGTCCACCGCCTGGATGGGCAGTTGCCTGCCGAGGGCCAGCGGGTGGATAATCGCCATTTCCGCATAGCACCGGTTAAAGAGCTGCGCGCCTCAAAAGTGCTGCGCGATCGCGGGATCAAAGTCCTGCACGCTGGTTTCTCTGAGCTTACGCCCACAGACCCCAAAATCAGGCAGCAGCGCCTGGATAACTGGCGCGCCCGCTGGCAGAAAGAGGCGGATTTGATCCAAGCCGATCTTGACCTGGAAGCGGTGCGCATCAAGAACCATGCCCGGGCGGAGAAGCAGCGCGAGATCATCAATACGCTGTCCATGATCATCCACACCACGACCTATCCAGAAGAAGCGCTGACCTTGCGCGTCTTTCAAGCCCTGGAGGATATCGCTTCAGAGCCCCCCACCCGCCAGTTACTCCCAGCAGATACCATCCGGGCGCTGAAAAGCCTGCGCTTGTGGTTGCTCTCCGACGATCAGGCGCGCCCGGTGCTCCTGGAAGGGGATGTCTCTTCTTCGGCGGAGGAAACTCCAAATCAGGAGCAGGTCAATGGCTGAGCGAGCAACAGCTTCTTGGGAATTTAGCCGCCGCAAAGAAGGCAAGCAGGCGCCAACTCCTGGCAGGATGGGCGTCATCTGGTTGCTGATTATCCTGGCTGCCACGACGGTTTTTACCTTGCTTGAGGTTGTGCTGTTCCCGCTCAGCGCCTTGCCGGGACCTGCCTGGCGCTATTGGCTGGCTCCCTTGGCGACCCTGGTTTACTTGCTCCTGGTGGGCGCTCGCTTTGTGCGGGCCTCTTATTCCCTGGCCAGCCTGCGCAACGGTTTCCGCTACTTGCTGGCCTCGTTGTTTTCGCTCAATCATCCCATCCTGGTGATCGCCGAGGGCAAAGCCCAACTGGACAAATTGAGCGAGCAAAATTTGATCCAGGCGATCGGTGGGCCGGGCTATCTGCACATCCAACCGGGCAACGTTGTCCTCTTAGAAAGCCTGGATGGGAAGTTGCGGGTGCTTGGTGCAGGGCGGCATTTCATCACTCGCCTGGAAAGGGTCAAAGAAGTTCTTAGCCTGGAGGAGCGCTTTGCCCAGGTGGATAAAATTGCTGCAACTTCCCGGGATGGCATTGAGGTGGTTGCCCGTGATATCCGTTATCGCTACCGGCTGGATCCAGGCGCTTCTGCAGGGCAAGGCCTGGGGCGCACGCCGGAGAACCCCTACCCGTATTCGGAGCAGGCCGTCATCCAGGCGGTGTACAATCGCAACATGAGCGAGGCTGGCCTGGGTGAGTGGCATACCGCAGTAAACTCAGTGGTCGAGTCGCTGATCGCCGACTATATTCGCCAAAACCTGGTGGATCACCTGACTGCCCCGATCCTGGAGGGCGAAGACCCGCGCGGCGAAATTCACCGCCGCTTCCTCAGTGAGTCTGGTTCTGCTCGCTTTGCTGAGAAGGGCGCTGAACTGCTATGGATTGATATTGGCCATTTTGAGACGCCCGAAAAGCAGGTAGCAGAGCAGCGTGTGAACACCTGGCAGGCGCGCTGGAGGGGCAATGCCAATGTCATCCGCGCCTATGGCGAATCCCAACGGCTGGCTTACGAAGAAATTGGCCGTGCTGAAGCACAGGCCGAGATGCTGATGAGCATTGTCCACGGCTTGGAAGATGTGGCCGCCCGTGGCGAGTCCAGACAGAAAATTCGCGCCTTGTATCTGGCGCGCATTGCCCAGCTTTTAGATGCGATGGGGAAGCAGCAGGCCCTCCCGCCGGGAGAGCCTGCCAACCGATAGCCTATTTGGCGTAATCGACCGCCCGGGTTTCGCGGATCACCGTTACCTTGATCTGACCTGGGTATTGCATGCTCTCTTCGATGCTTTTGGCGATATCCCGCGCCATCTGGATCGAAGCCAGGTCGTCAATCTCTTCCGGCTTGACGAAGATGCGAACTTCACGGCCTGCCTGGAGGGCGTAGCTTTGGGTCACCCCCTTGTGCGAGTTGGCAATTTCTTCCAGCGCCCGCACCCGCTTGATATATTGTTCCAGGCTTTCCCGGCGCGCTCCGGGGCGCGCCCCTGAGATCGCATCGGCGGCTTCAACAATCGCGGCCTCAACTGTTTCCTGTTCCACTTCATGGTGGTGCGAAGCGATTGCGTTGACCACCTTGGCTGGCAAGCCATAACGCTTGGCAATCTCTGCGCCAAGCTGGGCATGTGTGCCTTCCATGTTGTGATCGATCGCTTTTCCCAGGTCGTGGAGCAGCGCGCCGGCGCGAGCCACTTCCACATCCGCGCCAAGTTCAGCCGCAATCACCGAAGCCAGTTTGGCGGTTTCCACGGCGTGCGCCAGTTGGTTCTGCCCGTAAGAGGTGCGGTATTTCAGCCTACCCAGGATCTTGATGATTTCTGGGTGCATACCTGGCACGCCAGCCTCGTAAACCGCCTGTTCACCCGCCTCAACGATGGCGCGGTCCACTTCCTTCTGTTCGGTCTTGAGCACCTTCTCAATGTGCGCTGGGTGAATGCGCCCATCCTGAATCAGCCTGGCCAGGGCGCGCCGGGCCACTTCCCGACGAACAGGATCGAAGCAAGAGATCGTCACCGCTTCGGGGGTGTCATCCACGATCACATCCACCCCGGCTGCCTGCTCAAAGGCGTGGATGTTGCGCCCGTTCCGGCCGATAATGCGCCCCTTCATCTCGTCGGAAGGAATCTCAACCACAGAGGTGGTCACTTCCACCACGTGTTCGGAGGCCACGCGTTGGATGGCTGCTGCGATGAGCTTGCGGGCACGTGCCTCGCCTTCTTCGCGCGCTTCGGTCTCAACCTGGCGAATGATCCGGGCCATGTCTGCCCGGGCGTCTTTTTCGACCTCTGCCAGCAGGATCGCCCGCGCTTCGTCCACAGTCATCTGAGAGATTCGCTGCAATTCTTCGGTCTGCTGTTCATGCAGTTTATCAATCTCATTGGCGCGCTTATCGATCAGGCTCTGGCGCTTGTTCAAAACTTGCTCGCGCTTCTCCAGGCGATCCAGGCGGACATCCAGCTCTTCGCGGCGCTTCTGCAGGCGATCCTCTTCCCTGTTAATCTCGTTGCGGCGCCGTTCAATGTCTCCCTCTGCTTTCTGGATCACCTCCAGTGCCTGGTCACGCGCCTGGATTTCGATCAGGCGGGCTTGCTCTTTGGCTGCATCCAGGACGCGCTCGGCTTCCACCTTTTTTTCTAGCTGCAGCTTCTCATACTGAGTCTGCTTGTAATAGTAACCGACTGCCGCCCCCAAGAGAAACAAGATGGGCAAGGCAATCAGCTCGATCAAAATAAATGTCCATATTGTCATCAGAATCCCTCTTCTTCCGGTATAGAGTTTTCACCATGGATTTCTTGCCAGACTCGGGTGATTGCCTGAACGCTGGCTTCGTAATGAAAACCGCGCTGGGCCAGATAGCGATACATCTTCTGGCGGAAATCATTCCAGTCCAATTCTTTGTATTTTCGCGCCGGGCGCAGCGCAGCCTGATAGGCCATGAGGTCATCATCAATCGTGGTGAGCGATTGTTCGATCACCTGCGCATCGACGCCGCGCCGGCTCAACTCATAGGCCAAAGCCCGTCGGCTGCGTGGGCGAAGATCAGCGCGGTTTTCTACCCAGGCTTGGGCGAATTCCGCGTCATTGATCAATCCGCTCTGCTTTAGCCGCTCAATCACTTCTTCGGTGCTTGCCTCGGGTATGGCGTGACGGCGGAGAACCTGGCGGATTTCGCTTTCGCTGCGCGGCCGGTGTTGGATCAGCCGCAAGGCGCGCTGGTAAGCAACTTCTCGTTCGTCTTCTGCCAGCAATTGGGCAATTTTCTCGTCGCTCAGTTCCTGGCCCACTTCTAACCAGGCAGCCACGATGCGAGCCAGCCCAAACGCATACTCGCCATCCAGGTATACGTTCACCCTGTGGCGGTTTCGCTTTTGAAGGATCAGAGCAGTGATCTTACGCATCTTTGTCATGCAACATACGGGCGCGCCAGCAAGTTGCACCTGCCAAATTAAAAATAAACAGCCACGCTCCTGCCCAGATAGAACGCGGCCGCCAGTGTCCTCGCTAAATTTCCTGATCTCAGGTTTACCCAACGGTAGTGAACGCCAGGCGCAAACGCGCCTGTTCAGCTTATGTTCTTCTACCGATGATTTGATGCTTTGATTGTGATGTAATCATAATCCCTGGTAGGTTCATCTGTTTAATTTGTCAGTCAGTTCACAACTCTGCAGATGAAACTGACCCGGCACCATTACAATCATTGCCCTGAAATCACTTTGCACTAACAATGCCTCGAGAGGCATTGCCTGGTCACTTGATGGCCGCTGAGAAAACGTAGAACCAAAACACTCACTTCTCGGCAAGAACCGATCTTCCCAGCAGCTTTTGGCGAACGACCTGTTCGATTGGCCCAATCAAGTCCTGGCGTTCCAACGTTTCTATTGCCTGCTTGCGCCCTATCCCTAAAGACAAGCTCTGGAAGGTGTACCCCTCCTCTTGCTCGTGGATGAGACCCAACTGAAGCCCCAGGTCGAAAACCTCGCCGCGATGGTCAATTCCTTGATCGTATATTATATCAAACTCTACTGGATGAAGAGGAACAATATTTTTGCTCTTGGATATTTTGGCCTGCACTTGCTGTCCAACAACGTGTTCGCCCCGCTGGATATGTTGAACAACTTGTAATTTCAGGCGCAAACCCGCATGCAGTTTGAGCGCCAGGCGAGCCAGGTTGGTAGAGAGCTGATGATAAGCCTGGCTGCTGTTCGTCTGCGCCTGGCTGGTAAACAGGATTGTCGCCTGCGTTTTTTTTATCACCGGCGAAAGCCTGCGCAATGCCAGGGAGAGCAGTTTTTCACCGGATTCCGGGGTGCCATTCAACTGCAGGGGCGTTAACCCCAAAGGCAGGTCAAACTCGCCCTGCGGGGTCAAGGAGTCAACCGAATCCAGCACCACCACGCTGCCATCCATGCCGCTTATAGCCTCCAAAATGCCTAGGGCGTGCTCGGCGCAGGGCGGGCTGGCGTAGAGCATCTGCTCCAGCCTCACACCGCACCGTCGGGCATAGCTTGGGTTGAATGTGTGATCTGCGTCGATCCAGGCGCACAATCTGTCCATGCGCTGCGCCTCAGCAATGATGTGCTGGCAGAGCGTGGTTTTTCCGCTCGATTCAACGCCGCTGATCTCAACAAATTGACCGCAGGCGATACCACCTTCCCCCAGGACGATATCCAGGCGCAAGGAGCCGCTGGGTATCGCCGGTAGTTTTGGAGGAGGCTTGTCCTCGAGGATCGGGTATCTCATGGATTTGCTCTTGGCGTCTGTCTCTGGCGCATCCTGCCAGAAATGAGTTTACATGACTCTCGTTGCTATGACAAGGTGAGGTAAAATAACTGCTGCCGTTCTGTAATATTTTGCATCCTCCATAAACA
>CAZDAU010000043.1:0-30570 GCA_964503625.1 uncultured Anaerolinea sp.
TGCGATAGGCCAGGAAAGGTTCCAGATCAGCATCGATGAAGCGGCGAAGGATCAGGCGGGTGGACTCGAGCGTGATTTCCATGTGATTTTCTCCCGGCGTAATTTTACCTGAAGGCGCCTGGGAACAGTTGGGCGGGAACGCATCCTGAGCAAACTATGTTATGATACAACCAATTATCCGGAATTTCATCACAGGGGAGTCGATATGCCCTTATCCCCCGACCATGCCTTTATTGACTGGCTGGAGTCTGAACTGGCCAAGCGCAGATGGAGTTACAACCGGTTGGCTCGCCGGGCCGGCTTATCCCACTCGATGCTTAGCCGGGTGCGCGCGGGTGCTGCGCCAAGCTGGACTACCTGCCGAGCGATAGCCGAAGCACTTGATCTCCCACCGGAACACGTCTTCCGCCAGGCAGGGATGCTGCCGCCCGTTTCGCGCGAGCAATCCGAGTACGAGGAATTTTGCCACCTGCTTGATCAACTATCGGCAGAAGACCGCCAGGAGTTGTTTGAGATTGCCCGGCTAAAGCTCAATCTGAATCGGGAAAATTATCCCGATTAACCCAGATCAGCTCAAATTAATTGAATGCCCATCCGATCAAGAAAGAGCCACCGGCTGTTAGCCCATCCTGGCAAGCGAGCCAGCGGTGAACAGGCTGGTTGCGACGCCCGGGGAATGTCACGGAATATCCCTGGCAGCCCGGTCAGTCCTCCGTGACCAGGGGCAGACTCGGCTGTGCGCGGCCTTTTAGGGCAAATAGCTCGCAAAGGTCGTGCAAAACCACCAGGATGCCCTCCACCTGCCTGGCCAACAACCGGGCGATGCGCTGCGGCTCGAAGGGCAGCACGGTGGTGTCGCGGTCGCGGCGGGTTTCGACCAGCGCCTCCGCCTGACATCGACTCCCTGAATACAGACCTGATCTGTATGATATGATTATCTCTGGCGCCGCCAACGCCAAAGGAGGTAACCTATGTCCACCACTCGCCCTTGCCCGTTCTGCAACAAACCCAACACGATGCAAGCCATGTTTTGCGCTCATTGCGGCAAATCCATGGGTGACGCGCACGGACCAGAAAGCGTCCCGCTTTCCCGGGTTGGCCCAGCCGCCGAGGCCTCTGTCACCCAGAATATTGAAAATGCCCTGGGCACTGTGATTGGGGTGCTGCAGGGAAATATTGGCGCTGTGCACATCAGCCAGCCTGTTCTGCCCACCGGGCAACGACCGCCCCGCCACCAGATTGCCCCGTTGCCGGAAACGTATGTCTCGCGCCAGTTGATTGAAGCAAAATTGAAGGAATTGCTCACAGTTCGCCCCGGTCATTTGAACCTGGTGGAGCTCTATGGACAGCCTGGTTCGGGTAAATCTTCTGTTGGACAAAAGGTCGCGCTGGATCTTGCGGATGAATTTCCGGATGCTCGCCTGTGGATTGAGGTGGGCAACCGTTCGGATGTGGATGTTCTTTGGGAAATGATTGATCCGTTTGAAACGCCGCCCGAGCGCAGCCCATTTCGTTCGGTTGAGCTTTACCGCTCCATATTGACGCGTTTGTTGGGAGAGCAGCGTGTCCTGATTGTACTCAACCGGGTCGGCCCAGAGGATCAAGAGATGGTGCGACGGATTCTTCCGCTTGAGGCCAGGAACACGGCGGTGCTGGTTATTTCTGAGGCTCGACTGGTGGACCTGGTAGACTCTGCCAACAGCATTTCCTTAGCGGAAATGACCCCGGATGAATCCGTGAGACTTTTTCGCTCGATCTGGAAAACTGCTTATCATTCCACCCACGATGAAACGCTGAAAGAGCTCGCCGCAACACTCAACCATATCCCAAGCCAGATTGCCCTGGTCGCCCGCGATATCATCGCCCGCCAGATCACACCTTCAGATTACCTGGCGGAGTTGCGCCTGCACCGCGGCGAGCGCCCGATGGTTGCGTTCAACCTGTCTGGTTTTCAGGCTGTCTTTGAAAACCTGCCCGAGCAAGGGCGGGCAGTTTTGCCTTTCATAGGCGTGTTAGGCGCAAGTGCCTGGGATGCCCATGCTCTTTCAGCAATCTCGCAGCTTTCCTACAACGATGTTGAAGCTGCTTTGCGCCAGATGGAGCGGGTTGGGTTCGTCTCGCGTACTCCGGATGACCGCTACCAGTGTAGCCCAATGGCCCGAGAGTTTGCCCTGAGTCGTCTGCGAGATATGGGCGGCGAGCCGCTGGTCCGACAGGCGCGCAGTGTGATGGCCTACCAGGCGCTGCGGGCAGCCCTGGATATCACTACCTTTAGCCGGCAATCGATGCTGCGGGAATATTTAAAAGATGCAGAGCATAAAAAGCGATTCCTCAAAGCGCTGAATGAAACGTTCCAGATCGAAGACCTGGGACTGGAGCCTGGCAGCACCGGAAAGTTACAGGCCACGCCTGGTCTGGGCTTGTTGGATGTGGTCCAGGATGCATTCGAAGAATCGGCCTTATTGGAAGAAGATTATCTGCGCAATTGGCAAGAATGGATCAACGCCTCGCTGTGCGTAAACCAAGCGCGCAACTTAGAGACTGCTCTGAAATGGGCCATTGACCAGGAGGATTGGGGACTGGCGCGCGGGTTTGCGGCTTTGAGCATTGGCGTTTATGTTTCGGAAATGATTGTTGCTGGCACGAAGGATCGCAAGACGTCCGTTGCCATGAAAGGCTTGCGTTTTGGCGCGCTGCGTGGCGTCCGCCTGAGCCATGTCCAACTTGAATCCAATCTGTGGGGGGTGCGGTTCATTGCGCCGCGATTCTCGCACTGCGATTTGGTCGGTGCTTACTGGGGAGGCGCTCGCATGGAGCGCCCTGAGCTATCGAATGTCGACCTGGTCAACACCAGCCTGCCGGCTTTGGTGGTACAGGATGGAATGTTGACCCGGGTTGATTTCCGCGGTGCTGACCTGCGCGGCTCGGTGTTCTACAACTGTTACTTTAACAACGTGAATTTCCGCGCTGCAGACTTGCGTGAAGCTGAGTTTATTTCTTGCACTGGTTTTGATTTGGACCTGCGCGGCGCCCGGATGGCTGGCATTGGCTTTCACAATTGTGCCCTGAGCGAAGTGATCTATTACAAGTCTGATGAAGAACGCCTGGCATTGCAGCCAGCCAAAAGCTAAGCAGGGCAGCGGGTTGGGTAGCCTGGTATGAGCGATTGGCTTGAACCTCCAGATTTCCTGCCTCCGCCTGATCTGATCCAGGAGCTGGGGCTTTCACCCTGGATTGCCGCCGTGCTGGCCCGGCGCGGCTACGCCGACCCGGCTGCTGCTCGCAGCTTCCTTGATCCAGAGCAATATACACCGGCCCCGCCTGAAGATTTGCCTGGCTTGTGCATTGCTGTTGATCGATTGCAGCGGGCAATCCGGGAAGGTGAACGAATCCTGGTTTGGGGCGATTTTGATGTTGATGGTCAAACAGCCACCGCTCTGCTGGTTGAAACGCTGCAAGCCTTAGGCGGGCAGGTGCGCTATCACATCCCTGTGCGGGCCCAAGAATCTCATGGCATCAGCCCAGCCGTGTTGCGCCGCTGGTTGGCAACTGATGATCCGCCAGATCTGGTTTTGACTTGCGATACAGGCATTGCCGCCTTTGAAGCCGCCGAGATTGCCCGGATGCAACAAGTGGACTTGATTCTCACCGATCACCACGAGTTGCCGCGCCTCCCCGGCGGTGAACCTGCCCGGCTGCCAGATGCCCATGCTATTTTGACCCCACGTCTTCTGCCGGCCGGTCACCCTCTGGAGGGGCTTCCCGGGGTGGGCGTGGCTTACAAGCTGGCAGAAGCGCTGTATGCCCGTTTCGGCCTGGCCAATGCTGCCGAGTCGCTCCTCGATTTGGTTGCCCTGGGGATCGTGGCGGATGTTGCCCGGCAGATTGGTGACACGCGCTACCTGTTGCAACGTGGCCTGGCGCTGTTGCGGAATACACCCCGCCCGGGTTTACAGGCGATCTATGAGCGCGCTGAATTGAATCCAAAAGGGCTGAGTGAAGAGCATATCGGCTTTGTCATCGCGCCGCGGCTCAACGCCCTGGGGCGCCTGGGGGATGCAAATCCGGCGGTTGAGTTGCTGACCACGCTCGATCGAGGCCGGGCGCGTCTGCTGGCAGTTCAACTTGAAGGCTTGAATGCCCGCCGCCAGTTGCTCACCAGCCAGGTGCTGCGCGGCGCGCTGGCCCAACTTCAACTGGACCGCGCTCTGCTGGATGAAGCCGCCCTGGTGCTCAGCAATCCTTCCTGGGAGCCGGGTGTGATTGGCATTGTTGCAAGCCGGCTTGTAGAGCTGTACCGGAAACCGGTGGTGTTGATTGCCGCCCCAGATGAAGGTCCAGGCCGGGCTTCAGCCCGTTCCGTACAGGGGTTGGACATCACCGCTGCCATTGCCTCTCAGGCGGATCTTTTATTGGGCTATGGCGGGCATGCCATGGCGGCTGGCTTTTCGATACCCCTCGATAACATCCCCGATTTTCGCCGAGGGTTTATCCGCGCAGTGGCTGCAGCCTTGAGAGATTCCCCGCCTGAACAGCAGTTGCTTCAGATTGACTCCTACCTTCCTTGGGATGCGCTTTCGCCAGAAATTGTTGCTGAAATTGATCGATTGGCGCCTTTTGGCGCAGGCAACCCACCGCTCATCCTTGCCAGCCGCGATCTGCGCCTGGTCAGCCAGGCTGGCTTAGGCCGCCAGCAGGAGCACTTACTGCTCACCATCGAAGACGCCAACGGACTGGCCCGCCGGGTGGTCTGGTGGGGTGGTGCGGACCTGGTTGAAGCCAGGGGTCTGCCTCAGGAGTGGTTCGATCTGGCTTACCAGGCGCGGTCAAGCACATACCGAGGGCTGAGCGAGGTCCAAATCGAGTTCATTGACTTCCGGCCGCTTGCCAAGCCGGTGGAGACCCGGGCATACCGCCCGGCTTTGGAGGATTACCGGGCAGAACCTCACACGCTGCCAGTTTTGCAGCGCCTGGTCGCCAGACAGGAGGATGACAGCCTGCTGATCTGGGCAGAGGCAGATGCCTCCCAAAAATTGGCGGGACACTTTCCAATGGGTCTGGTGCGCCGCCGCGACGAGCTTACCGACTCCCTGCATACTTTGGTAATCTGGACCTCGCCGGCATCCTCCGCAGACTTGAGCGCGGTCCTGCACCGCACCCGTCCTCATCGAGTGATCCTATTTGGGGTAGATCCAGATACACAGTCCTTAGAGACGTTTTTGGAGCGCCTGATTGGCCTGACCCGCCACGTGCTTTCCCGGCTGGAGGGGCGAGCGGAGCTTTCGCGAATGGCAGCGGCAACGGCTCAACGGGAGCTCACCGTCTTGCGGGGGCTGGAATGGCTTGAGGCGCAGGGAAAAATCTCTTTGCGCCTTGAAGGGGATGTGGCGCTCATCTCGCCGGGGGGCTCTTCTGACCTCCAGGCTGCATCCCTGTTGTTGCATCAGGTTGGAGAGTTATTGGAGGAAACCCGAGCCTTTCGCGCATTTTTTCGGCGCGCGGCCAATCCTCTGAACTAAACCGGGGCAGGAAAATTTTAAGGATTAAACTCTTGCATTTAACTAAAAATATGGTAACATATTGACCAGAGAGTTCTCGGGTGCCCCCCTCACTCGAGAGCTCTCCTTTTTTGTTTTAGGCAAAGCATTCACCCGCTGCCAAATTTGCCTCTATTTGTACCCCTGCTCATTCATCCCTGTTTTATGCCAGTTGGAATGGCTTAAGCCGCAGATATCGGCTGACTCACAACAGGATCCTATCTCTCCCTGACTCAATTGGTGGTAAACTTTAATTATAGGGCCCAGGACCTGGTCCCAAATTTCGCGTCTGGAGGCTTCTTCCCCATGTCCAGGTTGGCAATTGTAACCGATAGCACCACCAGCATTCCTGAGCGTATGCTGGATGAATTGAAAATCCACACGGTTCCGTATTATATTCATCGAGGCGCAGAAGTGCTGCGTGACCTGGTGACCGTGGATCGCAGCTCATTTTATCGCTGGTTGCCGACTGCCAAGACGCTACCGACCACCGCCAGCCCTGGGCCGGGGGATTATGTCACGATTTATGAGCAGCTAGTCAAAGATGAAAATGTTGACGCTATTCTGAGCATTCACATGACTTCCAAAGGCAGTGGTGCATACCAGGCTGCCATAGCGGCCAAAGCCATGATTGCCGAAATGCTGCCGCGCCTGCAGATTGAGGTGATTGACACGTTGAATGTCTCGATGTGCCACGGCTGGATTGCGATTGAGGCCGCACGCGCTGCTCTGGCTGATATGCCTCTGGCGGATATATTGGAGAAGGTCCGTATGCTGATCCCAAAGACCCGCATGATCCAAACCGCCGACACGCTTAAGTATCTTTACATGGGTGGGCGAATAGGCCGGGCGAAGCATCTGGTTGGATCGCTGCTCAATATCAAACCGCTGATTGGTATGGAAGATGGCGTGATCGTGCCGCTAGGTACAGCGCGTAGCCGCAACCAGGCCTACCGCGCTATTGCGGACATGGTGGAGAAAGCGGTTGGCGCTGGCGGCAGGGTTAAGATTGCCTATGTTCACGCCGCCGCGTTGGAGGAAGCACAGAAGCTGCGTGAGCTAATTGAGGCCCGCCTGCAGGTGGTGGAAGGTATTATTGCCGAGCTTTCCCCAGCCCTCGGGGTGCATTCCGGGCCTGGAACCGCAGGCGTTTGTTATTTCCCGTTGGATTAAGCTAAATCGACCCGGTAACGCAGCTCAAGCGTTAAGCACAGAAATCGAAGGACGCTGGCTACACCCTGTGCGTCTGAATTGCTAAAAGAATCTTAAACGCTGCTTTGCCTAACTGGATTGAACAGATCGTCTGGCATTGGCAGCCTGGGCGTTCTGCTCAAAATCCGCGGCTGCCTGGATGCTCAGCGGGTGATCCAACAGCGCCTCTGCCAGCGCAGGCAGGAGGGCAAACACTCCCACGCCATAACGCGCCAGCGTCACTACATCCTCAAGCTGGCGAATGCTTGCCACCAATACACGGGTACGGCAGGGGAACTGGCGGATGATGTCTTGCATGGCGAACACCTCGGCCAGGCCATCTATTTGAGCGTCATTCATTCGCCCCAGGTAGGGCACCGCATACGCTGCCCCCAGGGCAATTGCGGTCAGCGTTTGGTGCGCGGAATAGAGTGCAGTCAGCGTGACGTTGGCGCCTTCTTTTGCCAGAGCTTTGGCAACGGGAAAACCGGCGCGCGTGCCTGGAACTTTCACTCGGACTCGGGGATCAATTGCCGCAAGCTCTCTCCCAAGCGCCAGCATTTGGGGCGTCTCGGTTCCCCAGACTTGCAGATGGATCTCATTGGCACCCAGCTTGAAAGCAGTCAGCGCAAGGTTGCGCAGGCTGTCAAGGGTACAAGGAAGTCCCGCCTGGTTGATCAGCTTAGGGTTGGTTGTGACTCCATAAAACAGGCCATAGGGCAGCAGACGCTCCCAGACGGCAACATCAGCGGTATCGACCAGAAGTTTTAGGCCGCCCATAACGGGTAAGAATTCCGCCATCATCAATGCACCATCAGCTTGGGTTTAGCATTTCGTGTTTATAGGGCGGATTAGCGCCAGGTCGAGAGCAATTGATTGCCGCAGCCCGGGCGGCGTACTCCAGACATTCAACCAACGCATTGGTGCTGAGCGCGCCCAGTGTCTGTCGATTGACCAGCTTGCCGTTTTCGTGTAGCCAAGAAAGGGTGGCTGCCAGGAAGGTATCGCCGGCTCCAACCGTGTCGGCAACCGTGATCTTTGGGGAGGGTACTGATGCTTCATTTCCCTGGGCTGTGATTCCGTAAGCGCCTTCGGCTCCCAGGGTGAGCAAGCACAAGCTGGGTCCCCATTCCAGCCAGCTCTGGACAACCTGGGGCGCGTTTGCGCCAGGATAGAGCCATTCGAGGTCTGCTAAACTCAGGCGAATAATATCCACACTGCGAACCCAGTTTTCAAAGCGCTGCCGGTAGGCTTCTCGATCCTGGATCAGAGTGGGACGGATGTTTGGATCCAAAGAAATGATTCGTCTGCGGCTCTCACGCCGCATGAAGGCTTCAAGGGTGGATGCGCCTGGTTCCAACACCAGCGAAATCGAGCCAAAGTGAAGCGCCTGCACCTGGTCGGGGAGCTCTGCTGGCAGATCGGCTAAATTGAGACTGCGGTCCACAGCATCGTTGGCATAGAAAACATAGCGCGGCTCGGTGTTTCTACCGTCTGGCAAGCTGACAAAAGCCAGTGTGGTGGGGCCGGGGGCGCGCAGAGTGAAATCCGTATTCACACCGTTTTCCGACAGGTAGCTTGCCAGCATATCGCCAAAAAAATCGGTCGAAATGCAGCTAAAGAAGCCTACCGGGGTCTGCAGCCGGCCCAGACCAACTGCAATGTTGAAAATTGAGCCTCCCGGGCATGGACGGTAGCCGTGCACACCCTCCAGGGGTACAAAATCAATCAAAGCCTCTCCACAACAAAGGATCACACCATCCTCCTGATCATGAAGTTTCTCACCCAGCGCCGATTATACTGCCAAACCAATTATCTTTCCAAAAGGGTGATTGGGTGTTTTTCATAAAAATTTGCGATACAATACGACATATTCCACGTTCAAATCAATTCCCCCAAAGAAGAAATGGAGCGTTTATCTTGAATCAGCCAATTGATCGCGGAAAGGTTCTCAAGGCAAGCTTATTTGCCATTATCGCAGCGGTGGTTGTCAATCTGATCACTCGGGCGATCCTGGGTTTGTTTTATCCCATTGACCCGGCCTTCCCACCCCTTAGTTACGGCGCTATTGCCATTTTTACGGCTTTTTATTGCCTGATCGGATCGCTCGTTTTCTACCTGGTTGTTCGTTTTATCAAAAACCCGGCGCGCAACTTTATTATCCTCTCTGTTGTGGGTTTATTGGTTTCCTTGATCCAGAACTTTATGGCGATGGCCAATCCCGCTGCTATGCCGATGGGCGGGACATCCAGTGATTATGCCGTGTTGATCATATTTCATGTTACCGCGTTTATTGCTTACCTGTATACCCTGTTGCGTTTCAGCAAGGTCTGAAAATCTGGCTTTAAGTTTCTACTCGTCATCGTCGGCGATCATACCGGGCTGCTCCACTTCCAGCACCTCGCCATGGACGTTGATACGAATACGGAAGCCCATCATCCCCAGGTAAGCGCGCAGTTCTTCCGGTATGCCGGTTTGCATCAGGGTGTTAAACTGCTGATCCAGGTTGCGAATTTGCTGGTAAATCATCGCCCGGGAAAAGATGTCGTCTTGCCCGAGCATCTTGGCTGTCTGCTCGCTGAGCAGATCTTCGTGGCCTTCGATTGACTGCCGCATAGCCTCCAATACCTGCTGGTCGATCTGCTCCGCTGGGATGTGACGGCGAAAACCAGCGTCGTCCACCACGTAGCACGGGTCAGCACCGACGTATACCACTTCTGCTGGGCGGCCGTCTTCGTCGAACACAAGACCTTCAAATACAGCTTTCGCAGTCATATATTTATTATAATGGAATAATCCAATTATTCTCTCCCCTTGAAATTGAATGTCACGACTCGATCAAAAACATTGGTCAATCGTGAACGTTGACCACGGTCCCAACGGAAGCCCATTCAAACAGCCAACCGGCGTCGGGCGTCCTGAGGTTAACGCAGCCGTGACTCATTGGAGTTCCAAAATTGTTGTGCCAGTAGGTGCCGTGCAATCCGTAGTCCTTGTAGAAATACATCACGTAGGGGACGTCCGGCAGGTAATAATCGGCTCCTGACATATCTGCGGCCCGGTATTTAACATAAACACGGAACACGCCAGTGACCGTCACAGTGGGCCAACGACCGGTCGAAACAACAAACTTGTTGACGACCCGATCGCCTTCCATCGCAAAGAGGGTCTGCGATGAGAGATCGACATCAATCCAACGCTCGCCCGATGCCACAGGATTCGGCCGGAAGCCAGGGTTAGGGTTCTTTTTCCCCTTGGCCTTTTTCGTTGCCGCCAGGGTTGGGGTTGGCGGCGGTTGGGTGAAGGTCGGGGTGAAGGTGGGCAAGGGCGTATCTGTGGCGGTGGGCAGGGGGGTGGGGGTATCGGTCGGCAATGGCGTCGCAGTCGGGGTGGACGTTGCTGTCGCAGTGGAGGTCGGGGTAGAGGTGGACGAGGCGGTTGGCAGAGGCGTTTGACTCGGCAGGGGCGTTTCTGTCGGAGCAGGGGTCGGGCTGTTCACCAGGGCCAGGGCGTAATCTCCTGCCTGCGTGAGGGCTGGCCCGGCCACTGGCCACCAGGTATAAGCCATGAAACCACTGGCCATGCACAGCAGCAGCAGGGCCAGGGCCAAAGAGACGCCAGCCCAGGGCGAACTTCTTCTGGTGTGTCGCCTGGTGTGGCGCGCAAGGGGTGGTGATGGGACCTGGATTGGCGCTTCTGGTGAAACCGAAGGCGAGGCTGAATCCAGGTCGCGCGCCCGTCGCAGGGCCCAGTGCATCCCGGCGCGCGCCCGTTGGCTGTTTGGGTTGATCTCCAGAGCACGCTTCAGGTAAGCCAGGCTGGCTCTTGGACTGGCCACTGCCGCCAAGACCAACCAGCCGTCTTCTAATTCAGGGGCTAAGCGGGTGGCCTGGAACGCTGCGCTGCGCGCCTGGCGGTGATCGCCGTTCTGAAGCGCCTGACGGGCCAGCCGCACTGCCTGGTAAGCCTGGGAAAGATTTTCTGGGTTGGATATTGGTAAAGGCTGTGTGGGCATGGCGATTCAGGCTGGGGTCACGGAATCAGGGTGTTGGGGATTGTGCAGGCGAGAGAGTCGGAGGGATCACGGTTGGACCTACAATGGGCTCGTTGCGCAGATAGCACAGAATTCCCTGTGCTACTCCCTGGGCAACGCGTTCGGGTTGCTCGGTCAGGATTTGCCGATCCAGGTTTAAAAAGCCAGTCTCGATGATCGAAGCCGGCGTGTTCTCGTTAATCTCACCAAAAGCATGGTAGCTGGTCATGTCGAGGGTGACGCTGGTGCTGTGCAGTGGCAGACCAGTAGCGGCGCCGTAGCGGGCACGCAGGCAGGAGGTGAGCCGGGCAGCCCGTTCCGGATGTCGTGTAGCCATGGCAGAGGCGACTTTGAAGCCCGTAGCCTGGTTGTTGACAAAGTCGCAGGAGTCGTTGTGGATTGAGACCAGCGCCGCAGCCTGGTAATCGGTCAACTTGGGGTCAAACTCATGCAACAGTTCCACTTCATAGCCTTCACCGACCAATATTTTTTGGACCAGTGTGGCAATTTGTAGATTAACATCCACTTCTTTTAGCCCATCCGGGCAGACTGCGCCCGAGTCGCTCTTCCAGTGCCCGGCCACCAGGCCCACCAAGCGCGGGTTGCGGGGGGTTGGCGTGGGCAAGCCTGGCGGGAAGGTCGGGCTGGGTTGAAGCGCCACAGCCAGACCAGTTGCTACAGGCGTAGGGAACTCATCGGCTGGCTCGCCGGGCGTCCAGGCGGTGAACAATGTGGCAACCACAAACGCAACGAGAGCAATCCATCCAATTTGGAAGAGCAGCCCCTGGTGGCGGGGCGATGCTTCTCCTCTTGGCTCGGTAGGTTTGGTTTGTGCGGCTGGCGGCACTACTCCTGGATTGTCCATAATCCCGATCATAGCGCATTTTTGCGGAATAGGCAAGTCATTGCACAGAAAGATGCAAAAGTCGTGCCAAATTGAGGCTTATTTCGGTCAATCTGGAGATCAGCGGGTCATCTTAAGAGGGATGGGTTTGTCAGGATTGCCTGGGTTGTTACTTCGATCTTGCAAGGGGACTGAAATAATGGTATTGCATTTGCGGCTATCTAAAATTGGGCAGCCGGGGCAGATTCATGGGTCTGGGTGAACCGCTGCCGGGTAGACCGGTGCAAGACCAGGAAGCAAACCACGCTGACCAGGCAGAGCAACCCGCCGATGTACCACACCCAGTTGGGATTGAAGTTGTCCATTAACAGACCCGCCGCAACCGGCCCGACAATTGCCGGGATAACCCAGGAAAGTCCGAACATTGCCAGGTAGCGCCCACGCATATCCCCGGGCGCAAAGCTAACTGCCAGTGCTTCGCTGGTGGGCATCACAATCATCTCTCCAATCGTGATCACCACCATCGCTGCCAGGAACAAGGCGTACGCAGAGACAAATCCATACATGCTAAACCCAACCATATAGAAGGCAGCTCCCAGCGCCATCATCAGGACAGGCGGGTAGCGCTTCACCTTCCTGCTAATCCAAAACTGGAACAAGATCACCGTGATCGCTGAAGTGGTCAACACAAAGCCGTAGCCTTGCGGCGAGACCCCGTGCACGTCCCTGAGATACACGGACAGGGTGTTGTACATCTGGATATACACCACGGTCATTGCCATCATCGCCAGGATGTAACCCACAAACGCCCGGTCAGCCAACACCTTGCTGTAACCACCTACGGTTTGCAGGAGTGATTCTTCCTCGGTTCCCCTGGCGGCTTCCGGCCTGGTTTCGGGGATCAGCCGCAGGATGATCCCCGCTGTAATCAGACTGGCAACAGCATCCAGGATGAACAGGGATAAGAAAAAACGCGCCGCCATGAAGCCCCCAATGCTTGGCCCAATGATCCAGGCTATGTTGCTCACCACCCGCAATACGCCGAATCCTTCGGTCCGCTTGTCCTCTGGCAGGATGTCGGCAGTCATCGCCTGCCAGGCTGGGCCGGCCACATCCGATAACAATCCAACCAGCATTGCAAGAAAGTAAAACATATCCAGCCGTTCCACCAGGCCCATTGAAAGGGCGCTCAACGCGCTCATCGTCAGCCCGAACAAGACGATTGTCTTGCGCCCAAAACGGTCAGCCAGCGCCCCGCCGGCCATACTGCCCACCAGGCCGGTCAAGTGGAACGTGCCCACCAGCAACCCGGCCTGAGTCATACCTACGTCGAATTTATCGGTGATGTATAAGGTGAAGAATGGGAAGATCAGCGTTCCCCCGATCTTATCCACGAAGCTGGCGGTCACCAGCACCCAAAATTTTGATGGGAACTCTGCGTAAACAGCTTTGGTTTTCGCAATGATTTGCATGGGCAAAGCCCTCAATTGGAAATTCCATTATAGCCTAAACCCGGCCCAGAGATCTTTTCTATATTCAGCGTTTTCCGTGGTTTAATCCCTTCTACAACTGGCATGACTCGTTTCCCTACCTAATGAGAGCGCAAGATGACCCCACTTCACAAGCCTTTACTGCATACTGAATTCAACTGGCAGACCGTCCGAGATGTTATATTGATTGCCACCGGCGCCCTGCTCCAGGCTTTGGCTCTGCGCCTGTTCCTTGTCCCTGCCAACCTGGCAAGCGGTGGAATCAGCGGCCTTGCCCAAATTATCAACTATTACACCGGGTGGCCGATAGGTCTGATGGTCTTGCTCGGTAATCTGCCGCTCTTCCTGCTTGGCTGGCGCTTCTTGGGCGGACCGCGCTTTGCTTTGCGAACCGCCCTGGCCATTGTACTCTTCTCTTTTTTTACCGACTTTTTGGTTCTGTTCTTGCCGGCAGATGGATTGACCCCCGATTTTGTCCTGAACGCCCTCTTTGGCGGACTGATCAGCGGTGTGGGATTTGGCCTGGTTTACCGGGGCCGAGGCACAAGTGGCGGCAGTGATATCTTGGCGCGCATTCTCAATCACTGGCGCGGCATACCCCTTTCGCAGAGCTACCTTTTGACCGATGCCCTGATCATGTTACTGGCTGGGCTGGCATTTAGCTGGGAAAACGCCCTCTACGCCCTGGTGATGCTCTATGTCTCTGGCCTGGTTGCTGAGGGCGTCACGGAAGGTTCAAACGTGGTGCGGACTGCGCTGATCATCACAGACCACCCAGAGGAGGTGGCAGACCAAATTCTGAACGTAATGGAGCGCGGCGTGACTATGCTCCCGGCACGCGGCGCGTACACCGGCGAAGCGCGCACCGTGTTATATTGTGTGGTTAACCGCTCTGAGGTGGTACAGATCAAATCCCTGGTGCGTGAGGTCGACCCACGCGCCTTCATGGTGATCGGCCAGGCGCACGAGGTCCTGGGCGAGGGCTTTCGCCCTTTGGCAGCCGCCTGAGACAACCGCAAAAATCCCTACCCCAAGTTTACCGAATATCCCAGACCAGGGGTCTCGGTGGCAATCAGCCAGCCACCTTGAAGCACAAAACCAGGCTCCGAGGGATCTTCCGCCAGGTATAAATGACCATCGAGGTCGCCGAACTGCACATTTGGGCTGCTCAGCGCAAAGGCCAACCCGGCCGCGATCAGCATGCCTGGTTCCACCAAGCAGCTAACCATGGTGGAGAGATGCGCAGCCCGGGCAATCGCGTCCACCTGCCGCGCTCCACGCAAACCGCCACAGGTAGCCAGCTTGACACTCAGACCATGCGCATAATGGCCAGCGGCGATTTTGAGCGCCGAGGCTGGCCCACAGGCGCTCTGATCGGCCACCACCGGTAGGGGGCTAAGCTCGCGCACCTGGCGTAACGCTTCAAGGTCGTCGGGCGGCGTAGGCTGCTCTAGTATTTCCACGGTTTCCCTCAAGGCGCGAGCTACATCCAGCGCCTGTTGTACACTGTAGCCGCCATCGGCATCCAGGCGCAACTTTAACGCAGGCAGCGCCCTGCGGATCGCCCTCACCCGCTGCACATCCGCCTCCGGATCCAGCCCGCCTTTGATCTTCAGTATCCGAAAGCCCTCAGCGGCGTACTGTTCGGCCATTTCCACGCTTTCTTCCACCGACGAAATCGGCACGGTAATCGAAGTCTGGATTCGATCGCGGTAGCCACCCAACAACCGGTAAAGCGGCATGTCTGCCGCCAGGCCGAGCAAATCGTGAAAGGCCAGGTCAAAGGCGCACAGGGCGGAGGGTGCATCCTGAGCCAACCCATTCAACTCAGCTAACGAGTATTCAATATTTATAGGGTGCAGGTCGGGCGCTTTGGCTGCGCAGGCCTGGCAAGCGCGTAAAACATCCTTTGGCTGCTCGCCGGTGAGCTGGGGATGGGCCACCGTGCAGCCCCAGGCGCTCTGCCCCTGGCGCGTTTCCAGGCGGATAAACACCGCGGTCACAGATTTTATCTCTGGCAGATGAGCCATCTGTACGGGCTGTTTGAGCGTCAGTTCTACAGGTGTCACTTCGGCTTTGGTGATTTGCATTGGGAACCTCCGTCAATAGAGTGGTTGGTCGGTACAAGTCACATGGATTGCGGGGAATACCAAGGCTTTAAAATTTTACCGCAGTATCGTGTATAATTTGTTATGACTGAAAGCGTCCTGGGGATGATTTTGCCTGATACCCGTCTAGCCAGTATTGGGTGGGGAGTTTGCAGCGTGGCACTTAAAAACTATCGCGTGCTGATTATTGAGGACGATAAGGACACTGCGGAGTTTTTCAGCGTTGTCCTGAGCCTGGTGGGTTTTGAGTGTGAGCTGGTCCACACGGGCCGGGAAGCCATCGCCCGCCTGGCCGCCACCCAGCCAGATATGGTCTTGCTCGATATGCGCCTGGGCCAGGAGATCACCGGCGAAGATATCCTTTATCAGATCCGCTCTAACCCGCGTTTTGAAAAGACCAAGGTCGTTATCACGACCGCCTACCCTGGCATGGCTCAACCCATCACTGATCTGGCTGACTTGACCTTGCTCAAGCCGATTGCTATGGAGCAACTCCAGGCACTGACTGAACGCCTGGCAAGCGGCCAACCCAGATCACGCCAGTATTATTTCCGCGATCCAGTCACCGATCTATTCAATCGTGAATTCTTTCTCACCCGCCTGGAACATGCCAGAGAGCGAGCCCGGCGACGGGCAGATTTTCTTTTTGCCGTGCTGGTTTTTAGAATCCTTGTAGAAGCCCAGGATGGCGAGCCGATTGAGCCGGACGAACTCAACCATGTGTTGCGCCAGGTGGCTGGCAGGCTGGTCAGCGCCTTCCGCCCGACGGATACCTTTGCCCGCCTGGATGGAGAGCGCTTTGCCAGCCTGCACGAAGAATTGAAAAAGCCTTCTGATCCAGATGTTATCGTCAGCCGTTTGAAGGAAGAAGCAGGCCGCCCGGTACAGATTGCGGATCGTCTGTTTGTTACAAAAGTCCAAGTTGGAGCCGCGTTAATGGATAGTCGGTTCCAGCAGGCTGACGATCTCCTTCGTGCAGCAGAAGCAAAGCTGGGCTGAAAGTGTTATCCGCATAGAACAAAAAAGCGCAGGGCAGCGTCTTGTTTGCCCTGCGCTCGATCAATTTCGAAGTTGCTATTTATCCCACTCGCGCCAGGCGCAACCTCGGTTCGGTGCTCACATACAGACCGTCGACGGCATCTTCTTTATTCAGAGCAAACATGCCTTCCACGGATGAGAAGAAGTTGGCATTCTCGCGAGCGGCGGTCAGCTCCTCGCCTGAGAGTTCTTCCAGAGCGCGCTTGTCCTTGCGGAAGCTCAGGTTTTCGCTGATGCGTTTGCTCATTGTCTCCAGCACGAAGTGGTGTGTATCGGTCTGGGCGTCGCTCAAATCCTTTAGCCCGGTTACCAGCTTCAGGAAAGCTGATTTCAGGTTGCTGCTGTCCACGTCGGCTGGGGTCAGGCGTTGCGCCTCCCAGAAGTAGGCGTCTTTACCCCGGTTGATGTCGTAGAAAGCGGAAAGGAAGACCAGGAAGCGCAGGTACGCCTGGCGATAGCTCTTTTCAAAAAAGCTGATGGCTTCTTCTTCTGTCACATCACCGCTGATAATGCTGGAAATGCTAGCTGCGGAGAGCATCCCGCTGAAGGTTGCCAGGTGCACCCCACTGGAGAGCAGCGGGTCAAGGAAGCAAGCGGCATCACCAGCCAGGAAAAAACCTGGCCCGGAGAATTGCTCGGCTGTATAGGAATAATCCGTTTCGGTCTTGAGATCCGACACCAGGGTGGCATTTTCCAGGATCCGGGAGAGCAATGGTGAAGATTCAATTGCCTGGCAATAAATCTCCTCCATGCTCATGTGGCGCTTGGCTGCCAATGCATCTTTGTGCATCACAACCCCAACGCTCATTGTGTCATCGTGCAGGGGGATGCCCCATAACCACCCATTAGGGATCGAGCCAACAGCGATATCGCCGGTCCGCCCGGTGCCCAAGCGATCGTAATCTTTCCAGTAGCCCCAAACAGCAATGTTCTTGAATACGTCGTGAAAACGGCGATTGTGGAGGTAATGATTTGCCATCACCCCGTTGCGGCCGGAAGCGTCAATTAAGTAATCAAAACTGATTTCGCCGATCTCACCCGCGCCGCCATTCTCGCTCTTGAGCAGGTAGCCGGCGCGCACCGGGCGAGGGCCGTCAAAGTGCAGGCTGCGCACCTCAACACCCTCAAATACGTGTGCACCCTGTTCAGCCGCGTGTTGCAAGAGCATGTGGTCAAACTCTGATCGAATCACCTGAAAGGCGTACGTGCGGTTGCCGGCCAGCTCGCCAAAATTAAGTGGCCAGCTCTCCCGGCCCCACTCCAGGTAGGCTCCTTGCTTGTGGGTAAAGCCGTAGGCCTCCATCTTTTCTCGCGCGCCTAACAAGTCCATGATAGGCAGGATTGAAGGGAGCAGTGATTCGCCAATATGATAGCGTGGAAAGCGGGCTGATTCAAGCAGCGTCACATCGACGCCGTTGCGCGCCAACAGAGTAGCCGTGGTCGAGCCAGCAGGACCGCCGCCAATGACCAGGGCCTGTGTACGAACAGGTATGGAAGACATGATGAAAGCTCCTTTACAAGTGCAGAGAACACGATAAATTGGATATGATTAGATGTTCTTATATCATGTTTAACACGCGCTGTCAATTCAGAGATGATTAGCGTATGGTGTAAAACTATAGATCAGATCAGCGGCGATGGTGGTCCCTTTTGAAAGCGCTGCAAGTGAACCAGGCGGACCCACCCTGTTGAAGATAAAATATCCAGGTAAAATTGCCTCCACAGGAGGCAGTATGGAAGAACTGACGATCCTTGAACTGCAGGCTTTGCAACAACGTGGGAGCCTGAGCGCCCGGCAGATCGCCCAGAGCTATCTGGAGCGCATTGACCAGCTTGATAAAAATGGCCCGGCACTCAACTCAATCATCGAATTGAACCCCGATGCCCTGGCCATCGCCGACGCCCTGGATGCTGAGCGCCGATCTGGGCAGGTGCGCGGCCCGCTCCATGGTATCCCTATCCTGATCAAGGACAACATTGACACCGCTGACCTAATGACCACAACCGCCGGTTCGCTTGCCCTCCAGGGCAGTATCACGGGGCGTGATGCCTTTCTGGTTGAGCGGCTGCGCGCCGGTGGGGCGGTCCTGCTTGGTAAGACCAACCTGAGCGAATGGGCCAACTTCCGCTCCAGCCATTCGGTCAGCGGTTGGAGCAGCCGCGGCGGTCAGACTCGCAATCCCTACGCCCTGGATCGTAACCCGTGCGGCAGCAGCTCCGGCTCGGCCGTGGCGGTTGCGGCCAACCTGTGCGCTGCGGCGGTGGGCACTGAAACAGACGGCTCGATCACCTGCCCTTCCCACGCCAACGGCATTGTCGGCATCAAGCCGACCCTGGGACTGGTCAGCCGAACGGGGATCATCCCCATCGCCCACTTGCAGGATACCGCTGGACCGATGGCCCGCACGGTTGCTGATGCTGCTATCCTGCTGGGCGCCCTCACCGGGGTTGATCCGCGCGACCCCGACACAGTTGCCAGCCAGGATAAGGCGCACACCGACTACACATCTTTCCTGGATGTCAATGGGTTGAAAGGAGCCCGCATCGGCGTGGCACGGAGCTATTTTGGGTTTGACGCCCGGGTTGACCAGATCATGGAGCGTAGCCTGGAGGCGATGAAGGCCCAGGGCGCGGAAATCATCGATCCAGTGGCGGTGATCGCAGAGAGCAAGCTTGGACCAAGTGAGATCGCTGTGCTGCTCTACGAGTTCAAGGCTGACCTGAACGCTTACCTGGAAGCGCTGGGGCCGGGGGCTCCGGTCAAAAGCCTGGCGGAAGTGATCCGCTTTAACGAGGAAAACAAAGAGCGGGTGATGCCCTTCTTTGGTCAGGAGCGGATGCTCAAGGCCCAGGCCAAAGGCCCGTTGACGGACCCGCGCTACCTGGCGGCGCGCCAAAAAGGGCGCCGGCTGGCGAGGGAAAGCATCGATACTGCCATCCAGCGGCATGCTTTGGACGCCATTGTCGCTCCCACCGGCGGTCCGGCCTGGCTGATCGACCTGGTCACCGGCGATCATTTCAGCGGCGGGAGCTTCAGCGGCCCGGCGGCGGTGGCAGGCTACCCGCATGTCACTGTCCCTGCGGGGTACATCTTTGGTCTGCCGGTGGGTATCTCATTCTTCGCCGGGGCCTGGCAGGAACCGGCTCTGATCCGCCTTGCCTATGCTTTTGAACAGGCAACACATGTCCGCCGGCCTCCACAGTTTTTGCCGACCGTGAATCTGAAAGGAGGGATGTAGAGCTGCCGATCTTCTGCATCTCTACAAATAGTCATGGATGCTCTAACTTCTCGCCGATTGAATGATTTCCTCCTGGCTGGTGGGCTGGCCGTGCTGGTGATTCTGGCGCTGCTGCTGGATGCTGTGCGCAATGCTTTGGTCTCTGGGGCGGATTCGGTTACCGACCAGCAAAGGTTGTTATTTCTGCTGCCGCTGATGCAGTTACTGTTGATGCTGGCCGCGCTGGGTTTAATCTGGCTTTGCGTGTCGCGGGCAGGCTACAGCCGTTGGGTTAGCGCGCTGTATCTGATTGTCGGGCTGGCGCTGCTCTATGCCCTGGCTTTTTTGGCCGTGGTGCCTTTCCCGGACTGGATGTACAACCTTTTGCTTTACCTGAGCCCGGAAAGCTACTTGTTTCAGGTGGGCGCGGCAGCGGCGGCGCTGGGGCTGATCAGCCTGTTTTTCTGGAAAGAGGAACAAGTGGATTTGCCGGGTGAAGTTACGCCTGACAAAGCAGAGATCGAAACCTAGACGCCTGGGGGTCTTTCAGTCCAGGGCGACATCGCTGAAGCATGGCCGCGGCGTACTGCCCAGTTGTCAGAACCAACATGTGCACCGCAAGGAATTTGCGCGCGGCTGCCTCTCGCACGCGCAGGGTGTGGTATTTTACGCCTTCGGTTTGATAGGTATCCAGGATCAACTGCCAGAGGCAGGCTGGCTAAGAGTCCTTGCCTGGCCGCTTTGTAGTTTCCTCCCTTTGGGCAACAACCGAAAATGTAACATTTAATGCGACAAAGACGAAATTCTATCACAAATAATTAAGAGTAATTATGTCCAAAATATGACATTTTACTATGATGTTTGTCACTGTTCGTGCTGGAATTCACATGCTATGATTTCTGCACATAAAGATATAACAGAATGTGAATACATGGAATTGTTGCGATGATCACTCCCTCACTCACTCAAGAAATCACCCACCTGCATGCGAATATTTGTTCCGGCCTGGCCGATCCCCGGCGCATTCTGATCCTCTATGCGCTCTCCGAAAGACCTTACAATGTTGGCGAACTTGCTGAGGAATTGAAGATCAGCCAGCCGGCTACTTCTCGCCATCTGATGATCTTGCGTGAGCGCGGTATGGTGACCGCCCAACGGAATGGGCAGGCAGTCATTTACCAACTTGCTGATGAACGCGTGGTCCAGGCCCTGGATCTGCTGCGCGGTGTGCTGGCGGATAAACTTAAAAATCAGGCTGTCCTGGCAGACTCGGTCATTGATAGCCTGGATCTGGTTGGTTTGGAATGAAACTGAGGATATCTAAGATACTGACCTTTTAGTGAGGAACTGTCAATGAAAACACTTCTTATCCTGGGTGCAGGGACTGGCGGGACAATGGTAGCCAATAAGATGGCAGAGAATCTTGATCCGGCTGAATGGCGGATTATCATTGTTGACCGCGATGAAAATCATTATTACCAGCCGGGATTCCTGTTCATCCCGTTCAATATTTACACTCCCAGCGATGTGGTCAAGCCAAAGCGCAATTTCCTGCCGCCGCAGGTGCGGGTCATTTTTTCGGATATCGAGGTCATTGAGCCAGATCAAAATCGGGTGCGCCTGACCAACGAAAACCAGGTCATCCACTACGATTATCTGGTTATTGCTACCGGCACCCACATCGTCCCAGAAGAAACAACCGGCATGGTCGATGGCGGATGGCGCAAAAATGTGTTTGATTTCTACAGTGTGGATGGGGCGTCTGCATTGAACCATTTTCTAAAGTTCTGGAAAGGCGGGCGGATGGTGGTCAATGTGGTGGAGATGCCGATCAAATGCCCGGTGGCACCGCTGGAGTTCCTTTTCCTGGCAGATTGGTTCTTCCATGAACGCGGCATTCGCGACAAGGTGGAGATTGTTTACGCCACGCCGCTGCCTGGAGCGTTCACCAAGCCGCGCGCCTCGGGTATCCTGGGGAACATGTTGGAGGAAAAGGGCATTCACCTTGAGCCAGACTTTGCGGTTATGGAAGTGGATAACAACAAGCAGGTGATCCGATCCTATGACGAGCGTGAAATTGGTTATGATTTGCTGGTGACCGTACCCACAAACATGGGCGCCGATGTCATTGAGCGCTCGGGTATGGGCGACGAGTTGAACTTTGTTCCCACGGATAAACACACTCTGCAATCCAGCCAGTGGGAGAATGTGTGGGTGATCGGCGATGCCAGCAATGTGCCCACCTCTAAGGCTGGGTCAGTAGCGCACTTTCAACTGGATGTGTTGGTTGAGAATATGCTGCGCCACATGGAAGGCCTCGAGCCGCTGCCTAAGTTTGACGGTCACGCCAACTGTTATATTGAGACCGGCTTCGAGAAAGGGATCCTGATCGACTTCAATTACGATATTGAGCCTTTGCCAGGAAAATTTCCGTTGCCCGGTTTTGGGCCCTTCTCTTTGTTGAAAGAATCATCGGTGAACCACTGGGGCAAGATGATGTTTCGCTGGATCTACTGGAATGTGCTGCTCAAGGGCGGCGAGATGCCTTTTGAATCCCAGATGAGCATGGCCGGCAAGTGGGCCTAGGAGACGGTTATGGATGGCGATCTGGCCTTGTTGCATGAAAAAATTGATCTGCTGACCGCCACAGTCGAAGCCCAGCGTCAGCGTCTGGATTTGCTGGAGGGCAATGCCAATGGGCAGGTCCTGGCCAGGCTGGACTACCTGGTGGCACAGGCAGAATCCCAGCGCCGCTTTCAAGATGAGATGGAAGAGCTTAAGCGGGATATGATCCCAATCGTCAACCACATGATCAAGCTCACCATCGATGAGCTGGCCGAGGTTGGAAGTGAGTTCCAGGCTGAGGATTTGCTTTTTATGCTCAAGCGCCTGCTGCGGGATACGCGCCTGATCGTGGATGGGCTGGACAGGCTGGAAAGCATGGCAGAACTGTACGACGAAACCCGGCTTCTGAGCAAGCAGGTCTTCAACCAGGCGGTGGTGACTCTGGATCGGCTGGAGCGGGATGGCTATTTCGTCTTCGCCCGCGGCGGTTGGCGCATCGTTGAGCGGATCATCAGTGAGTTTGGCGAGGAAGATATCAATGCCCTGGGTGATAACATCGTCACCATTCTCAAGACGGTGCGTAACCTGACCCAGCCCGAAATCATGGCAATGACGAACAATGCCCTGGGAGCTTTGCAAACAGACATCCCCAGTGAGCAAAACCCTTCTCTGTGGATGCTGCTGCGTGATCTTTCTGATCCAAAAGTGCGGCGCGGCCTGGCCCGCCTGCTGAACATGGTGAAAGTGCTGGCCGACCAGCCAGCCAGTCCAAGCCAAAATTAGTATCTACACTCAATCCATTGAATAAAGGAGAAAAGAATCCATGACAACTGCACCTGCCTCAATTTTAGATAAAGTTTCATTTGATAAAGAAGGCTTCATGGTCGATCCACGGGAATGGACGCCAGAAATCGGTGAAGCCATTGCAGATAGCTTAAATATCAAGCTGACCGACCGCCACTGGATTGTGATCAATTTTGCCCGCAAGGAATTTGATGCAACCGGCCAGCCGCCCACCCTGCGCAAGATCACCAAGAGCACGCCGGTGGATACCAAAGAAATTTATGCCCTTTTTCCAGGCGGTCCGGCCAAGATAGCTGCCAAGATTGCTGGCCTGGGCAAGCCCACCGGATGCATCTAAGGACATCCCGTACACGGATGGAGGCGGGGTTTGCCCTGGCCAAAAAGCAATCTCTCCGTGTTTATCGGGAAATAACGGCAACAAAATGTACCTGACCTGACTACGAAAGGAAACGCCGCAATGGACTATGAAATGAAGCCTCCTCGCAAGCTGTGCATTATCTCCTCAAAAGGTTCGCTCGACATGGCTTACCCGCCGCTGATTCTGGCCAATGCGGCGCGCATGAGCGGTATCGAAGCGCACCTGTTCTTCACCTTTTGGGGTTTGGATATTATCACCAAGAAAAAAAATAAAAAGTTAAACATCGCCACGGTGGGAAACCCCAGCATGCATCCCTGGTTCCATATCCCCACCTTGATCGGTGCGCTGCCGGGGATGTCGGCTGCGGCTTCGTGGATGATGAACCGCGAGATTGCCAAGCTGGACTTTCCTCCGGTTGATGAATTCGTCCAGCTCGTGATGGATTCAGGCGCGTGCGTTTACGGCTGCAAGATGTCGATGGACATGATGAAGCTGACAAAAGAAGACCTGGTGGATGGGGCGGATGTGCTTGGGGCGATGGAATTTCTGGAAATCGCCGACGGCGCCCAGGTGCTGTTTATCTAGCCTGGACCCGCACAGGTTTGTAACTTTGGATCGCCCCGGCTTTGCGGCCGGGGCGATTTTTCATTGATCCAGCTCTGGGGGTGGAGCAATGAAAGCTTCATCAAATTCCTGGCTTTGGCCGCCTTTCGGGGCTGGGAATTGCACCAGTGAAACTGGTGCAAGCGCCATGGCTTCCGCGGGCCAGAGATGTATTATAATAAACCATCATCCATCGGCGCGTACTTGTGGGAGCGTGGATCATGGATCGAGATCAATTACGACTGAATGTGGGGCGAATAATCGTTTGCGGCCTGGCGATGATCATGTTGAGCGGGTGTTCGGTCATCCAGGGGTTGACCGGCGGGCCTTCGGCGGATTCAGGAGCGGAAGAGACGGCCATTGCCGAGCAGGTGGCAGCCCTGGCGGCAACGTCTATGGCACAGCAACCGCTACCGACCATGCCAGCCGTGCCGACCCAACCTGAGCTGCCCACTCAGACTCCCTTGCCCACTTACACTCCGCTGCCAACCTATACCCTGGTGCCCACTTTTACCCCGCCGCCAACTTATACCCCTTTCCCGACGCTGACGCCTATGGTTGTGGGCCAGCCCACCACCGTCTACACGGGTTATGCCACGCCAAACCCCGAGCAGCGTGGTTGTTGCACCCTGCGGGTGCGCAACATGTTTCGCCGCACTTACTGGATCGGGGCAAAGCTGCCCTATGGCGGAGCTCTGATCAAGCCGCTCTGGTATGTTGAGTTCTACCCGCGCCAGCCTACCTGGATGCGGATTTGGGTTTGCCGCTATGAGCCCAACATGCGAGTGAATTGGGAAGATTACAATGCTTGGCTTTACGCTGAGAATTGGGATGGCACTTGCGATTGGAATAGCTGGAATTACTGGCTGAATCGCAGTCATTTGAATTTTTGCTTCCATCGGGATGTTTACGTGGATGATACCTTGATTGAGATCAGCGTGCCTTAAGGGAGTGGCACCTCTAATTGTTCTTGGGAGCAAAGTAAGCAGCCGGGGTCGCAAACTCCCGGCTGCTTTACGTTAACAAGTAATTTGGGTTGAGGGGGACTACTCTTCGAATGTAACGACCACTGTCATGCCCCAGCGCAGACGAGGATCAGGGTTATCCAGGATGATGCGCACGGTATAAGTGATGTCGCCCCGTTTTTCCTCAAAGACCTGGCTGATGGATTCCACCGTGCCGGTCATCTCCACACCGGGCAGGGCATCGGCGACCACTGTCACTTTTTGACCTTCTTGGATGTCCACCACCTCGATCTCGGTCAGATCATCTGTTTCCACATACATCTGAGAGAGGTCGGCAATGCGCATAACAGGCTGCCCTGGGCTGACCTGCTGCCCGACGACCAGGTCCATCGCCACGACGGTGCCGTCGATGGTCGCCACAAGATCGAGGTCTTTCAGGTTGGCCTTGGCGGCGGTCAGGTTTTCTTCCGCAGCTTTTATGCGGGCCTCAGCCGCAGAAATTGCATCGGCATCAGGACCGGTTAATAAGCTCTGATAATCCTTCAGGGCTTCTTCCAATCGGGTTTCGGCTTCAGTCAGATTTGTCTCCAGTTGAAGCCACCGCACGGCTGTGTTGTAATCGCTCTGGGCGGTATCCAGTTCTTCCTTGCGGTCTTTGCGAATTTCGTTGGTGGAGGGGAAATACTTGTATGGCTCAAAGCGCTCGCGGGCTTTTTCCAGCAACTCCTTTTGCCTGGCAATCGCCTCCAAGGGGGTCATACCGAGCATGTTCTGCGGCACGGTGAAATTGTCAATCTGGTATTGGGCGTCTTTCAAGGCTTTGTTGGCGGCAGACATGGCCGCGGCGGCTTGAACCTGGGCCAGCGAAAGCCCATCATCGAGCTGCTTGCGCGCTTGCTGGGCAGCCAGCAACTCAGCTTCCGCACCGGCGATGGCGGCAGCAATTTGTTCGCGGTTACCCAGGCGAGCCAGCACATCGCCCGTCTTCACCTCGTCACCCTTTTCCACCAAAACCTCTTCCACCTGGCCACCAGCGGCAAAGGCTAATTGGACATCCTCGCGCGGCACGACACGTCCCTCAGAAACGATGTTGGTCTGCGAAATGACTGTGGGCAGCGGGGTGGGGGTGGCCGCGCCCGGTGCTCCAGGCAGTGAACCGCAGGCTGCCAGCAAGAAACCGGCAACGATCAGGATGGAAAGAATGGGAAGAGCCTTGGTTTTCATGGTTGATTTCTCCATGCGGAGTCTCCTTATCGAGCTTTGTCTGTCTATTTATTGTACAATAATTGTACAATTATATACTGGTATGGTATCCTCGTCAAGAGGCGATTTTCTACGGCCAGATTCCGGTTCTCACAGGTATGCCAGGCTCTCACGAACACTTACCTGGGTGGCGCCTCTGGCGGGCAGGATGCTGGCCAGGATCGAGAGAATTGTGATGATCACCAACCAGGCAATCGCCCCGGTGGGCTGATACTGATACACCATCTCAAACTGGAAGGCATTGCCCACCCCGACCGCCATCGCCTTTGAAGCAGGGATGGCAATGGGAACAGCAATCAGCCAGCTCAACCAGCCCAGAATCAGGCCTTCGCCAATAAACAGGCGAAAGATCGTAAACGATGAAGCTCCAGTGGCGCGCATCACGCCGATCTCCCGCCGGCGCTCCAGCACGCTCAGGGCGAGGGAACCGCTGAGAGCAATGCTGCCGACGACGCCAATCACCACCGCCATAATCCCCAGGAGTACAAGCAAGAAGTTGAACTGCTGGACGAAGGCATTGCCGGTTTCGGTGGTACTCTCGCCGCCAAAGCCAAAGATGCCGCGCTGCGAGCTGACGGGGATGTGATTGTCTTCGTAATACTGACGCAGGCCCTTGGCGATGGCTTGCTCGATTGCCAGGCCTTCCTGTTCGGTTTGGATCCAGACCACGCTGGATCGGCCGACAAAACCCAGGTCTTGCATTAGCTGGTCCCGCTCCACCAGGGCGGTGGTGGTGAGCAGCGGGTCGAAGACCAGCCCAACAATCTGGTAGTTTCGCTCATTTTTTTCGCTTAACTTCACTGTGACACAATCGCCGACCTTGACGCCGTTCTCGCCGATGTCGTCGACTTGCTTGGTGTTAAGGACGATGGCATAGTCATCCTCGGGGGTCAACCAGCGCCCGCTGCGCAACTGGTAGCCATATGCGCTGGTAGGCAAGGGCACGCCCCAAAGCTGGATGGATTCGTCGTCATCGGTTGCAGGTTGCCCGCACGGGCGGATGTTGCCGCTGCCAAAGCCCCACATTTCCACATTCTTGATCCCCGGATATTCGAGCGTCAGGTCGCGAATGTGCTCGATGCGCTCTGGGTTTTTGAAGACCATGGTGATATTGGCATTCAAAATTGTGAAGAGCAAGTCCTTGAAGGTGTAGGTAGCGGAATCGCGAACGCTGACCACCATCATAAATACCACGCCGCTGAGCACCAGGGCAATCTGGAGCAGAAAAACCCGGCCTTTGTGGCGGAAGGTGTTGCTGATGGTGACGATCATCAGTCGAGAAAAGAGCCGCAGGCTGTTCAAGGATTTCTCGAGCAAGCCGACGCGGGTCGAGAGGCCGTATGTGCTGACGGCTTCACGCACGGTGATGCGCGCCGCATTAAAGATGGGCACCAGGGAGGCCAGCAGCGGGGCTAACAAACAGATGATGACTTGAGCCGTCAGGGCCATAGCATCCAGCTCGAACTCGCCCGGGTCAGCGCCGAAGCTGCTCACCAACCAGGTAGAAGTGGCCCAGGCGCCAGCGATGCCCAGAGGCAGCGATATCGCCAGCGAGAGCAAGCCGTAGATGAGCACCATGCGGAGATAGTATCCCACCACCTGGCGGGTGCGGCCGCCAATGGCTTTCATAATGCCGATCTGGTCAGTCTGGCTCGAGATGATCGAGTTGATGGTGTTATAGACCAGCAGCAGGCCCAGGATGAGCGCCAGAAGGCCCAATACACCCATCAGGAAGAAGATGCCGTCCATCGAATCTTGGAAGAAGTGTTTGTTAGGGTCGGTGATCAGGCGGAAAGTTTCTTTGCCCATGGACCTGGCTTTGGCATCCAGCCTGTCGCCGATCTCGGTGACGTGATCTTCCTCCCAGTAATCGGCTCGCACCATGGCACGGCCGTAGTCCTTGTTGCCCATCAGGTACTCGTAGAATTCCTGGTCCACATAGAATTGGGCCTGGCCGCCGAAGGATGCCGGGGCGGTGAGCTGGTCGTAGATCTTACCGCTGCCCAGGTTGACCACGGTTTCGCGCTCGTCGGTGCGGATGTAAACCACACCACTGGCTGGGATGCCGTAGGCCAGGTGATCTTGCCCGTTGGCTGCCTGCCGGCCGTGAGGCCACTCTCCAGAGACCAGCTCCAGCCGGTTCATGTTCTGGTTCTCGTAATCGATGCGGGCGTTCAGTCCACCCTGCTTCCATTCTTCATCGGGTGAAAGACGCCATTCGATGGTGGCTGTGTTGTAGCCTTCAATCTCCTCAACACCATCGACCTGGCCCAATTCAAACAGCTCAGCCTCGTCGACCGGCGGACCGATAAACAGGTTGATCATGGCGGGATTCATGGCCTGCCAGATGCCCTGCATCCCGTTGACGACCAGGTTGCGCGTGCCGATGATCATGCCGATGGCCGCCGAGCCGATGCCGATGATGAGCATCACCTGAAGTGTGCGGCCTTTGTTGTTCCAGATATCTCGGATAAGTTTGTAGCGTAAAACACCCATACTGTGGTTCTCTCGGTGCTGTTTGTCCCAGATCAATGATCCGGGCTATCGGTTAGTAGCCGGTCCAGACTGTGCCGCCGACATACTCGTCGCGAGTGATGCGCCCATCGATGATCTCGACCACACGGGGCACACGCCGGGCCAGTTCTTTGTCATGGGTGACCATCAGCAAGGTCTTGCCTTCCTGAACCAGTTTTGTGAAAAGATCAAAAATATCCTGAGCAGTGCGTGTGTCCAGGTTGCCGGTCGGCTCGTCGGCGACGATGATATCAGGATCGTTGGCCAGAGCGCGGGCAATGGCGCCGCGCTGCTGCTGGCCGCCAGAGACCATGCTGGGCAGTTTGTTAGCCTGGTCGGCAATGTCGACAATCTCTAACAAATGCATTGCCCGCTCGCGCCGCTCACGGGCCGGTATTTTTTTGGCAAAGTCCATCGGCAGCATAACGTTTTGGAGCAGACTGAGGGCCGGCAACATCTGGAAGAACTGGAAGATGATGCCCACGTGCTGGCCACGCCAGGCGGCCAGCTTGTTCTCGCTCATGCGGTGCACTTCGCGTCCAGTGACAATGACTTCGCCTTTGGTTGGCCGGTCGATGCCGGTGATCATATTGAGCAGAGTCGATTTACCGTTGCCGGATGGACCCACAATCGAAACAAACTCGCCGTTGTTAACTTCAAAGGAAATGCCTTTCAACACGGTGATCTCACCGCCGCCCACCGGGAAGCTCTTAACCACATCCTTCACCTGCACCAGGGGGACGGCGCCATTTGTTCCGTTCGGTTTGCTTTTGCCGTTGTTGTCGCTCATAAAAACCTCAATTACTCTTCTGCTGACCAGATTAACTCCAGCCGGGGTTTGTAATCTTCCTTGTCATACCAGGCTTCCAGGTCAACCAGTTTAGCGCCTTGAACAACTACCTCCAGGTCAATATCGGTCCACATTTTGTTCTTTACAAAAGCAGTCATGCGGCCAAACTTGCGCTCGTCCAGCAGGCGAGCAGCAGTCAGGGCAAAATTTGCTGCGCCCAACAAGTCCTGCCCGTCCGGCGAGCCGGTGCGCAGCAAATAGGTCAGCGGCTGCAGGAAGACTTCCTCACCTGTGATGTGCGCCAGGAGCTGAGCAGCGATCATGCCGCTGCCAACCAGGCGCTCGCCGCTGAGCACGCTGGAGAGCGCGGCCCGGGGCGTTCGCCTGGGGCGGTCGGCTTCCTGGGAGAGCTGGCGGGCGCTGTCCAGGGAGAGCAAAGAGGCGTACTTTTCGGTTTTCTCCTTGGTGGGGGTCGCACCGTCACATGCCAGCAAAACGGCGTAATTGGCAGGCGTCTGGCGCTTATCCAGGGTAAGCACGTAGGCCAGCAAATCGGGATCATATTCGACCTCGGGTATGATCACCCGGTCCACCCCGGCAAGCAGGGCCATCAGCAGGGTGGAATAGCCCGACTTGGCGGCAAAGGTCTCCACGACCACGGTCTGCTCTCGCGAGCCGGCCAGCGCCCGCAGCTCGTGGATAAAGGCCACGCCACGTGACATACCGGTGCTGAAGCCGAGGGTGTAGTCGGTGCCATGAATGTTGTTGTGGATGGTCTTTGGAATGGCGATGATCGGCACGCCTTGCTGGTTCAGGTGTTCGGCAAAGATCAGAGTGTCATCATCTCCGATCACAATCAAGCCCACATAGCCCAATCGCTCAACGACCTGCTTTAGGTGAGCGGTGAGGTCCTGGGTTTCCTGGTTTTTTTGGCGCAAAAAATCCGGCACCTGCCTGGCAGGAACACAGCGTGGATCGACACGCGAGGAGTGCAGGAAAGAGCCAGGGGTGCGGTCGATGGGGCGGACCATGTTCTTGGTCAGCTCGATAAAATGATCGCTGTAGGTGGTGGGGTCGGAAGGGTGGTATTGGATCAGCCCATCCCAGCCTTTGCGCACACCGATCGGCTCGTAGCCCAGGTCAATCAGGCGATAAACCAGGCTTTTCAAGCACATGTTCAGGCCGGGGACATCTCCGCCGCCGGTGAGGATGCCAACGCGTTTGGTGGTTGCCATGGGAGCTCCTTCAG
>CAZDAU010000044.1:0-20066 GCA_964503625.1 uncultured Anaerolinea sp.
TTTGCTGTAGGATGTTCAGGCCTCTGCCGAGTAAGCCCGGCCAGGGTGATTTCTTCTCCCAATTATAAAGAGGAAAAATTCCTTTCCAACAGGCACAATCCCGCTGCTAACGGAGAAACGCGGGCAGGTAATGAAACAGGGTGGGCAGGTAGATCCGGTATTCAATGGCCGTCTCGCCGCGAAACCAGCCAGTTGTGGTGTCATTTTTATAAAAATCCATCAACAGATGGGCGATTTTGGCTTCCCCATTGGCCGATGGATGGGTGCAATCGATGACCATGTCATCCTGCAGCCAGGTCAGGCCATCCGACCGGGGGATGGGGCCGTTTGCCCACAGATAGGCGCTCCAGCTCAGGTAGGGCGCAACCACCGGGCCCCGATCAGGATCATAATTCAGGTTTGGATCGCCGTTGATCTGGCTTTCGATCATCCATTTCACCGCAAAGCCGGTCTCAAAGGCGGCTGGCTCTGGACTCAGGCCTTGCCAATAGGTGTAAGAATTTGTGCGGCTGGAGTAATAGGCGATCTTAATATTGGGATACAGGGTCTTGAGGTTGCGGGCGATGGCCTCCAGATCGCGCTGCAAGGCCTGGGCTTTCTCAGGAAACGGGCCCGGTCCAACGTGGGTATTTTTCACCCAGGCAACCTGCACCTGGTGCGGTGTAACGCCGTTGATTGACAATCGCTGGTTGACCACGTACCAGGTGTCGGCGTCCGGATCGATCCAATCTTCGGCGGTCATGCCCGGCTGGGCACCGTTGACGATCACCAAGGATGGGTTCACGGCGGGATCAGACCGGGCCAGGTTTAGGAATGCGTTGAATTCCTGCCAGGCGTTCGACATCCCAATGCCAAGCATCACGATTTTGCCATTGGGGTCAGGGGCGCCGCTTGATCCGAGTGGGACAATCTGCCTGGCAATGTTCACTCCGGCGGCTTCGTGCAGCGGGGGCCGCACATTGCTACCATTGGGGTAAAGCCCCCCGGTAAAGCCAGTATTTTGCCCGTCCATGCGGATGTAAACCTGATTTCCTAGGTCGTTCAACGGCACACCGACTGGCTGCGCCGCCAGGGGACAATATTCCTGCGTCTGGGCCAGGGCCCTGTGTTGAATGCTGAAGCCAGACGCCAGCAAGAGAATCAGGCTCAGACTAGCTTTCAATAGTTTAAAAGAAATCTTTAGCATTCGTTATGCGAACCTGATATCAGCAATTTTGCGCCAGGAGGAGCAATAGCTGTGAAGTGGGATCGGATTTGTCCAGCCTGGCTTGAATGATTATAACTCAGCTTCCGGCGGATCACCCGGCGCATTCTTTTGCCATTGAGAATTCATTGGGCAGTGTTGCCCTGCAGCCATACCGGTCGAGATCAGCGCCTGCGCATCAGTCGGCAAAGCCCATCGGAGCAGCATTGCGCCATGTCCGCCTGTTACAACGTGATTGATTGCAAGCTATGCGGATGCGCAGCCGTTCCAGGCCGGAGGATGAGCCGGTGGGTCAGGGTGGCGGGAGCCAGGTATTGAATCTCATCTGGGATGACGTAGTCGCGGCCGCGCAGGGCAGCCGGCGCCTGCGAGGTTTAGTACCGCGCCAGGCTGATCGGCATGGCCCGCGCCAGCATGGTCTTGCCAGTGCCAGGCATATCCTCCAGCAAGATTTGCCCTTCGCAAAGCAGAGCCCCCAGGAAAAGCTCAATGACCTGGCGTTTGCCAATCATCACTTGTTCGATGTTTTCAATGACTTTGTGAGAGAAACCTTGAACTCGCTGCATGGGGGTAATTCAATCGACCATGTGCGGGTCGAAGGCATCGCGCACACCTTCGCCAAAAAAATTGTAACCCAGCACCACAGTCAGAATAGCCAGGCCGGCAAAAGTCGTCAGCCACCAGCTATAGAACTTGTAGCGCCCAAGCGAGATCATAGCGCCCCACTCGGGCGTGGGCGGAACGGCTCCCAGGCCGATGAAGCTCAGCGCAGCGATGGTCAGGATGGCGCTGCCCGCATCCAGTGAAGCCTTGACCATGATGGGCGCAAAGGTGTTGGGCAGGATATGGGTGAAAAGGATGCGCGGATGCGAAGCGGCCAGCGCCACCGAGGCAGTCACGTAGTCGCTGTTTTTTACGCTCAGCACCTGGCTGCGCATCAGCCGGGCATACTCTGGCCACCAGACCAGGATCATGGCAATCAAGGCATTGATCAGACTTGGCCCGAGCACAGCCGCGATGGCCAGCGCCAGGACGATTGACGGGAAGGCCAGGGTGATGTCAGCCAGGCGCATGATTGTCAAATCGTAACCGCCGCCAATATAACCAGCCGAGGCGCCGATGAGCGTGCCCACGATCACCGCGAAGACGATCACAATAAAGCCGATGGGCAGCGAAATCCGCGCCCCGTAGACAACTCGGCTGAAAACATCTCGTCCCAATTCATCGGTGCCAAACCAGTGTTCGGCTGAAGGAGGCTTGAGCCGGTTGGCAATCTCTTGTTGGTAGGGACCGTAAGGTGCAATTAGTGGAGCAAAGATCGCGACCATTGCCCAAAACAGGATAATCCCCAGTCCCAGCATGGCGATTTTGTTGCGCCGCAGGGAGCGCAGGCGTCGCCGCCACGGGCTCTCGGATGATTTGTTCGCCTTGAATGGACTAGTTTCAGAGGCTGGCATGGATCAGCCCTCCCGAATGCGTGGGTCAATGACAGAATAGAGAATATCGACGAACAGGTTGACGAACATATAAATCACCGCGATGAGCAGAGTCACCCCAGAGATCGCTGGATAATCCAGGTTGGCAGATGCTTCAACAGCGTAGCGTCCGATGCCAGGCCATGCAAAGATTGTTTCGGTCATGATCGCTCCGCTCATCAGCCCGGCGAAGGCCAGCCCCATCAATGTCACAAGCGGGATCAGGCCATTCCGCAGGGCGTGGCGGATGATCACCAGCCGTTCACCAGCCCCTTTGGCGCGCGCTGTGCGGATGTAATCCTGTGAAAGCACTTCCAGGATTGAGGAGCGTGTGATGCGAGCAATGAGCGCCAGGGTGAACCAGCCCAGGATGATCGATGGCAGGATCAGGTGACTCAGCGATGACCGAAAGGCCTCCATATTGCCGGTTAACAGTGAATCGACCGTGAACAGCCCGGTGATCTGTTCGGGGGTGCCCAGACGAGAGTCGATGCGCCCTGGGCCAGGCGCCCAACCCAGCAAATAGTAAAACACAAACAGAACCAGCAGGCCGGACCAGAAGGGCGGCATCGAAGCGCCCAAGAGCGAGAACACGCGCGTAAAGTGGTCGATCAGCGTTCCAGACCGCACTGCCGAAATGATTCCCAGCGGCAGGCCAAGCAAAATGGCGAAGATAAAAGAGCCGATAGCCAGCTCGATGGTGGCGGGCAGGAAGGTCTTCAGGTCCAGCGTTACGGGGTTCTTGGTTTTGAAGGAGGTCCCCAGGTCGCCCTTTAGCAAGTTGCCCAGATAAATCAGGTACTGCTCAGGCAGCGGCTTGTCCAAACCCCATTTCTCAGTTGCGGCCGCCACAGCCCTGGGGTCTTCCATCGATTTTTCCGTCAGGATCACCGCCAGCGGATCGACCGGCACAATATGGGTTACAATGAACAGAAGCAGGGTAATGCCGATCAACATCGGCACCATCAGAACCAGGCGGCGGGCGATGTGTTGGATCAGGCTCATCGGTGAAAGGATGGTCCAGGAATGAAATGTTGGGGCGGGCACGCAGCCCGCCCCAACGGATACTCAATGGCTCACTTGGACAGCTCGAACAGGTCGACAAACCACACCGGATGGAATTTGAAGCCCTGCAGCTCTTTTCGGAAGGCGTGCACGTACTCGAGCTGGTAGAGCATGGTGAAAGGCATTTCCTCCATCCAGACCTCCTGGATCTTCTCCACGGCGGCCTCGCGCTTCTCCGGGTCGAATGTGGTGCGGATCTCCTCGGCCAGCTTGCGTGATTCCTCATTCATGAACCACATGCGGAAAGCAATCGAGCGGTCCCCCAGTCCGAAGTAGTCGGTCCACATGGTCACATCCAAGTAGTCTGGGGTCCAGCCGCCGAAGGCCATGGGCAGCTTTTGAGCGCGCATCTCGGAGAGATAAACGCTTTGCTCAAGCGGTTTCAGGTTTACGGTGATGCCCACCTCGGCCAGGTCGGCCTGCAGCTTGGCTGCCACGATTTCACGGGTCGGATTGGAGCCGTAGTACAGGTCGATGGTGGCGCCGTCTGGGTAGCCGGCCTCTGCCAGCTTGGCTTTGGCTTTCTCCAGGTGTCGCCCTTGCACCTTGGCGGGATCCACGCCCATTACGCCAAGCGGGATGATGCTGGGGGCGCGGCTGCCATAACCGCTGAGCACAGCCTGGGTAATGCCCTCATAGTCAATGGCGTAGGCCACCGCCTGGCGGAAGGGTTTTTTGCAGATAATCGCGTGCGATTCGGGGCTCATCAGCGCGGCGAACTTTTCTGGGTCCTTGGCCTTGATGTCTTCGGGGCAGGTGTATACCATTGCCAGGTAGTTCATATCCAGGGAGAGGTCCACCGTTGTGGTGATATCAGGGTTGGCCTTGGCTGCCTCAACCAGGTCGGTGTCCACATTGCCAAGCAAATCAGCGTCGCCAACCTCCAGCATCTGCAGCTGAGTGGTGGGATCTTCAACATGCTTGATCACCACGCGCTCAAAATGGGGGACGCCCTTCCAATAGTTCTTGTTGGCCACCAGCTCGATTTCGGCTTTGGGCGACCATTTCACCATGATGAAGGGGCCTGAACCGGCTGAGTTCTGATCCAGCCACTCTTTGGCTTTGTCGGTGTCTTTGGCATCGGCTGCATCTGTGCCGCCGTGCTCTTTCACCAGTTTAGAGTCCTGGATGCCCAGGCTGGGGTTGCAGGCGCTGGAGAGGAATTGTGGCAGCGGCTGCAGATTGCCATTCTCATCCGGCGCAGTGGTGACTTTGACGGTGTAGTCGTCCAATGCTTCAATTTTGCCCACGCCGTCCAGGTTAAAAGCCGGCGCGCCAGCCAGGTTGATGAGACGGTTCCAGGAAAAGACTACATCCTGCGCAGTCACCGGGTTGCCCGAAGCAAACTTGGCATCCTTGCGCAGGTAGAAAGTGAACTCGGTGAACTCAGGGTTGACTTCCCATCGCTCAGCCAGGCGGGGTACGATGGTATTCAAGTCATCTGGGCGGATGTCCACCAGGGTGTCGTAGGTGTTGATATGGATGAACAGGTTGGTCGTCTCGCCGGCATAACCGGGGTCCAACGTTACCACATCGTTCAAATTCATAGCGATGACCAGGGTGTCTTCAGCCTGTGGTTCAGCCGGGGCTTCCGTTGCCACAGGAGCTTCCGTCTCTGCTGGAGCAGATGGTTCGGACGGAGCCTCCGTAGCGACCGGAGCCGCCGGCTTGGCGGGCTGAGGAGTAGCCTGGGGGGCGCAGCCCACCAGGTAGGTGGCCAAAGAAACCACCAGCGCAACAAATAATATTGCACGATTCAGCTTCATAGCTCCTCCTTGTTTGTATTTTTTAAGGTCAGTTAACCGTTTCCCCTGGCGTCTCAGGCATTTAGCCTGGTACACAGCAGGGCCAAAATAAACCGCCCCTGGCAACAACCCAATATTATAGCACTGGAATGCGCGGCACGCGAGAGTGGATCAGGGTTGTAATATCCACCTGGGTGGTTTGGTAGAGAGATGCCAGATCATGGGCCCAGATGGCAGAGGCCCCTTGCTTTCCGATGAGCACCACCTCCTCGCCGCAAGGATAGACGCGTGGCAGCCGAACCATTAAGGAATCGAGGCACAACCGTCCCACAACCGGGCATTTCTCACCACCGATGAGCACCTGGTTACCGGGCAGGCGCCTGATCCCGTCACCATAGCCAACAGGCACGACACCGATGATCTCCTCAGCCGAGGTGATGTAAGTCTGCCCGTAGCCAACGCCCCAGCCAGGGGGAAGGCGCCGGCAGGAGGCCAATCGGGCTTTCCAGGTGAGGGCGGGCCGATAATGGCTGGGCAGGGGCTGGTCGACGCGGATGCGCAACCCGAGGGCCACGTTCCCCACTCTCACCAGGTCATAGCGGGTCTGGGGGAAGTAGAAAGCAGCAGCCGAATTGGCCAGATGCACCCAGCGGGGGCGCAGGTTATTCGTTTGCAAAGCCTGCACCATTACCTGAAAACGCTGCACTTGAAGTTCGTTCAGTGGATGGGTTTCTTCAGCCGCAGCCAAGTGGCTGTACACTCCATCGATGATGATCCACCCTGATGACTGGATATGATGGATAAAGGGCAGCAGTTCCTCTGGAAAGATGCCCGTGCGGCCCATTCCTGTATCCACTTCCAGGTGCACCCTCACCGGTTTGCATGCAGCCCTGGCGCGGGCTGCATACAGGCTCAGGGTCTCTGGGCTGTGCAGAGTAAGGGTGACATCGCTTGCAATTGCCTCATCTGCTTCTTCCCCTGTCACCATGCCCAGCACCAGGATCGGGACCTGGATGCCCTCCTTGCGCAAGGCGCGGGCCTCGCCAAAGCGCGCCACTCCCAGCCAGCCAGCGCCGCCCGCAATTGCAGCCCGGGCGACGTGTGTAGCCCCGTGCCCGTAAGCGTTGCCTTTGACAATGGCCATCAGAGAGGTGTTTGTTTCTCGAATAATATGGGTGCAATTGCTGGTGATTGCCGAAAGATCAATCTCAAGCCAGGTGGGGTGGGGGATGTTCATTCAACCAATCGATGAGAGAAGCTTATTCAACGGGCGCTTCCAGCAGCCGCAAAGTCCCGGCGCTGGCATCCAGTTCTGCCAGGCAGCCCAGCGGCAGGGTGGTTTGATCTTCCACATGGCCGATCATCAACCCCATCACCGATGGGATGCCCAGGGCCTGCACCCGTTCGGCAAGCACATCTTCCAGCAGGCGGTTCTGCACCCAGCTCGACGGGCGGGGCTCGGTGAATTTGCCGAACACCAATCCTGCCACTTTCTGCAACTCCCCGGAGAGCCACAGCTGGGTCAGCATCCGGTCGATATTATACACAGCTTCGCCTACATCTTCGAGAAAAAGGATTGCGCCGGCTAAATCTGGCAGGTAAGGTGTGCCCACCAGGTGTGTCACCAGGCTCAGATTGCCGCCAAACAGGCGTCCCTGGACCGTTCCGGGTACCAACGGTGTGATGCGGTTCGCCTTTTCCACCCGGCCTTCGCTGCGCTCAAAAGGCGGCGGCGCGCCAAGCGTCAGCGGCGGATGAGGATCGAAGAGCACTTTCTTGAATTCAGCCAGCGTGTAAGAAGTGTACGACTGGGCGGCGATTGGGCCATGGAAAGTCACCAATCCGGTCTTGCGATGAACGGCAAGCAGCAGGGCGGTGATATCGCTGTAACCCAGCAAGACCTTTGGATTGGCGCGAATAGCATCGTAATCCAGCATGGGCAGCAGGCGGGAAGAGCCGTAGCCGCCGCGCACGCAAAAGATGGCGTCCACATTTTTATCCGCGAAAAGCGCGTTCAAGTCCGCGGCGCGAACCGGGTCGTCTCCAGCAAGGTAGCCATTGCGGTCGAACAGGTGCGCCGCTGCCTGGACATTGAACCCGAGCGATTCGACCGTGTCGATGGCAAAACGCACACCTTCGGGCTCGTTGGTTGGGCTGGCAGGGGCAGCAATGCCGATTGTCTGGCCTGCTTCAAGTCGCCGGGGTTTGATCAAGGGGGGTGAATTGGTGTGGGCAGGCATTCGTGATTTTTTGCTCCTCTAATTTTAGCACCAAATCTGTTTGCCCAAGGCGTTTTGAAAATGAATGATATCCATAGATGATGCAATGGGGGTGAAATCGTTTTATCGTAGCAGCGGCTGCGTCCCTGGCCATGGGTTCCCGTGGCTGATAATGGGTTAAAGGGGTCACTGTGGTTGAGCAAATCGAAACCCTCATCATTGGCGCGGCGTCACCCCTTTTCCTGAGCTGTATTCCCTGGAGCCACCCTGGCTGCACGCAGCCAAATTCAGCTTGTTGCTGGGGATGATGCTGCCTGCGCCGCCGCTTGCACCGTTGGAACGGGATCAGTCATTGCCCCACGTTGGCTTGAGCTGGCTATAAAAAGCAAAATGGCTTCTGGTCTGTCATCTGACCTGGAAGCCATTTGCAAGCCGGCGTTACAGCTAATCTGTTGCAGCCATTTCCTGCACAAACCTGCCATTGCGCAGGTCATCCAGCGCCTGCTGGATTTCGGCGGTGGTGTTCATCACGAATGGCCCGTAGGGCACGATCGGCTCAAGGAACGGCGCGCCAGCCATGAGCATAAAGCGCACAGCCGAGTCCGTCGTGGCCTGCACATTCAAGTGGTCGCCGTCGCCTAATACGACCAGGCGCACAGCTTCCACACGCTCGCCCCGTCCTTCACGATCCAGGCCAAAATTGCCCTGCCCCTGGAAGACATACGCCACGGCGGTGTGCCCTAGCGGGATCGGCTGGACAAAGCTCGCCCCAGGCTCAAGCTGCACATCCATGTAGATTGGGTCTGCAGCAATCTCCTTCACGGGACCGCTTACCCCTGCCGCTTCTCCGGCGACGACGCGGATCGTGGCGCCATCCTGCCGGACAGTGGGGATGGCCTCTGCGCTGACCTCCCGGTAGCGCGGCTGGCTCATCTTCAAGGCAGCCGGCAGATTGACCCAAAGCTGAAAGCCATAGATATTCCCCTCCGGGTTGCGGCGTGGCATTTCTTCGTGCAGGATGCCCCGCCCGGAGGTCATCCATTGCACATCGCCCGGTCCGATCAGCCCGGAATTGCCCAGGCTATCGCGGTGGTTCACCGAGCCTTCCAGCATGTAAGTGACAGTCTCGATCCCCCGGTGCGGGTGCATCGGAAAGCCCCGGATGGGGCCTTCGATGGGATCATTAAAAGCGAAGTGATCGAACAGCAGGAAGGGGTCGAAAGGGTTGGCGCGGCTGGGGCCAAACGAACGGCGCAGCAATACGCCCGCGCCCTCGATGACCAGCTTGGGTTCAACGACGTTTGATACAGTACGTGGATTGTTCATGTCAGCTCTACCTGGTAGATTTCAAAGCATTTTCCGGTCGCAACAAGTGGATAGGTACACCAGTATTGTAAGAAATTGTACCAGTTTTATACCCCACGAATTGCATAATTTGCATCAGTATTATATTAATTTTGGGGACAGACCGCCGGTGATGCCCGGGGTTTTGGCCATTGGCAGGCTGGGTGATCGCCTTATTAAGGCATTGATGCACTCACAGGATCAGAGAAACCGGGCAGTGATCCGAGCCGAAGATGTCGTCGTGGATGATGGTATCCTGGATGCGTGCTACCAACGAACGGGAGATCAGGAAATAATCCAGACGCCAGCCAACATTTCGTGAGCGGGCGCTTGAAATAAAGGTCCACCAGGTGTACTGGATGCGGTCCGGGTAGAGATGGCGGTAGATATCGACGAAACCGTGCTCCAGGTAGCGGTCGATCCAAACCCGCTCTTCGGGTAAAAAGCCGGTGTTCTTCTCGTTCTGTTTTGGATTGCGTAAGTCGATCGGCCGGTGGGAGGTGTTGAAGTCGCCGCACAGGATGATCTGTTCACCCGCAGCGTGCAGGCTGTCACAGTAATCCAGCAGGTGGGCGTAAAACTCCAGCTTGTAGGGGACGCGCTCCAGGTCACGCCCGCCGTTTGGAAAGTAAACGTTGAACAGTATAAACCCGGGGTGGCGGGTGCAGATCACCCGGCCTTCGGCGTCAAATGCTGGAGCATTCAAGCCCAGGATTGTTTGCTCAGGCTGCTGGCGTGCCAGGGTGGCAACGCCGCTGTAGCCGGGGCGGGTGGCGGGGTTCCAGATCAGGTGGGGGTAGAACTGCTCCAGCCGCTGGCGTTCGTTGGCGTCGATCTGGGCAGGCGTGGCCCGCACTTCTTGCAGACAAAGCACATCAGCCTGCAAAGTCTGAATTGACTCATGCAGGCCTTTGCCCAGCGCAGCGCGCAAACCATTGACGTTCCAGGTCGTGATTTTCATGCGTTGGATTTTAACACGCACGCGGCTTTTTTTTCCGTCCAACCAAGGCTTCGCTTTCACTCAGCCCAAGGCTCCTTTCAGCAGGATTGATGTCTTGTGAAAACTGTGACAAGTTTGGAAACGTCCTTTGCAGAACAGCCAAACTGGGTTAAACTTGCGGCTGGCGTGTGCGCCGATTATTGGGGGCCCGGCTGTAGCGCGCCTGACAAGATGAAATGGGCAGGCAAGGCTTTCGACAGTTTGCAGCTCTCTGATAGCGTTCTCTAAGCAAAAAATGCTCATCCCCATAGGTGTAGTTCCCCCCAACCATCCACAGGAGTCTTAATCATGAAAAAAGGCAAGGAATTCCGTTCACGCTATTTTGCCCGTGGGCCCCAGTTTGGCTATCTTCCGGACCGTGATCGCTATCTTTTCGCAATCGACTCGCCGAAGTATCGCTTTAATGTGATCGGCTCTGGCATCAACGGCCAGGAGCATATTCGCGTCACCCACCTGGAAGGTCGCGCTGCCATCCATGGCGTATTCGACCCCAATCCGCGCAGCGTGGAATATGCCAGACGGTCATATCAATTGTTTGTTCCGCAGGGTGAGTTGGTGGTCTATGACACGCTCGAAAAAGCCTGCAATGACCCGCAGGTGGACGGCCTGATCATCTCCACACCCAACTACACCCACATCGATATTGTGCGCCAGGCGGTCAAGTCGGGGAAGCACATCTTCCTGGAGAAGCCGATGGCCACAACCTTGCCCGACGCCGCCGAGATCGTTAAGCTGGCCAGGGACTACCCGGCAGTCTTTCAAGTCGGCCTGCAATACCGCTACAAATCCATGTATGTCGAAGCCATCCATGAAGCGCTGGAGCGTCGCTCCATTGGCGAGATCAAGACGATCAGCATCCTGGAGCACCGCGTCCCCTTCCTGGATAAAGTCAATCAGTGGAACAAGTTCTCGAAGTACTCCGGCGGCACCCTGGTGGAAAAGTGCTGCCATTATTTTGACTTGCTAAACCTGTTCTCGCAGTCCAGGCCAGTGAGTGTGTACGCCAGCGGGAGCATGGCGGTAAATTTCAAGGAATTTGAGTACCAGTCGGAAAAGTCGGATATCCTCGATAACGCCCTGGTGACGGTCCTGTATGAGAACGGCGTGCGCGCCAGCTTTAACCTGTGCATGTTCTCGCCGATGTTTTATGAAGAGATCGTCTTATGCGGGGATGCCGGGCGGCTGAAGGCCTATGAGAACACCGACTTTTTGCCTCTGCCCCGCCCCAAGACGCACCTCGAAGTGATGCGCGGCGAAAACAACCCTTCCCGCGTTGCCTCGCCTTGTTACCCTGCTTATATTGAAGAGAGCGGCCATAATGGGGCGACCTTCTATGAGCACATCTACTTTGTGGACAACATTGAAGGGAAACCGACCAACACCGCCAGCGTCGAAGAGGGCTTCTGGGCGGTTGTGGTCGGTGTGGCGGCCGAAGAGTCTGTCAAGACCGGCCAGGTGGTGCGCATCGATGAGCTGTTGGAGCGAAATGGCGTCCGTCTTTGAGATTGGCGATACAGCCAATTGTGTGTGTGCAACCGCCGGTTTTGACCCGGCGGTTGTTTTATGGACTGCCCGGCTTTCTTCAGATCGCCAATTGCTTGTAAAAATTAAGAGATTACCTTTATACTTCACTCTGCACCAGGAGTTGGTCAATTTTTAGCTGCCCGAGGAGGAGAGAGCCATGCGCAAATTGTTTGCGGGGTTTGGTATGGTTTTAGTCGTACTGATCTGTCTGGCGCTGGTGGTTGGGGGCGTTGGATTCTGGTACACCCGCCAGGCGTTCCCGAAGGTGAGCGGGACGGTCAAACTGCAAGGGATCCGCCAGGCGGTGGAAATCTTGCGCGACGAGTATGGCGTGGCGCACATTTACGCCAGCACTCCCGAAGACCTGTTTTTTGCCGAGGGCTACGTTCATGCGCAGGAGCGCTTCTGGCAGATGGAGTTCCAGCGCAGGATTGCCTCCGGCAGGCTTTCCGAAATCTTTGGCGAAACAACGTTATCCACCGATAAATATCTGCGCCATTTCAACTTTTCTGCCCTGACCGAACAATCCTACGCCATGCTGGATGATGAAACCCGGCGGATTGTGGATGCCTATGCTGCGGGGGTGAACGCCTACATCGCCGACCGGGATCCGGCGCAACTGGGCCTGGAGTTTGCCTTGTTGGGCCTGCAGGGTGTGGAGATTGATATCGAACCCTGGTCGCCGGTTGATTCGATGATCTGGGCTGAGATGATGGTTTTTGATCAGTCCGATCAATTGGAAACGGAGTTGACCAACATCGATCAACTTGCCCAACTGGGGCAGGAACGCTACGCTGACTTGCACCCGCCTTACCGGGACGATCGACCGACGATCATCCCGTCCGAGGAATTGGGAGCTGGGGAAGAGATCGACCGCCCGGTGCTTGACGGCTTGGGCAAGGCCGAGATGGCCTATCTGGTGCGCCTGAGCCGGCGTATCTCCGGTAGAGAGCTCATGCCCCCGCTGCTTGCCGAGCTAGGTTTTGGGGCTGCAGGTGGCTCGAACAGTTTTGTTGTTGCGGGCGAGAGAACCGATACCGGCAAGCCGCTGCTGGCCAACGACCCACACATGGCAGTCCTGATGCCAGCGCTGTGGTACCAGGTCGGAATGCACTGCACAGAAAAATCTGCCGATTGCATCTATAACCTGCGTGGTTTTTCGCTGCCGGGCGTTCCGGGCATTCTGATTGGCCACAACGACCGCATTGCCTGGGGCTTGACCAACGCCTCATTTGACGCCGAAGATGTGTTCATTGAGCGGATTAACCTGCAGAACCCGGACCAGTACGAAGTTAACGGCGAATGGGTGGACATGGAAGTCCGCCGCGAAACAATCAAAGTCCAGGGCCGAGACGATCCAGAGGTGTTCTTTGTGCGCTCCACTCGCAATGGCGTGGTCGCCACTGACGATATGGTTGGCGAAAAACCATATGGCTATGGCGAGGATGGGATTGAGCCGTATGTTCTATCCTATGCCTGGACCGCGCTGGAGCCGATACGATCCTTTCAGGCGGTCTCCATGGTCAACCGGGCACAGAATTGGGATGAGTTTGTGGATGCCTTGCAATACTTTGACGCCGGCAAGCAAAACTGGCTCTACGCCGATGTGGACGGCAATATTGGTTATGTCCTGCCGGGCAAGGTGCCCATCCGAGCCGGGGGGGACGGCACGCTGCCAGTCCCTGGCTGGAACGATAATTATCGTTGGACCGGCTTTATTCCTTATGATGAAATGCCGCGGGTCTTTAACCCTGCTCAGGGTTTCATCGTCACGGCGAACAATCCCCAAGTCCGCCACGAAGATTATCCCTACTTGCTCAGCATGGATTATGACCGCGGCCAGCGGGCGCGGCGGATCACCGATCTGATTCAGGCAGACTTGCAGATCACCATCCAGGATATGACCAGCTTCCAGACCGACAACCTGAGCCTGCCGGCGCTGGAAACGATCCCTTATCTCAAAGGCTTGCCGTTTGATGATCCGCAGGTCGCCGCTGCTCGCAATCGTCTTGTTGACTGGGACGGGCAAATGCTGAGCGACAGCCCCGAAGCTGCTCTTTACGCTATGTTCTGGACCCAGCTTACCGCAGAAATCTTCCATGATCGGCTTTCTGAAGAATTATGGCCGGGCGGAGCTCATGATACTCAGGACGCCGTGTACTTCATGCTGCAGGATCCAAATAGCTGGTGGTGGGATGACGTCGCCACTGTTGGCGTGGTTGAAACCCGCGATGATACATTGCGGCAAGCCTTTGAGCAGGCTTATCAGGAAGGTGTGGAACGTTTTGGCGAAACCCTGGATGACTGGCGCTGGGGCGAGCTGCACACCATCTACTTTCAACACGCCACGCTGGGCAAGTCGGGGATCAGCCTGATCGAGAATATCTTTAACCGCGGCCCGTTCCCCACCAACGGGAGCGAGACGGTTGTGCAGAAGACGTGTTGGTCGGTGGTTCACCCCTATGAAGTGTTTTGCATCCCTGCATTACGCCAGGTGATCGATCTGGGGGATCTGAGCAACTCGCTGATGATCCACAGCGTTGGGCAGAGCGGGCATCCGATGAATCCGCACTATGACGATTTCATTGAGTTGTGGCGCACCTTCCAATATCACCCATCCAACTGGCTGCGCGCCGATGTCGAATCGGGGAAGTATGACTTGCTGACCCTGGAGCCGAGGTAGTCTCTCCGTTTGGGCAGACAGGACAGAGATGAGCGACCATGCGCAAGACGCCATCGAAGGTTGGCTTCGGGATATTGAAAGCCCGGATGCCAGCCTGCGGTTCCAGGCTGTAGAGCAGCTCCGCGAGTCAGGGGCCGCTACCGCGCCTGTGCTGCGCGCCCTGGAGCGGCTCGCCCTTTCAGACCCAGATTTGGAAGTGCGGGCCTCGGCCCTGCAGTCCCTTTCCGATCCGCGTTTCCAGAAAGCCCACCGCGATCTGGCCCAGGCGAGTCCAACGGCCCGCCAGTTCATGCTGCGTGAAATCGCCCTGCTGGAGAAAGATGGGCTGATTGCCCCTGAGCAGGCCGCCTTGATCCGCGGGCGTTACGCACTGCCCGGAGCGGATCGCCCAGAGGTGAAGCCAGGCAGTAGCGAGAAACCCGCTTCGCCCTCGTTGACCCAGGTGCTGCTGAGCGAAACCAGCGTGCGCATTGCCCTCTATCTGGGCGGCTTTTTTGTGGTTGCTGCTGCATTCATCCTGGCTGCGTTGATCGAGGTGGCGCGCTTACCCATTCTGGGGGCCACCACGCTGGCCTTCCTGGGCGCCGCCGCAGGGCTGGCGCGCCGCTTGCAGCCAGCAAGTTTTGTGCTCTTTGCAGTCGGTGTGTTGATGATCCCCATCGACGCCGGTGTGCTGGTCAACCAGTTGCAGCTTTCTAACCGGGCGCTGGATTTTTACTGGGCTGGGATCGCTGCCCTGGCTGGGCTGCTGTGGGCGTTTGGGACCAATTTCTACCGGTCACGCCTGTTCAGCATCCTGGCATTTCTTAGCCTGGGCCTGGCAGCGTTTTTGTTTACCCTGGCAATTAGCGACCAGCCGCCGGCGATCTTTTTTGCGCTGGGTCTGGCGGGCCTGGCAGGCCTGTCTGCCGCTGAACGCCTGGCAAAGCGCTTGAACGGTAACCAGGCCAAATCCTTCTTTTGGCCGCTCTTTATTGTGGTCCAGGCCTGGCAAGCGGTCGCCCTGGCCAGCTCGGTCATCTGGCTGCTGTTTCACTGGGTGGATGGCAGCCCGCTGCGTGGCTGGCAATGGCTGTGGATCGCCGCGCTATGGGGCATTGGGGCCTTGTTTTACGCCCAGAGCAACCAGGCTTCTGCCCGCTTTGGGGTCCGCCTGCCTTTCCCGCTGCCCGCCACTGCCTGCCTGATGTTGGCGCCCTTGTTTGCTCTGGGGGCTTTCAATCCCTCGGATCAGGTTATCCTGGCAGCCGCCTGGATGTGGGGGGCGTTGCTAATCTTCGCTGCCGAATTCCTGAGCGCACCGCAGCGCCAGCCCGAATATGAGCAGCCTGCTGCCCTGGCCTATCCACCGTTTCTGTTTGGCGCGGGCGGGGCCTTGCTGCTGTTTGGGGCATTTGGCGAGATGCTGGCCGGGCGATCTGGTCTGGCAATTGGCTATTTTCTGGCCAGCGCGCTGGTGTTCTTTGTTCTGGCCAGGCGCCGAGCGCGTTGGATCTTTTGGCTGGGCTCGCTGGCCTGCATCTATCTGGCTTACTTGCAGGTTTTTAACCTGCCTGATCTGGCGCGGCGAGCGGTCTTTCCCGGCCTGGTATTAATGGCGCCGACGTTTTTGTTGCTGGCTTTTGACCTGGCGGGTCGCAAGCGCTCCTTGGGCCCCACCTGGACGCGCCCGGCGCTCATCCTGGGGCTGGTCAGCGGCCTGTTGGATGGCTGGTGGACCTGGATGGCTGGGCTTGACCAGCCATGGAGCGCTGTAGTGGTCTTCCTGGCCTATGCGCTGTTCCTGCTAAGCTATGCGTGGTTGGATCAGCGGCCTTATGTGGCCTACTTTGCAACAGGCAGCCTGGCGCTGGCGCTTGGCTACAGCTTGATCGCCGTCCAGGCAAAGATGTGGGTTATCCCGCTGGTGGCTCTGGCGGCGCTATATGATCTGAGCGGGCTGGCGCTGCGGCGCCTCCCTGGTTGGATGGCCTGGGCGAAGGTGTTGCAGGTCAGTGGTTTGGTCCTGGCAGCAATAGTGGCATTGACTGCGCCGTTGGAGCGCGGCCCCGCGGCAGTGCTGGGAGTGTCTGTGGCCGCGACCTTGTTTGCGGTGGAAGGGTTGCGCCTGCGCAATGTCTGGTTGGGTTTCCCGGCCTGTGTCTTTTATTTTGTTGCTTACGCCCTGGCTCTGCTGGAGCTAGACCTGCGCCAGCCGCAGTTGTACACGATTGCCGCAGCGCTGCTGGGCATCCTGATGCACTACCTGCTGCTGCGCACCCGCAACCCTGCCGCGGCGCTGGCAACCGGCCTGTTGGCGCAGCTCATCCTGCTCAGCACCACATATATCCAGATGGTGAGCAGCGAGGATTTCCAATTCTTCTTCATGATCTTCTTCCAGGCGCTGGCGCTGGAGATCTATGGCCTGGTGGCGCGCTCGCGCAGTTTTGTGTTGCTGCCGATTGTTTTTCTGGTGCTGAGCGTGGTCACCGTGGCGTTCACTGTGCTTTCGGGGCTTCCCACCGTGTTGATCATTGGCTGCACCGGATTGTTGCTGCTGGGTCTGGGCATCCTGGCGCTGCTCCTGCGCGAGCGTTTAACTCGCGCCGCCGACCGTTGGGTGGGGCGGCTGGATAACTGGTAGCCGATTGGCGGAGGCGCGGTCAAAGCTGCGCTGGATCGCCAATTTCTTTGACATCCACCGGCACGCCGTCGATCTCATCGGGGATGAGATCTTCTAAAGCCAGAAACTCCCGGGGTAGCTTCCGCTGGACCATGACCACCAACCCCAGATCGTCGGTGCGCCGCCCGCCAGTATGGCGCAGGCCGACCCCCACGCCCACCACGTTGGCTTTGGACATCAGCATAGGCTGGTGTTTCAGGCGCGCCGCCTGCGCTTTGGCCGCCTGGGCCTGGCGGCCGGCGACCTGCCCTCGTATCTCCAGGTTCAGTTGATCGAGAACCGCCTGGATGGGGTTGAAAATCGTTGCCTGGCTTGAGCCGGCAAAGAGCAATCCCACCACCTGCTGCGTCTGGCTGGTCACGAGCAGCGAGCCGGAATCGCCCCCCTGTGACATCGGCTCGCTGACGATCTGTCCTTCAAAGGTGGCCGACCGCTCCGGTCCGTAGCTTACCGTAATGGTTGCATCCAAAACCCGGATCACGCCTCGGGTGAAGGCCGTGGTGCGCCCAGACTTTTGCACCTCCATGCCCAATGCTGCCTCGGCCACCCCATTCACCGGCCCGATTTCCAGGATGTCATCCCGAATGAAATCCTGGTCAATGGGGCGGGCCACCGCCGCGTCCACCAGATTGGTGATGTTTGGCCGCGCCTGGATCACCTGCAGGCGGTGCTCGGCGCGGAGCGCCTGGGCGCAGCGATTCCCCAGCCAGGCGTAAGTCTTGGCGACGCTGCAGGTGGGCGGCTCGCTGTTGTAGCGGATAGGCGCGAAGCGCTCCAGCAGGCCAATCGTGTCAATCCCCAACTGGCCACCATCCGCTGGCCCGGGCTGCAAGATCGGGTCGCCGCGCCGGGCGTTGTTGCTGTTCGCCAGGACGTGGTTGTTAGACAGGATCAGCCGCTCGCCGGTGTGCCGGTCATACACCACCCCGCCCAGTGTACCGGCGGTGATTTGATAATGTCCCACGCTGACCCCGCCTGGTGCGGGCCGCCAACGATCTGTGGGCGCCTGGAGCGCCCGCACAAATCCCACCTGGACCACATCGGTGCGCACGCCAGCGACCTCCTGGGGGATCAGGTCTTTGAGCGGCAGGCCCGCCGGCGGCAGCTTCTGATGCACCAGGACGACAACACACAGTTCGTCGGTTTCGCGCTTGCCAGTGATTTTGTAGCCCACACCGACTCCCACCACATTGGGTCGGTTGAGCAGGGTTGCTTTGTGAAGGGATTTTGCCTGGCGCACCTGATCAAATTCGGACATCGCTGACCTCTCGGGCATCCATGTTTCAAGCGCAAATCAATTGCCTTACTGGGGGATGCAGGAAACATACCAGCCCAGGCCTGCTTGCAACAAGTCTGGAGGCTTGCTTGCTGAGCGAATGTCCAGGTGCGGAGCGCGCCGAACCAGGGTGGTTGGTCAGCTAGCTTCGGCTTTCATCAGGAAGAAGATGCGTTAAGGTATCTTGCTGGATCAGCCGCGCCAGAGCCTGCACATCCGATGTTGTTTCACGATCATGCGTCAGGAAATCGGCATGCTTGCGAACTTCGGCGTACACTTTGGAAGTGCCCTGCCCCAGGCGTGCCGGTCCATCGGGGCGCAGGTCCACTGCCTGGGCTGCGGTGAGCAATTCGATTGCCAGCACGTGGCGCACGTTCTCCAGGATTTCCAGGGTGTGGCGAGCGGCGTTGGCTCCCATGCTGACATGATCCTCCTGGTTGGCGCAGGAAGGGATCGAGTCAACGCTGTCGGGGTGCGCCAGGGTCTTGTTGTCCGAGACCAGCGCTGCGGCTGTGTACTGGACCATCATTAAGCCGCCATCCAGCCCGCTGGTCGGAACCAGCATCGCCGGCAGGCCATGGTTGAGCTCGGGAGTGAGCATCCGGAAGACGCGCCGCTCAGCGATGTCGGCCACCTCGGCCATGGCGATGCTGATAAAATCCAGCCACATGGCCGGCCCCTGTCCGTGGAAATTTCCCCCAGAGATGACCCGCAGATCCTGCTCTTGGGCGGGAAAGATCACAGGGTTATCGGTTACAGCGTTGATGGCAGCGGAGAAGCGCTGGCGGACAAATTCGATGGCGTCGATAGCCGGTCCGATCACCTGGGGAGCGCAGCGCAGGCTGTACGCGTCCTGAACCCGGCCAGGCAATGAGTCGAGCAGACGGCTGCCCTGGCAAAGGGAACGGATGTTCGCGGCCACCTTCTGCTGGCCTGGTTGATTGCTCACGGCATGCAGATCAGGATCGAAGGCGGCCGATAGCCCCAGCAAGGCCTCCAGGCTGAGCGCCGCGCCCATCTGGGCATGGCGCAGCAGGTTCTCCGCGTCGTGCACGGCCAGGGCGCCCGCCGCAGCCATAAAGTCGATGCCGTTCGAAAGGGCCAGCCCCTCTTTTGCTTCCAGAGACAGGCGCTCAATTCCTGCTCGTTGCATTGCCTCTGCCCCGGTGATTGTTTCTCCCTGGTAGACGGCATAGCCGCTGTAACCGCCTTCACCCTGCTCTAAATCGCGGGTCAGCACAACGGCGATGTGCGATAAGGGCGCCAGGTCGCCGCTTGCGCCCAGCGATCCTTTTTCGGGCACCAGGGGCGTGATCCCTGCGTTGAGCATGTCGATCAGGGTCTGGGCGACCAGCGGGCGCACGCCGGAGTGGCCTTTTGCCAGCATATTGGCCCGGATCAGCATCATGCCGCGCACCACCTCTGCAGGAAGCGGTTTTCCCACCCCGCTCACACACATCATGATCAGATTGCGGCTCAGTTTGCGCGCATCCGAGGCGCTGATCTGCTTATTCGCCAGCGAGCCAAAGCCAGTGTTGACGCCATAAATCACTTTGCCTTGTTGCTCAATGGAATTCACCACCCACTCGTGGCTGTGCTGCATGCGGAGGCGGACCTCTTCGTCCAGCGGGGCGACCTGTTCCTGTTGCCTGGCAACAGCCACCAGTTGTTCTATTGTTAATCCGTGGCCTGTCAGCTCAATCATCTTCTTCCCTTTCAGATCAACTCATTTGCACTTGTAGATCATAACAGGGTAACGGTGCCTGTCAAGCGCAAGGGCTGAAACCTGTTATCACAAATCCCGGCAGCGCCTGCGCCCAGGAGAAGGGCAAAAACACCGGCATTCCGTCAGTTGAGAATAATTGAAAT
>CAZDAU010000044.1:20166-28032 GCA_964503625.1 uncultured Anaerolinea sp.
CCCGATCAACCGTCTAGTAACTGGAAGCCACCGTTCTTCACGATGTGGAGCGGGCAGGCGGTTTCTCTGCTCGGCAGCCAGCTGGTGCAATTTGCATTGGTCTGGTGGCTCACCCAGACAACGGGGTCGGCCACAGTACTGGCAATAGCCACGCTTGTGGCGCTCTTGCCGCAGGTCTTCATTGGGCCGCTGGCCGGAGTCCTGGTGGACCGGTGGAGTCGCCGCAAGGTAATGATCATTGCAGACACTTTGATCGCCCTGGCAACCCTGGTGCTGGCAGTCCTGTTCTGGTTGGGAGTTGCACAGGTCTGGCACGTTTACCTGCTGATGTTCGTCCGGGCGGTGTTGGGCGGTTTCCACTGGCCAGCGATGCAGGCCTCGACCTCGCTGATGGTGCCGAATGAGCATCTGTCGCGGGTTCAAGGTTTGAACCAGATGTTGCACGGGGCGATGAATATCTTTGCCGCCCCGCTGGGCGCGTTGCTCCTAAGCCTGTTGCCCATGCAGGGGGTGCTGGCAATTGACATCGTCACGGCCCTGTTAGCCGTGATGACTCTGCTGTTCATCGCTATACCGCAACCGGCGCGCGCCCCGTCCTCGGCGGTCGGCCAGGCGCCCGCATCCATGCGCCGGGAGCTTAGCGAAGGCTTTCGCTATGTCTGGGCATGGCCTGGCCTGATGCTCATTATGTTGAGCGCCACGCTGATAAACCTGGTGCTCACGCCGACCGGCGCACTTCAGCCAATCCTGGTCACCCGCCATTTTGGTGGGCAGGCCATCCATCTGGCCTGGATGGAGTCGGCCTGGGGATTCGGAGTGGTTGCTGGCGGCATCACCCTGAGTATCTGGGGCGGTTTTCGCAAGCGCATCGTCACCTCCATGGCGGGGTTGGTTGTGCTGGGGCTGAGCGTTTTGCTGATTGGATTTGTTCCGCCCTCTGCGTTCTGGCTGGCTGTGGGATTCATGCTGCTGGCCGGTTTCATGAACCCGATTGTCAATGGTCCCTTGCTGGCGGTGGTCCAGTCGGTGGTGGCTCCGGAGATGCAAGGGCGCGTCTTTACCCTGATCATGAGCTTTGCCGCGGCAATGTCGCCGCTTGGTCTGATCCTGGCGGGACCGTTTGCCGACCACTTTGGCGTGCAGGCCTGGTTTGTGGTGGGTGGGTTGGTCACCATCTTGCTGGGGGCGGTTGCCTTCTTTATTCCGGCGATCATGCGGATAGAGGAAGGACGCGGCGTCAGGGAAGCAAAGAATGCGAGCAGCCTGGAGGAAGACCCAACCCTGTCCGCCTCCAGCCTGGTAGAGATCACCGGTGATTAAGGTTTGGCCCCGGCAGGGTCTGAATCCGGTGTAACCTGCGGCTTAAATGTGCATCTAAACAGAGGATAAATTCAAAGATCTCTTCGCGTCAGGAGTGTTTTATGCCTCTGTTTGAGTTTGTGTGTTCGGATTGCAACCAGTCTTTTGAGGAGCTGGTGCAAAGCGCCAGCGCAATTGACAGGGTAATCTGCCCGGAATGCGGCAGCTCACAGGTGAACAAAAAGATTTCTACATTTGCATCCCGGATTTCTGGGGGCGGTTCGTTTTCCCTGGGCGCCAGTTCGGCGGCCTCGTGCAGCACAGGCACTTGAGGGATCTCACGCTGATCGGCCGTGCGCCGAGTGAAATGGCTGCGGAGTGCTCAAGCCGGACAAGGCTTGGGCACTCCGCTTATTTAAGAATTCCAGAACGACGTGGGTTGGCCACTCCATTGCTGTGGTTTGAGCAACATCCGGCCATCCTGCCTCATTTGGCGGGACTTAATTGACAGAAACAGACGGCGCGGTTAAACTTCTTCACCATGGGCAGTGTGTACACCGATCGCGAAAGGCAGTTTGAGGAGTATCTGCGCGATGGCATCACCGCGGTTAAGTCCGGCCAGCGCAAGCTGGCTGTGTCGTTGCTCAATCGGGCGATCTACCTGAACTCCGGGGATGCTCGTCCGTATGTCTGGCTCTCGGCGACCACTGACGATCCCAAAGAGCAGGCCGAGTATTTGGAGCGCGCCGTGGCGGTTGATCCGACCAACGCTGCTGCGCGGCGGGGGCTGGCCTTGCTGACCGGAAAGATTGACCAATCCCGTTTGATGACAGAGGGGCAAGAGCTGGACCAGGCGCACATTGCGAGTGAAGTACAGGCAGGTGGTACGGCTTTTACCTGTCCCCGCTGTGGCGGCAGGATGGCTTACGATGTGACCACCGGGCAATTGGCGTGTGAGTATTGCGGTCATACCGAAAGCGCCCAGGGACAGGGCGCATCGCAGGATGCCCAGGTGCTGGACTTCGTCATGCCGACCACACGTGGGCATCGCTGGGCAGCCGCTTTGCAGCAATTCACGTGCGAGCGCTGCGGCGCTCAACTCGTTATACCTGCGGGGCACAAAACCACCGTCTGTTCCCATTGCGGTTCCAACCATCTTGTCGCCTCCGAGGAACATGGGGAGCTGGTTGAGCCACAAGCGATTGGCCTGATGCAGGTGGATCAACAACAGGCGCACAAGCTGGCGCGCCGCTGGCTGGGGAGCGGCTTCTTTGCTCCAGACAATCTATTCCATGCTGGCAGCCGCGTGCAATTGCGCCCGGCCTACTATTCCTGCTGGCTTTTTGATGGCACGGTGGAGCTGCGCTGGACTTGCGAGGTTGAGGAGGGCGATGGCAGAACAAAGCGCTGGATCACCTCCAGCGGTGTTGAAACCCGGTTTTTTAAGGATGTGCTGGTTCCAGGTGTGAAAGCGATCTCCTATGCGGAGTTAAAAAGTGCCGGGCCGTTTGATTTGCAAGACCTGCGGGATTTCAGTCCGGATTGCCTGGCTGGTTGGCCAGCCATCCTGTATGACATTCCACTTTCTGATGCTTCTCTCGACGCCCGCGAGGAAGTTGTGCGCAAGCTGCGCCCTCAGGTCTATCACCTGGTCGAGATGGGCCGGGAAAAACGCAATTTTAACGTTGGCAGTGGAAATTGGAGTGGCATCACCTTCAAGCACATCCTGTTGCCGCTCTGGGTGGGCGCTTACACCTTTCAGGGCAAGCCTTATCGCCTTCTGGTCAATGGTCAAACCGGCAAAGTCGTTGGTGAAAAGCCACGCGATTCATTTAAGCTTGTGATGAGCTTCTTGACGCTACTGATGGTGGCTTTCCTGCTCTTAATGCTGCTATGGACCTTCTTTGGGGATAGATCCCTGTTTTAACTCCCCTTCAAACTTCTGGATGGATTAACAGACGATATGTCAGAACCTCTCAACTTTCAGTCAATCATCATGACTTTGCAAGACTATTGGGCCAGGCAGGGCTGCCTGATCTGGCAGCCTTATTACACCCAGGTTGGTGCGGGAACGATGAATCCGGCGACCTTCTTGCGCGTGTTAGGACCCGAGCCATGGAATGTGGGGTATGTTGAGCCCTCGATCCGGCCGGATGACGGGCGTTATGGCGAAAATCCCAACCGCATGCAGATGCATTACCAGTTCCAGGTGATCCTCAAGCCCGATCCGGGGAACCCGCAGGAGATTTACCTGAAGTCGCTTGAAGCGCTGGGGATCGACCCTCGCCGGCACGACATCCGCTTTGTTGAGGATAACTGGGAATCGCCCGCCCTGGGCGCCTGGGGCCTGGGCTGGGAAGTCTGGCTGGATGGTCAGGAGATCACCCAATTCACCTATTTTCAACAGGCAGGCGGCCAGATCCTGGATCCGGTCTCCGTGGAGATCACCTACGGCCTGGAGCGCATCGCCATTGCCTTGCAAGGTGTGAGCAGCTTTCGCGATATTCAATGGAGCTCAACCCTGACCGATGGCGAGATCAACTTGCAGGCCGAGCAGGAACACAGCCGGTATTATTTTGAGGTCGCCAATGTTGAGCGCCTGCGCCAGATGTATGACCTCTTCGAGGCGGAGGCCAGGGCCTGTCTGGACCAGGGCCTGGTTCTGCCGGCCCATGATTATGTTCTGAAGTGTTCCCACACGTTCAATGTGCTCGATACGCGCGGCGCAGTTGGCGTCACCGAACGCCAGGCTTTGTTTGGTCGCATGCGCGAGGTCTCGCGCCGCGTGGCTGAGGCGTATCTTGACCAGCGCCAGCGCCTGGAGTTCCCCTGGTTGGCCGAAGCGGATGGCGATGCGCGGGCCGGACAAGGCCGGCGACAAACTGTGAGCGGCCAGCGCCCCGTACTGGCGGCCAACGCAACCGCTCCTTTGTTGGTCGAGATTGGTACCGAAGAATTGCCCGCTGGCGACCTGGATTCGGCGTTAGAGCAGCTGCGGGCCCGCCTGCCGGAGTTTTTGGCAGGTTTGCGCCTTTCCCACGCTCAGGTGCATGTCAAGGGGACGCCGCGCCGCTTGCTCGTCCATGTCGAGGATTTAGCTGCCAATCAGCCCGACCTGGAGCAGGTGATCAAGGGCCCACCGGCCAACCGCGCTTTTGGCCCGGATGGCGCTCCGACGCCGGCTGCGGAGGGTTTTGCGCGCAGCAAAAACGTGGCCGTGAGCGATTTGCAGGTGCTCGAAATGGATGGCGGGCGCTATGTTGCTGCAGTGGTGCGCCAGGCCGGTCGACCGGCGGTGGAAGTCCTTTCTGAAACCTTGCCATCTCTAATTGCTTCGCTGCGTTTTGAGAAGTCCATGCGCTGGAACAGCAGCAACGTGCCGTTTTCGCGCCCAATCCGCTGGCTCCTGGCGATTTTTGGCGCTGGAGATGCCTGCCAGGTGGTCCCGTTTGAATATGCTGGCCTGACTTCGGACGATAAGACCCGAGGCCTGCGCTTCCGCCAGCCGGAAGAACAGCGTGTTCGCTCGCCACAGGAGTATTATGATTTTCTTGCCAGCCAGGGCATCCTGTTGGATACCCACGAACGCCAGACCGCGATCCGCCGCCAGGTAGAAACCCTGGCCGGCGAAGTGGGCGGCGCAATCCAGGATGACCCGGCGCTCCTGGCCGAAGTGACCAATTTGGTTGAAGCGCCAACCGCTCTGCGAGGCGCGTTTGATCCGGAGCACCTCAAGCTGCCGCGAGAAGTCCTGATCTCGGTCATGAAGAAACACCAACGCTACTTCCCGGTTCTTTCGACCGGCGGATCGAGCGAGGTGATGCTGCCATATTTTATTGCGGTGCGCAATGGGGATGGGCATGGGCTGGATACTGTGACCGATGGCAACGAGCACGTCATTCGGGCGCGCTTTGCGGATGCAAACTTCTTCGTGCGCGAGGACCTGAAAAGGCCGTTGGCTGCTTATCTGCCCCGGCTGGATACGCTGATGTTCCAGGCTAAACTGGGATCAATGCTGGCCAAGACGCGCCGCATTGTGGATCTGGTGGGCGACCTGGCTCGCCAGATCGGATTGGATGAGGCCGAGCTTGAGACTGCCCGGCGAGCGGCTGAGCTGTGCAAAGCCGACCTGGCAACCAAGATGGTGGTTGAAATGACCTCCTTGCAAGGGCAGATGGGCCGCTATTACGCTCTCCAGTCTGGCGAGTCTCCAGCCGTGGCGCAGGCAATCTTTGAACACTACTTGCCTCGCCACGCCGGCGATCAGATGCCCGCCAGCCGGCCGGGGCTGGTGGTTGGCCTGGCAGACCGTCTGGATAGCCTGGCTGGTTTGTTTGCGGCCAACCTTGCGCCCTCCGGCAATCGCGACCCATTTGCTCAGCGTCGTGCTGCACTTGGGCTGGTGCAAAACCTGATCGCCTGGGACCTGGATTTTGACCTGCGCCTGGGGCTGGCTTCGGCTGCATCCCATCTGCCCATCCCTGCTGGACCAGACAGTAAGCAGGCGGTCTTTGAGTTTGTGGTGGAGCGCTTGCGGAACGTCCTGTTGGAGCAGGGGGCGCGCTTTGACGTTGTTGAGGCTGTCCTGGCGGCCCAGGCGAACAACCCGGCGGGCGCTGCCCGGGCGGTGAAGGCCCTGGAAACCTGGGTGGCCCGCCCAGATTGGAACACGATCCTGCCGGCTTATGCGCGCTGTGTGCGCATTACACGCGAGTTTAAAGAACGCTTCCCGGTGGTTGAGGATATCTTTGGTGAGCCCAGCGAGCAGGAGCTGTACCGTGCGCTTGTGGCTGCCCAATCGGTTGCCCGCACCGCGGGTTCGGTGGATGATTTATTGAATGCCTTTTTGCCGATGATCCCGGCCATTAATCGCTTTTTTGATGATGTCCTGGTCATGGCAGAGGACGAAAAGTTGCGCTTCAATCGCCTGGGTTTGTTACAGCGCATCGCCGCCCTGGCAGATGGCGTAGCCGACCTGTCTCGTTTGGAAGGTTTCTAGTTCTAAAAGTGCGGCGCAGCGCGCCGCATTTTTGTCTGAGGAGGATACAATGAGCAGCCTGGAAACCCAAGTGACTGCTGTGGTGGTGTACCCTGACCGGGCGCGTGTGACCCGCCTGGGGCGCGTGACGCTTGAAAATGGGTTGCATCAAGTTGAGCTGCCTGGCTTACCGGTCCGCTTGAACCCCGATTCGGCTCGCGTCTCCGCACGGGGTACGGCTCAGGCGCGTTTGCTTGGCTTGCAGATGCAGCGCACCTTTTATGCCGACACACCGGCGGCGGAGGCGCGTGCCTTGGAAGAGCAGCTCGAAGCCGCACAGGACGAAATGTCTTCTCTGGAGGCACAAATTGCCCTGGTGACCGGGAGCCGCACCCGCCTGGACTCGTTGGCCGGTCACACGGATCTCTATGCTCGGTCCTTGGCGGCAGGCGAGACAACGTTGGAAGCTCAGTTGGCTTACTTTGACAAAATCCGCCAGAGCGCTGCTCGCCTGGATGAAGAAAACCTGACCTTGCAGGTGCGCAAGCGCGCCCTGGAGCGGCGCGTCCAACAACTCAAACAGCAATTGGACCAGCTTCGCAGCACCCGGCCGCGCGAGCGTTACTCGGCTGTGGTGGAAGTCGATATCTCCAGGCCTGGAGACCTGGAGATTGAGTTGAGCTATGTGATTTCTGGCGCAGGCTGGTCCCCGCTCTATGACCTGCGCCTGGAGGAAACGGGCGACAAACCCATCCTGGAGGTTGGCTATCTGGCCCAGGTCAGCCAGCAGAGTGGGGAAGATTGGCGGGATGTCTCTCTAACTTTATCCACGGCCCGCCCGGCGCTTGCCTCCAGGCTGCCGGAGCTGGAACCCTGGTATATTGAGCCCCCACGGGCGCTCCCGCTTGAGGCGGCGCCAACGCCGCGCCCGGCGGCCATGAGGGGCGCTGCGCAACAGGCGCCCATGGCGCTGGGGATAGATGCAGCAAGCGCGGCTAAGGCTGAAGAAGCCCAGGCTGCGGTGGTGCAATCTGGGGCGGCGGTTAATTATTTGGCTCATGGCAAAATCACAATCCCGCCAGATGGGGCGCAGCACAAAGTGGTCATTGCGCGCTACCCGCTGACGCCCAGTTTAGACTATGTTACTGCGCCTTCCATTGTCCAGGCAGTCTATCGCCGGGCAAAAGTGATCAACGCCAGCTCCTATACGCTCCTGCCTGGAAAGGCTAACCTGTTCGCCGGGGATGACTTCATCGGTGCAACGGATTTGGAGCTTGTTGCGCCCCAGGGCGAGATTGAATTGTATCTGGGCGTGGATGACCGCATCCAAGTGGCGCGCGAGTTAAAGCGCCGGGATGTGGACAAAACCCTGATTGGCGGAAAGCGTCGGCTTCACTTCGCTTACGAGATCTGCGTTGAAAACTTGCTGGATATCGCCGTCGGGCTGACGCTGCATGACCAGATCCCGGTTGCCCGGCACGAAGAGATCAAGGTGCGGTTGGAGGCCATCGATCCAAAGCCCACCGAACAAACTGCCTTGAATCTGCTAAGGTGGGAATTTTCTTTAAAACCGAAGGAAAAGCGCACGA
>CAZDAU010000045.1:0-27452 GCA_964503625.1 uncultured Anaerolinea sp.
GCGGCCCCCTGGGAGAGTAGGTCATTGCCAAGAGACTTTTCTATTTAATTTGTTCTTAAACAATTGACAAGCAAAACTTAATTCGCTATAATAGCAGTAGAACGAACGCGGGCTGCTATCACACCCATGTTACTGGATGCACAGTGGCAAGGAGGAGCTGATTAGCTTATCAGATGTTACGATCAGGTTTTCAGTGTTTGCTCGGCTGAACCGCGTTCATCAGCCGGGCTTTTTTTTGAAACCTTGAATTGCTTGCGACGAAAGGAGGTGAGATTTTTGGCTACGGTTACGTTGCGCCCTAACGAGTCCCAGGAGCAGCTTCTCAAGCGCTTTCGCAAGAAAGTTGCCAAGAGTGGGATCCTGAGCACCGTTCGTCGCAAGCGCTGGTTTGTTTCGAAAAGCGAGTTGCGCCGCATCGATAAGAAGAAGGCTATTCGTCGTCACAAGCGGCGCCAGATTACGGATGCAGAATAATAGAAGAGGAGATTATGGCAAAGGATGATGATAAGATACAGGTAGAAGGGCAGGTTGTAGAGGCCCTGCCAGGCACGCAATTCAAGGTGCGCCTGGATAATGGACATGAAGTCTTGGCCTACCTTTCGGGCAAGATGCGCAAGTATTACATTCGCATTTTGCTTGGCGATCGGGTGCGCGTGGAGATGTCCCCCTATGATCTGACGCGCGGCCGCATTGTCTACCGGCATCGCAAATTCGCCACTGAGCCCGAGCTAGAGATGTAGCTCACGCTCGGCCGGGGGAGTGACCGCGGTTTTCCTGACTGAAGGAAAATCCGCTTGCCTTGTCACAGCCATATCCTCCACAAGATAACCACTCTGAGCCCAACGGTCCTGGATCGTTGGGCTCTTGTTTATTGTGATAGAATTTCAGTATTCGTTGAGCCTAGGAGACGAGCATGTTGCACAGCGCTGGACAGGTGCTCAACAATCGTTATCGAATTGTCAATTTGCTTGGCCAAGGGGGCTTTGGGGCGGTTTATCGCGCTTGGGATGTCCGACTTCACCTGCCTTGTGCTGTGAAACAGAATAGCGAAACAACGCCCCAGGCTGCTCGACAGTTTATTCACGAAGCAAAAATCCTGTCCAAGTTGCGTCATCCCAATCTGCCGAAAGTCACAGACTATTTCACCCTGCCAGGAGTGGGCCAATATCTGGTTATGGAATACATTGATGGTGAGGATCTGCAGGCAAAACTGGACAGAGCTGCTGGGCCCCTGCCGGAGCAACAAGTTTTGGCCTGGGCGGACCAGATTCTGGACGCCCTGGTGTACCTGCACGGACAAGAACCGCCCATTATTCACTGCGATATCAAACCGGCAAATATCCGCATCACCTCCCAGGGCCAGGCCTTCCTGGTCGATTTTGGGATTGCTGCCTCTCAAGACTCGGGTGTGAAGACCAGCAAAGGCGCCCGGGCGGTTACCCCAGGCTACTCGCCGCTAGAGCAATACACCCGGTTAAGCACAGATGCCCGAGTGGATATTTATGCCCTTGGATCAACGCTCTACACGTTATTGACCGGCAATTTGATGCATGAAAGTGTCCTGCGCTTCATCGATGACCCGGTCAAGCCAGCGAAAGAGTTGAACCCGGCATTATCGGATACCACATCGCTGGTAATCCAACGTTCAATCCAGGTTGATCCGCGTAAGCGCTGGCAAACCGCAGCAGAATTTAAAGCAGCCTTGCATGGCCAGGTTCTCCCAGAAACAAGTTCTGGGGCAGAATTTTCTGATTCAACCTCCGCGCTGTTTCCATTTGAGGGGACAAACAACCAGGGCTCCCCAGAGACTCTTGTTTTACCCGACTCGCTCACACCAGGAACAGGCGACAGCAATATCAGGCTTCGTGTTCTGCTGAGCCTGGCGGTTTTATCCGTCATTGGCGCGGCTGGTCTCCTGATTGGCCTGTGGTTGATTGACCCTTTTGATTGGCGGGCGAACATAACGGCCTCGCAAAGCGCGCTTTCATGGGCTGCATATGCAACTCAAACCGCTGTGGTTTCATCCTCCACATCTGGCGCTGCGGCAGTGGACACACGATCTGTTGCGCCATCCCAGAACGATGGGGTATTGCGCATTGGCTTGCTTGCCCCACTGACTGGCTCTGTGCCGTCCTTTGGCTTATCCACCAAGGAGGGGGCTGATCTTGCGGTAAAGGAGTGGAACGCCCGGGGAGGTGTCTTAGGCAAGAGAATTGAGCTGGTTATCCTGGATAGCAGCTGTGAGGCAGAACCTGCCACAGACGCAGCCAATAATCTTATTTTTGCGCATGGTGTCCGCTATTTAATTGGTGAAGTTTGCTCTCGAGCCACGATTCCAGTGGCTGAGGTGGCCAACCAGAATAAGGTGGTGATGATCAGCCCTGTATCCACCAACCCTGCGGTTACGGTGGATGAAACCGGCAAAACCAGGCCTTTCACTTTTCGCGTCTGCTTTGTTGATCCGTTTCAAGGCGAAGTCATGGCTAAGTTTGCCCTAAGCCAAGGATATCGAAACGCCTATGTTCTTTATGCGCAGGATAACCAATATTCCACCGACCTGGGGCAGGCGTTCGAGGCGGTTTACACAAGCCGAGGTGGTCGGATCGTTGGCAGGGAAAGCTACCCGGCTTCCACCACCGATTTCTCTGCGATTTTGGCCAAAGTAATGGCCAGTCAGGCTGAAGTGCTTTTTTTACCTGATTATTACCCTGTAGTCAATTTGGTTGGGCTCCAGGCTAAAGAGATGAAATTGCCGGCAGTGCTGATGGGGGGAGATGGTTGGGATTCGCCTGGGCTTAATCTTGCGGCAGCCGAAGGCGGTTATTTTACGAATCATTTTGACATGACCGATACACGCCCAATTTTAGTGAAATGGCTCCGCAGGTTTGGCGGCGAGTATAACCTTAAACATCCTGATGCTGTGACAGCCCTGACTTATGACGCTGTCAACCTGATGCTTGCGACCATTGAAAAAGCCGGTGTGGATGACCCAATCCGGGTCGCCGATTTGATGGTAGAAATGACCTGGGAAGGCGTCACTGGCAACATCTATTTTGACGCGCAGCATAATCCAATCAAGAGCGCCTCGGTGCTGGCAATCCGGCAGGGTCAAAAGGTCTACGTGACCACGGTTGAGCCATAAATGGCTGGTTTCACCTCTTGTTAAAAATTTTAGGCCCTGAGCAAAATGGTTTTGCATCAGGGCCTTGGTGTGTCAGAAGGCAAAACAAGGGTTCTAGTACGAAGAGAGTACTTTCATATAATTTGCCCGTTCAAAAGCTGCCGGCTCAGCTACAGAGCGCTGACTCATGCTGCCTTTCATCTGGTTAATAGACAGGTACTCGTGGTCCTCCATCCAATTGGTGATTTCACCCAGGATCTCTGTCACCCGTGCCGGGCCCTTTTGCAATAATTCGGAGGCAATTGTCGTTACACTGGCGCCAGCCATTGCGGCTTTGATCACATCGGTTCCGGTGTGCACGCCGCCAGTCATTGCAAAATCCACTGGGACGCGCCCATACAAAATAGCAATCCAGCGCAGCGGCATGCGCATCTCAGCAGAACTGCTCAACACCAGGTTGGGCACCACCTCCAGCTCTTCCAGGTCAAAATCGGGCTGGTAGAAGCGATTAAACAAAACCAATCCATCAGCACCGGCCTCGCTCAAACGCCTGGCAAAATTGGGCAGTGCGGTAAAAAACGGGCTGAGTTTGACCGCGATCGGAATGCTGACCTTTCGGCGTATATCACTGACCAGGGTGATGTAGGTGTCCTCTAACTCCGCAGCAGTCAGATCTGGATCGGTTGCCAGGTAATAGATATTCAATTCCAGCGCATCTGCGCCAGCATCCTGAATTTTCAATGCATAGTCAATCCACCCGCCGGTTGAAACTCCGTTCAGGCTGCCCAAGACCGGGATTTTCAACATTTGCTTCATCTTTTGCAAAGCGGATAAATAAGTGTCCGGTCCAATGCTGTACTGGCCGTAATCAGGCAAGTATGTCAACGCTTCAGCGTAAGACTCTGTGCCTCGAATCAGATCATTGTGCAGCTTCAGGCTCTCATGAATGATCTGCTCTTCAAACAATGAATGCATGATCACAGCAGAAACGCCGGCTGCTTCCAGTTCGGCGGCCGTCTCTAGCTTCTGAGTCAGGGGGGATGAAGAAGCTACGACGGGATTCTTCAGCTTCAGGCCCAGGTAGGTCGTGCTCAGGTCAACCATAATTTATTCCTTTCAAGCCTCAATCTTTGCTAGCATCAGGAGATAAGCGGAGCAATTTTGTCACTCACCTTATCTCCTGATTTTATAATTTATTCGGTTTTGCCGTCGCCATCTTCGGGCGCCTGATAATGCATCGCTGCCATCTGGCGGTACAGATCCCACCGGCCGCGGACATCATCCTGAGCCTTTTTCATCAGCATCTCAGCTCGTGACTCATCGCTGAGCAACAGCATACGATAGCGGGTTTCGTTGTAAGCATACTTGCTGACCGGAATGGTAGGTTCTTTGGAGTCGATCGAAAGCGGATTCTTGCCTTCTGCAATCAAGGCCGGATTGTAGCGGTACAGCGGCCAGACGCCTGACTCAACCGCCAGCTTCTGTTGTTCCAGCCCTCTGCGCAGATCCAGGCCCTGCTGGATGCAGTGGCTGTAGGCGATGATCAGCGATGGGCCATCGTAAGCATCCGCTTCATGGAAGGCGCTCAAGGTTTGCTGATCACTGGCACCCATCGCAACGCGAGCCACATAAACATAGCCGTAGGCCATGGCGATCATTCCAAGGTCCTTCTTTGGCATGGCTTTGCCTTGGGCAGCAAACTTGGCTACCGCCGCGCGTGGGGTGGACTTGGATGCCTGCCCACCCGTGTTGGAATACACTTCGGTGTCGAGCACCAGGATGTTCACATTTCGGCCAGTAGCCAGAACATGGTCCAGACCACCGTAGCCGATGTCGTAAGCCCAGCCATCGCCGCCCACAATCCAGACGCTCTTGCGAGCGAGCACGTCAGCCAGGCTAAGCAAGTCTTGGGCGCGCCGGTCATTGACCGGTTGCAGGCGTTGTTTCAGAATCTGGATTCGCTCCCGCTGCTGGCGAATGCCCAGCTCGCTGCTTTGGTCGGCGTTAAGCAGTTCATCCACCAGGCTCTCACCCACAATGTCAGCCAGTTGTGGTAGCAGCTCGCGCACAAATTCGATTTGCTTATCCAGCGTCAGCCGCATGCCCAAACCAAACTCAGCGTTATCCTCAAACAGGGAGTTTGACCAGGCTGGGCCGCGTCCTTCGTGGTTCTTGGCCCAGGGGGTGGTGGGCAGGTTGCCGCCGTAGATCGATGAGCAACCGGTGGCATTGGCAATAACAATGCGGTCGCCAAAGAGCTGAGATAGCAGCTTGAGGTAAGGCGTTTCGCCGCAGCCGGCGCACGCGCCAGAAAACTCGAACAGCGGCTGCAGGAGCTGTGAGTTTTTCACCGATTTCAGGCTGATCTGAGTTCGATCAACCTCAGGCAGTTTCAAGAAGTAATCCCACTTGATACTTTCGCGCTCGCGGATGGGTGGTTGTGGCGCCATGTTCAGTGCCTTGCGGCCCACCTGGCTCTTGTCTTTGGCCGGGCAGACTTCCACACATAATCCACAGCCCGTGCAGTCTTCAGGGGCGACCACCAGGCTGTATTTTTGTCCTGGGAGTTCCTTCCAACGCGCATCCACCGCCATCCATCCCTCCGGAGCCTCCTCCAGGTAGGATGGATCGTAAACCTTCTCGCGTATCACAGCATGCGGACAAACGAAAGAACACTTGCCGCATTGAATGCACAGGTCTGGTTCCCAAACCGGGATTTCCAGGGTAATATTGCGCTTTTCCCATTGGGTTGTGCCCGTGGGGAAGGTGCCGTCAACCGGGAGGGCGCTGACTGGCAGGCTGTCTCCATCCAGGGCAATGATTGGGCCAAGCACCTTTTGGACGAATTCAGGCGCCTCAGCTGAGACAGGGTCGCGACGCCGTAAGGTGCTGGTGGCTTTGGCCGGAACTTTCACTTCATGCAGGTTAGCCAGGGTCTGGTCTACTGCCTCAAAGTTGGCTTTCACCACTGCCTCGCCGCGCTTGCCATAAGTCTTTTCAATGGCGTGCTTGATCTCGGCGATTGCCTTTTCGCGGGGCAAAACACCGCTGATGGCGAAGAAGCAGGTTTGCATAATGGTGTTGATCCGGCCGCCCATTCCGGTTTTGTGAGCAACATCGTAAGCATCGATCACATAGAAGCGCAGATTTTTCTTGATGATATCTTGCTGCGTTTCAATTGGCAGATGGTCCCAAACCTCTTCTGGGCCGTAAATGCTGTTTAGCAAGAAAATGCCGCCGGGCGTCGCATACCTGAGCACATCAAATCGCTCAAGGAAGGAAAACTGGTGGCAGGCGACAAACTGGGCTTTGTTCACCAGGTAGGGCGCTCGGATCGGGTTTGGACCAAAACGCAGGTGCGAGAGGGTCACGGTGCCAGATTTCTTCGAGTCATAAACGAAGTAACCCTGGGCCCAGTTATCTGTTTCCTCGCCAATGATCTTGATTGAGTTCTTGTTGGCTCCCACGGTACCGTCGGACCCCAAACCCCAGAATACGCAGCGCACGGTTTCAGGAGCTTCGATGTCGAAATCGGGATCAAAATCCAGGCTGGTGTGGCTCACATCGTCCAGGATGCCCACCGTGAAGTGATTTTTGGGCTCAGGTTTGGCCAGCTCGTCAAAGACTGCTTTCACCATTGCCGGGGTAAATTCTTTGGAAGAGAGGCCATATCTTCCACCAATGATGTTTGGTTTGGCACCGTTGCCTTCGTTTACCGCGGTGACGATATCCAGGTAGAGCGGCTCGCCCGCAGCGCCAGGCTCTTTGGTGCGGTCCAGCACTGCAATCTGCCTGGCTGTCTGCGGAAGCGTTTCGATGAAATGCTTCACCGAGAAGGGCCGGTACAGATGGACAATAACCACACCCACCTTTTGGCCCTGCTTGGCCAGGTATTTAGCAGTCTCACCAGCGGTCTCTGCGCCAGAGCCCATGATTACAATAATTCGCTCAGCATCCGGTGCGCCGATATAATTGAACAGGTGATATTGTCTTCCAGTTATCGAGCCAAACTGATCCATGTATTTCTGCACAATATCGGGGCATGCCTTGTAGAACGGATTGACTGTTTCCCGCGCCTGGAAATAGACATCCGGGTTCTGCGCAGTGCCACGCAAGACAGGTTGATCCGGCGTCAGGCCGCGCGCCCGGTGAGCCTGTATCAGGTTTTGATCAATCATTGCCCTCAGGTCTTCATCGTTGAGCAATTCGATTTTATTAACCTCATGGGAGGTGCGGAAGCCGTCAAAGAAGTGTAGAAACGGTACCCGGCTCTCCAGCGTGGCAGCATGCGCAATCAGCGCCATATCATGCGCTTCCTGGACCGAACCTGAAGCCAGCAAAGCAAAGCCGGTCGAGCGGGTTGCCATCACATCCGAATGATCACCGAAGATGGAAAGCCCCTGGGCTGCCAGCGAGCGAGCAGAAACGTGAAAGACAGCCGATGAAAGCTCGCCAGCGATCTTAAACATGTTGGGGATCATCAGAAGTAAGCCCTGCGAGGCTGTGAACGTAGTCGTCAGGGACCCAGTCTGCAATGCGCCATGGACCGCTCCTGCTGCACCGCCTTCTGACTGCATCTCGATAACCAGGGGCACGGTTCCCCAGATGTTGGGTCGTTTCTGTGCCGACCATTCATCGGCAAATTCGCCCATGGGTGAGGAAGGGGTGATTGGATAAATTGCAATCACCTCGCTCAGCTTATGAGCAACGTAAGCAGTAGCCTCGTTAGCATCAATCGTCACCATCGTTCTTTTCATTTTACTTTTGCTCCATTTGTCGCTGATTTCCCCTGTCAATTCCGGCAGGAGAGTGTTTGATGATTGTTGGACATTCCTTTCAATCTTACAGTTTAGCCCTTATCTGCTGTTTGAGATAGTGATTTATGGTATAAAAAATACCTGTTAACTGTCATATATCAGATAATAACGGTTTGTTTTGTGCGGGGATGAGGATTCTGTTTACCCGCCAATCGTAAAATCTTACTGTAATTTTCTCATAAGATTCCAATTTAATTGGATTTGTGCTATACTTTTAATTATGGATGATGACCAGCATATCTGGCAGTCTTGGGCAAACTTCTTGCAACGCTGGGGGATGGAAGGTTGGGCAGCTTCTGTCCTTGAAACGGCTGGACCGCTCTCCATACTTGGCGCGCAGGTAGTTTACCTGATCACGCCTTTACTCAAGCATGCTTTACCCGGCCGTCAACTGGATGCCCTGGCCAGAATGCTGGAAGACAGTGGTCATGTGCAAGTCTTTGTGAATTATCTTCGGGAGGCGCCTTCGGCGCGTTCACAGTGAGTCTGCTGGGTTTGGGTTTCCTGATTCTTTTTGTTATCCTGATGATCTTGTTTTGGGGGCGTGACCGCAAACGCATGCGGCAAAATTTGCGCGGCATCCAGGCTTTTGCCAAACTGAAACGCGGCATTGGTATGGCGGTTGAGTCTGGACAGCGCTTGCATGTATCGTTGGGGCATGGCGGCATTACTGGGCAGACTTCAGCTTCTGCCCTGGTTGGTTTGAGCGTGCTCCAACGAATTGCTCGCGCTGCCTCGATCAGTGATCGTCCACCGGTAGCGACCAGCGGAGAGGCGGCCCAGGCGCTCCTTTCTGAGGATACACTGCGCTCTGCCTACCGCACTGCTAACGCTGAGAGCCAGTTCAATCCAGAAAGCGCTCAGTTGACCGGGTTGACGCCGTTCTCTTACGCAGCAGGCGCCCTGCCGGTGGTTTATGATCAGCAAGTCTCTGTGAATATTCTTGCCGGCTCTTTTGGTAGTGAGGTGGGTTTGATCGCCGATGCTGCTGAGCGAACAGGCAGCGTGAGCCTTGGCGGCAGCGAGAATCTATCAGCCCAGGCCGTGCTTTATGCTTCAGTGGAAGAGCCGCTGATTGGCGAAGAATTGTTTGCGGCAGGGGCTTACGTGCAGGCTGGACCGATGCACACCGCCAGCCTGAAGGCCCAGGATGTTTTGCGCTGGTTGCTGATTGGCGCGATCTTGGTCGGCGCGGTTCTCAAGATGGTGGGTGTGATATGAAAACCAAATTGAGAGCATCTATCCTTGCATTTATTGCTTTTGCCAGCGGCGCAATTGTGCTGATGGGCTATTTCCTGGATTTGTACTGGCTGCAAGATTTGCGGCTCATGTTTGTGGATTGGGCGGTGATCCTGGCGGCGGTTGCATTGCTGGTTGGCGTGCTTAACCTGGCCAGAGTCCATTGGAATCGAGTCAGAGCTTCCCAAAAAGGGTCGTTCCACAGCTTAGTGCTAATCGTTTCCCTGCTGGCTACCCTGGTTATCGTCATCGTGTTTGGGGGCCCAACCACCCCCTGGTCGATGTGGATCTATAACCATATTCTTATCCCAGTGGAGGCCAGTTTGCTGGCTTTGCTGGCAGTAATTCTGATCTATGCCTTTGCACGCATGTTTCACCGGGGCGTTACCTTTCCAATGCTTATCTTTGCTGGTGTTGTGGTGATAGTCTTGATTGGGTCGTTTTCGCTGCCTGGCCTGGAACTCCCGGTGTTGCGGGAGTTGCGTGCCTGGCTTACCCAGGTTTGGGCTCTTGGTGGTGTGCGCGGCATTTTGCTGGGTGTGGCATTAGGCACGATTGCAACCGGGTTGAGGATATTATTGGGCTCTGATCGGCCTTACGGTGGCTAGATATGGCTGAAGTTCGTTGTCCCATGTGTGGCAAGGCTAATCCGGCAGACCTTGACGAATGCCAGTATTGCCAGGCGCGCCTGCGACCAATCTGGGCTTCTGCTCCCGCGGGAGATGACTTGTCAGAAGACCAGGCATCGGATCTGCCTGAGTGGCTGAAATCGCTGCGCATGCCGGGTCAGGAACAAAGCGAACAAACTACTTCCAGCCAAGAAGGACAGGAAGCCCTGCCAGATTGGTTGGGCGAATTGCGCAAACAGCCGGGTGAAACAGCCGGTTCATCATCGGAGGAGATCACCGATGATCTGGTTGGTCGGACTGATGACAGCGCTTCAAGCTGGATGCAAGATTTTCTGGGTGAAAGCGACCTGCCAAAGGACGAGATCATTTCCGACCAAAGGGGCGATATTTTCCAGCCAGGCAATGTAGATTGGATTTCTCGGATCAGCGCTGAGCCAATTGGCGAAGAGCAGCCCCAAGAGTCGGCAGAAACCCTGGACTGGTTGGCTGAACTAGAACAGGCTGCTCCAGATTTAGAGTCCCCTGGCGAGCAGGGCTGGCATTTACAACAGGCCTCGCCACAACCTTTTGAAGCTTCGGAACCGTTGCCAGACTGGCTGGCTGAGGAGAAACCCGGCGCTCCTGAGTTGCCAGGCCAGGAGATGGTTCAAGACCTCTTTGAGTCTGAAAGTGTTGTTGAGCCAGGCCAGCCGGAACAACCGGCTACGCAAGTGGAGTTACCGGACTGGTTGCAGCAGGCTTCAACTGGCGTGCAGGACATCACCACGTTGGGCGATGGTGCTTCTTCTGAGTGGACACGGCTTGGAGCGGCCGAAAGTGTTGCGCCCGAGCCAACGAGCGATGAAACGGTGAACTGGCTGGCTGGAGGGGATGAGGAGCTCCCTGCCTGGCTGTTTGAACAGCCTTCAGAAAATGAGCCGGCCGAACCCATTGAAACTTTTCCTCCTGCGACTACAGACGAAGCTGAGCTGGCTCAGGAAGACCTTGCCGAATGGCCTGTTGCCCAAGAAGAAGATCTTCCTGAGTGGCTAAAACCTCTCCAAGAAGCGCCGGAGGAAGAGAGCCCTGTACCTTCATCTGCTGCTGAAGCACTGGCGCCGGCTGGTTTATTCACAGAAGAACCTTTGGGTGAAGAAGACCAACCGTTGCCTGCAGCAGAAGAGCCAGAGATATTCCCTCTTACCTCTGAAGATGAGTCTATCCCCTGGTTGGCAGGCGCCACAGCAGCCATGGCTGGGGCAGAGTTGGTCCTGGGTCAGGATGATGAAGAAAATCCGGGTTGGCTAGAGCAACTTGAATCCATCTATGGTGAACTATCGCCGAATGTTATGGAAGAGCCAGCCGCTTCAGAAGGCGTGGAGGATCTTGAGCCGGGCAGCGCTCTGCCCATCTGGCTTGCGAAAGCATCGGAAGAGGAAGAGCTGGCACAAGAACCAGGCGCTGAAGGTGAGGAAGAGCTAACCCGAGCCGACTTACCGAGTTGGTTGCAGGCAATGAAACCGGTGGGCGTCACGGCTGCTGCGGCGGCGTTAACCGGCGAGTCCGAGCCTCAGCAAATCGAGGGAGCCGGTCCATTGGCGGGCTTGCGGGGCGCGCTCCCTGCCGAGCCGGATGTCTCTCAGGCGCAAAAACCACCGGTGTATTCGATTAAGCTCCAAGTGACGGAGCCCCAACAGGCTCAAGCCGAGCTCTTGGGCAGCCTGGTTGAGGCCGAGGGCCGGCCGCAGGCATTGCCGCGCAGGCCGGTGATCCGTTCTCAGGATGTTGTTCGTTTGTTGTTTGCAGTGCTGCTGATCTTCCCGGTTCTGTTTGTTATGCTCACCGGCTTCCCCCAGTTTGGGCTGCCCATGCCGGCAATGGAAGTGAATGAGGTAAGGGAAATAGTCGACGGATTGGCGCCGGGCTCTCCAGTATTATTGGCAGTGGATTATCAGCCGGGATTTTCTGGCGAAATGGATGCCGTTGCCCTGCCGGTGGTGCAGCATCTGTATGAACGAGGAGCCTACCTGGCGCTGGTTTCAACCATTTCGACCGGGCCGGTTCAGGCTGAACATCTTATCTCTCAGGTGCAAAGCACGAGCGGCGCCCCCCTGCAAATTCAGGCCAATACTGTCAACCTTGGGTACATCCCAGGCGGCGCGGCTGGTTTACTTGGTTTTGCCCAGTCGCCGCGCGATGTTATCCCAACCAATTTGCAGGGCGAGCGGGTGTGGGAAACGGCTGGTTTGCAGGAGGTTGCCTCGTTGGAAAAGTTTGCCCTGGTTGTGGTGGCCACTGAGAATCCAGATGTTTCTCGCTACTGGATTGAGCAGGTGCAACCACAGTTGGGGGCCACGCCCATGGTGATGCTCTTGAGCGCTCAAGCAGAACCGATGGTCTGGCCATACTACGATGCCTGGCCACCCCAGGTACAAGGCCTGGTTGGAGGGTTGGCTGGCGGAGCGGCATATCTGGTGCAAGGGAGTCAGAGCGGCGAAGCAACCCAATTCTGGTCGCCCTACGCAGCAGGTGTGCTGATTGCTGTGGTTTTGATGATCCTGGGTGGAATTTTCTATCTGATCCTGGCCCAGATTGCCCGCCGGCAAGAAAAGGCTGGAGGCGAGAAACGACCATGAACCTGGCGGAATGGAGCAGCATCCTTGGAGCCTTAGCGGGGTTTATCCTGACCTTGCTGGTCTTTAGTTACATTTTTGGTGATAATGCCCTGTTTCGATTTGCGGTGCATGTCTTTGTTGGTGTGGCTGCGGCCTTTATGGCGGCTGTGGCTTTTTATAGCGTCTTGTGGCCCCGGCTTCTCTCGCCTGTTTTATCTGGTTTGCCCGTTGACCGTTTGCTTGCCCTTGTCCCGCTTGGGCTGAGTGTGCTCTTGTTGACCAAGGCTTCGCCTCGCCTGGCTGGTTTAGGCGCTCCGGTTATGGCCTTCATGGTGGGGGTTGGGGCTGCGTCGGCGGTTGGTGGAGCTATCCTGGGCACGCTCATCCCTCAGACCCAGGCCAGCATAAACCTGTTAGATACACAGGCCATCGTTGCAAGCGGCAAAACCTTGGGCTGGGAGCTATTTAATGGCGTCATTATATTAATAGGAACGATCGTCACGCTGGCATACTTCCAATTCAATGTTCGCTCCCCCAGACCGCTTTGGGTGCAGGGTCTCAGTTTCCTGGGCAAAGTGATGATAGCAATCGCGTTAGGGGTGGTTTTCGCCGGGGTCTATGCTGCAGCCATGACTGCTCTGGTTGAGCGTTTAGATGCCCTTGTAAAATTCATCTTCTGGTTCATTAACCCGGCAACCTGACATGACTTCACTGATTGACGCTGAATCGCTCCTGGTGGTTGACGTAGGGTCTGTTTCGACGCGCGCGGCTTTGTTTGATGTTGTCGATGGTCATTATCGATTCATTGCTTCTGGGGTGGGCCCGACGACAGCCGGCGCGCCATATCATAATGTTAGCGAAGGTGTGCGGCTGGCCCTTGACCATTTACAACAGGTGACCGGGCGCACGTTTATTGGAGCAGATGAACAGCTGATCATGCCCACCGCCAGCGATGGTTCTGGTGTAGATAGTTTTGCTGCTGCCATTTCGGTGGGTGAGCCTTTGAAAGTGATTGTGCTGGGTTTGTTGGAAGATATTTCTCTGGAAAGCGCCCGGCGTCTGGCAACCACCACTTACGCTCAAATTGTACACAGGTTCAGCTTGAATGATCGCATGAAAACCGATGCGCGTCTGAATACAATCATGCGCTTGCGCCCAGATTTAATTATTGCCGCGGGCGGCACGGAAAATGGCGCATCGCAATCGGTGCTCAAGCTGCTCGAGGCTGTCGGTCTGGCAGGTTATTTGCAACCTCAACGTCAACGCCCGGAGGTGCTTTTCGCTGGCAATCAAGCCATCCAGCCTGCCATCCGGTCGACCTTTGAAAGTATGATGAACTTGCATTTTGCACCCAACGTCCGCCCGTCCTTGGAGTTTGAGCACCTGGATGCTTCCCAGGCCGAGCTGGCTCACACCTATTGCCGGCTCCGCTCCCAGCAGATACCCGGCATCTCGGAGCTGAACACCTGGGCGGGCGGCGGGCTTGTGCCAGGAGCCACTGCATTTTCGCGGGTGATCCGCTTTTTAAGCAAAGAGTTAACCACCCAAAAAGGCGTCCTTGGCGTGAACCTGGGCGCATCGGCTGCTGTGATCGCGGCCGCTTTTGACGGTGATCTTTCCCTCGGCGTTTTTCCACAGTTTGGCCTTGGGTCCCGTGTGGTGGATATGCTCGATCAAGTCTCTGCAAAAGAGCTGATGCGCTGGTTGACCATTGATCTAACGGAAGACGAGCTGAGAAATTATGTTTATAACAAGAGCCTCTACCCTTCCAGCCTGCCTGTCACTGTGGAAGAGATGGCGATTGAGCAAGCGTTAGCCCGCCAGGCGCTTAATAGTGCGACCCGTCTGGCTGCACGTGGATTCCCCACTGGTGTGACGCCAGCAGGGGATGGTCTGTTGCCCTGGTTCGAGGCGATTATCGCCTCTGGCAGTGTAGTTGCCCAGGCGCCCAAAGTTGCCCAGGCTGCTCTGTTGCTTTTGGATGGTTTACAGCCTTGCGGGGTTACTACCCTGGTATTGGATCAAAATCAGATCGCCCCGGCACTGGGAGCTGCAGCTGCGGTTAACCCGCTTCTGGTGGTACAGGTGCTTGAGTCGAATGCTTTTCTGCACCTGGGCACCGTAATTGCTCCGGTTGGCCATGCTCGCCCTGGCTCGCCGGTCTTGCGGCTGAAAATGGTTTACGAAAGCGGTCATGAGGCCAGCCTGGAGGTAAAACAGGGTGCGCTCGAAGTTATTCCGCTGCCTGCAGGTCAGACCGCCCGGCTGCAATTGCAGCCCCTCCATCGTTACGATGTTGGCATGGGTGCGCCAGGGAGGGGAGGCGGCCTGAAGGTGCTGGGTGGCGCGCTGGGTGTAATCATTGACGCCCGCGGACGCCCCTTATCTCTGCCGGAGGATCTAAACCGGCGCAAGGAGCTATACCGCAAATGGTTATGGACTTTGGGAGGGCAGTAGGGTGTACGCCACAATGAAGTACATCATGCCCATGACCGTCATTCGACGCAGGCGCGTTCTGCCGGTTCCGGGAAAAGTTCTGATCCGCGCTGGTCAAAAGGTCGGCGCGACGGACACAATTGCCGAGACGAATTTGCACCCTGAATATCTATTGCTGGATATTTCCCGCAGCCTTGGCCTGCCGCCAGCGAAAACTGATGGCTGCCTGCAATGCCAGGCTGGCGACCAGCTGGCAGAACAGGATATTATTGCTGGCCCCGTAGGAGCGGCGCGGCGAGTTGTGCGCTCGCCACGCGCTGGCAAGGTGGTGGTTGCTGGGGATGGCCAGGTGCTGTTGGAGATAGCCGGGCAGCCCTACCAGATTAGGGCCGGTCTTCCTGGAGAAGTGATCGAGCTGGTTGCGGAGCGCGGCGCAGTGATTGAGAGTGCAGGAGCGCTGGTCCAGGGAGTGTGGGGGAATGGCCACATCGATGCGGGCCAACTTTCGGTGCTGGCTACTGAGCCAAATCACGAGATCAAGCCGTCAGAACTGGATGTAAGCTTGCGCGGTTGGATTGTCCTGGCAGGACACTGCAATGACCCCGAAATTTTCAAAGCTATTGTGGATCTGCCTTTGCGTGGTCTGATCTTAGGCAGCCTGGAAGCGCGGCTGATACCCGCAGCCTTAAAATCCCCGGTTCCTATCATTGTGCTGGAGGGATTTGGAAGGCGTCCGATTGGGGCGAGCACACATAAATTATTGGCCTCTCAGCAGCGGCGGGATGTAGCGTTGAATGCTGAAGCCTGGAATGCGTTTACCGGCGCAAAGCCTGAGGTTTTTTTCCCTGCTGTGGTGCCTGGCGCTGTGATCCCGGCGCCCGATTTTGTCCCGCTTGAAGTCAACAGACAGGTGCGCATCGTTCGGCCTCCCCATAGCGGGGAAACCGGTACGGTCTTAGAGATTAAAGGCATGACCTCATTTCCAGGTGGCCTGCGAGCCCGTGCTGCAGTGGTAAACCTGGAGAATGGCGAAAGCGCTATTATCCCCCTGGCAAACCTTGAAGTCTTAGTCTAGTGAGAAGGAGAGACCTATGGGCATGGAAGACTTTAACTTAGATGACGATCTGGAACAACCCCCGGAGGAAGAGTCGCTGCCGGAAGAGTCGAGCAACCGCACCTTTCTGATCATCGCGGCTGCTCTGGGTGGGATTGCACTGATTGCCCTGGTGTGTATCGCTGTCTATGCACTCGTCTTGTTGCCGCGCGCTAGAGAGGCTCAGGCTTCGCAGCGAGCAACCCTGGAAGCGCAGAATACGGAAGTGGCCGTGATTATTGCCAGCACCTCCACCTCGGCTGCTGAGACGTCCATTGCGGCTGGTTTCACCTCCACCCCCACGCTCACCCCCTTGCCTCCCACTGCCACCGCTACCTCGAGTCCAACGCCAGTGGTAGCCATTCCGTCTCCATCTCCCCTGGCGCCAACTGGCATGGCAGACATGGCCACTGCAACTGCCTTGAACGCCACGCTGCAAGCCAATGCTACCCTGTACGCAGCTACGCTGACTGCCAGACCGATTCAGCCGACCGCAATCCCCAACACCGGTTTTGCTGATGATGTGGGTTTGCCAGCCATGCTCGGAATGGCGGTCCTTTTGGTTGTGATCATCTTCCTGGCCCGTCGTTTGCGGACAGCGTGATTGCTGGCCAGCGGATTTGGGATCTGTCCAACGCAGACTGATCCACAAGTCGAGGTTGGAGAATATTTGAGGAACGGGCCACCTGTGGCATATGCCTGTCCAACAGTCTCAGGTCATTTCTCTACTGAAGGAAATCCACCTGTTTCATGGTTTGGACGATGTGCAGCTGCAACAGGTGGCCAATTACTTTGTTGAAGCACCCTATGAAGCAGACCAGGTAATAATTGCTGAGAACAAACCGGGAGAGATGTTTTGCATCATCTTTGAGGGGGATGTAATTGTCAGCCGCAGGATCAATGAGGTTGAAACACAGCTTGAGATTCTTGTCGCGGGTGATTTTTTTGGCGAAGAGTCATTGCTTCAAGGCACACTGACCTCTGCTACGATCCGGGCCTCTGGAAGTGTGATCCTCCTCAAGGCAAATCGTCAGAAATTTCAAGAAATGCTTCAGGAATTTCCTGAGGTTGAAACCTATCTCAGGCGCGTCATTCAAAGCCGCCATTTCATTCGCACCCATCCTTTTGACTGGTTGAATGAAGATGAAGTGGTTCATCAGGTGAGTCGCAAGCATGTGGCATATCTGTTTCTTTCACTACTCCCGCCTGTACTGATATTCCTTTTAGGGGCGGCGCTTGGATTGTACCTGTTGATGGGTGCAACAGCCGAATCCTTGCAACCGGGCCTGTTATTCATTCCCAGCCTGGTGATGGCCGGTGGCCTGGGGTGGGGTTTATGGAGATGGCTTGATTGGAGCAATGATTACTACATCGTCACAAACCAGCGTGTGGTTTGGGTAGAGCAGGTGGTTCTTCTGTATGAAAGCCGGGTGGAAGCTCCCCTGACCACCATCCAGGCTGTAAATGTCCGCACCGAGCTGCTGGGCCGCTTATTGGGCTATGGTGATGTAACGGTTAACACTTACACCGGCAGGATCATCTTGAGCATGATTGCTGACCCATATCAGATGTCAGCCTTGATTCAGGAATACTGGCATCGTGCTCAGTTGAGCTTCCAGCGAGAACAAAAAGAAGAGATGGTGCGCTCAGTGCATCGTATCCTTGGCATAGAAGCGCCTGCAACGATTTCTGAGCGCAAGATCGTCCGCTTGCCGACAAAAGGCGATGATTATCAAGAGCCTGGTTTCTTGAGCACTTATCTTAGCAATATCTTTACCATGCGTTACGAGGAGGGCAATACCATCACGTATCGCAAACATTGGCTAATTTTGCTCCGTAAGACCTGGAAACCTTTCTTTGCCTTCTTGGCTGTTTTTATTGGCACCCTGTTTTGCGTGAGCACGGGCACCTATGATCCGGCCGATGTTGATTCCGGCGAAGTTGTGATTGGTATTGGAATTCTATTAATCCTGATTGTGATCTCGCTCTGGTGGTTGTATAATTACGTTGATTGGCGGAATGATATCTACCAATTGACGGACAAAAACATTTTCGATATTGAGCGTAATCCGCTTGGCACCGAAACCCGTAAATCTGGCTCGTTGGACAGGATACTGAGTCTGGAGCATGAGCGGCCCGGATTTTTGGGTTTCCTGTTCGATGTTGGCACGGTGGTTATTAATTTTGGCGATGCAAAGTTTGATTTTGTTGGTGTCCATCATCCAGCTCGCGTCCAGCAGGATATCTTCAATCGCATGCACCAACTGCGCACCCAGCAACAAAAAGCCGAGGCGGCCCGTGAACGAGATCAGGTTATCTCAATCCTTACGATTTATCACGAGAATGTTCAAGGAAATACAAAAGAAACCCCAACAGGTTAATGGTAAAAAGGAACTCAATGGATGGCTTTGAGAGAGATAGTCACGGTACCTGAGCCCATCTTGCGCAAGAAGGCCCGCAAGGTAACGGATTTTGGGCCTGAATTGCAATTATTAATTGATGATATGGTTGAAACGATGCGCCAGGCACCTGGTGTGGGCCTTGCTGCTCCGCAGGTGGCCTCCCCCTTGCGCGTGATTGTGATTGAGTTTGGCGATGAGGAGAACGAAGAAGCGCCGCCGAAGCTTTACACCATGGTTAATCCCGAGATTGTGCGCATCTCAGATGAAACAATCGTGGGTACAGAGGGATGTCTTTCGATCCCCGGTTTTATTGGCGATGTTGAGCGATTGGAACAAATCACGGTAAAAGGCCAAAACCGTCATGGGCAGCCGATGCGGGTGAAAGCCAAAGGCTGGCTGGCGCGTATCTTTCAGCATGAAATCGATCATCTGAATGGGGTGCTGTTCACAGACCGTGCTATCCGGATCTGGAAACCGGCTGAAGGCGAAGAAGTCCCCCGGGATTAGATCTGGTTGGCCGGGTCCTCACATTGGTTGACTGCTTATGCTGCTAACCCACCTTTCTCTGACCAATTATCGCAATTTTGCCCGTCTGGATCTGGATGTTCCATGCGGGCCACTGTTGCTGGTGGGCGAAAATGCGCAGGGCAAGACCAGCTTGCTTGAAGCCATCTACTACCTGGCGACCCTCACTTCCTTTCATGCCTCCAATGATCGAGAAATCATCAGCTTCCTGGCTGATCAAGAGCCGCTGGCGGTGGCGCGCATCGTGGCGGATTTTCGCCACACGCTGCCAGAAACTGCCTTGGCGGGTTCGCGGCCAACGGGTTCTCATCGTTTGGAAATTCGCATGATTCGCGACACCGTCAATGGTGGGTCGCGCCTGCGCAAAGAAGTGATATTGGACGGTGTGCAGCGTAAGATTGGCGAGGCATATGGCGCCTTCAATGCGGTTCTCTTCCTCCCCCAGATGCTGAACGTGGTGGAGGGCTCGCCGGAGGACCGCCGCCGATACTTGAACCTTTCATTGGGGCAGGTCTGGCCGCACTATGCGGAATATCTGGCGGATTATGGCCGCGCTCTGACCCAGCGCAACGCCTTGTTGAAAACACTGGGTGAGCATGGCGGCGATCCATCTCAGCTAGATTATTGGGATGCCCAACTGGCTACCGTTGGCGCACAGATCATCTATGCTCGCATCCAGTCGGTCCATGAGCTGGAACGCCTGGCCCGGCCTTTCCATACCCAGCTCACTCGTGGCCAGGAGCTTTTGCGCCTGGAATACCAGCCCTCCTATGACCCGTTTCCAACTTCTCCTCTGCAGTTCGAGCTGCCGATGAATTTCTCAATCGACCGCTCGGGCATCTCGATTGAAAAAATCCGGACCGGTTTCTTGACTCAGTTGGGACAAGCGCGGGGCGAAGAAATCCAACGCGGGGTCACCCGCATTGGACCGCACCGTGATGAGCTTCGTTTTATCAGCAATGGGGTTGACCTGGGGATCTATGGCTCGCGCGGCCAAGGCCGCACCGCTGTGCTATCACTAAAATTGGCCGAGATGGCATGGATGAAAGAAAAAACCGCCCAATGGCCGGTTTTGTTACTGGATGAAGTCTTGGCTGAGCTTGATCCTGCCCGAAGGGTGGATTTGCTTTCTCGTTTGATGGAAAGCGAGCAGGCTTTGCTCACCACCACCGACCTTGACCTGTTTTCGGCGGATTATGTCCGCAAGGCTAAAGTGTGGCAGATCCAGGCTGGCCAGGTGCTAACGGGTTAATTCTCCCGATATTCCCTTTTTGCTCGGACAGATAAGTGATTGTTCAATGAGCAGCCCCTTGCAAGGCCGGCTGCAGGGGATGTTTGGCTGGGATGCCCACCCGCCGCGGGTAGGCGTCTGGGGTTGCTGCTACTTTATCAATGACCACCAGGTAACGTTCTTCAACCACGGTGGGCAGGGTGATGGGGGTGAGTTTTCGCAGATGTCCCCCCAACAATCGGATAGCATATTCAGCCTGCTGGGTTTCTGCCGGCGCACTCTCGCCTTTCATCGCCAGCATTGCCCCACCCACACGTGTCAGCGGGAGCAAATACTCAGCCAGTACAGGCATCACAGCCACTGCGCGTGCTACTGCCCAGTCATATTGTTGGCGGTGGGCCGGCATCTGCCCAATGGTTTCGGCGCGTTCCTGGATCACCTGCACCCCCTCCAGGTGCAGTGTCTTCACCAGATGGCGGCAGAAATCGGCCTTTTTGCCCACCGATTCGACCAGGGTGAGCTGGAAGCCAGGATAGATGATCTTCAGCGGCAGCCCTGGAAAACCAGCGCCCGTGCCAACATCGATCATACGCTCGCATGGGTTGTTGATCACACTCAGGCAGGTTAAGGAATCCAAAAAGTGTTTGACGCGGATCTGAGCGGCATCGCGAATTGCGGTGAGATTGATGCGCTGGTTCCAATCCAGCAATTCCTGCTCATAGATTTCCAGCGCGTTGATTTGGGCTGTAGATAGCTGGATCCCCAACAGACTGCGGGCATATTGCACGAGCTCTTTCATGAATTGGATTATACCTGCAGAAATGTCCCGGCGGAACAGCGTGAAGCCTTCTGCCGGGACATCATGGGCATTCAGAAGCCGGTCTACGCGGAGGGGGGTGAGGCCGGTGGCGCGGGCGGCTGATTCTGAACCGCCTTCGATTTTCGACGTTTCATCCAGGCCCGAACCAGCAAGAGCGGCGGTAGGACGAAGATCAAAAACAGGATCAGCAATACCGGCAGAACATAGATCGTGATCCAGATCAAAGCGTTGACCAGGAATTGCAACGAGCGGATCAATGCTTCCACCGCATTCTTGAGAACTCCCTGGGGTTGCCACCCGCCGATCTTGATTGGCTGAACAGCCTCATCGGCGATCAACTCCACGCTGATCGCAGACAGGGCAGACGATTCATCGTAGTATTTGATTTGGCCTTTGATTACCTCAATTTGCTCACGAATCGAGACAAGCTGGTTGTAAACTGCCAGCACATCCTCGGTCTTTTGCGCTTCCTGCATGATCTCGGTCAGCTCAGCTTCAGCGGCTTCGAGGTTCTTCAGGCGAGATTGTAAGTCGACGTATTCGCTGGTCACATCCTGGCTGCTGATATTTTCACTGAGCGGATCCTGGTTGCTCTGCTCGCGAATGCGGCGCATGGCCTCGTCCATACGTTCAGCAGGCACCCGAATGGTTATCGACGCCCGTGGCACCTCAATCCCGCTGCTGAGCTGCTCTTTATACAGGTTGGCGGAGACCACAAATCCGCCCATCTCCTGCGCCATTCGATTAATGGCTTCCATCGACTTCGGCGGATCGGCAACCACAATGGTCAGACTGCCATTTTTGATGACGATGCGCTCTGCAGTTTGAGCTGCCAGGTTTGTCGTATATTGGGACGCGCTGCCTTCAGATTCTCGTGAAACCTCAACTGGCGCGCCCGGCGCCATGCCCATCGATTGATCATAGGCTGGCGCCTGTGTTGGGGCGGCAGCCGGGGAGCAACCGCTTAGGGCCAGGATGCTGACCAAGACCGGGATTATCCATCGAATTGCGAGCGTTCTACCTGGCAAGTTCATTGTCTGTGTCCTCCTGAGAATGGGTTATCATCAGGACGAAAAGCTGGCCAGAATAGTTCCTTCAGTCATATCTGGCAGAGCAAGCCTGGTGGCTGGTTTACCACCCTGCCGCCAGGCGCTGGATGTGCCGTTCGGGTAAGCCCGCGGTGTACATGCGCCTTTGAACCGCGCTGAAATCATAAGCCACGCGCCGGTAATCCAGCAGGTTGGTTTCGGTGTCGAAAATCGCGTATGCTGCTCGCGGATCTCGGTCCCGAGGCTGGCCGACAGAGCCAGGATTGACGATCGCGCGATCCGATAGAGCCAGGAGCTGATTTGCCTCAGGGATGCTCAAGCGAGCCATGTGATGAGAATCGCTCAGCGTGTAGATCACCGGCAGGTGGGTATGGCCAACAAAGCAAAGGGGTGTGGAGAAAAAGTCAAAATTCAAAGTGGCTGTGCGCGTGTCCAGTAAATATTCCCATACCGGGTGGCGTGGGCTGCCATGCGCCAGGGTTACTTTTTCGATCTCGACCTTCTCAGGCAGGCTTTGCAGGAAACTGCGGCTGCTTTCGCTGAGGGCATTTCGTGTCCAATGTATCGCTGTCCGAGCTTCAGGGTTGAAAGCGTCAACATCGATCTGGTCCAAAGAAGCAGCATCGTGGTTGCCCAACGTGCAGAGCAGATTGGGCAGGGAGCGTATCCGGCCAATGCACTCATTTGGATCAGGGCCATAGCCGACAAGGTCGCCAAGGCACCAGGTAGCGTCAAATTGCCCTGCGTCGGCCAGGACAGCCTCCAGGGCAGTGAGATTGGCATGTATGTCTGAAATGATTAATGCACGCATAAAAGTAGGGAGTGTAAAAGGATAAGTTGGTTATCCTTGATTATACTATCACTCCAGCGGCTCCCAGGTCTGGTATATGCTTAATCGTTCACCTTCCCCATCCGAATAAAAGGTTTCAGTGATTTTAAAACCCGTGGCGTGCGCCAGCTCAGATAGCTCCGTCTCGCTGAAATGATGGACATATCGCAAGCCATAGCCGCCCCGACGCCAATCCATCAAGTAATCGCCCTCATCCACCTGGTCGCGGGTCAGCCCCACCGCTTCCCAGGGCTGGATGCGCGAGCGCAGGCGGACGCTGTTTAAGAATTGCCAGTTAGAAAGGAACAAACGTCCATGGGGTTTTAGCAACCCACGCGCCCGACTCAAGAATTGCTCTCGCCTTGCTGCTCCGGGCAAATGATGCAGCAGCGCAAAAGCTGTGATCACATCCGCAGAGGGTATATTATTCCCAGGCCAATCGGGTTGTGATAAATCGGCAAGTAGAAAATTTGCCTGGCCGGCATATTTGTTCAACGAGGTCAATGCTTCCGCATGCTTCAACAGCCCCTGGCTGAAGTCCACGCCCCAGTAAGCGCCGCGGTGACCGCGAGCAGCCAGCGCCCGCCATAATTCGCCGTTTCCGCATCCGAGATCCAGCACACCTGCTTCGACCGGGATCTTCTCCACAATGCGACGCACGCCGGGCTGCAGCCGTTGGCGCGTGGCCGAAAAAGGTTGGGCAAAGGTCTGGTAAAATTGAAGATTGAGGTTAATCAGGCGCTGGCTGGTGTCTGCATCCATAACAGTATTATAAGCTTACCGGTGATGAAAACAGAAAAACCATCCTGGCTCGAGTTACGCCAACACACCCCCGAGAAGCTGGCCATTGCCCGCCAGGTGCTTGAGGAGGTTCGTTCAGGTGAATCAGTGGCCAATGCGGTGCGCCGCCGCCCGCTCTCAGATGGCGGATACGTGGGCAAGCACCTGCTGGTGGCTGTCTACCGCCAACTGGTGGCCACCGGTGAATGGGATGCCGATGCCAATCTGCTGGCGCGCATCCGCCTGAAACCAGTGCGCACCCTTTCGGGGGTCACCACAGTCACTGTGTTGACCAAACCCTATCCCTGCCCAGGCAAGTGCATCTTTTGCCCTACCGATGTGCGCATGCCCAAGAGCTACTTGCCAGACGAACCGGGCGCCCGCCGGGCCTTGGAGCATGCTTTTGATCCCTATAATCAGGTTGCGGCCCGCCTGCGCGCCCTGGATGATGTAGGCCATCCCACCGACAAGGTTGAGCTGCTGATCCTGGGGGGCACCTGGAGCGCCTATCGCCGCGACTACCAGGAGTGGTTTATCCTGCGCTGCTTTGACGCTTTGAATGGCGCTGATTCATCAACCCTGCCACAGGCGCAATCCCGCAATGAAAAGGCCAGCCATCGCAACGTGGGCCTTGTGATCGAGACCCGTCCGGATCATATTGACCCGGATGAGCTTGCCTGGCTTCGTTACCTCGGCGTCACCAAGGTGCAGATGGGCGTGCAGAGCCTGGATGATTCCATTCTGGCATTGAACCAGCGCGGCCATACCGTCGCCCAGACTCTCCAAGCGGTTGATCTGTTGCGCGCCGCCGGCTTCAAAATCGTGTTGCATTGGATGCCCAATCTGTTTGGAGCAACTCTCGATTCGGATCGGCGGGATTTTGCCCGCCTTTGGGATGACTTTTGCCCGGATGAGATTAAGATCTACCCCAATCAGTTGTTGGAAAACACCGATCTTTATGATTATTGGTTGCGTGGCGAATACCGGCCCTATACCACCCAAGAACTTGTCGAGTTGATTGCCGATATCAAGCCCACCATCCCGCGCTACTGCCGGGTGAACCGGGTCATTCGCGATATTCCCTCCACCTATGTTGTCGAGGGGAACAAGCGCACCAGCCTGCGCCAGGATGTGCAAAAGGAGCTGCATCGCCGGGGCGCTGCCTGTCATTGCGTGCGCTGCCGTGAGGTAGGCGGCCGCAAGGTTGATCCTGACACCCTGGTTCTGCATGACCTGGTCTATACGGCTGGCGCCAGCCAGGAGCATTTCTTGTCTTTTGATACACCCCAGGATCATCTGGCCGGTTTTTTGCGCCTGTCTTTGCCAGGCCCAGACTCGCCAGACACTGGACTGACCGACCTGGAAGATGCAGCCATTATTCGAGAGGTGCATATCTATGGTCAGTCACTGCCAGTGGGCAGCGATGAAACAGGCGCTGCCCAGCACACCGGTTTAGGGCGGCGGTTGATTGAAGAAGCTCAGGCCATTGCCCGGCGGTCCGGTTACCTCCGCCTGGCGGTGATTGCCGCGGTGGGAACTCGGCCGTATTATCTGCGCCTGGGTTTTGAGCGCGGCGACCGATATCTGATCCAATCTTTAAAGAAACTGTAAAAATTCCAAGACCATGTCTTCAAAGCTCTGCCCTAAAATCATCCTGGAAGGTACCCGCCTGACGTATAAGACGGAGATTGCTTTCGCGCTCAACGAGCACCCAAGAATTGTAGGTCCTCGCAAGTATCGCTACCACTCCCCCTTGATCTCTGCGGAGTGGTGCGCCTTCACCAACTTTCCCTGGGGGCGCGGCCTGATCAACTTTGAACCTGAGGAAGAAGCCCTGGCAATAGAAACCTATCACACCTGGGCCAGACTGTTTGAGCTCCAACGATACTATTCCTGGATTGTGGATCGATTTCACATATCCACCCAGGCCTATCAGCTACAGACTTATGGCAAGCACTATGACTTTGTCTGGCTGGAACAGAGGTTGGCGCCGTTGGGCTTCCGCCTGGTCTTTTGTGAGCGTAACCCCGATACATTCGAAGCCGCCAGGGGGAAAGGCTGAAAGTGTCTGGGAAACCAAGCCAATATGATGATTTGCAGGTGTTTATCCGTGAACAGTCCTTGATGAAAACGTTAGTGCAACAATCTGCGTTGCCTGTGCTGATTCTGGATGTCTCGGATAGCAAAATCCCCAGGGCAGTTGAGTCGATTGCCGATTGGCTGGAACAAACCGGTGGGTTGTACCTGTGATGGGCCCGGTGCAAAAATGCTTGACACCTAAAACATGAGCGGGTATAATTGGAAACGGTTCCATTAAGCGGCGTCATCCATTGACAGCAAAGTAAAAATCTGATAATATTTTGTAACTCGCGTTACTAAAACGTGTTATCCGTCGGTTTTTGCAATTCCTCCGGATGGGTTGTGGCCACTAATCGAGTAACCAGTCAGGATGTTGCCAGGGCTGCTGGCGTTTCTCGAACGACGGTTTCTCTGGTTTTAAATGGCGTTCAGGGCATCAAAATCCGGCCTGAAACCCGCCAGCGCGTCATTGAGATTGCTGACCAGTTGGGTTATGTTCCCAATGCGGCCGCCCAGGCGTTGGTCAGCCAGCGAGCCCAGATCATTGGTCTGTTCCTCATCCGCCGATCTCATCACATCTCATCCGATGCCTTTATCACCCAGACCCTGGAAGGTCTGCTGGAAGTTGCTCATCAGCAGGGTATGCGCCTGCTGATTGATATCATTGAACCTGAACACCCGGCGGAAGTGTACCTGGAGATGGCGCGCGCCAAGCGCATCGATGGTATTCTTCTCTCTGGTCCCCGGATGGATGATGATGCCTTGCGCTTGTTAGAGAGAGATGGCTTTCCGACTGTCTTGATTGGGCAACTGCCTGGGACCAATTTTTGTTTTGTGGATGTCGATAATTGCGCCGCAGCCGAAATGGCTGTGGCGCATTTGATTCAATTGGGTCATACTCGCATCGCCTGTATCACCAACGCTGCTGCTTCCTACACTGCTGCTGTCGATCGCCTGCGTGGTTATCAAAGCGCTTTGGAAAGAGCTGACTTGGAATTTGATCCGGCCCTGGTTCGCTACGGTGATTTCACCGTTGAGAGCGGTTACCAGCAAATGAAGAGTCTGCTGGAGAGCGGGGCCCAATTCACAGCAGCTTTTGTTGCCAGCGACACGTTGGTTTTAGGCGCCAAGGCTGCGCTGGTCGAGCGCGGCCTGCGTGTGCCACAAGATATCTCCCTGGTGGGTTTTGATGATCTGCCGTTTGCGCAGTACACGAGCCCACCTTTGACAACTGTGCATCTGCCGGCGGTTGAATTGGCCCGCCAGGCCTGCAACCTGTTGATCTGCCTGTTGCAGGGTGAACAACTCTGCCGCCAACACATCATCCTGGATACTCATCTGGTTGTCCGGGGTTCATCTGGCGCGAGAATTGCTTGATCTGTATTTTGAGAGGAGGTGATCAGAACTTCAAGATGATCATGCCCGCCTTCGGGCCTTTGGCGAAAATGATAGCTGGTTTGTTATGGAACTTTTCACAACCCAATAAGGAGAAGAGAATATGTATGCAAAGAAAGCCCTTTGGCAATTGATGGGGATCATGGTCATCCTGGCGATGGTCCTTGCTGCCTGTCAACCCGCGGCCACCCCGGCGCCGGCCACAGAAGCGCCTCCAGCGGTGACGGAAGCGCCCCCAGCAGCCACAGAAGCGCCTCCAGCAGAGGAAATGCCTGAAGGCGAATTTCCTGTCGTCCCGGGTGGATATTTAGCGAAGGCGATGGCGGGCGAGTACAGTGGGACGACGGTGACGGTGGACGGGCCGTTCACCGATGCGGACAAGGTAAAGTTTGAGCAGTCGTACAAGCCGTTCG
>CAZDAU010000046.1:0-27171 GCA_964503625.1 uncultured Anaerolinea sp.
GCAGTTTTGTCAGAAATGAAATTCCACCAACCTCCTGGCGCTTTCGCCGCTGTCAATGTCCTGCGCTAAAAACCAATAGCAAACCCAGGCTTTAAGGGTAATGCTGAATATTTTGCCTTTCCAACTGCTGGTAGGTGAAGGCATACGGATTCTCTTCATCCACCCCCTGCTCTTCCCGGGCGACCTCCACCCATGCCTGTGGATCAAACTCCGGAAAGAACACATCGCAGCCTGCCCGGGTGTGAACCGTGGTCAGGTAGATGCGGTCCGCCAGCGGGAGCGCCTGGGCGTAGATCTCGCCGCCGCCGCCAATGAAGGCTTCGTCATCGCCGGCCTGGCGCGCAAAATCCAGCGCGGCCGGCAGCGAGCTCACCACAAGGCAATCCGGGCAGTTTCCTGGCTGGTAATGCGGATTGCGGCTGATGATCACCATCACCCGCCCGGGGAGCGGCCGCCCGATCGACTCCCAGGTCTTGCGCCCCACAATCAGGTGATGGCCCATGGTCAGGGATTTGAAGCGGCGCAGGTCAGCGCTCAAATGCCAGGGCACCCGGCCGTCCTTGCCAATGCCCCGCTCTTCATCCATTGCAACGATCAGTGAAATCAACACCTTCGAATGTCTGCCTGCAGAAGGAAATTAAATTTCGCCCTACACCGATACATCGGCTTTGATGTGCGGGTGCGCCTGGTAGTTGACCAGCTCAAAATCTTCGTACCGAAATGCAAGGATCGAGCGCACCTCCGGGTTGAGCAGCATCTGCGGCAAAGGATATGGCTGGCGGGTGAGCTGCAAGCGGGCCTGCTCAATATGGTTGCGATACAGATGCACGTCGCCAAAGGTGTGCACAAAATCACCCGGCTTCAGGCCGCACACCTGGGACATCATCAAGGTGAGCAGGGCATAGGAGGCGATATTGAACGGTACACCCAGGAAGACATCCGCCGAACGCTGGTAAAGCTGGCAGGAGAGCCGGCCCTCTGCCACGTAAAACTGGAACAAGAGATGACAGGGCGGCAGCGCCATGGCGTCCACTTCGCCCGGGTTCCAGGCGCTGACAATCAGCCGGCGCGAGTTTGGGTTGTTCTGGATTTGCTGCACCACCTGGGAGATCTGGTCCACGGTGCGCCCGTCAGCGGTCCGCCAGGCGCGCCATTGGCTGCCATACACTGGGCCCAGCTCGCCGTTCTCATCGGCCCATTCGTCCCAGATGTGCACACCATGCTCCTGCAAATAACGCACGTTTGTCTCGCCGCGCAGGAACCACAGCAGCTCATAGATGATCGACTTCAGGTGCAGCTTTTTGGTCGTCAAGAGCGGGAAGCCGTCTTGCAGGTTGAAGCGCATCTGATAACCAAAGACCGAGAGGGTCCCGGTGCCAGTGCGGTCATCCTTGCGCGTCCCATGCTGCAGGATATGCTCGAGCAAATCCAGATACTGTCTCATCGCCGCTCACCTCCACAAGCCATTTGCATCCAAGCTGTGCCGGGCGCAATTGAAGCACGGCTCCTCTGCCCGAGAAGGGATGAATCTATTTTACTCGAAGGATCTTTTTTGCTTGATGAATATCTGTGTGAATTTGAGCCACCAGGGCCTGGAAATCTGGAAAGCGTTGCTCATCGCGCAAGCGGGCGACAAAGGAAATGGTCAGCTCCTTGCCATACAAATTGCGGTGATAGTCCAACAGGTGCGCTTCCAGGCGTGGAAGCGCTTCCTGGCTTTCAAAAGTGGGGCGGACGCCGATGTTCGCCACTGCCCGCCAGGTTTGCCCGTCCACGCTTGCCAGGCAGGCATAAACGCCGGTCTTGGGCAACAGGCGCTCCGACTCGATATCCAGGTTGGCTGTGGGAATGCCAATGGTGCGGCCGCGGCCATCCCCAGCGACAACTTCGCCGCTGACCCGATAATTTCTCCCCAGCAGCAACCTCGCCAGGCGCACATCCCCATCGGCCAGAGCAGCCCGGATGCGGCTGGATGAGATAATCTGGCCTCCCTGGCGGATGGGCCGCATCACGTTGACGGTGAAACCCAGCGCTTTGCCAAGCTGCTGCAAATACGGCAGGTCGCCCTGGCGCCCGCGCCCCAGGGCAAAATCGTGCCCGATGTAAAGGCTGCGCAGGCCCAGGCGACTGACGAGCGCCTGGACGAATTCATCCGCCGTCTGGCTGGCCAACTGGCGATCAAAGGCCAGGGTGATCACCCGGTCCACGCCCAGCTCGCCCAGCAGCGCAGCCCGCTCTTCGGGGGAAGTCAGGTAAAACGGCCCAGACCGGCCGCGCAGAACAATGGATGGATGGGGATGAAAGGTCAAAACAACAGCCGGAGCGCCGACTGAATGCGCTCCAGCGATGAGCTTGCGGAGAATTGCCTGGTGGCCTTTATGCACCCCGTCGAACGAGCCAATCGTCAGCCATGAGTCCTGCAAATGCAAGTCTTGCAGCGATGTGTGGTGCAGCATACAGGCCCTGAAAGGTCAGGATTGGAAGAAAACCTTGCGTGGTTGCCACTCCTGGGTGGCAGGATCAACTTCCAGCAATGCTACCAGGTCACCCTGCTGTGAAACGCCCCGGGCCAGCCCGCTCTGCCCCGCTTCGGCGGGGATGCGATGACCATGACGGATCAGCTCAACCTGATCGGCGTCCAGCTCCACCATCGGCCAATCGGCAAGCGCTTCGGCAGCCGGGATCAGGTTGCGATACCAGTTGCCAGCATCGAAGGCCTCCTGCAGACGGCGCAGCGGCACCGCATCGCGCAGGGTGAAGCGCCCGCTCTTGGTGCGACGCAGCCCCACCAGGTGCGCGCCGGTGCCCAACTCTTTGCCCAGGTCATTGGCCAGCGAACGGACATAGGTGCCCGAGGAGCAGTACACATCGATCACCACCTCCGGCGGCGCCCATTCCAATATCTCCAGACTGTACACCTTGATGATGCGCGGGGCCAGATCCACCTCTTCGCCTTCGCGCGCCATATCATAGGCGCGCCGTCCTTGCACTTTTACCGCTGAATAAGGCGGCGGCACCTGCTCAATTTCGCCAATAAAACGCTCCAACACCTTGTTGAATTGCTCCTCGGTGATCTCATCCACGCTCACGGTTGGGCTGCCTGTGACGGCGCCTTCGGCGTCGTAGGTGTCGGTCGAGCTGCCCAGCCGGATCGTGGCCTGGTAGCGCTTATCGGAAGCAGAGACATACTCGCTCAGCCGCACCGCTGGCCCAATCAGAACCACCAGCACACCCGAGGCGCGTGGGTCCAGGGTCCCCGTGTGCCCGGCGCGGCGGATGCCGGTGCCGCGGCGGATTATTTGAACCACATCGTGAGAAGTCAGGCCGATGGGTTTATCCACCACCAGGACCCCCGAGACCACATTTTTCACATCATCTTTGTCGTGGTCGGGGTTTCCTTTTCCTTTGGATGAGTTGTAGGATGAGTCTCTTGGCTCGTACACATTATCCTCCGTTCAACAATGGGCGCGTCAGCTCCAAAATTTTCGCCTGAATTTCTGGCAAGCTGCCCTGAATTTCGGCGCCAGCGGCTGCAGTGTGCCCTCCACCACCCAGTCTCATCGCAATTTGAGAGACATCAAATCCGGGCCGGGCTCGCCAGCTGATCTTCACTCGTCCATTGGGTTGTTCAATAAAAATCAATGAGATGTTGGCGCCTTCCACGGCGCTCAACAGGTTAATCAAATCCGCATCGTCGCGGCCTGGATAGCCGGCGGCTTTGCGGTCTTCCAGGGTGAGGCTGGTCCAAAGCATGCCGCCATTGCGCTCCAGGCGAGAAAGCCCCGCGCCCCACAATCGCATGGCTTCAAAGGAGCGATCCACCAGGGAGCGGCGGTACAGCACAGGCAGGTCGGCGCCGCGCTCCATCAGGTCGGCCGCCAGTCGAAGCGTATCTGGGCGGACATTGGAGGTGCGAAAGCCGATCGTGTCGGTCACCAGGCCGGTCAGCAGCGCCGCGGCGATGGGGGGTGTGATCTCCAGGCCCCAGGCCTCCAGCAAGCTGCTGATGATCTCGGCGGTGGCGACAGCCCGCTCGTCCACCAGGTTCAAACCAGCAAAGTTCAAGTTCGTGGGGTGGTGGTCGATGTTGATATCCACCGGCCCCCGCCCCTGCAACACGGAGCCGGTCCGGGCCGGGTCGGAGCTATCCACCACACAAATCAGGTCAAAATCGCCTTGCGCCTGGTGCCGGATGGCGCTGCTGCCTTCCAGGTGGCGGCTGTCGGATGGCACGCCATCCTCGCAGACCATCTCCACCGGCTTGCCTGCCGAGTGCAAAGCCAGCCCCAATCCAAGCAATGATCCAATTGCATCTCCATCTGGGCGGATATGGCAGACCACCAGGATGCGATTTGCAGCTTGAAATCTTGCGATAGCCTGCAACAGCAGGCCCTTATCCAGAGGCATTTCCCTTTTCCCCGCCGCTTTGGGCTCCTTCGGGCGCAGTCTGCTCATGCAGGGATGCGATCAAGCGCTCGATTCGTTCCGCGCGCTCAAACGTCGGGTCCCAGCGAAAACGCAATTTGGGAAAAACGCGCAGCTCAACCCGCCGTGAAAGTTCGCGACGCAGAAACCCCTGGGCATGATCCAGGCCTTCTTGAATTTGCGGCCACCGCTCGTTGCCCTCCAGGGCAGAGACATAAACATCGGCGTAGGCCAGCTCCCGGTCCACTTTCACATCCGTGATGGATATGCCTTCCAAGCGTGGATCGGACACTTCCTGCAACAGCATCTCCGACAGCTCTTCGCGAATGCGATCGTTAATCCGTTGCAAGCGCAATTTTGAGACCACTTTTACTCCTATTCTTTCACGCCCTGACAGACAGCCGGGGGTCAAACCCCTGACTGCTCTCCGACCAGCGCGACCACTGCCGCGAGAGTCAGGCTACCGCCACTTTTTCAACCAAGAAACATTCCAGCCGGTCGCCCACCTGGATATTGTCAAAACCCTTCAGCCCAATGCCACACTCGAAACCCGCGCGCACTTCGCGCACATCTTCCTGGAGATGCTTGAGCGAGCTGATCGATCCCTCGTGGATCGTTTCTCCCCCGCGCAGCACGCGCATCCGTGCGTTGCGGCGGATCTCGCCATCCATCACCCGGCAACCGGCAATCACGCCAACTTTTGAGATGCGGAACAAAGCCCGCACCTCGGCGTGCCCAATCACCGTCTCTTTTTCTTCTGGTTCCAGCATGCCCTTCAGGGCTTTTTCCACATCTTCCGTCAGTCGGTAAATGATATCATAGATTCGGATAGAAACGCCTTCCGCTTCTGCAAGTCTGCGGGCGGCCGAGTCTGGTTGGACGTTAAAGCCGATCACGACCGCCTTCGAGGCCGCCGCCAGCATGATATCGTTTTCGCCAATGTTGCCTGTCTCGGCATGCAGGATGTTGACCTTGATATCGCCTTTGTTGAAATCGTTGAGGGAGGAGATAATCGGCTCCAACGAGCCCTGCACATCCGCCTTGACAATCAGGCGCAGTTCTCGGATCTCACCCGCCTGGAAACGGTCGAACAATTGCTCAAGCGTGACAGCGCTTTTGGCCGAGGTGGCCGCCTGGCCCTGCGCCTGCTGCCGCTCGTAAATGATCTCCCGAGCCACTTTTTCCGATTCGACCACGCGAAAAACATCGCCCGCCTGCGGCACATCGTTGAGTCCCATCACCGCCACTGGGGTGGACGGGCCAGCTTTGTGCAGCTTGCGACCGCGAAAATCAAACATGGCCCGCAGGCGGCCATGAGCCATCCCGGCAACCACTGCGTCCCCCACCTTTAATGTGCCGTTTTGCACCAATAAAGTTGCCAGCACGCCCTTGGCGCGGTCGCGCTCCGCTTCGATCACCGTGCCGATCACTTTCCCTTTGGGATTGGCGCGAATATCCATGCTATCGGCGATCAGCAGAATGGCCTCCAGCAGGTCTTCGATGCCGATCCGGCGCTTGGCGGAAATGGGCACCACGATGGTATCGCCATCCCAGTCATCCGGCACCAGGCCTGCCTCGGCCAGTTGCTGCTTCACCCGATCTCGGTCTGCGTTTGGTTTGTCGATCTTGTTCATTGCCACGATGATCGGCACGCGGGCCGCTTTGGCGTGGGCAATCGCTTCCTTGGTCTGCGGCATCACGCCGTCATCGGCCGCCACTACCAGGACGACGATATCGGCGCCTTGCGCGCCGCGGGCGCGCATGGCGGTGAAGGCGGCATGGCCGGGTGTATCCAGGAAGGTGATCGTCTGGCCTTTCAGCTCCACCTGATATGCGCCAATGTGCTGGGTGATGCCCCCCGCCTCGCCTTCGGCCACATTGGTGTGGCGAATGGCATCCAACAGGGTGGTCTTGCCGTGATCGACGTGCCCCAGGATCGTCACCACCGGAGGCCGGGTGACCAGTTCTTTGGGATCCTCGCCGGCGATCGTGCGCCGCCACAGTGGGATTTCACCCGTTTCTTCTTCTTCATTTTCGGGGGCCTCCAGGGCAGCTTCATAGCCCATTTCGGCAGCCACAATCGCAGCAGTATCGAAATCGATCTGCTGGTTAATATTCGCCATCACCCCATTCGCCATCAAGCTCTTGATGATGTCAATCGGGCTGGATTGGATTGTCTGGGCCAGATCACGAACCGTAATCGTGGGGGGTAATGTGATATTTTTCGTGCGACGCCCATTATCGCTCATAAGGCACCTCCTGAATACTTGAACTGCTGTCCGTGCCCTGCGAGCGACCCAGGCGTGAGTGATCGGTTATTCGCTCATAACAGGTCGGACAATTCGGCCAAAAGCCGCGCCGAGGGCGTGGCGGCGCAACCGCCATCCCTCGCCAACCACATCGTGGAGACCATTCTCAACGCCTGAGCCTGCAAGGCGCAGCCCGCCGTCTTCGTCCATCTAGCCGACATGCTGCGCTTTCTCTGGCGCAGGCGTCTCTTCCGGCAATGTAGCCATAAAAGCCAACAAAGTGTTGCGGTCCTCTTCCGTCAATTCCATCTTGAGGGCGTGAGGCAATGCGCCTTTCAAGCCACGCTCCCAGCAAGAACGCTGATTGTGCAAATACGCGCCCCGACCAGCGAGCTTGCCCGTAGGATCAACCTGCACCGTCTCACCGGAGCGCACGATGCGGATCAAAGATCGCTTCGGTAAGACCTCTCGACAGCCCACGCATGTACGTTGGGGCACATGTTTCCTGCGAACCGTTTTCTTTTTTGGCACTTAATCTCCCTGAAACAGGAAAGATCAGCTTTACCAGGTTGTCTCATCCCAATCCACAGCGCCACGCTTGCGTTTCTTCTTGACAACCATGGCATTGCGCTCGGGGTCGAACTCCATCTCCACAAATTTCTTTTTCTTCTTTTTCTTCTTCTTATCGCCCTCTTCCTCAAGATCCTCTTCTTCGCCGGTTTCGTAGGTCAGGATCTCGGGGCGCAGGGCGAACAATTCATCGAATGTGCCAACCTCTTCTTCTTCCAATACGGCTTCGGCTTCAGGTGCAACCGCTATCTCCTCCGGGGCGGCTTCCGCTGTTGCCTCGGCTTCAACGAGCAGCGGCTTCGCTTCGGTCACAGCCAGCTCTTCGGGAGCGGCCTCGGCCATCGCTTCAACCAGCAGCGGGGCAGCCTCAACCGGTTCTTCAACCAATGCCGGCTCTTCCGTTTCCACCACGGCTTCCGCCTGCTCAACTTGGGCTTCCGCCAGCTCGGCCTGGGCTTCCGCCTCGACCTCCACCGGTTCGGCCGGCGGCAGCTGCGCAACCAGCTGGTCCAGGGCGTTTTGCAGCTCAGCCATCGCTTTCGGGCCCATGCCGCTCAACTTCCAGATCGAATCGGGATCCAGCTTCATTTGCAGCAGCAGATCGCCCACAGATTGCAGGCCCGTTTCGCTGATCACCGCGTAGACGCGGTCGGATACTTCAAACTTTTCCAGCGGAATTTCAAAAGCCGCTGGAGGCACGCTGGCCCTGGCCTCCAGGACGCGCTCATCTTCCACCCGCCCTTCATCCTGGCGCTGGCGGATCACGCCCCGCTCCACCCGGTCCACAAACTGGGTGAGCAGGTAATACTCCTCGGGCGTTACCGGGCGACCTTCGGCCTTCTTGGCCAGAATGGCATCCACCTGGGGCAGGATGTCCGTTTCGTGCAGGGCGATCTCGGCGAACTCCGGTTCAGTCAGCAGCTTGTTGCGCGCATCGGCGGCCGCCTCGGGCAGGCTCTTGATATCGATTCGCCAGGCGGTCAGCTTGGCAGCCAGGCGAGCGTTTTGACCATCCCGCCCAATCGCCAGGCTAAGCTGGTCTTCGGGCACCACCACCGTGGCGGTTTTGGCGCCTTTTGCCTGGTCATTGAGATAGACTCCCGAAACGCGGGCCGGGCTAAGCGCCTTGGCAATATAGACCGCCGGATCGGCGCTCCATTCGATAACATCGATCTTCTCGTCGTTCAGCTCGCGCACAATCGCCTGGATGCGCACGCCCCGGATGCCCACACATGCCCCAACCGGGTCCACCCCGGCCTGCAAAGCCGCCACCGCCACTTTGGAACGCTGGCCCGGCTCGCGCGCAATCGAACGAATCTCGACCATGCCGTGGTAGATCTCCGGCACTTCGTTTTCCAGCAGGCGGCGCAAGAAGTTGCGATGGGCGCGCGACAGCACGATCTGCGGGCCGCGCGGCATGGGCTTGACTTCCAACAGCAAAGCCCGCACCCGATCGTGAACCCGGAACCGCTCGCCAGGGATCATCTGTGTGCGCGGCATCACGCCTTCAGCCTTCATTTCCAGGCCCAGGGTCACGCCCTGGGCGTTGACGGCCTGCACCACACCCGAGATGATCTCGCCCACCTGCTTGCCAAAGTATTTGAATTGTGAGTCGCGTTCAGCCTCGCGAATGCGCTGCTGGATCACCTGGCGGGCGGTCTGAGCAGCCACCCGGCCAAAGTTCTTGGGAGTCGATTCCACCACCACCATGCTTCCCAGGGTGGCTTCTTCATCGATCTTCAGCGCATCCTCCAAGGCCACCTCGGTGCGCCCATCCTCGACCGAATCCACCACTTCTTTTTCGGCGTAGATGGTGACCTTGCCCGTCTCGATGTCGATGATTGCATCCACGCGCTGTGCATTGGAAGCATTGACATGGCGACGATATGCAGACGCCAATGCAGCCTGCAATGCTTCGATCACCACATCTTTGGGTAAGCCCTTCTCCTCGAGGACTTCGTTGAAGGCTAAAACGAACTCGTTCTTCATTCCTGATTTTTCTCCGCCTGGAGGTCAACTCCACCACGCAATGCGCCTGTCCAGCAAATAAATTCGCCCAGACCTGCCTTACACGCAGAAAAGTGGGGGTTGCCCACTTTTCGTCAATGACAGTAGCGATGGTCGCTATCTGCAACGCTGTGATTTTATCATAGAAGCAAAGCGAATGCAATATGGAGCGGAATTGATCTAACGAATTTTTAATACCCGTCCAGGCGCTTTTCCATCCGCCAGGCTGGCTCGTGCACTTCCCGGCGCACGCCCTGGTCATCCAGGTAAGACCAGCGCCCCGGCTCCTCGGCCACGACGCGGTACCCATGGCGCTCATAGAAATAGCGCGCCCCCGTGTTCTGGCGCCCAACGTTTAAGGTCGCCAGGCTGTAATGGCGGTCCAGCAGATCTTTTTCCAGCGTCTGGAGCATCTGCCCGCCCACCCCCTGGCTGCGATAGGGCGGCCGGACGCGAAAACCGTAGATGTACGCTCGTATCAGCCCGTCTGCCAGCTCCTTGCGGACGCTGTCCAACTGGACGAACACCTGCCCGATCAGCCCCACCGGCGCCAGGTCGGCCACCCATAGCACCGCCTTGCCCTGGCAGGCGCTGTGATAGATCTCGCGGTACAGGCGGCGAAAATGGCGATACTCGCCATCCCACTCCAGGGCCGGCAGATCGTGCTGCGTCACCTGGCGCACCTGCAGCCGGGAGCGCCAACCAGGCTCATCCAACGCCACAGGAGGGAAAATCGTCGTCCTGTCGGTCATGGCGATTGCTCCCCAGCCTGAACCTTCGCATCCGCCTGCAAAAGCTCTTCCAGCAGGGCCTGCTCTTCCTCTGCGTTTTGGACCCGGCCATCCAGCCAGGCATCGCGCAGCGCGCTCAGGACCCGGCGATAGAGCGGCCCAGGGGAAAGGCCGCGCTTGCGCAGCGCATGACCATCGGTGACCGGCTGGACTTTCTGCCAGCGGGTGACAAAATTCAGCAGCACAGCCCGCAATTGAGCGTCTGAAGTCGCCAGATAAAGGGCATAGCGAGCCAGCGGCGGCGCTTCTTCCAGCCGCAGGGTGGCCTGGCTGGGAGAGGCTGAAGCCAGGCTGCGCCGGTCGCGCCACAAGGCACAGGCGGCTTGGGTCACACGGACCAGTTGCACCGGCAGCTTTAACCGCCGCGCCACGCCGTCGGCCTGTTCCGGGGCGAGCTGGATCAGCCACAGCGTGTAGCCCAGGTCACGGTGCAGCAGCGCCGGGTCGCCGCTCAGGCCCCACTCTGGCCCTGGCTCGACCTCCGCCGCCCGCTCCAGGCGGGCGAACAGCCAATCATCCCAGCTCAGGTCAGGATGGATGGCCGCCAGCAAGTCCAGGCTGTGCAGGCGCTGGATGATTTGCGGGGCAAAGCTGGAGGACAGGATGTGGTTGAGCTCGTGGCGGATGCGATCGCCCGAAAGTCGCTCGATGAGGGGGCGCGCATCCAGCAGCAATTGCATGGTGCGCTCTTCGATGCGGAAAGCGAAGCGCTGCTCAAAGCGCACCGCCCGCAAGATGCGCGTGGGATCATCCACGAAAGACAGCGAGTGCAGCACCCGCACCAGCCCGGCGCGCAGATCGGCCAGCCCGCCCCAGTAATCATGCAGCTCGCCGTAGTGCCGCCCATCCAGGCGCAGGGCCAGGGTGTTGATGGTGAAATCCCGCCGGTGCAGGTCCAGTTTGATGCTGCCGCGCTCAACGGTGGGCAGCGCCGTGGGGTGGGTGTAAAACTCGGTCCGCGCCGAGACCAGGTCAACGCTGGATAACCCCTCAATCTTCAAGCTGGACGGTTGCTCAGCGCCGCGGCTATCCAGGTGCCATTTGGCCGTGCTGAAGCGGGAATGCCCGGTCACCCTGCCGCCATGGCGCTCGGCCAGCAGGCGCGCCAGGGCGATTGCGTCGCCTTCCACCACCAGGTCAAAATCCAGGCTGGGGCGCTCCAGCAGCAAATCGCGCACAAAACCGCCCACAATGTACAACGCCGCCCGTTGCTCATAAGCCGCCTCGGCAATTATCTTCAGCAAGGTCAGCCGGTCGGGGGGCAAGGCCGTCTCCAGACGAACCGCCAGGTTCAGCTTGCCGGGCATCTGCGGCTCTGGCGCCAGGTTTTTCAGCAGGTCGGTGCGGGTCACAATCCCCACAATGGCCCCAGTCTGCGGGTCCACCACCGGAATCTGCCCCCAGCCAGTCTCCGTCACCAGGCGCTGGACATGCTCAATCGAATCGCTGGGGTAAACCGTATGGCTGCCGGCCTCCATGACGCGCGAGACCGGATAACTGAGCCGGTGCGAGATCGTGCGATCGACCGCCCGGCGGGTGAGCAGGCCAACCACTTTGCCCTGATCCACCACCGGATAGCCCTCATAGCCGTACAGGCGCATGCGCCGGTGGGCCTCCTCAACCGGCGTATCGGGGTGCAGCACCTGGGGTCCAAAGGACATGATCTCGGCCACGGTCACCGCCGGCCGCACGTATTCGGGCAGGGCTTTGAGCAGCTCGGCCTGGATGTCCTCCAGGCTTCGGCCGCGGATCAGGCAGGCCGCCGCACGGGCATGGCCGCCGCCGCCAAACCGCGCGGCCACCGCCGCCACGTCGATATGATCGCTGGTCGAGCGGGCAATAAACTGCACCCCGCCCCGGGTGGTGACCAGGACAAAAATGGCATCTGGGTCATGCAGGTCGCGCAGCTTGTGCGCAATGGAAGAAAGCTCCTCATCCAGGCTCTGGGCATGCCCGGCGGCGATCACCACGGTGTGCCCATGAATGTTCAACGTCTGAGCCGAGGCGCGCAGGTGATCATAGAGCGCCTGCTGCGATTGGGAGAGCGGGTGATTGAGGAAATCGGCCGCAATGCCCAGGCTGGCACCCTGTTCCAGGAGCAGCGCCGCCGCCCGCAAATCTCGGGCGGTGGTGCGGGTATAGGTCAGCGAGCCGGTATCCTCATAGATGCCCAGCAGCAGCAGGGTGGCCTGGATCAGGTTCAATTGGCCGTTGTGCTCCTGAAGTTCCTCAACCAGCAGGGTGGTTGTGGCGCCAATCTCGTGCGTGACCACCGACCAGTTGGGCGGCAAACCATCCCGCAGCGGGTGGTGATCGATCACCTGGATTTGGGTCTCGGCGCTCATGCCCCGCACACTCACAACCGATTGCGTATCCACCAGGGTCACTTTTTCCACCGCCTCGGGAGGCAGGTCGCGCGGGTCAACAAAAGGCAGCTCCGCACCATAAAGCGCCAGGAAAGCGCGCACATTGCGATTCAGCCGCCGCGGCAGCACCGGAATGGCAGTCTCAAACAGCAGGTGCGCCCCGAGCAGCGAAGCCAGGGCGTCAAAATCTGCCTGCTCGTGAGTCAGAATGATGTGCATACAACCAATTATAGTACACCGGAGGTGGATTACACGGATCATCACGGGCAAATCCTCGGCGCAATCCACCTGACTAGGCACGGGTCGGCCTATGAACATCGGAGCAATCTGTGAGATAATAGCGCCCATGAGCGAAGACCTTTCCACCTATCCTGAGCTCGAAGATCTGTGGGATGCGCTGCTCTCGCGCCAGGCCGACCAGGTGCGCTCAGCTTTCCGCACGCTGAATTCGGAACAGCAAAGAGCGGTGCGGCTTCATCTCCAACGCATGACGGTGGAGCCTGGATGGCACCCGGAGCAGCGCATTTCCGCCCAGGCTGCGCTGGAGGCGCTCGGGTAAATGGAGATTGACGAACTCACCCAGGCCATGCACCAGTTCGTCCGCTCGCAGGGCTGGTACGAAGCCGACAGCCCTCGCCCACAGACCCTGCGCAACCTGGCAATCTCACTCAGCCTGGAAGCCAACGAGGTGCTGGAGCATTTCCAATGGGATGAACGCCTGGACGACCCGCAGGGTTTTGCCGACGAGCTGGCCGACGTGGCCCTGTACCTGTTGCAGATCGCCAGCCTGTCGGGCGTCGACCTGGAGCAGGCCATCCTGAACAAGTTGAAAAAGAATTACACCCGCCGCTGGGATCAAGACCCGCTGCCAGACAATTAAGGAGGCACTCCACCCCAATGATCCACAACGTCACTGTGTTCGGCGGCTCGCGCCCGGATGAGGCCGGGTACGCCGAGGCGCTGCGCCTTGGCAGGCTATTGGGCCAGGCCGGTTTCGCCGTGCTCACCGGCGGTTACATTGGCACGATGGAAGCCGTTTCGCGCGGCGCGGCCGAGGCCGGAGGGCACGTGATTGGCGTGACCTGCGACGAAATCGAGGCCTGGCGCCCGGTGGCGCCCAACCGCTGGGTGAAAGAAGAGCGCCGCTGCGCCACCCTGCGCCAGCGGATCGCCGCCCTGATCGAAGGCTGCGACGCCGCCATCGCCCTGCCCGGCGGCCCTGGCACCCTGGCCGAGATCACGGAGATGTGGAACCATCTGCTGATTGGAGCCATCCCGCCGCGCCCTCTGATCCTGGTCGGCCCCGGGTGGCGAGCGACCTTTGAGCAGTTTTACCGTTCCTTTGAAAGCTACATCCCGCCCGAGCAGCGGCGCTGGGTGATTTTCGCCGCCGGTGTGGACCAAGCGGTGGGCATGCTGCGCATCCAACCATGAGCTGCAAAACCCCTGTGAATCCGGGGCATCTGCCTGGCGGCCTGCACCCCCATCCACCCGGATGGCAGAACAGGAGAGCGCGCTCCGCAAGGAGATGGGGGGAGCCTGGGTTTATTAACGCAATCTCTCAGAGCTTTTTCATCACTTCATAAGCCACCGGCCCCACCGCGCCTTTGACGGTGCGCGCCCGCAGCGCCTGGTCCAGATCGCGGACCAAATCGTCGGCGCTCTCCAGGCCGATGCTGGCGCGGATGATGCCCTCGCCGGTCCACTCCCGGATGCGCTCCTTTTGCTCTGGGGTGTAAAAGGGCATGGCTTCGATGTACAGATCAAAGGGGTAATAAAACAGCAGGCTGTGGGCGTGCCCCAGCGAGGTTGCATAAGAGAACAGGCGAATCTTTTCCGCCAGGGTGATGGCCGCCCCCAGCCCGCCCTTCAGGCGGAAAGTGAGCATGCCCCCATAATCGGACATCTGGCGGGCGGCCAGATCGTGGTGAGGGTGGCTCGCCAAACCCGGGTAGAAGACCCGCTCCACCTTGGGGTGGCTTTCGAGGAATTGGGCCACCTGCAGGGCGCTCTGGCAATGCTGCTTCATCCGCAGGGGCAGGGTGACCAGGCCGCGGGCAATCAGCCAGGCGTTGAACGGGCTGAGCGCGCCGCCCAGGTGGACCAGCATCTCTTTGCGCAGGCGCTGCATGTTCTTTTCGCTCCCCAGAACAGCGCCGCCCAACGCGTCGCCGTGACCGTTCAGATACTTGGTCAGGCTGTGGATCACAAAGTCCGCCCCCAGGGCGAGTGGCTTCTGCAGACTCGGGCCAGCCCAGGTGGAGTCAACCGCCAGCAAGACGCTCGCCTCCTGAGCGATCCCGGCCAGGGCCGAAATATCTGCAATGCGCAAGATAGGGTTGGCCGGCGTTTCAACGTAAATCATTTTTGTGTTGGGTCGCAGGGCGGCCCGCACCTGCTCCAGGTCGCTGGTGTCCACCAGGCTGACTTCGATCCCAAAGCGCGGCAGGTGCAAACCGAACAGCTCCACCGCGCCGGCGTAGCAGACCTCGCTGGCGATCAGATGGTCACCGCCGCTCAAAAAGGTGAGGACCAGGGCAGAGATCGCCGCCATACCGCTGGCGGTCGCCACGGCCGCTTCAGCGCCCTCCAGGGCAGCTAAACGGTCTTCGAGGGCGCGCAGCGTGGGATTGCCCCAACGAGTGTAGGCAAACGGCGGGCGGGCCGAATCCATCATCAGCGCATCGAACAGCTTGACGCCAAACTTTGGCAGCTTGAAGGTGGTGGCCATGTGCAGCGGCAGGCGCAAGGCGCCGGTGGCCGGGTCGGGGCTTTCGCCGGCGTGAACAGACAGGGTCTCAAAATCGAACTCAAAATCATCCATGGGCATCTCTCGTACACGACTGAACATTGTGATGCGCGGCCCAACCCTGCCAGAATCTTGAGTGCTCTTGGTGGACCGCGCCCCGATCGGCAGGCTAGGCTTCTCGCTCGGCCAGCTCTTGCAGCGTGGATTGGTGCGTTTCGCGGGTGATGGGGTATTTCCAGGCAAAGATCATCGCCAATAGCAGCAAGACCGCTGGGACCAGGCCGGTAAATATTCGGATGGCGCTGACTGCTGCTTCGGGCTGAACGGGCAGTGGACTGCCAGGATCGGGGGTGATATAACCGGTCAGCGCCAGAGCCTGCGCCATGGCCCACAAAGCCACCCCCGTGGCCAGTTTCTGAAAGAAAGAGGCAAAAGAATAGTATGATCCCTCCCGGCGTTGACCGCTGCGAACTTCGTCATATTCCACCACATCCGGCACCATCGACCAGGGCACAACATAGGCGGTGGCAATGCCAAAGCCGGCCAGTGCAGCCAGCAGGTAAGCCAGGGAGACCTGGTCGGCTTGCAGCGCAGAAATGCCCAGCAGGACGAGCATCCAGGTGAGGGAACCGATGATGAAAGCGCGCCGTTTGTCCAGCCGCCGGGAGAGCATAACAACAACGGGGATGAACAGGATCGCTGACCCCTGGGCGGTCAGGACAAAGTAATTGGCCTGTTCGGGCACGCCCAGGTAGTAGTTCGAAAAGTAGATCAGCACAGCGGCCAGGATGCTGGCAGTGGTCCAACTGAGCAAGTACAGGCCCATGACCATGCGGAAGGGGTAATTGCCCAGGGTCTGTTTGAGCGCCTGGCTGAACGGCAGCGATTTGGGAAGCTTATCCGACGGCCGCTCGCGGGTGATGCTGAACACGATCAATGGTGGGATCATCGATACCAGCCCCAGCCCCACCCCCAGGATCAGAAACAGCAAGCGCGTGTCGGTGATGCGCCAGCCCAACACCGTCGCCAGGATGATTGCGCCCAGCGTGCCGGCAATGGAAAAAACCATCCGGTAGCCATTCAGCGAGCTGCGCTCATCATAATCGGCGGTCATTTCGGGGGTCAGGGCGTTGTACCCCACATGCACAACCGTGAAGGCAGTATCGAACAGGATAAAGGTGATGGCGTAATAAACCGCCAGCCAGAATTGATCCAGCGCCGGGATCATCCACATCAGCATAAAGAACAATCCCAGCGGCACCGCGCCAAAGAGCAGCAACACCCGCCGCCGGCCCCAGGGGGTGCGCAGGCGGTCGGAGATCAAGCCAATGAGCGGGTCGTTGACCGCATCCCACAGCCTGCTCACCCCAATGGCCCACCCGGCATAGCTGGGACGCAGCCCGGCCACGTCGGTGAGGAAATAAAGCTGGAAGAACATCAAGATGGCCAGCGGGATGCTGGTGCTCAGGTCGCCGGTGCTGAAAAGCAGCTTGGTTTTGACGGGCAGGCGGGAATCTGCGGTGCGGTTCATAGCGCTCCAAAATCCTGTCTTTCCTCGGTCTCGTAAAGATAGTACTCTTCCAGCCCGCGCCCGGCTACCGATGCTTTGAAAGCCTCCAGTTCGCCCGTCAGGGCGGCATCCAATTGGCGCGGCTGGTGTTTCGCCAGGATGTCCAAGGCCCGCTGGCGGGCGCGGTCGATGGCCAGTTTGCCGCCTTCCTTTTCCCAGGTCTCGTAGGGCTCACGGGCAAACAGGGTGGGGATGAAGAGCTCCTTCCGGTACAAGCGGGAGGTCTCGATCTCGGAGATGTAATTGCCGGCATAGCCCACCCTTTTGATCACATCCAGGGCAAGGCTCTCCTGGTTGACTTCGATTCCACGCGCCAGCCGCAGAGCCGCGCCGCAGATCTCATCATCCAGCATCAGCAAGGTATGGCTTTCCAGCAGGGTGCTATCCAACGTGCCAGCGCAAGTGATCAGGTTGACGCCCGCCAGAACCGCCGGAAGCAACGTCCCCATGCGCTCAAACCCGGCTTGCAGGTCTTCGCGCTTGGCTTCGGTGGTCCCGCCCACGCTGCGGATGGGCAGTCCATAATGGCGGGCCATCTGCGCACAGGCGGCGGTGATCAGGCCGGTCTCCATTGCGCCCAGGGTGACCGTTCCGTAGCGCATATTGGCAGTGGTGGAAACCGTGCCGTAAAGCACCGGCGTGCCCGGGCGAAAGATTTGCGCCAGGGCAATGTGGGCCAGGATGGCGGCGTTCTCCTGGACCACCAATCCAGCCAGGGTGACCGGGGCGGTCATTCCAGCAATGGCTTCGGGGGCCAGCGTGACCGGTTGACCATACTCGGCGCAAATCAGTAAACCTTCAGCCTGCATCTGATCCATTTGCAACGGGCTGACCACCGAGCAGATGGCAAAGAAGCGCGGCCGCTTTTGCAGCTCCTGCTTGCCCCCCACCGCAATGGCCATCATGCGCATCATATCCCAGGTGGGCAGGTAACCGTAACAGCCCATGCCATAGGGTTTGCGGCTGTTGTGCGCCCAGGCCCAGATCGCTTCGGTGTGGATGGTCGTCATGGGGATGTCGTTCGGCCAGATATCCATTTGCGAGTTGTGGATGTGGTTACAGGCATCGATCAGGATGATGTGGTCAATCATATCCTGCTTGGTCGTCGGGCGAACAGTCCCGCTGTTCAAATCCACCATTCGGGTGGGCGTCCCCAATCCCGCGAAGACCGGCGCCGGCTGGTCGGGGCCAATCTCCAGCCTGAAACCGGCGTCGATGCCGTACAGAGCAAACTGCTTTGGCGCCTGTTCCACCGCCCAGCGGACGAGGGACTCCGGGATTTTGACCGCCAGGCTTTGCTCGTCCACTTCTGCCCCGGCTTCACGGAACAGTTCGCGAGCTTTTTTGTAATGCACCTTGATCCCCACCTCGGCCAGGATTTCCATGGATGCGGCGTGGATGCGTTCGACCTCTTCCTGACTCAGGACTTCAAAGCGGGCAGTTTTCATGGCGGAATAGACCTTTCATCGTTGCAGAAGATTGGCGTTGCCTTTATGCTATTTGGGTCCTTGATGGGTAAGAAACTCGCTCCTTTACAGTTATACCATACCGCCCGCAATCAGGCTGAGGATCATCGCCAGGGTGGCCGAAAGGTAAAAGGTCGGCGGGATGGTCATTGCCGGCTCGCAGCCATGCCAGGCCTCTCCCGGCGCGCACGGGGGACCGATCGAGACGATCATTTGAGCGCCTGAGCAATGGACTGCGCCCAGGAAGTGATGATCTCCCAATCCCGAAAGTCGCCCACCGGCGATCCAAACTTCGTCATCACCCATTTCTCAAACGGGTTCAGCTTTTCCAGATCCAGCGCGCCGTTAAAGACCACGATCTCGCGCGGCCGGATGCGATCGGCGATAGCCTGCTGGTCCTTGGGAAAGGACCAGCCCTGCAACTGTTCTACCGGATCGCCTTCACTTAACGGCCCGCTGGAAAACAGCCACACCGGCAACCCGGCAAGGGCTTTCTCGTGCTTCTTCAAGAACTGGGCCGCCTCTTTGCGCCACTTGAACATGTACACCGCGCTGCCCAGGATCACTGCCCCGTAGGGGGAAAGGCCGCGCACGCTCTCCGCCGGCAGGACATCGGTGTCCCACCCTTCCTGGCGTAGCGTCTCACCGATTTTCTCGGCTATCCCCTCGGTTGCACCGTATTTGGTGGCATAAGCCACTAAGATTTTTTTGTCCATTGTTCATGCCTCTTTTCTTGACGAAAGATGGTATTGCATTGCCCAGCGTTCAGATAGATCGATCTGAACCTGTCCTTTTCTGGATATCGTAAGCAAATCCGCTCACAAAAGTCACCAAGTACAGGCCCAGCCCGCCGAGAAAGATCAAAGCCCAGCAAATGTTGAGGATGATTTCGGGGTCGCTCTCTCCGGGAACATAACCGGTAATTGCGATGAACAACCCAATCAAAAACGAAATCGAACCAATCGCCAGCGTAAACGGCCAGATTGCCCCCAGGGCTGGGCGCAGGCCAGCGGGCAGGATTTTCCGCCACCCATCCAGCGGGCTGTTGATGCGCGTCGCCGCCGCCCAGGTGACCGGAGCGAACATGACCTGTGCCGCAATCCCACCGCCAGCAAGAAAGAGCAGGATAAATAGCAATCCGAACACCGTTGCGCCATATTGTTTGTGAACAAACCCGACAGACCAGACGATGATCGCCAGGCTGATGATGACGGTCGCACCGCCGGTCATCAGGAAGTTTGGAATGATGGTGAAGGCTTCCTCTGTGCCGTAATCCCACATCTGCTGGGCGGGACCGATCGCCTGGATGATCAGTCCATTCGTGGGGGTGTTCCCCTGTAAAATCTCAAAAAAACCGTGACTTAAGCCGGCAATTCCGAGGATTACACCAATGGTGCCTACGATGGTTCTTGTCGCCCGGTTCATAGAATTGCTTTTGTCAGACCCTTTGCCCATGCGCGTATTGCCTCCCAATCCAACCAACACCCAACCCGAAAGTTTTACCGGTCACCACAGACAGGTGGAAGGCCGGTTTTAACCGCTCCTCGAGACGGGTGGAAGGGTTATTCAAATCACATCTTCCTTCATCCGGCGTCTGAACATCCTGCTCAGCAGGAACCCGTTGAGGATCAAAACCAGCCAGTTGATCGATATGACCAGAACTTCAAAGCGATCCTCTCGCGCCAATCCAAATCGGATCGAGATCACCGCCAAAGAAACGATTGTCAAAACAAAGGCGATCACGAAGATCCAGCGGATCACCGTTTCCAGGCGATTTCCCCTGGCAAACACCGGAGCCATGAAAATGAAAGAAAGGCTCATGACCAGATAGCCCAGCTCTTCCAGCGCAATGAACAGGCCGTGTGGATTGTATTGTATCCACACGGCCAACCCCTCGGTTTCGTTGTTGACCAGGCTCATCGGGATGACCGAAAACTGGATGAAATAGTCGCTCGCCAGCAGGGTGGCTGCAATCAGCGCAAAGGACAGCCCGACTTGACTGAAGATCTTCTGCCGCTCAGGAGCATAGAAATGGATCGATACCATCAGGGTCACATAAGCCAGGACTAACAGGATCGCCAGGGGCATCCACAGGAAGTCGCGCGGATATTCTGCTAATATGTCCAGATATGGGTACTCGACACAGTCGGCAATACAGTTCGCTCCAGAGTTCGGTAAAGCGGCCATCGCAAAACCGAAGGTTACAAGGGTGATTACGGTTGTCAGGATCGCTGAATAGTAGCCAAACCGGCTCGAACTTGACAGGTGTGGACTAGAACCGTTCGCATCACTTTCCAGAATTGTCATTTCTGCTCCCATGGATGTTCAGTTTGTTCACAAAAACCACCCAGCACTCTGAGCATCGTCGAAGAGCGCGGTCTCCGATTGCACTCAGACCGCTAACTCGCCTGCCTTCGGAGTGCCATGCAGTTTTGCTATTCATTCAAAATGAAATCGCAATCTGCGCCAGCGGAGCCGCCAAAGCGACCGCGCCGCTCAGGCTATGAGAAATGGCTGTCCATTTTGCCGAGCCGGTACGATAAGCAATAAACCCATAAACCAGACCGAGAAACAGGGTAGAGAGCACAAAGCCGAACACATTTTCGGCCGGGTACACCATCTGCGGGACGAAATGCCACGCCGCAAAGCCGATCGCCGGATAAAGAATCCCCCACCAGGGGTTTGCCGGGAAAACGCGCACATACACCCCGCGCCACAGCAGCTCCTCACACACGCCGTTGACCACCGCAAGCGGAATTGCAATGAGGATCAGAGCAGGCGGCGCAGCCAGAAAATCCCTGCCATACATCAGGATCGCCACAAAGATCACCAGCCCCCATAACAGCGCTGCCGGCCGGTTATCCCGCCCGAACAATGGCCTGCGGTCAGTCAGCAGGCTGGCAAACCTGTGCTTGCGCACCACCAGCCCGGGAATTAGCAAACACCAGAACGACCAGTAGAAAATAAAACCCAGGAGGTACCCCGTTTCATCCCCAGCCAATTGACTCAGGACGGTAAAAATGACAGCGTTGCTGGCAATCAGGAGAATGGGCAGCGCCAGCATGGAAAGGTTGCGTTTGGACTGTTTCATGAGTCGGGCAGCGGACTTTTGGCGTTGAATTTTCTGAAGTACACCCGTGAAACTGCAGAGAAGAAAACCGGCGCAGCCACCGCATGGATGATCAGCGCATTTTCCAACGACGTGATCGCCATACCGATGCCCATCGTTGCGCCACACAGCGCCCACCCCACAAATGCATGAACGAGGACAATCGCTATCTTGGCAGGGGTCATTCATACCTCTGTGGGTAAATCAACGCCTGAAAGGCAAATTGTATTGCAAAATAGCCAGATCTCAACAAAGCTTAAACACAAAAATTAGTACATTAAGCCTGGATTAAATTCTAATCCATTTTTGGCTCATGACACGATACACCGCTTGTAAAGGATTGTTAACATTGCTCGATGATGCTCGGGAACCCGCAGGTCTGGAACTTGCCAGAGGCTTCAGCCACGCGAAGCGATTCGCACCCAACAAGAAATCCACAGGTTAACAATCCATATCAATCCGAAAACCTGACCTTAAACCTGCCTTGAAGGCCCATTAACACCCCTGTGCTAAATTATCCAATGTTGGAAAAACTTATCGGCAACAACAATTTGTTGGATCAGACCAGGAGCATCTATGGGCCTCGCAGATTTGCATATCCACACCACTTATAGTTATGATGCCACCGTTTCCGTGGCCGCGGTCCTGAAATACGCGGCCCATTACACGCCACTCCATGCGATTGCGATCACCGACCACGACGCAATCGCCGGCGCCCTTCAAGCCCTGGACCTGGCGCCATCCTACGGCATACAGGTGATTCCGGGCATTGAAGTCACGACTGCAGAGGGCCATGTTCTGGCCCTTTTTGTTACCCAGGTCATCCCGCCAGGGCTTTCCGTGGAACAGACCGTGCTCAAAGCGGTGGAGCTGGGCGGGCTGTGCATCATCCCCCATCCCATGACCCGGGGACGGATCGGAGTCAATCCGCACACGATCTGCCGAGCGCTGCGCAATCCTGAAGTTGCCGCCGGGCTGGTGGGGGTTGAAATTTTCAATGCCGGCCTGGCGGGCGCCCAACGAGACCAGCAGGCTGTGAACCGCTGCCGAAAGATGCCGCTTGCCCAGGTGGGATCCAGCGATGCGCATGTGAGTTGGATGATTGGGACAGGAGCAACCTGTTTCCCGGGCAGCTCTGCGGAAGAATTGCGCGCTGCGCTGGTAAACCGCCAGACCCAACCCACCGCAACCTATCAGATGAATTGGGGCGATTTCTTTATCCGCTACCTTCCCCACCTGATGCTGCGCTACGCCGGCTGGGTCACTTCAAACGCAGGTCCATCCAAACCGCTGCAACTATCGCGGTCGCCAGGCCGCACCCATCGCCCGGCACAGCCGCCCTCGCGCAGGCCGCTGCGCCCAAGCCTCTGAACAGGAGCATGGAGATGGCTTCAAATATTTTGCTCATTTGCGGCTCTTTGAATCAGACCACCATGATGCATCAGATTGCGCGCTGCCTGCCGGAGCATCATTGTTACTTCACCCCTTTTTACGCCGAGGGTCTGCTGGGCTTCCTCAGCCGGAAAGGAATGCTCGATTTCACCATCCTGGGCGGCAATCACTTGAAAAACACGCGCGCCTACCTGGCCGAGCACCACTTGCCGGTAGATTTTGGCGGCCGCGCCCGATTCTACGATGCAGTAATCACCTGCACCGATCTTATCCTACAGAGCAACATTCGCGGCAAGCGCCTGATCCTGGTGCAAGAAGGCATGATCGAGCCAGAAGGGATGCTCTACCATCTGGTGCGCCTGCTCAAGCTGCCCCGCTTCCTGGCAAATACGGCTACCACCGGGCTTTCGGACGCCTATGACCTTTTCTGCGTCGCATCTGCCGGCTATCGTGACCTGTTCATCCAAAAGGGAGTGCGGCCGGAGAAAATTGCTGTGACCGGCATCCCGAATTTTGACCATGCATCTGCCTACATGGACAACAACTTCCCATACAGGGATTTTGTCCTGGCAGCCACCTCCTGCGCCCGAGAAACCTTCAAACCCGATGACCGCCCGGCATTCATTCGGCAGGTCTTGCAAATTGCCAATGGCCGGCAGGTAATTTTCAAACTCCACCCCAACGAGAACTTTGCCCGCGCGATCCGCGAAATCCATCAACTGGCTCCTGGAGCCCTTGTGTACACCGATGGCAATGTCAATCACATGATCGCCAACTGTTCTGTTCTGGTCACGCAATATTCGTCTGTGGTCTTTATTGGCCTGGCGCTGGGCAAGGAGGTCTATTCTTACCTGGACCTGGATCTGCTGCGCCGGTTGACCCCAGTGCAAAACGGCGGCCTTTCCAGCCAGCGCATTGCGGAGCTGTGCCGCCAGCTGCTGCACATGCCCGCATCCGAGCTTGCTGCAGTTCGCGCCGGCCACTTGCGCCGCCCGGCCTGGAAGTTACCCGATACAGCCTGAAGAACTGATTTCCAGCGATTTTTCTGCGGCTGCCAAAATCTGATCCTGAAGGCTGGAGAAGTGTTGATTTGCCGGAAGCAGGGCAAGCCCTTCAGAAAACATCACACAGGGAGGATGAGAAACCCGCCGTTGATGAACCACTTGCTGGATCACCTGAATAAATTCCGCCAGCTTTTGCCTTCCAATTTCACCGGAGCGCAGCCGGGCCAGCGGGTGATCCATGTATTCCGGGGCGACAAAACCGAAATTGGTCGCAACGATCAACCTGGTCCGGGGAATCTTGCGCAAGAAAAACTCCAGGCTGGCTGACCAGCGGCTCAACGCATGCCTGGCTGCCTCGGGAAAGTACAGCGGATCGGGGTCCATCTTGCCGCTGGGGAAAATCAACAGCGCACAACCGTCCTGCAAGTGACGCAGGGCGTTTCGCGTCGTGGCCATGCGCACATGCGTATCCAGGGTGGAGAAGATCAAATAACGGCGCATGTTGGGCAAAGCCCGAAAAAATGGGTTGGCTGCCGTGACAATTTTGAGATCCGGCCGCCCGATCAAAGAGGCGATGGCTAACCCATCAAAGGTGCCCGGGTGGTTGGCCGCAATCAAAACGGGCCCGCTGGCGGGCACCAGCTCATCGCCATACACATTCAAGCCGGGGATCCATCTGTCCAGCCACAGCTGCGCCGATTGCTGTAAGCCATGCTGCGCCACACAGCGGTCAAACTCAGCCGCCTGGCGGGCAAAGCTGCGCACAAACGGACTCAAAACCGGTCCAAACCAGCGCCGCCATCGGCCATCGGCCTGCAACCCCAGCGCCTTGAAAATTTCGTCCAGCAGATACCCCTCCACTTCGTCAGGTTCGGCCATCTGGGTGACCGCCCTCCAGGATTGGTCGGGGAGTTTGTCATCCGGATACATGTTCATCATTTCTGGCTTGAGGCGGTAATTTTCTGACATAGGCCAATCATACTGCCTTCCGCACGGCGCTGATTAATGGGCATTTATGATTTTTTTAACAACATGAAAACGATTCAACGCTGATCAATCCTTCCCCCGGCGATTATTTGCGCTTGCCTTATCCTATCGCTGGCAGTAAAATAGACCTTCGGTCGTCATCTTTTTTGTTCAGGAACCTTATGTCTACAAGCGATAAACTCCCTTCACGCAGCGAGAATTTCTCTGAGTGGTACAACCAGCTTGTGCTCAAGGCCGAGCTGGCCGATTACGCCCCGGTGCGCGGCTGCATGGTGGTGCGGCCCTATGGCTGGACGCTATGGGAAAACATCCAGGCGGCCCTGGACCGGCGGTTCAAGGAGACCGGGCACGTCAACGCGGCCTTCCCATTGCTGATCCCAAAATCCTTCCTGGAGAAGGAAAAAGAACACGTTGAAGGATTCTCACCCGAGCTGGCGGTGGTGACGATTGGCGGCGGCGAAAAACTGGAAGAGCCTTTGGTCGTGCGCCCCACCTCCGAGACCATCATCGGCTACATGTACTCCAAGTGGATTAAATCGTACCGTGACCTGCCCGTCCTGATCAACCAATGGGGCAACGTGGTGCGCTGGGAGATGCGCACCCGGCTCTTTCTGCGCACGCTGGAGTTTTACTGGCAGGAGGGCCACACCGCCCATGCCACCGCCGAGGAGGCCGAGGAAGAGACCTTGCGCATGCTCAACGTTTACGCCGATTTCGCCATTAACGAAGCGGCGGTGCCCGTCGTCCCGGGGCTGAAAAGCGATCAGGAGAAATTCGCCGGGGCGGTGCGCTCCTACACCATCGAAGCCATGATGGGCGACACGCGCGCCTTGCAATCCGGAACCTCCCACTTCCTGGGACAGAACTTTGCCCGCGCTTTCGATATCCAATTCCTGGATTGGAACAACGAGATGCAGTACGCCTGGACCACTTCTTGGGGATTATCCACTCGCTTCGTCGGCGCCATCATCATGACCCACGGCGACGATCAAGGATTGGTGCTGCCGCCCAGGCTGGCGCCCATCCAGGTGGTCATCGTGCCGATCTATAAGAACGACGCCGAGCAATCGGCCGTGCTGGAGACGGTCGAGCGGGTGCGCCAGGAGCTGAGCGCCTTCCGGGTCAAGGTGGACGATCGCAGCGAGGTCACCCCGGGCTTCAAGTTTAACGACTGGGAAATGCGCGGCGTGCCGCTGCGCATCGAGATTGGGCCTAAAGACGTGGAAAAAGGCAGCGTGGCGCTGGCGCGCCGCGACCTGCCCGGCAAAGCCGGCAAATCCTTCGTCCCGCAAAGCGGGTTGGCGTCCACCGTCGAGCAGACGCTGCAGCAAATCCACCAATCCCTGTTCGACCGCGCCCTGGCTTTCCGCCAGGCAAACACCCACGACCCGCGCAGCTACGCCGACCTGTTGGATGCGCTGCAAAGCGGTTGGGCCTTATCCTGGTGGTGCGAAAGCCCTGCCTGCGAGGCCAGGGTCAAGGAAGACGCCAAAGCCACCACCCGCTGCCTGCCGCTGGACCAGCCCGGGGGGCAGGGGCGGTGCATCGTGTGCGGCCAGCCAGCCCAGCGCAAAGTTTACTTCGGCCGGGCCTATTGATGTTGACGCCGTGCCTGCCATTCAACCTGCCCGCCTGAAGCACCAGGCCGCTCTGCTGGCGGAGCATTTCAACGACCCACCCGCTTATATCCGCAGCCTGCACTACGTGCTGGATTTTTACTCCGACCGCGCCCGCCGGCCAGGCAAGACCGGCAAACCAGGCCCATTGCTCAAGGCATACAATGTGCGCCCACCGGTTTTGCGCATGCTGCTGCGGGAATTGATTCCCCTGGCCGAGAAGGATAGCCCTGGGGGCCTGGCTTTGTGCGATGCCCTGTGGGCCGAGCCGTACCTGGAGTGCCGCTTAATGGCAGGCATGCTCCTGGGGCAAATCCCGCCCCAGCCGCCCGATGCGATCATCGCGCGCCTGCAAAGCTGGATCACAACCGACCTGGAATTCTTTCTGATCGAGGCGCTGCTTTCCAACGGCGTGGAGCGCCTCCACCGAGAACAGCCGCAAGTCTTGCTGAAGATGATCGAAGGTTGGCTTGGCAGCACAAAAACCTTTCCTCAACAGCTTGGACTGCGCGCCCTGCTGCCGCTGATCCAGGCTCCCGCCTTCGAAAACCTGCCCGTCTTCTTCCGCCTGATCCAACCGCTCTGCCAGGTTGCCCCGGCAGCCTTGCGCCCCGATTTGCTGGACGTGCTGGCTGCGTTGGCGCGCCGCTCGCCTCAGGAGACGGCCTATTTCCTGCGCCAGACGTTGATGTTCTCCGACTCCCCAGACACCCCCTGGTTGATCCGGCAGAGCCTGGACCAGTTCCCACCCGAATTGCAGGCCAGCCTGCGCCAGGCGATGCGCGATGCAGACGCACTGCCAGGAAAAGCGGCCCAGCGCAAGCGAACTGGCTGAGCGCCAATTTACGTCTGTCAGGCGCTTTTTTAGCC
>CAZDAU010000047.1:0-26951 GCA_964503625.1 uncultured Anaerolinea sp.
GTGAGCGCCGTTCCGCTCTCCCCTTGGCTATCTGACATCTTTTGCCTGCACACAGTTTCACCAGACCCCAGTTTTGCCCAGCCAGGCCGGAACCTCTTGACTTTTCAAACCAGGCTTGTTACCATGTCCTGCGGTTAGCCAAGGCGCATTTCGGATGACTTGGTTTTTAATTCTCAGGAACTCACAACCGAACAGGAGCAGACGAATGGTTGATATCGTGAAATTAAGTGAAGCAACTTTTCAACAGGAAGTCCTGGAGTCCAGCACCCCAGTTTTGGTGGATTTCACCGCAGTGTGGTGCCAGCCGTGCAAGATGCTCGACCCGGTGGTCAAGCAATTGGCGGAGGAGTGGAGCGAGCAAGTGAAAGTGGTTAAGTTGGACGTGGATGACAACCCGCAGCTGGCAATGGATTACACCGTGATGGGCGTGCCAACCCTGATCTTGTTCAAAGATGGCAAACCGGTGGAGCGGGTGACTGGCTTCCAGCCCAAAGACCGTCTGCAGAAAAAATTCCTACCGCATTTGAATTAAATCTGATTCATCCTGAATTGCCCCGATTTACGACATTTGGCCGATTGTGCAAACGGGCCATGTTTTGGTAATATTGGCGCCAGGATGTTGAATTGGGTAAAAGTATCGACCCAGGAATTGTGTTTGGTTGGCAAACAGGAGGAACTCAGAATGAATCTTAACCCAAAAGATCAGGGGCAATACCCCGTTCAGGGTGGCAAGCCGGTGCAACAGCTGGTTTTGCGCACCAACCTGCGCGCAGGCGCAGAAGCTGGCTGCGAAAAGGGGATCAATTATTGGCGGCGCGAGTTCAATAAGTGGCGAGAGATTGCCCGAAACCTGGGCTGTGCATAAGCGCTGCAAACAGGACAAAGGAGTGACAAACCATGAAGATTAAAACCTCTATCCGAGCAGGCGGCCGGGGTTGCAGCCCAGAAGCGCAGTGGTTCATGAACAAGGCTTTGGAAATGCAAGCCATCGCCACGAACTGCCAGGCCAATCTTGTCAGGCCACCCGTGTCCACCACCCCGCCAGTGGTTGGCGGCAGCTATACGTATCCAGACCGCAGCGGTTGGTGTGGATAAACAGGCAATGTTGAAGTAGAAAAGGAGTGCAGAATGATTGTGCGAACCGATCTTCATTCTGGAGCGGCCTGTTATGTGGTCCAGCCAGGGGATACCCTGAGTGGGATCGCGGCGCGGTTTGGCACCTCGGTAACTGCCGTTTGGGAGTCCAACCGCACCACCATCGGTCCCAACCCAAATCTCATCCGCCCCGGCCAAAGATTGTATATCCCAAGCTAATCCGGTTGCTGAAGGATTATTTCATCCAACAGGGCAGCTGCCTGAAGGCGCCGCCCTGTTTTGATTCTCAGGCTCAACGAGCCGGTCAGCGGTCTACCCAGCTCAGGTTAACAAAGCTTAACCCAAAACGACTTGCAGCCAGGGCAGGATGGATATATAATTTGTTATTGTAAACAGTTGCAATAACAAGTAATCTATGGTCACCCCGCACACCGATAAACTGCGCTCCCAAGGCTACCGCCTGACACCTCAACGGCTGGCAATTTTGAGCATCCTTGAGAATGCTGGCAGCCATCTGACCCCCCAAGAGATCTTTGAACAGGCGCAGCGAGCTCTCCCGGGTATGACGGAACCCACCGTTTACCGCACGCTGAGCTTCCTGAGCGAGCAAGGCCTGGTGTTAGCCGCCCATGTGGGCAGCGGGCAACTGGTGTACGAAATTGCCGGGCACGACCACCACCACCTGATTTGCCGGGCTTGTGGCAACACCCAGGAAATTGACCACACCTTGCTATTATCTCTCTATGAACAGTTTCAAACCAGCACTGGATATCAAATTGACAGCGTGCACGTCACCTTCTTTGGTTTGTGTCCAGGCTGTCAAAAAAGCGCTTCCCCTTAAACGGGCATATTGGATTAAGCTATTGAGTTCAGGAAGGAGGACATGATGTTTCTTTCACCTTTGGCATCTCCCGAGCCCATGCATATCCCGGATGGCTTCTTGTCAGTTCCAGTTTCAATCATCCTATGGATTGTGAGCATCATTGCCATCATCTATTCTCTCAAACGCGTCAATGAAGACCTGGGCGAGCGCCAGGTGCCATTGATGGGCGTGGTGGCTGCAGCAATCTTTGCCGGACAAATGCTCAACTTCACCGTCGTCGGCGGCACATCTGGTCACCTGATGGGCGCCGCCCTGGCGACCATCCTGCTGGGCCCCTGGGCGGCGATCCTGGTGATGACCACCGTGGTGAGCGTGCAGGCGCTGATCTTCCAGGATGGCGGTTTGCTGGTGCTGGGCGCTAACATCTTTAACATGGGCATCATCGGCGTGGCGGTTTCCTATTTTGTTTACCGCACAATCCGGGGGCTGGCTGGTGAAAAAAGCTGGGGCGTCTTTGTGGGCGGCTTCCTGGCTGCCTGGGCCTCGATCTTCATCGCTTCCCTGGCGGTTGCCTTGGAGCTGGCTTTTTCGGGCACTTCGCCCGCCAACCTGGCCATACCAGCCATGGGCGGCATCCACGCTCTGATCGGCATTGGCGAAGGGCTAATCACCGCCGGCGCCCTGGCGCTGATCTACGCTGCCCGACCGGATTTGTTAAAGGCCGGCCGGGAGAAGCAAGCCGGCGGCGCGGCCCTGTGGGTGGTAGGCCTGATCATCGCCCTGGCTCTGGCAATCGCATCTCCGCTGGCTTCGGCCTATCCTGATGGCCTGGAATGGGTAGCGGAGCAGCGTGGATTCCTGGATGCCGCTCAAGGACCGGCCTACGAGATTATCCCGGATTACGTTTTGCCCGGCGTTCCGAATGAAGCCCTGGCGACGATCCTGGCAGGGATCATTGGCACGCTGCTGGTCTTTGGAATTGCTGCTGCGGTGGCCTATTCCAGGCGCAACCGCAAGGCGGTCCAAAGCTGATCCATGCATATCCACTTTCTTGATCCTTACCGGCCCGGCCAGAGCGCTGTTCACCAGCTCGATCCGCGGGTAAAGTTTGTCCTGGCGGTGGCGTTCATATTTACAACAGCATTGACCCCCGTCGGCGCCTGGCCGGTTTACATCCTTCTCTTCGCGCTGGTGGTCTCAGTGGAGGTTCTCTCCGAGCTGGGGGTGGGCTTTGTCTTGCGGCGGGCCATGCTGGCCCTGCCATTCATGCTGGCGGCCTTGCCAGTGATCTTCACCATCCCCGGAGAAGCTTTGTTCAGCCTGAACATCGGCCCGTGGACACTCACAGTCACCTTGCCTGGCCTGGAGCGCTTCCTGAGCATTGCCCTCAAATCCTGGATATCCGTGCAGATGGCCATTGTTCTCGCCACCAGCACGCCATTCCCAGATCTGATGATGGCAATGCGGGCCGTCCGTATCCCGCGCTTGTTGGTGGCAATTTTCGGGCTGATGTGGCGTTACCTGTTTGTGTTTGCAGATGAGACCCTGCGCCTGATCCGGGCGCGGACGGCGCGCAGCGGCCATGCAGACCAGCCCGGGTTAAAGACCGGAGGCAGCCTGGTCTGGCGGGCGCGCATCACCGGCGGCATGGCGGGCAACCTGTTCTTGCGCGCCTTTGAACGCAGCGACCGCATCTACATGGCAATGGTCGCCCGCGGCTATGATGGCGAGGTTCGCGCTGCGCCGCTGCCGCGCCTGCGCCCCGTTGATTGGGCCGTTCTAGCCAGCACCCTGGCTCTGTTCGTGCTCCTGCTGGCGTTTGCATTTCTATTTTGGGCGTAACTTTAGAGAGCTGCATGCATCACTCGATCGAAATCAATAACCTGACATTCTCTTATCCAGATGGGCATTCGGCCCTGAACAGCGTTTCGCTGTACATCCGGCCGTGTGAAAAGGTCGCCCTGGTCGGCCCCAATGGGGCGGGGAAATCCACCCTGATCCTGCACCTGAACGGCATCCTGGAGAGTCAAAGCGGCACCCTGTGCGTGGCGGGACTCCCGGTGGTAAAAGAAAACTATGGCAAGGTGCGCGCCCGGGTGGGCCTGGTTTTTCAAAACCCGGATGACCAGCTCTTCTCTCCAACCGTCTATGAAGATGTGGCCTTTGGTCCGATCTACCAGGGACTGCCCCCAGACCAGGTGCGTCAACGGGTGGAAGAGGCCCTGGCAGTGGTGCATATGAGCGAGTATGCCGGGCGCGTTTCGCACCACCTGAGTGTTGGCGAGAAGAAACGGATCGCCATTGCCACGGTGCTCTCGATGAAGCCAGAAGTGCTGGTTCTGGATGAGCCAACCGCCGGTCTGGACCCGCGCGCCCGCCGCTCCCTGATTCGCTTGTTGGACGACCTGGACATCACCATGCTGATCTCATCCCATGACATGCTGATGGTGCGCGAGCTTTTCCCGCGCATGGTAATCATGGATGAAGGCCGAATTGTTGCCGACGGACCGACCCAGGCGCTGATGGCTGACGAGGCATTGCTCAACGCCCACGGCCTGGAAAGGCCTTAGATCTCCGCCAAGAACCCAGTAACCCTCGGGAACCGCCCTGTAGCCCCCGCATTCTTCGACCCTTTACTGCTCTTCTAATAACCACAGCCAGGCGTTGTTGAACTCGCATTGTGTGCGACCAGACTCGGCCACCACTCCCAGGGCAACAAAGCCGCGCTCAAAGTCCTTATCCAATTCATTCCACAGTTTCAGCCGCTGGTTGTACTCCTGCTTTAAACGATTGACCAGCCGCTGGTATTCGGCCAGCGATTGGCGATAGGCGGCAGCCACGGCCGGATCGGCCATCAGCAGCGGACGCAGGGGCGGGTCGGGCAAGGCAAGCGGTGGCAAGGGGTCATTCGGATCTACCTCGCCGAGCCTGGTGCCATTGGAATAGATCGTGAAGGTCGAGCCCTGGCCGACCACAGCCAGGTGATTGGTTGCGCCATTGCTGGCATCAAACTTCGGATCAATGCCATTGGCGTAGAAATCTTTCCCAACCACCAGCTCGCCCTGCGACATCACGGCAAAGAAGACGCGTCCATTGGAGATGCGGGAGGCGGCCACGATGTATTGGCTGGGTTGATCCTCATTGCCATCCGAGCGAAAGACAAAGGCGCAGCCCGAGCCGCCGTACTCGGTGTCCCAGGTGATGTCCGAAGCCAGGACAAAATCGCTTGCCACCGTCAGCGGGAAAGCGGTGTCAAACTTGGAGCCGCGATACTCGTCCACCTCCATCGTCAGGGGCGGATGGATCCAGCCCAGCTCTCCCTGCTCAGGATCCAGGCCGTAGAGCGAAAGCTCTCCGCGAATGGGCGCCAGGGCGGTTTGGGTGGGGCCAGTCTCCACAGCCGGCTCGGTTGCCTGGGATGGCTGGACGGTGGAAACCGGTTGGGTGGCAGGGGGCTGGGCCTGCTCGGCCTGGGTTGTGGACTCGATCCCAGCAGCCTGAGTGGCATTGGCGGCAATCGAAGTGCGGAGCGCCGCGGCGGTGGCGTCGCCAGAGGAGGTGTCCTCCAGCGGAGAAAAAGAGCAGGCCAGGGCAGCGCCCAACAAAGCGATCCCGCTGCAAATTACGATCCAGGGACGGTTCTTCATAACTTCCATTCCTTGCTTGCGCCCCCTGAGAAAGGCGCCAATCATAGACAAAGTGGGCTTAGAATGTTTGAATTATATCTTACGCCAGGGATGTGTCAATGAAAAGAAAAACGCTTTTGGTTGATGCAAAAGGGTCTTCAGGAAGAGGAAAAAAGTGATCCCTGACTTGTGTCAAAAGCCAGGGATTATAACCAGGATCTGTACCCCTATGCGTTTGCCAGGCATTATCTGGTTTTCGGTGTTTGTAATAATAGAACGCAAGACGAATCAAATGTATTGGGGTAAGTTTGCAATTATAATTTCGGCCAGATGTTTTATTTGAAACTCGAATGTTTGCGGTCCGGAAATTATTGTGTCCATAGGTATAAGAAATGCTGTATTTTGCGTTATCAATCGACAATGCGGATTATGAAGCAGTCAGAAAATGGCTCTATCAGTCCATTGATGAAGTGGCGGTTTTGCTTTGTTCAGGAGGGAAAAGTATTGACATTTCGGGTTTTGAAACATTTGACCCAGAGCACGAGCTAAAGCCTTACAGGATAAGGTTATGGGGTCAAGTCGATTGGCAAAAACGTGAATGGCTTATTGATTTGAGAATACAAGACACAAAACCGTTATTGATTAAGGGGGAGTGCAAGGAGATTGCGAAAGAATATGCCTTAAGAGTAATTCGTTTGCTCAAAACTGCATTCAATGCAAAAGAGTTAACACCTGAAGCGCCGAAAGAAAAAAGCTTGACAGGGCAGGAAGTTATCGGAATAAAAAGCGACGATGATGTGACATTGAAACAATTGGTGGAACTGGAGGATAGGGCGAAAAGAGGAGATGAATTTGCCCGGGCGGTATTAGAACAATTAGCCAAGAATAGTGGATATCCTTCATACAATGAAATGATGTCTTATTACGGGGGAATTTTCGAAAAGGCAATGAAACCGCTGATGGATGAATATTTAGATAAAGAACCTGGAAGACGGGCTGTTTGGGAACATATTAGGATTTCAATGAAAAGGGACGAAATATTGGCTGCCGTGCTAGGTAGGATGACCCTTGGTGAAATCGAGCCTGGTCTGTCTGATGCAGTTAGTGCTGCCGTAAATCGCAGGAGTGAAGAATTATCAAAGATAGAAGCTCCGCAAAATAAGTGTGTGTCAGAGTGTGGTCGCCGGAATATTCTGCCAAACGAGATTAACGATAAACTCGACTCCAATAGCCAATCAATAGTCAGGCGAATAATAAATGCCACTTCGTCATTGCCGGCAGATATCACTTTCTACGCATTTTCAATACTTGCAGTTTGTTTGTATTGGGACAAGCCTGAGGTTCTAATACCCGGCATTGGTATTAATTTACTTTCGGGTCTAGTAGAAAGAATGCGACATGGAAATGACCCGTCAGACGAAGAAATCAGGGAGGTTGTGAAGCGGGCGGTCACAACAAATGAAATTCAGGGTTTATTACAAGAGGACGATTTTCAAAGGACGATAGCCAAGCTAATGCGCCGAATGAGGGCGTTGCTTCAGGAAAGCGAATGGAGAATTATTGAAGCCATTATCCGACAATCTGAACAATATTCGATATTACGCGATGAGCTAAAAACAGGACAAGCTGATATTCTTCAGAAATTAGATACACTGGCAACCAAAGAGGAGATGCGACACTTTTTTAATTTGATATTGGAAAGGTTACCAAGTAGTCAAAGCCAGGTGAATAGTGTAAAAAGTAGCAATGTTAATATGGGTAAAATGCAATATTCGAGATTGCCCAAGACATTGGAGGCGTTCGGTAAAGTAGACGACCTACAGGAATGGCTACGGATAATTACTTCATTGGCGAGAAGGTTGGAAAAACTGCCAAAACGCTCAAGGAAACTATTGTCTATTATAGTTGAGCGGGCTGAATCAGGGGGTATCTACATGAACGTTTCTTCTCGAGAAATCCTGAATGTGTCAGGGCTAGACGCACAAGAACTTTACGAAGAACTTAAGATATTAGAGAAATACGAATTTCTAAGACTCACCGACGATGATGTGTTGACCATTCAAGTTTTTGTGCCAGATACGGATGGTTGGTGGTCAATTTGGGATTCGTTGCTCGAGTTTTGCCAAGAGAAATCTATATCATTTGATGAGCTCATTGTAGATTTGAGGTTCGATTACCTTGATAGCGCCAAAATGTAATCTCACGGTGGTACTGCTTCAAAAAACAATAACTGACAACATCGCTGCGAGGGGTGGCGGCTAAAGAAAACAAGCTAGGCTTTCAGTTTTTGTTCAAGAAGGTCCCAGCGGTCACGATATTCGCTAATATCCCAACCAATATTAGATACATATGGAGGCAGGCGCACGATTCTGACTGTGTTATCCTTGTGCTCCTGTCCATTCTTGCCGAGGGCTTCTAACCAGGTTTGGTGTCCTTCCAGAACATTCTTCGACATCTCACCCGATGGGATAATATAGTATTCAATCTCAGATTTGCTTCCGGGTTCCGGCATTCCAACGAGAATCCAGAAGAAATTTTCTCCGAAATCCTTTTCGGCCTTTGTCCCGACGCTGCATGTTCGATGACCGGGAACGAATGTTTTTACTTGAATGTGAACAAATCTTGTCCCCTCGATATTGCTACACAGGACATCGGTATTCGGAGTGTTGCCGAGTGTAACCACAGCCGAATATCCTCTGCGGCAAAGTTCACCTGCTACAAAGAATTGACTCGCATTGCCTCTTGTGATTTTTTCTTTTCCCATCGTGTTACCTGATGAACGCCCAACAATTTATTCTGTGAAAGGGTTGGATACTAAAAAATAAGCTCCCTGGTTGATGCAATCGCCAGGGAGCCTTTGATTGTATAAAATACGGATTAGGCCGTCACTCTGGAAAGTACCGGCCTGAATTTATAGCCATAGACGATCATCCCTCGCTCATCGCCATCCTGGCGCAGCTTACGGGTGACCATCTCCACCGGCGCGCCGATCTGCACCGGCTGGTCGCCCAGGTCGGTGAGCTGGGCGGTGACGATGGGGCCTTCCTCCAGCTTGACCAGGGCCACGGTGTAGGGGGCGTACTCTTCATAGCCGGCAGGGGGCTCGTAAACCGTGGTGTAGGAATACACTTCGCCGCGCCCGCTGAAATGAAACAGGGTCTTGGCTTCTTTGCCGCATTCCGGGCAGACATCCCGCGGCGGGAACAGTTTGGCTTCACAATGGGGACAGACTTCACCCACCAGGGAATAACGTTGTTTGCGTAAGCGCCAATGGCGTGAAATTTCCATATCTGAACACTCCTTCTCAATAAGCATCACATAGAATAGCAAGGACCAGTATAGCCCAAAAATCTATCAGGAACTATCAAACCAGCTATCAGGCCTGTATGTTGATGGTTAATCCATTGCCTCAAGGACATGCGTGATCGCAGTGGATGCCGGGCCGCCCAGGCACTGGATAAGGGCACGGCGAGCTTCGGGCACCTGGTTTGCCCCGGCCTGGCCGCGCAATTGCAAAGCCGCCTCCACCGCCTGGTAAACGCCAGCGGCGCCACCTGGGTTGCCGCGCGCCTTCATCCCGCCCAGGGTGCTGATGGGCAGCGAACCTTGCAGGCTAATTTCGGCCGGCGCGCCGTCATTTTGGGCCAGCTTCCACCCACCGCCGCGCCCAGCAAAACCGGCCGCCTCGAGCGAGAGCGCCGCGTAGATCGAGTAAGCGTCGTAAAGTTCAAAAAGGTCCACCTGCAAGGGAGTGAGCCGCGCCTTCAGACAGGCTCGCTCAACCGAGATGCGGGCAGCTTCAAAAACCAGGGGGTCGGGACGGTCATGCAGCGCCAGGGTGTCTGTAGCCATGCTCGACCCGGCAATGCGCACCAGGCGATTCGGGAAGCCCGGGGGCAAGAGGCCCGGGCGGGTGAGCACCAGGGCAGCCGCCCCGTCTGCGCTGGGAGCGACGTCGAACATATTCAATGGGTCGCTCACAATGCCTGCCCGGTTGTACATCTCGGCGCTGATCGCCTTGCGAAACATGGCATTTGGATTGCCCGCCCCGTTGGCATGGGCTACCAGCGGAAAGCCGGCAAAGGCTTCCCGGGGCGTGTCATACTCATGCATATAGCGGCGCATCAGCAAAGCCGCCTGGGCATTGGGCGTCAGCCCATGGACGCTTTCGTAGTCGCTATCGCCGCTGGTGGCCAGGGCGGCATCGACAGCAGACCCCACAACATCTGAAAATTTCTCCACGCCAACCACCAGGGCTACCTCCACCTGACCGGAAGCCACAGCCAGGAAGCCCGCCCGCAAGGCCGCCCCGCCCGAAGCGCCTCCTGCTTCCAGGGTGTAGGCCTCGATGCCGGTCAGCCCAGCAAAGTCTGCCAACAGCGCCCCCAGGTGCGCCTGCCGCGAGAGCTGCGGCGCGAGCATGTTGCCAACAAACAGGGCCTGAGGCCGCAAACCACCCGCGTCCAGCGTCGCCGCTTCTATCGAGGCAAACGCCAGCTCACGAAGGGAAGTATCCCAGTGCTCTTCAACCCTGGTTTGACCAATCCCGGCAATCACAACATCTGTCATCGGAAGCCTCTACTTCATCGTGATCTTGCCGCGATAACGGGCATAGGTGGCGTAATCGATCGGAGTGCGGCGGGCGATGTAATCCTGGGTGTGCGGCGCGCGATCCCGGCGCTCGCGGATCGCCTCGGTGACGGTGATTACAAACGCATCCGAACCTGCGCCGGAGCCAAAGGAGACCATGAAGATGCGGTCGCCCGGTTCGGCCACATCCAGGATGGCGGTCAGCCCGATGATGGCTGCGCCGGCATAGGTGTTACCAATCAACGGGACAAGCAAGCCAGTGGCGATCTGCTCCTTCTTAAAGCCCAGCATCTCTGCCACGCGCTGGGGGAATTTTGTGTTCGGCTGGTGGAACACAGCGTAGCGGTAATCCTGAGGCGTGGTGCCGGTGGCATCCAACATCGCCTGGCCAGCCTCCGTGATGTGCTTGAAATAAGCAGGCTCGCCGGTGAAGCGCTGGCCGTGCTCCGGGTATTTGGCATACGCCCGCCGCCAGAAGTCTGGCGTATCGGTGACGTAAGAGTAAGTTGCGTCGATGACCGCCAGCGAGTCCTCCGCCGGGCCAAGCAAGAAAGCCGCGCCACCAGCGCCGGCAGTGTATTCCAGCGCGTCGCCAGGCCGTCCCTGGGCAGTGTCCATGCCGATCGCAAGGGCGTAGTTGGCCATCCCCGAGCCAACAAACCCAATCGCCGCCACCATGGCTTCGGTGCCAGCTTTGCAGGCGAACTGCCAGTCGGCCGCCTGCACGTTGGGCACGGCACCAATGGCCTCGGCGACCAGGGTGGAGGTTGGCTTGACGGCATACGGATGGGATTCAGAGCCCACCCAAACGGCGCGGATCTCCGTCGGGGCGATCCCGGCCCGGTTCAGCGCATTGCGCGCCGCTTCGATGGACATTGTAGCCACATCCTCATCCAGGCCAGGGACCGATTTTTCTTTAATCGGCAGACCGCCTTTGCCATCTGTCCACACCCTGGCAACTTCGCTCGCGGGGAGGCGATAGCGGGGGACATACGCGCCATAACCGGTAATACCAACCGCCCGGTTGGGTTTTAACAGGATTGAGTCATCAATAGATTGGTTCATATCATTTCCTATGTTGAGCGCAAACTTTCCAGAAGGGATATTATCGCAAATTGCAGTTTTTGTCAAGTAATTGTATATATATTGTTCATTATTGCAGCGCCTTCCAGGCAGCCAGGATCTCCATTGCGTGATCGATGCGCACAATCTTATCTGCCACCAATTGTTGAGCCAGGCGCTCTATCATCTCGCCCTCCGCCCCGGCAGCAATGGCCACCTGCCGGGCGTGCAGGCTCATGTGGCCGCGCTGAATGCCCTCTGTCGCCAGGGCACGCAGCGCCGCCAGGTTTTGGGCCAGACCCACTGAGACAATGATCTCGGCCAACTGACTGGCGCTGGTCACACCCATCAGCTTGAGGGCAGCCTGCGCCGTCGGGTGGACGCGCGTGGCTCCGCCAACGATGCCCACCGCCAGAGGCATTTCCAGGCTTCCAACCAGGTTTCCCTGGGCATCGCGCCCCCAGGTGCTCAACGATGTGTACTGCCCGTTGCGGGCTGCGTAGGCATGCGCCCCGGCTTCAACCGCGCGCCAGTCATTACCGGTGGCGATCACCACAGCATCCACGCCGTTCATAATGCCCTTGTTATGGGTTGCCGCCCGGTAGGGATCCGCGGCAGCAAACGCCCAGGCAGCAATAATGCCATCCCGAACCTGCTCGGCTGAAAAATCCTCGAAGGCGAGCTTCTCCAGCGGGATGCTGCAGCGCGCCCGGGCCAGCCTGCGGTCGGCCAGGTTGGACAGGATCCGCAGGTGAACCCGCCCACCGGTGAGCGCCTCAATGCGCGGCGCCAGGCGCTCGGCAGCGGTGTTCAGGGCATTGGCTCCCATGGCATCGCGCACATCATAGATCAGGTGGATCACCAGAAACGGCCCAATGGCCGACTGGTCAATCTGCCTGACTTCCAGATCGCGCGGCCCGCCGCCCAGGCTCTTGAGCAGCGGATCAATCTCCGCCGCCTCTGCCAGCAGATGGTCCTTCTGCTCCAGAATCGTCAGCCGGGCAGAGGGCAGGTCGGCAACATCCAGAAGTTGTATCTGGGCAATCATCTCTGACAGGGTGGTGTGCGCCTGAAAGCCACCCCCATCTCGGGCCAGCTTTGCCATGAAGGAAGCGCCCGCCACAACCGAGGGCTCTTCAATTGCCATAGGGACCAAGACCTCACGCCCGTTGATCAGAAAATTCAGGCCCAGACCCAGCGGCAAGGCGTGCAGGCCGATTGTGTTCTCGATCATGTGATCTGCCTGATCAACAGCCAGGCCCGACGCCCCGCTGAGAACAGCGATGTCCTGCGGAGAAAGAGCCACCCGCCTGGCAACTTCTGCCAGGCGGTCTTCCAGACTCAGCTTATAAAAACCAGGGATGCGCGAGCCGGGTTGTTTTTCCATGTTCTCTCCAGGTCTGGCTTGAGCCGAAGTAGTACGGCTCGTTCAAGAGCAGTTATATTCGCTTGAAACTAGCAAAAACTATCAAACTCCGGTAAAATAGGATCGCGGTGAGGAAATTCGGATGGTGCTGTTAACACGAGAGCAACTTGAGGACCGGCTTGCGGCTTTGCACCGGGCCAGTCTGGAGTTGGTGAGCAATTTATCGTTGGAAACCGTCCTGGAGCGCATTGTGCAAATGGCGCGGGAGCAGGCGGGGGCGCGCTATGCGGCATTGGGCGTGGTGAACGAACAAGGGGATTTGGAAAAGTTCATCCCTGTTGGAATGACAAAAGAAGAGATTGCTCGTATGCCGCACCCACCGGTTGGGCGAGGCCTGCTGGGCATCATGCGTGACGAACGCCAAACCGTGCGCATCTCGGAGATCAGCGCCGATCCGCGCAGCGTAGGTTTTCCATCTGGCCACCCAGAAATGCACTCTTTTCTGGGGGTGCCTATTCTCTCAGGCGATAAGCTGCTCGGCCAGCTATACCTGACGGATAAAATCAATTACCATGAGTTCACCGGGCAGGACGAGCGCGTGATCGAAACCCTGGCCGCCTACGCTGCGATCGCTATTTCAAACGCCCGCCTGTACGAAGAGCTGCTCCAGCGCGACAGAGAGCTGTGCCAGAGCAACGAGGACTTGAAGCTACTCAACGATGTCGCCACGGCACTGACCAGTTCTCGCAACGTGGAAGAAATCCTGGATAAGACCCTCGACCTGGTGATGAATTACCTGGATGTGGAGGCCGGGGAGATCTTTTTGCGCGAGGAAAACGAGCAGGAACTGCGCCTGGCATTGCACCGGGGCGACTTTGAGGAAGGCTTTTCCCACCTGGATCGCTTCCGCTTCGGCCAGGGATTTGTCGGAATGGTGGCCGCCAGCGGGAAATTGTTGGTGAGCACAAATCTGCGCGAGGAGATGCGCTACCTGCGCCCGGCGGTGATCGATGCCGGGTTCAAATCGATCGCCTGCATCCCCCTGAACGCCGGCGGCAATGTGGTGGGTGTGATGGCCGCCGCCACCCGGCGCGATCGATACCTGGACGAACGCGAGCTCAACCTGCTGACAGCTATCGGAACATGGGCCGGGATGACTATCGAAAATGCCCGTCTCAATCGCCAGTCGCGCCGCCTGGCAGTGCTGGAAGAGCGCGAGCGCATTGGCATGGACCTGCACGATGGGATTATCCAGTCCATCTATGGGGTAGGCCTGGCGCTGGATTACGCCCGCATGGCGATCAAAGAGGACCCTGAGCTGGCGCGCACCAAAATTGAAGAGTCGATTGCCTCGTTGAATGCCACGATAAAAGATATCCGCTCTTACATTTTGGATCTTCGCCCTCGCCGGTTTCACGGCGATGACCTGAAGCAAGGCCTGCAGCGCCTGGTGAACGAGTTTGAGGCCAACTGCCCAACGCGTGCGGTCCTGGTGGGGCCAGAAGACGGTTTGGTGGATTTTCCAGCCAACAACTCTACTGCGCTGTTTCATATTTGCCAGGAGGCGCTGGCCAATATCGCCCGCCATGCCCGGGCACAGCTCGCAGAAGTGCACCTGTGGACCTCGCGCGACCGGGTGCTCCTGGAAATCTCGGATGACGGGCGCGGGTTTGACTTATCCAAGGTCCAGATGAGCCTGGGCCATGGTCTGTCAAATATGCAAGCCCGGGCCCGCAAGGTGGGCGGAGACGTTGAGATCACTTCCGCCCCCGGCGAGGGCACCACGCTGCTTGCCTGGGTGCCGCGACGGGCGCAATAATTCTCCCCGATGACCCTCATCTCCAGCCACAATAATCCCAAGGTTAAGCTGGCGCGCGCGCTGCGCCACAAGAAAGCGCGGCAAGAAAGCGGTCTTTTCATTGTCGAAGGCATACGCCCGGTGGGAGAAGCCATCCAGGCCGGCGCAGCCATCGACAGCCTCTTTTACGCCCCGGAGCTGCTGAAAAGCGAGTTTGCTCATGATTTGATCCAGGCGCAATCGCAGGCCGGAGTGCCCTGCTATGCCGCCTCACTGGAGGTCTTTGCATCCCTGGCGGACAAAGAGAATCCCCAGGGCTTGCTGGCTCTGGTGCACCAATGGGAGAAGAACCTTGCCGATCTCAACCCGCAGAATTTCCCCTGGGGCGTGGCTTTGGTGGCGCCACAGGACCCTGGCAACCTGGGGACCATTCTGCGAACGGTGGATGCCGTCGGCGCCAGCGGCCTGCTGCTTCTGGAGAGCAGCGCCGATGTCTACCATCCCGGTGCAGTGCGAGCCAGCATGGGCGCTCTGTTCTGGCACCCGGTGGCCACGGCATCCTTCGCCGAGTTTTCTGCCTGGTCGCAGGGGCACGGTTATCACATCTACGGCACATCCGCTCATGCCGAAATGGACTATCGCGATGCGCCGGGTTACGACTGGCCACGCATCCTGTTGCTGGGCAGCGAACGCGAAGGGTTAAACCAGGAGCAGATCCAAATTTGCGAGCTGGTGATTCGCCTCCCCATGCGCGGGCGCGCCACTTCGCTTAACCTGGGGGTCGCCGCCGGGGTGATGCTCTACGCCATGCTGGACCATTAGCCGGGCCCGGCCGGCAATCACCCCGCCTCAGCGCAAATTCTGATCAAAGAAATCGGCGACAAGATTCACCAGCGCCGCCAGATTGGGTTGCATTTCGCCGCCTTTGGGGCGCAAGCCGTGCCCAGCGTTTTTCACCAGGACGAACTGCGCCGGAACCCCGGCGGATTGAAGACGGTCAAACAGGATCTGCGCCTGCTCAATTGGCACCACACCATCCAGATCACCCTGCAGAATCAAAAAGGGAGGGTCATCTGGGGTGATATAGGTTAAGGGGCTGTAATCCGCCATCCGGGGATCGAAATTGCTGGAAACGCCAAAGACTTGCTCTCCAACGGGCTGTGGCCAGTTTTTGAACAAGGCCAGCAAGTCGGACGGGCCATACATGTGGATCACAGCCTGGATGCGGCTGGATTGCTCCGCATATTCCCCCACATCCCAACCAACGCTGGCGTCGCTGGTGCCAAGCAGAGAGACCAGGTGCCCGCCAGCGCTGCCGCCCATCGCTCCAATGTGCTCTGGATCCAGGTTATAGACGGTTGCATTGGCGCGCAGGTGACGTATGGCGCACTTAACATCCTGGATCTGGGCAGGAAAGGTGTATTTGGGCGCCAGGCGGTAGTTGAGCGAGGCCACCAGGTAGCCGCGGTGGGTCAGTTCGCCAAAGAATGTCCGGGCGATATCGTCGTTCTTGCTGCCGCTCATCCATCCGCCCCCGTGAACGTAGACCACCACCGGAGCAGGACCCTGAGGATTCTGGGGGGGATAGATATCCATTTTAAGTTTGGTGCCGTCTTCAGCGGCGCAATAGGTCACGTCAACCTGGTGAGCGCCAGGCGGGCGAATGGTTGGAGTGCGACCAGCAGAGGAGGGCGCCGAGGTGGTGGGAGAACTCATGGGCTCAGGAGTGGATCGGGCAGGTGTTGGGCTGGGCCGGCCGGGTGTGGCGCTGGGAGTCGATGGCGGAGCAAACAAAAAATCAGCAGAGTTCACTTTACCTGCCTGCAAGATAACTTCGCCCGGCCCAATCAAGGTGTATTCGCTGCCCTGCGGCGGCTCCATCTGTGCACTCACGGGCTGATCCCAGCCTCCGGGGATCATCGCCCAGGCATAGCCTTCCTCATCTGTGAAGCTGCCAAATCCCATCACAGAAAAACGCGCCCCAGGCAAAGGCGGGTCGTCTTCATCCAGCCGTTGGTTGCCATTTTGGTCTATAAAGGCTCGTCCAGAGAAAAAAGTGTCTGCCAGGACAACCGGCGTTGGAGATTCATCCGGCGCAGGGGTCTGGGCTCGCGGCATAGAGGGTCGCGCCTGCGGCGACGCTGGACCGCAAGCCAGCGAGGTGACCATAAAAAGGAGAAGTAATCCATAAAGATTGCGTTTCATCTTAATCTACCTCAATCATAGAGCCAAAACCACCGCCGCCTGGGGTGCAGATGCTGAGGATATCACCAGAACGGATCTCAAAGGTTCCCTTGCCAGGCAGGAGGACTTCTTCACCCCGGCGGATGAGCATGTTCCTGCCGGTTTGCCCAGGCTGGCCGCCAGAAAGGCCATACGGCGCAGTTTGCCTGCGCTCGGTCAACAGGGTCACCTGGGCGTCTGCCAGTGCCAGGATTTGGCGACAGATGCCATCGCCGCCGCGCCAGCGCCCGGCGCCGCCCGAGCCGCGCCGCACAGCGTAGCCCAAGACGCGCAGCGGGTAGGCGTATTCCAGGGCCTCAGCCGGGGTGTTCAGGGTATTGGTCATGTGCGAGTGCAGCGCTGAGGGTCCGTCGGCGCTGGGTCGAGCGCCCATCCCGCCGCCAATGGTCTCATAATACGCGAAAGGGCGGCGATGCAAGGGGTCGTAGCCCCCGATCGTCAGGTTATTCATCGTGCCCTGGCTGGCCGCCGGGATAACTTCAGGCGCAGCCTGGGCCAGCGCCCCCAACAGCACGTCTACAATTCGCTGGGAGGTCTCCACGTTCCCACCTGCCACCGGCGCCGGCGGCAGCGCGTTCACCAGCGAGCCTGCCGGAGCAATGACGCGAACAGGCACCAGACAGCCAGCGTTGTTAGGCACATCTAGCCCGAGCAGGCAACGGAAGACATAGTACACCGCCGAGAGGGTAATGGCATACACCGCATTCAGGCTGCCCTTCTGCTGAGGCGCCGTACCGGTGAAATCCACCACCGCCTGGTCGCCCTGGATGGTTACCGCAACCGTGATCGGCACAGGCTGATCGCTCACGCCATCGTCATCCAGGGCATCGCTGAAGGAATAGCGACCGTCGGGCAGCTCAGCGATCAGCCGCCGGGTCATGCGTTCGGTATAAGCCAGCAGCGCCTGCATGTAATCGCCCACTTCCGCCGTCCCATAACGCTCCACCATCTCAACCAGCCGGTCAGCGCCGCGCTGGTTGGCGGCGATCTGCGCCCACAGGTCGCCGGAGCGCTCCTGCGGCGTGCGCACATTGGCCAGGATCAAATCCAACAACTCAGAATCAACCTGGCCGCGGCGCACCAACCGCACCGGCGGGATGATCAGCCCCTCCTGGTAAATCTCGCGGGCCACGGGCATAGACCCAGGCGTCATCCCGCCCACATCGGCGTGGTGGGCCCGGCTGGCAACATACCCAACGAGAGAAGGAGAAACATTGGCTGAGGACGCTGCATGTCCTGCTTGCAAAAACACCGGCGTCACCAGGGTAATATCTGGCAGGTGCGTGCCGCCGCGGAAGGGATCATTGAGCAGCACCATATCACCGGGGGCCAGTTCATCGAAGGCGCGCACGGCAGCTTCCACCGAGAGCGGCATCGAGCCCAGGTGGACCGGGATGTGGGCGGCCTGGGCCACCATCTGCCCTTGAGCGTCAAACAGGGCGCAGGAAAAATCCCGCCTTTCTTTAATATTGGGCGAATAGCTGGCCCTGCGCAGCACCACGCCCATTTCCTCGGCGATGGCAGCAAACAGGTGCTTGTAGATCTCCAATCGGATGGGGTCAAATTTGGTTTCGGATATCATACGCCAAAAATTTGATCTCAATAATGATTGTTGACGGGATCACAACTTCTTTACCTCTGGTTGCCAGAGCATGACTGCACCGCTCTTGATCAGGTATTCGATACAAACAATAACGGTAGTCACAGTTCAGGCAAAAGGCAGATGAATGGTGATCAACAGGTTGCCATAGGGGTCGACGATGGCGTGGTCTCCGGCGCCAATCCAGATGGTGGTATCGGCGCGCACCACCAGAGCCGGCCCCTGGATTTGATTGCCGCATTGCAGGGCCTCGCCCTGGAACAGGGGCAGCTCTGTGTCACCTGAGTCCAGGATAACCCGTCTGCGGTCTATTAGCGCCGGCCCAGGATCGGCGTCCCCTGGCGGTTGGCGCAGCAATTCCGGCGGCTGCCCCTTCCCAATCGCGCGCAATCGCAGGTTAACGATTTCAACTGCAGCATCCGGGCGGTCATAACCATATGCCTGGCGGTGCAGCGTGTGAAAATCCGCCAGCAAACGCTCCGAGAAGGGCACGGTCAATTCATAGGATTGGCCCAGGTAGCGCAGGTCGGCCAGGCGCTCAATGCGGATGGCGTCCGGTGGGATCCCTTCTGCCTGCACATCTTCTCGCCCGCGCTCAGCCAGAGGTTCCAGGCGGGCTGCAATCTCCTCTAGCGGCGTACCGCCAGGCAGCATAACCGTCTGGGTATAATCCCTGACCACCTCTGCAGCCAGCATGCCGAAGGCCGAAAGGGTGGAGGCCAGCGGCGGGACCAGCACCCGCGGGATGCCCGTCCGGCGGGCCAGGTCGGCGGCGTGCAGCCCGCCTGCCCCGCCAAAGGAAAGCAGCGTGAAGCGGCGGGGGTCGTGGCCGCGCTCGACCGAGATCACCCGCAGGGCGCGCTCCATGTGGGCATTGACCACCTCCACAACACCCAGGGCAGCCTGCTCCGGCTCCAGCTCCAGTGAGCGGCCCAGGCGCTGCATGGCCTGCCAGGCGCGTCCAGCGTCCAGCGGCATCTGCCCGCCCAGGAAATGCTCGGCAGGCAGGCGTCCCAGGACCACATTGGCGTCGGTGACGGTGGGCAGATCTCCAGTGCCATAACAGGCCGGGCCGGGATCGGCGCCGGCGCTTTGCGGGCCGACGCGCAGCGCCCCGCCCGAATCGGCGTAGGCGATCGAGCCACCGCCCGCGCCGATGGTGTGGATATCCAACAGCGGCACACGGATCGGGCAGCCGCCCACCACGGCTTCAGTGGTGACCTGCGGCGCACCGTCGATCAGGGAGACATCGGTCGAAGTGCCGCCCATATCAAAGGTAATCACCCTCACCCGCGGCCCATCTCCATTCAAGGGGGAGGGGAACGCCAACCCCGCCACATGCCCTGCGCCAACCACGCCGCCCGCCGGCCCAGAGAGGATGCATCGCACGCCGTTGCGCCGGGCCTCACCCAGGCTAATGTTGCCCCCGTTCGATTGCATCACCCGCAGAGCGATATTGCCCTGCGCCAGCGCCTGGTCCAGCCGGCCCAGATAGCGATCCAGGGCAGGCGAGACGTAGGCGTTGACTGCGGTAGTGCTGGCTCGTTCGTATTCGCGATATTCAGGCAGGATTTCGCTGGAAAGCGAGACAAAGAAACCCTCAGCCCGAAGCGCCCTGCCGATTGCTTGCTCGTGTTCCGGTCGCAAGAAGGAAAACAGCAGGCAAACCGCCACCGACTCAGCGCCGCCCTGACGCAGGGCCGGGATAAGCGCCTCAGCCTGGGCAGGTTGGAGCGCCTGCAGGACATCTCCAGAAGCGCCAACCCGCTCATCAACCTCAAAACGCAACGCCTCGGGAACCAGCGTCGGGGCCGGTTCTGCGCTGAAGCTGTACAACTCGGGGCGGTTCTGCCGCCCAATCTGCAGCACATCGCTAAATCCACGCGTAGCGACCAGGGCCGTGCGCGCTCCCTTGCGCTCCAGCAGGGCATTGGTCGCCACGGTCGAACCATGAATGATGCGCATTGAATCTGCAAAGCCAATGGAAATCTTGCTGGTATTTCGGATCTTTTCCAGCCCTTGCAGCACAGCCTGCGCCGGGTCTTGCGGGGTGGAGAGCAGCTTGAATGTCTCCATGCGTCTGGCGCCTGGATCATAGACGACAAAATCGGTGAACGTGCCGCCGATGTCAATGCCAACCAGCAGATTCTGACCCATCACAAGAATTTCACCCTGGTTCTTCGAAACCTGTAAGCAGCTCTAAAAAACGGCGTTGTTCATCATACCACAGCTACATCCGGGGAAGGATCCGTCTGGCAGGACGCATTTTAGCGCAACAACCACAAAGCCGCCAGATCGCCTGTGCCATCCAGCGGCTTTACCAGCTCAGCGCTGCAGTGATTTTAGCCTGGCAACAACCCGCCCCTTAATCCGCTGCCACCGGCAGCGCCACGGATAACCCGGCAGCCTGGCGCAACGCTTCGGCCTTGTTGGTGCGCTCCCAGGGCAGGTCCAAATCATCCCGGCCAAAGTGACCATACGCCGCCACCTGGCGATAGATCGGGCGGCGCAGGTCCAGGTCGCGGATGATCGCTCCCGGGCGCAGGTCAAAGTGCTGCGTAATCAGGCTGGAAATCTTCTCATCCGAGATCGCGCCTGTGCCAAAGGTCTCAACATTGACGCTCAACGGGTGCGCCACGCCGATCGCATAGGCCACCTGGATCTCGCACCGCTGGGCCAGCCCGGCAGCCACAACGTTCTTGGCCACCCAGCGGGCGGCGTAAGCCGCCGAGCGATCCACCTTGGTGGGATCCTTGCCGCTGAAGGCCCCGCCGCCATGGCGACCCATCCCGCCGTATGAATCGACGATGATCTTACGCCCGGTCACCCCAGCATCGCCCTGCGGCCCGCCAATGACAAAGCGGCCTGTCGGGTTGACAAAGATCTTCAGTTTGTTATCTACCATCATCGGGGGCAGAACTGGAAGGATAACATGCTGGATGACCGCCTCACGGATCTCTTCCTGGGTAATGTCAGGGGCGTGTTGCGTGCTCACCAGCACCGTGTCCACCCGTTTTGGACGACCATAGCTGTACTCGATCGTCACCTGGGTCTTGCCATCGGGGCGCAGCCAGGGCAGCGTGCCATCCTTGCGCACCTCACTCAGGCGGTGGGCCAGCTTATGCGCCAGGTAAATCGGCATGGGCATCAGCGCCGGGGTCTCGTCACAGGCAAAGCCAAACATCATACCCTGGTCACCAGCGCCAATCGCCTCCACCTCGGCTTCACTCATCTCACCGGTCTTGGCCTCCAGCGCCTTGTTGACGCCCATGGCAATATCGCCGGACTGCTTGGCGATGGCCACCAACACACCACACACGTTGCCATCCAGGCCCTTCTCGCTGGAATCGTAGCCAATCTCGGTGATCACCTGCCGCGCCAGCTCGTCAAAGTTGACCTGGGCGCGGGTGGTGATCTCGCCCAGCAGCATCACAAAGCCAGTCTTGGCCGCCGTCTCACAGGCAACGCGGGAGGTGGGGTCTTGCTCCAGGCAGGCATCCAGCACCGCATCGCTGATTTGGTCGCAGATCTTGTCTGGATGGCCTTCAGTCACCGACTCTGAGGTGAACATCAGGCTGGGTGATTTCATAAAAGTCGTGCTCATTTACAGTTACCTCCAAATAAAAAAATTTTGCCCCTCCGGATAACGTGAAAGGGCAAAATAGATACATGCTGAGTAGATCGCCCTCTCATCTTCCAGAACCTCCGTCTGCCGGAATTGGCACCTTTTGCGCGGATACTCTCCGAACAGGGTTGCCGAGGCTTCACAGGGCCGGTCCCTCCACCTCTCTGGATAAGAGCGCCGATTAGGGGCTATTCAATTAGCTCGCAAATAATACCATGAGAAAAGGCGGATGTCAAATCACCCCCGCCTTGGGGCGGCTGGCCTAGAGCCACATCCAGGTAATCAGGTAATAGCCAATTACCCCCGCCCAGAGCCAGGAATCAATCCGATCAAAAACGCCGCCATGACCAGGAAGCAGATCGCCAGAATCTTTCACCCCCACCTGGCGCTTCATCATGCTCTCGCCCAGGTCGCCGAGGATCGTCAGCGCCGCCAGCGCCAGCCCCAGCCATGCCCCGCGCTCCACAGTGATCGATGAACCTGGCGCCGCCAGATATTGGATCAGCGCTGCAAGTCCAGCCCCACCCACCACACCTGCTGCTATGCCCCCAAAGTACCCTTCCCAGGATTTCTTGGGACTCAGGCGCTTGGTCATCTTGTGCCGGCCGATGCACGAGCCCACCAGGTAAGCCGCTGAGTCGGCCAGCCAGACCACCGGTAGAATGATCAACAGCCACCACAGCCCATCCGGCAATGCCCGCACCGAAATCAGGTATGCTCCAAGCCAGCCGATGTAAAACATCCCAGCCAGGGAGATTGAAAAATCACTGGCAGCCAGATTACGGCCCAGCTCAAATTGGACCAGATGATAACTCATTGCCAGGAGGATTAACAAACTGACCAACCAGGGGGCGCCGGCAAAGCCATCCACCGCCCGGTTGATGGCAATCGCCAGGGTGCCGGCAACCAGCAGGATCATTGCCGGGGCCATTCCGCCAGCGCGGAACAACTGGCCGTACTCCCAGGCTGCCAATGCCAGGATCAGCGACACCAAACCCACATATGCCCAGCCGCCAATCACGATCAAGGCGATGCCAATCGGCAGCAAGACCAGAACAACAAGGGTGCGCTTGAGCAACATTATTTTGACGAGATGTCTCTTCTGGAAAGATCAGGCTGCTGCGCTGTCCTTGACAGGCGAAATGCGCCCATAACGCCGCTCTCGATGACTGTACTCATGAAGCGCAAGGCGAAGTTGTTCCTTATCGAAATCTGGCCAGTAAACCTGGGGGAAAATCCATTCAGAATAGGCGCCCTGCCAGATGAGGAAGTTGCTGCCCCGCAACTCACCCGAGGTGCGGATGATCAAATCCGGATCAGGGACACCCGCCGTGAACAGGTATTGGTTCACCTTCTCGGCGGTGACATCCTCCGGCGCAACGCCATCCCGAATCATGCACTGGATGGCATTGACGATCTCATCCCGGCCGCCATAGTTGAAGGCGACATTCAGCACCAGCCGGGTGTTCTCACGGGTATATTCCAGAGCCTTGAGCACTTTCTGGCGAAAAGCGGGATCCAGCCGGTCCAGGCGACCGATATGGCGCAATTGAACGCCCTGGTCATGCAGCTCTTGAAGCTCGTGATCGATGACATCCTCAAAAATCTTCATTAGCCCTTCAACTTCTTCTTCCGGTCGGCCCCAATTCTCGGTGGAGAAGGCATAAATGGTGAGGTACTGGATGCCAAACTCAATGCAAGCTTCTATGACGCGGCGCAAATTCTCCGTCCCAGCGCGATGACCCGCCAGGCGTGGCAGGCCGCGTGCCAGGGCCCAGCGCCCATTGCCATCCATGATGATCGCAATATGGGTGGGAATTGACTCAGGCAGATCGCTTTTTTCTATCCGGTCCATAAGAATCCGTCCGAGCCGTGCTCAGACTTCCAAAATCTCTTTCTCTTTGCGCTCGCCAATCGCATTGATTTCTTCGATGTAACGGTCAGTGATCTTTTGCAGTTCCTCTTCGCCTTTTTTCAGGTCGTCCTCCGAGATCATTTTCTCTTCTTCAAATTCACGCAGGTCCTTGATCATATCCCTGCGAATGTTGCGCACCGAAACACGGGCTTCTTCCAGACGGTGGTGCACCAACTTCACCAGGTCGCGGCGGCGTTCCTCTGTCAGGGTGGGCAAATTAAGACGGATCTGGCGACCGTCATTGTTGGGCGTCAGGCCAAGATCAGAAGCCATGATGCTGCGCTCAATGGTCTTTAACGTGGCAGGATCGAAAGGTTTGATCAACAGGCTGCGCGGTTCTGGCACGCTGATGCTGGCAAGCTGAACCAGCGGTGTAGGCGATCCGTAATACTCAACCGGAAGTTTCTCAACCAGCGCCGGATGGGCTCGCCCGGTGCGGATGCCTGACAGGTCTTCTTCGAGTGCCTGGATTGCGCCTTTCATGCGCGTCTCCGATTCCTTGTAAACTTCCTTCAGCATGAACGCCTCCACCAAATGGAATCAAATCAAGCAGACACCCTATAGGATACCCGAAAATGTGAAGAGAGAAAAGGGGCAAAATCAGGCTGTTACCAGCGTTCCCACCGGCTCGCCATACAAGGCCATGCGCAGGGCATCCTGGTTCCACAGATTGAGCACCAGGATCGGCAGATTGTTATCCATGCAGAGCGAGATCGCGGTGGCGTCCATCACTTCCAAACGCCGGTTGAGAGTCTCAATGTAGGTCAGGCGGTCAAAGCGCCTGGCATCTGGATGGATCATCGGGTCTGAGTCATACACCCCATCCACTTTTGTGGCCTTGATCACCACGTCCGCACCGATTTCCATGGCGCGCAATGCGGCAGCAGTATCGGTCGAAAAGTATGGGTTGCCGGTGCCGCCGCCGAGGATGACCACCCGGCCCTTCTCCAAATGGCGGATGGCACGGCGACGGATATACGGCTCTGCCACAGCGTGCATTTCAATGGCCGATTGCACACGGGTGACCAGCCCCATCCGCTCCATGGCATCCATCAAGGCCAGCGCATTCATCACCGTCGCCAGCATGCCCATGTAGTCGGCTGTGGCCCGATCCATGCCACGGTCCAATCCGCTGCGGCCGCGCCACAGGTTGCCCGCCCCAATGACAATGGCCACATCAACACCCAGCTGGTGGACGTCCTTCACCCGTAAGGCGATGTCCTCGGCTCGCAGGGGGTCAATCCCAAAGCCTTTTGGGCTGCTTAACGATTCTCCAGAAAGTTTGAGTAGAATCCGGCGGTATTTTAAGGTTTTTTCCATCAAGACATTCCTTTTCGGTAGAAAAAAGGCCAACCTTTCGGTTGGCCCTTCAGCATCGATTACGATTGGATGCCTTCACCCAGCTCCCAGCGGGCAAATCGCCGGATGATGATATTTTCACCGATGGCTGCCACATTCTGCATCAGGAGCTTCTCCACGGTGATGCTCTCATCCCGGATATAAGGCTGGCGCAGCAGGCAAGCTTCATCTTTGAATTTTTCAATCCGGCCTTCCACGATCTTCTCAAGGATGGCTTCCGGCTTGCCTTCTTCGCGAGCTCGCGCCCGGGCGATCTCACGCTCGTGCTCGTAGACTTCCGCCGGGACATCTTCAGGCCGCAGGTAACGCGGCGCACCGGCTGCAATTTGCAGGGCGACTTCATGGGCAAAGCTGCGAAATGCTTCGGAGCGAGCCACAAAATCGGTTTCGCAATTGACTTCCACCATCACACCCACACGCCCGCCACCGTGCGAATACAACTCCACCATGCCCTCAGATGCTGCGCGGTCGGAGCGCTTGGCGGCAGTTGCCAAGCCTTTCTCGCGCAGGAAATCAACCGCTTTGTCAAAGTCACCATTAGCCTGTTCAAGAGCTTTGCGGCAATCCAGGATGCCGGCGCCAGTGGCTTCACGCAATTCTTTGATCTGTTCCGTCGTAATTGCCATGATTATTCCTTGTCTTCTTCTATCTCTTCGATTTCGTCGAGCTCGAGTTCTTCAACCTCGATGACCTCATCTTCAAATTCTTCCTCAATTTCCTCGTCCTCGAAGTCTTCGTACTCGTCTGCAATCACTTCGTCGATCACTTCTTCTTCAAATTCGGGCACGCTCAATCGAGGAGAGATCTTGGCCAGCGTTGCCGCACCAAGCAGGTCCTCGTCAGCCAGCTCAGGCTCCTCTGCACCGGCCATCACCATGCGAGTCGGAGGCAGCTCCTCTTCGCCCAAGTCTTTGCGCATCGCCTTACCTTCGATGGCCGCATCGGCGATTTTGGCAACCAGCAGCTTAATGGCGCGGATGGCATCATCGTTGGAAGGGATCACATAATCGACATTGCGTGGGTCGCAGTTGGTATCCACCAGGGCAATGACCGGGATATTGAGCAGGTTTGCTTCATGGATGGCAGTTGCTTCCCGGCGAATATCCACAACAAAGAGCAGTTCCGGCGGGCGGGTCATCTGGCGAATGCCGCCCAGTAAGGTCTCCAGGCGCTCAATTTCCCGTGAAAGGATCAGGGCTTCTTTCTTGGTTATCCGGCCAAAGTCGCCTTTGTCACGCATGCGCTCCAGGCGCTCCAGCTCGTTGATGCGCGAGCGGATGGTGCGCCAGTTGGTGAGCATGCCGCCCAACCAGCGAGCGGTCACGTAGGGCATGCCAGCGCGCGTAGCCTCATCCTGGATGGTCTCTTGAGCCTGGCGCTTGGTGCCTACAAAGAGCACCATACCGCCATCGGCGACCGTGTCGCGCACAATGTTATAAGCAGATTGCAAGGATTTGACCGTCTTTTGCAGGTCAATGATATGGATACCGTTGCGCTCGGTGAAAATATATGGCTTCATCGCCGGGTGCCACTTGTGGGTGCGATGTCCAAAGTGCACGCCGCTTTCAAGAAGCGCTTTCATGGATATTATGGTCATACAATACTCTCCTTTGCGTTGATCCTCCGCTTTCTTCATCCCAGAACGGCGCCGGCGCAGCGGCACGCTCCGTCTGGTCAGAAAGCGTGTGTGATAGTGTCCGCCTATGGACGGGCAACACTGCTCCCGCCCTGAGGCGGGAGCGCTGGCAAGTATATCATAAGGCTGCCGGATTCGTCCAGACTCGAAGCGGAATTGTGTGCAGTCAAAGGTTGTCAGAGAGTAGGAGCCTGGGGTAGGATTGGGTTTCC
>CAZDAU010000048.1:0-26741 GCA_964503625.1 uncultured Anaerolinea sp.
TCAAACTTCACTCTGTTCCTTCCGCTAACATGTGGAAATTGTCAGGTGGCTAGAATTTTTGCTTGCATTTCCATAGGCTACCCTGGTTGGATTCGCTGATGCAATGAATGCCTTGGATCTTGATGGTAACGAGGTTTGAAGTGAGCGTTGATGGCCCTCAGTCTGAATTACAGGTGCTGGCAGACAATCCTTATGAAGAGATTATCAGGCGGGCGTCGCAGTCGCACCGCTTGTTTGCGGTGCATTGGGAGCTGACTTACCGGTGTAATGAAAAATGCACCCACTGTTATTTGGATGTCCTGGCACCAAACGCGGCAGCGCCAGATGAGCTGAACACCCAGGAATGCCTGGCAGTAATCGATCAGATTGCGGCGGCCGGCGCATTGAACCTGACTCTGTCTGGCGGTGAGATCCTGGCGCGCAGCGATTTCTTTGAAATTGCAGCGTATGCGCGTTCCAAGCGGTTATTGCTGCGGCTCTTTACCAATGGCATCCGAATCAACCCCAGGATTGCTAATCGAATTGCGGCGCTGCATCCTTATGCCGTGGAGATCAGCGTGTATAGTGTACAACCGGCCATCCACGATGGAATCACACAGATTCATCGTTCCTGGGATCTTAGCGTTCGTGCGCTGAGATTGCTGCGCGAGCGGGGTGTGCGCACTGTGATGAAGACCCCTGTTATGATCGAGAATGTCCGCGAGCTTGCCAATATAAAGGACTTGGCCAACGAATTGGGGGCGATTTTCCATTATGATATCACGCTCACTCCCAAGAACAACGGCTCGCTTGATCCGCTCAAACACCAGGTACGCTACGCTGAGCTGGTGGACTTAATGCGCCGCCAGATAGACCCTGAATTGTGGGTGAAGCGGAGTGTTCCCCTGGATCAGCCTGGCTGCGGCATTGCGCAGAAAGCGCTTCAGATTGACCCGCATGGAAATGTTTACCCCTGCATGGAGACGCGCATCAAGGTGGGGAATGTGCGGGAAAAGCCTCTGGCAGAGATCTGGCAAGATTCACCGCTGTGGCAGGAACTGGGTGGATTGGTTTTTGGTGAGCTGCCTGTTTGCCGAACCTGCGAATTGCGCAACCTGTGCATGCGCTGTCATGGCCTGGCGCTCCAAGAAACCGGCGACCTGCGCAGACCCGCGCGGACCAATTGCCGAGAAGCGATGGCTCGCCGGCAAGTCCTGGTGGAGATGGGCTTGCTGCCGCAAGATTTTCCCATTCCCGAGCATCTGGTTGGGGAATATAATGCCTGGAAGGAAGAAAGAGAATCTGATTTTATTCAAGTCTCAAATTTGATTCTCTCCCTTAAGGATCATATCATTATGGTGAGCAACGATTAGCGAGAAGGAGAATTATTTGATGGAGCCAAGTTTTTCTAATCGGATAGAACCCGACCCGACCCCGCAAACCTTAGCTTTAAAGATAAAGCAACCTTATCAAAAGCCAGAAATGATCTACCTGGCGCCGTTGGAGGCAATGGCGCTCATTTGCCTTGCGCCAGGCAAGGCCGATGCTGGCTGTCAGTTCACAGAGAGCTGAAGTTGTGCCCTGTGGCTTTGAATTGTTCCAGCTCCCTGAGCAAAGCAGCTCAAGATCTTGTTGAAGCCAGCCTGCAGTCCGGTGTTGCGGTGCGATTTTTTGTTTCCACAACCAGCATGTTGCCCACGCTACGTCCCGGAGACACCTTGATTGTAGAGCGGTGTGTGGCTGCTCAAGCTAACCCTGGCGCATTGGTCATTGTCCGGAATGGAAATGTGTGGGTTGTCCATCGCCTGATCCGACGAATGGCTGCTGGCGGGCGAATGAATTTCCTGACAAAGGGAGATAATCGACTGCGCGCTGATCCTGGCTTTGACGGAGCAGCGCCGGTTGGCGTTGCAAGGAACATCTTGCGGGGTGAACGCTCCATTGATCTTTTTACCTGGCGAGCCAGAACCGGCGGCCGGGTCCTGGCGTGGGTATCTGGGGCGCAAGCAAGGTTGAGTCTACCTGCTTCGGGCCGGTTTCGTAAATATATCCTGGAGGGCCTGCGGATTGGGATCGTTGTTCTCTCCAGGTTGGTGTATCACGCGTAGGATGTTATCCGGATCCGATCCTTTTGAGCTTAGCCTATCGGTGGCCGGAATTACCACCCGGCTGTTTTTCAATGGATTGCCGGGGGACAAGGAAACCCTGCTAGCTGGCTGGTATTCTGCCTTTAGGACCCAGGATCATCAAAGCGGCGATCAGGTTGATGTCTGGATTGAACCGGGTGATCCTTTTCTTCCATTCAAACCGGGGCCGTGGCTGGTTAAGACCCACCAACGGGGCCACAGGTTGGAGTTTTTATCTCACCTGGAGAAAGGCTGGTTTAACCTGGCTGAAAAGCGGGGTGAGCTTGTCTTGCGCCCGGAGGGCAACCCCGAAAACTTTCTGCGCGTCTTGTACGCCTGGCGTTGTCTGGCTCAGGACGCTCTCCTGATACACGCCTGTGGGATCATCCGCAATGGGGGCGGATACGTCTTTTTTGGACCGTCTGGCAGTGGAAAGACCACGACGGCCAGGTGCTCTCCGGGTGCAGTCATCTTAAGCGACGATCTGGTGATTTTGCAGCGGGAAAGAACTGTTGATTATGCGGCGGTCAGGGTTTATGGCGTCCCGTTTCGTGGCGAGATGGTCGAGGCGGGGCGCGCCAATGCCTCGGCGCGGCTGGTTGGATTGTTCACCCTGGTGAAGGACACGGTTAACCGGGTGGACAGAGTCGATCGAACGCAAGCAGTTGCCCACCTGGCTGCCTGTATTCCATTTGTGATGACCCAGCCAGAGAATGCCCGGCGCGCCCTGGCGCTTTGCGAAGAAATCTCTGCTCTGGTGCAGGTAAAAGCGTTGCACTTTCAGCCCAATGCGGGATTTTGGGAGGTGATTGATGGATAGGCGACAGCGCCCCACACCGCATCCACAGGTAGCGGCGACTGTGGTGGACGGCCAGGCTGTTATTGTAATGGCAGATTCAGGCCAGGTCACTGTTCTGAATGAGGTGGGGACGCGCATTTGGCAGCTCAGCGATGGCATGCGCAGCCTGGAAGAGATCATTGCGACCATCGTGGATGAATATGAAGTGACACCCGAGGTGGCCTGGCAGGATGCAGAGGTTTTCCTGGGTCGTTTGATAGAAGTGCAGGCGATCCAAATGAACGACCCACAGACGGCGGATGAGGATTAAGATCAGAGAAACCCATTCCAGATGGCGGGAGGTAGCGCAATGTTGACTCACAAGCGGCTGTTCTTGATGGCTAAAATCATGTTCTTGCCCTGTTTGGTAGCCTTTGCCCTGGTCTGGGCGTTTTTTCAGGCGGCGAAAGCCGGCCAGGCGCCGGCAGCACAATTGGGCAATAGCACCACACTGTTTGCTCCACGGGAGATGGAGAATGGCCTGCAGGTGGTCAGCTCCGGATTGGATGGCCTGGTTTTGCAGCTTCGCCTGCCGGATTTTGAGATTGAATCAGATATTGTGGATGGGCAACCCTGCCAGGCACTGCGCGTGCCGGGTTTTGTGGAGGTGTCTGACCAGGGAGGACCTCCGCTGCCTGTGCGTGGGGCGCTGTTAGGCATCCCGGCAAACGCATCCTTACGGATCGAGGCAATCGAGACTGAGGTGGTCACTCTGCCAGGTCGCTATGATTTGTGCCCGGCGGTTGAGCCGCGCCTGGAATGGGAGACAGACCAAAACGAGCCGCCACGTTTCCTGGGATACCGCGCCGTTAAGGTTGACCCGGCGATCCGTTTCAACCTGGAAGGGCCCGTGACGCTGGTATCCACCGGTTTTGTGCGCAGCCAACGGGTTGCCAGCCTGCGTTTCCAGCCCTTTTTCTATCATCCAGAGACAGGCGAGCTGCGTTATTACAGGCGTATTCTTGTCCGGGTGGACTTCCTGGGCGGGTCAAGCCGCAGCCGGCTGGGCCAAGCGCTGGTTGAAGAGGGAATATTTGAGCACACCCTGCGTCAGGTGTTGGTGAATTATGATCTGGCGCGCGCCTGGCGGGTACCATCGATGAAGGAAAACCCCGACCTGGGTCTGCCCTTGACGCCCGCCGATAACGGCAGGGCTTTCAAGCTGCTGGTCAATGAGGATGGCATGTACCGGGTCACCTATGCGGATTTACAGGCGGCGGGCTTTCCGGTGGCTGACCTGATCCCCAGCACCTTGCGGCTGCACAATCGTGGGGTGGAGGTGGCGCTGCACGTCGTAGGGGGGCAGGATGGAACTTTCGATTCGGGAGATTTCTTCTTATTCTATGGTCAAAATCCACGCGCCAAGTACACAAATACCAATGTGTACTGGCTGACCTGGAACGAGGGCGTGGATGGCTTGCGTATGGCAGAACAGGATGGCGCCCCGGCCGGCGCGCTACCCATCCCGAGCAGCTTTACCCGCACCGTTCACCTGGAGCAAAACCTGCTCTATCGCAGCCAGCAGGTGAGCGGGCCAGACCTGGACCATTGGTATTGGAGCATATTGCCGGTTCCGTCCACTCGAGCAAAGCGGATCGGCATTCAGTTTACATTGGATGAGGTCTCTGGGGATCCAGTCGAGGCAACGCTGCGCGGCTTGTTCAAAGGCTTTTCTGCCACGCCGCATCACCATACCCAGGTGCTGGTGAATAACCAACTGGTTTATGACGCCATTTGGCCTAGCCTGGATGCGCATTTCTTCACGGCGCGGTTCCCCCAATCGTTCCTGGTTGATGGGAGCAACTGGATCACGGTGGTTCAGCCGACCGATCCTGCGATCACAAACGATTCTTTATTCATTAACTGGTTTGAGCTAGACTATGCCCGGAACTACACCGTGGCCAATGATGAAATGCTGTTTCTGGAGCAGGCTGGCAACTGGGAGTTCCAGATCAGTGGCTTTAGCGATGATACGGCGCAAATCTTTGACGTGAGTTCCCCGGCCCAGCCAGTGCGAATCACCGGGTCGGTGATCGAGCTTCAGGGCGCGAGCTACCAGGCGCGCTTCCAGCTGGACCTGGCTGGTGAACGGCAGATGCTGGCGTTGAGCGACTCGCGCTTGCGCACACCGCTGTTAATTTTTGAAGACACCGCTTCAGATTTACGGAACACCGCCAATGGGGCGGATTACATCCTCATCACGCACCCCGATTTTTCCGCTGCGGTCCAACCGCTGGCGGATTATCGCGCCAGCCAGGGCTATCGGGTCCAGGTGGTTGATATTCAGGACGTGTATGATGAGTTTAGCTACGGTCTGGTTGACCCAGAGGCTGTTCGCAGTTTCCTTTCCTACGCGTATGCCAACTGGGTAGTGCCTGCACCAGCGTTTGTGACTGTCGTGGGGGATGGAAACTATGACCCCAAGAACTACCAGGGCTTCAGCCCGCCTGTGTTTGTCCCTCCCTACCTGGCAGATGTGGATCCAGGGTTTGGCGAAACCGCAGCAGATAATCGCTTTGTCAGTGTGAGCGGCAGCGATTTCCTGCCGGACATGCATCTGGGCCGCCTGCCGGCGCGTTCTGCGGCCGAAGCGACTGCCATGGTGAACAAAATCATAGCCTATGAGCAGAACTCAGCTCCTCAAAACTGGATGTTCAATGTAATGTTTGTGGCGGATAACGCGGACGCAGATGGCAATTACCCCTACCTGTCTGACCTGATTGCAGATTCGCACCTGCCTGCGCCTTTTGCCCCGGAAAAGATCTACTATCTGCAAACCCACATGACGGATATCAGCGCCCGCAGAGCTATTACCGAGGGCATCAACCAGGGCCGGTTGATGGTGAGTTACGTGGGGCATGGCGCTTTTCAGCAATGGGCAGCGCCGATGCTGTTCAGCCTGGCCGATGTTGCTCGCCTCGATAACGGAAGCCGACAACCTTTCATGTTCCCAATGACCTGCCTGGAGGGCTATTACATTTGGGCGGCAAACCCGGCGCTGATCCCGGATGACTCATCGGTTGGCGAGGGCATTGTGCGAATTGCAAATAAAGGCGCCATCGCCAGTTTTTCACCGGCTGGTTTTGGCCTGGCTGAAGGCCACAACGTTATGGGCCGCGGCCTGTTTGATGCCATCTTTTTGAATGATGTGGTCCAGTTGGGACCGGCAACCACCGAGTCCAAGCTGTATTTATTTGCTGAGACTGGCAGTTACCAGGATCTGATAGAGACCTACATCCTCTTTGGCGACCCGGCAACCAGCCTGCCTGTCTACGAACGGTTGGTGTTTCCTGTGATGTATCGTTAACAGCCACTTGCCCGGAATCCCCTGCTAGAAACAACGCCCCCTTTCCATCGTCGGGAAGGGGGCGTCTGGATGAGTCGAGATTGCCAGGGCATTTGCTGGAGCTCAGGTTTGGGATGTGCCAGGTCTGAGCTTGCGCTCGTCGCCCTGGCGGGTGGTTATTCCGATGGCATCCAAATATTCAAGAAAAGCCAGCACATAGCGACGGCTGGTGTTGAAATGATCACGCGCCTGGGCCACTGTCAGAGATCCGTTTTGCTGGATCAGGCGGCGCACATCGGCAACCATGCGGGCGTAGTCTTCCTGGCGGAAGATCACGTCCGGCGCAACTGCCACCAGGCGCTCTAAGTCGAGCAGGGCTGCCAGGACGTCCTCACCCACTTCGCTCTGGCATTCCTTTACGCTTGGTGGAGCATAAGGGGAGGCGGCAAAACGCGCCATCAGGCGTTGGATATTTTGCTCTTGCTGTGGGCTAAATTGGATGGCATGGCCTGGCCGATGCACCAGCGGCCCAGCTTCTTGCAATTGACTCTCGGAGACCAACCGGCGCAGCGCAGCGTTGAACAGGCGCGGGGAGGCGCGGAGCAGGTCTTTCAGGCGGCTTTTCAACTCTTCGCGCGGCATGCCGCGGCGCAAAGGATAGTTCTTGTGATAGGCGTCAATTTCTTGGATCACCCGCCGGGCAATCTGTTCCCACAGACTACGACTGACGATCAGGTCGTCTGGGCGCGGTTCAACCGCATCGCCTTCCAGGACGATCATCTGTTCGGCAGCCAAAAGTTCTGAAACAGCCTGGCGGACTTGATCGGCATCCAGGTTTGAGCGCGCAGCCAGGTCTCTCAGAGTTACTGCGCCGGATGTGAGCAGGGATTGGAGCAAAATATCTGCAGGTGTTCCCTGGGCAAGCGCTTCCAGCCTTTCCAGAGTTTCGGTAGCGAAGCGTTTATGCCGTTCTTTGGGATGAGGATCAACCACTGCGCCTCCACCCAGGGTCTCTCCCGGCGAAGGCCGGCGCAGGATATAGCGGTCGCCGCGCATGGCTACGACCGGCTGGGCCAGCTCTAGCTGCAACCAGCCCTGGTCGCCAGGCACCAGTTCTTCAATTCCCAACAGGCGCACACGAGCCACCACCTCAGCCGAACCGATGAAAAGTTTGACATCCGTGTTGTGCTTCAACGGACGGCTGACATCGGGCAGCAAGCGGAAATGCACGTCCAGGCGCTGCGTGCCTCGGTAGCTTCCAGGACGAGCAACAACCTGGCCTCGTTGCAATTCGTCTGTCGCTACACCAGAGATATTGATTGCCGTGCGGCTGCCTGGCACCGCAACCTGTTCTTTTTGCTTATGCGTTTGCAACCCGCGCACCCGGCCGCGCAGCCCGGTGGGCAGGATCTCGATCTCATCGCCAACTTGCAGACGGCCATCGAGCAGCGTGCCGGTGACGACGGTGCCAAATCCGGCGATGGTGAATACCCGATCGATCGGCAGGCGCGGCCGGTTCAGATCGGGTCGTGGAGAGCGTTCCGCCAGGCAAGCGCTCAGGGCATCCTTGAGCTCTGAGATGCCCCAGCCCATCCGGGCAGAGACGCGCACAATTGGAGCGTCTTGCAGGACAGTTTTTTGTAATACATGCGTCAGGTCAGCTTCCACCAGATCCAACCATTCAGCGCGACTTTGCTCATTTTCTCCAACCAGATCGATCTTGGTTAGAGCAACCACCCCGCCGTTGATTTGCAGAATATCCAGGATGGCCAGATGCTCACGGGTTTGTGGCATCACCCCTTCATCTGCGGCGACGACAAACAAGGCAGCGTCAATCCCGCCCACACCCGCCAACATGTTCTCAATAAAGTCGCGATGCCCCGGTACATCCACAATGCCCACATCTTCGGATTCGCCAGATTTTCCGGTTGGAAGGCTGATCCAGGCAAAACCGAGGTCAATGGTCATTTCGCGCTCGCGCTCCTCTTTTAAACGGTCAGGATGAATACCGGTCAATGCCTGGACCAGGGTGGATTTGCCATGATCGACGTGGCCTGCAGTGCCGATAACCCGCATGATCGCCTCCCGAACTGTGGAAAGAGCGCGGCTGCCGTCAGCGGGTGCGGCCGATGCTGCGCTCAAAACTGGTGACCCATTCGTGGGTCATTGCCAGGAGAGACTGAAGTTGTTTTTCGGTTTGCTCATTCATCTGTTGGATCAGATCCTGGATTTCCTGGATGCTGTCCTCGATGTTAGTCACCTTTTCAGCAAGCTTTTCGTGCTGGCGGGTGGTTTCGTTGCGCTGTTCTTCCAGGGTCAGGGTGTAGTTTGTCCAGCGCTTCTGGTCATCCGCCTTAAAGGTGGCCCATTCCTGACGGAAGCGCTCCTCTGCAAGCCGCTGGATCTCAGTGACTTCATTGATCCTGCGCTCAACTTTTTGGCTGACTTCTTCAATGGCTTGCTGAGAACGCTTAACCGAGCGATTGGTGGTGTCCAGTTCTTGCAGGGCAGCTTCAATGTCGCTGGTCTGACTTTCGATAAGCTGGAAGCGCGCCTGCCATTCTTTCCACACCCGTTCCCGCTCAACTTCGCGCAAGGCTTGATTGTCCAGGAAGTTTGCCACGGCCTCACGGCGCTCGGTTTCCACCGTGGCAAGCTCATTCAGGCGGGTCTCAATTTTTTTGACCGAATTAGCAGCCAGTTCGATCCGGCCGCTCTGATCGTCCACCCGTTTACGCACGGCGGCCACTTCGCCGTTCAAATCGGTCAGGCGCTTGGCGTCTTGGCGGCGGCCATCGTCCAGCAAGCGGATGCTGCGGGTGTATTCTTCCTCGCTGCGACGCAGGGTCTCAACCCGGTTCCGCACCTCATCAATCAGCCGCGCCAGGCGACTTTCTTCATCGATGCGCAGCTTGAGCGTCCGCTTAATCTCCGGGACCTGCTCTAATTCCTTGCGGAGCTCGTTGATGCTGGTCTCCACAGCCCGGATTTCGCTGCGACGAATTTTCTCGCTTTCTTCTTCACGCTTCTTAATTTGCTTTTCCAAATCATCGACATTTTGTTTGGCTTCAATTCTCACCTGGAGCACCGATTCATCCGTGGCATCCAGGCGAGAGATCAGTGCAGCAAGGCGGGTGATTTCGCTGCCCAGGTCTTTGATCTGATGGGCCAGGGGGGGGACATTCCCTTCCACCGCTGCCAGGCGTTCCTCCAACGCGCCAATCTTAAGCTTGTCTTTGCGTCTTTCATCATCCAGCCAATCCACTTGCTTGGCGATTTGTTCCAGTTCCATGGGAATGGTTCTCCGGGTTATTGGTTTAGAATTGTCGCCTATATCTTACCACCGTTCATGGGGCAGGGCTCGCAAAAGTTATAGCCATACTTGTCAGTATTGGCATATAAAATTGTGGAACAAGGCCGATGATGAGCAGCAGGCTGGCGCCCACCACCAACAAGACCACCTGGAGTCTGCTTTCGCTGATATTCCAGGGCGCCTCGTCTGGCGCAGCCACCAGGTTAGCCAGGCTGCGCAGGGCGGCAAGGAACACACCGCCGCATCCGATCAGGCAAAGCAAGACCACGCTGAGCGAGCGTTGGCTCAGGCTTGACCAGAGGGCAGCATAGACAGGAAAACTGGCCAGCACCGGCAACCCTGCCAGGGACAGGTTGGCCATCACCAGCGTCATTGCCGCCACTGGCAGGCGACGCGCAGCGCCGCTCACTGCAGCAAAACTTAGCTCGGGCAGGTAAAACCGCAAAATAGCCAATGCCAGCCCCCAGACTGCCAGACCGATTGCTTGGGGGACGAGCTGAGAAAAATAGATGCCAATCAAGGGTGTGGCGCGCCCAGGAAGGTTGTTCAGGCTGATTGCCAGGAGGGTCATTCCAATTTGCGCCACAGCAGCAAAGCCCAGAATCCGCCCCAAGTGCCGGTCAAAAGCCGCCCCAATGCCCCCGGCCAGCGCCAGCAGGACCCCAGCATATTGCAGGGCCGTGAACGTTCCGGCTGGCAAACCGATCAATGAGTAACGAATCAGGATGTCCAGCGCCAGCAGCGCCACGGTGTTGGGCAATAGAAAGAAAACGAACGCTGCCGCGTAGGGGTTGATCTCCTCGGCCAGCATAGGCAGCCAAGTATGGAAGGGCACGATGGTCAGGATCATGGCAAAACCGAGCGCCAACACCAGCAAAGCCGGAATCAGGCTGGGCTGGGTTGCATCTCCAGGCGTTGTGGCAATGATTAGTTCCGCATCTGCAAATAGAATCAAGCAAACACCAATCATCTGAAAGATGAGATACCGGCTCACGCCCCTTGCCGCTGGCCTGCCCGGTGATGAAAGCAGCGGCACACTGACGAGAGCTGCAACGGCAATGAGCATTGCTGCTGGCGACACTGAATCGGCTGCCAGGGCAGCTGCCAGCACAGCAGTCAGCAGCAGCCCCAGTGGGGCAAACAGGCGATGGGTTCGGGCCGGTCCAGCGCCGCCAATCCAAAAGGCTGCGCCGAGATAGAGCAGGATGAGCACCGGTCGGGAGGAGTTATCCAGCGTGAACCGATTGCCATAGATGAATTGCTCTGGCTCAATGGTGAAAATTGGAAAACCGGACCAAAGCCGCAAGGAAATCGCCTGACCGATTGGGTATTGCCAGGCCAGCCAGGCCAGTGACAAGGCAAAAACTACACCGGTGACATGGATCGCTTTTTCCCATCTGCGCAACGAATAAAGCGATAGAGCAAACAGCCCAGGAATCAGGCTCCAAACAACCAGTGCGGTCATTCACCTGGCTCCATGTGGGGCGAGAGGGATAAATAGGCACCGGAAAGCGCTAATCCCAGCGTGATGGTCGCAGAAAGGGCCGCGGCCAGCGGAGTCAAGTTGACAACGGCGTAAAGGATCATAAATCCGGTGAAGAGGGTCAGTAACCCGATGACAACCCGCAGGGGTTGGGAATAGAAACCCAGGTGAAGCAGAGCCATCCCAATGAGAATTAATCCTCCCCAGGCCTGGGATAGCGTAAGGCCTGGGATCCAATCCATGATGCGGGGGATCTGGGAGAAGACCGTCAGGGCCATGATCAGAATGGTCAGGACCATAAAAACAAGGTTGGGGGAGCGGTTTGAGTCCAGGCGCAACCTGCGCTCAATCGGGCCTCTTTCAACAGCGCTGCTCTCAATATCTTGTATCTGTTGGACTGGCCTGGGCAGGCTGAGCATTGCCATCCCCAAAACCGCCCCGGCGATCCAGCCAGCGATCAGGTGGCTGATACTCAGCGTCAGAGGCCATTCAATGCCGACTAAAATAAATGCTCCGATGTATTGCACCGCTAACAGGCCGATGTTTGTGCGCCAATCGTCCAGGATCAGCATGGACGCGGAGGTGATTGAGACCAGCAAGGCGCTAAAGATGGCTATTGGTCCAAAGCTCATGAATTAACCTCCCAGGCCCAAACTGGCAAACAAAGAGACCAGCAACGCCAGGGCCAGGATCGTCCAGAGGATCCCTGCCCGGCCTTCCAGGCCTGATCCGACGGCGGTGATAAGGCGCTCTAGGCCGCGAAACACCGCTTCGAGCAACGCATACATCCAGGCCAGCTCAAGGAAAGCCGTCAGTCTGGAATTTTGGCCCGACGGGCGGCGCCGGCGGCGAAGGTAGAGCGGGGTTGATACAACGGTCAATCCTAAGGCCACCATGCTGATGCCTGTCTCAATCCAACCCACCTGATATTGGCCGGTCACAACCGGCGCCTGGCGGATGAACCAGGCGGCAGTGAAGTGAGAAGCGATCGGCAGCAACAAGCCTGAAAGATACAGGCTGCTCACCCAGCGCTCTGAGCCAGTCAGCGGCGGGGGGAGGCGCAACAATAAATGGCGCAGCGCACCTGCCAGGAAAATTGCCTGACCAGCCAGCAAGATCACCAGCACCGGCCGGAGAGGCAAGGCATACAGGCCAGCCCCAGCCCAGGTGGGGCTGAACGGCAGCGCAGAGATGCTGAACAGGCCAAGCAGCCAGAGCAACGCCAGACCACGCGGGCGTGAGCTTGCCAGGCCGAACAGGCCACCAGGAAAAAGGGCTGCTGCCCCCCAGGCCAGGCTGGCCGCAGACTGCCCGCGCGCAGCCGATGCCAGCGCCAGCGATGCCAAACCCAGAGCCCAGTAGGCCATCCCGTTTTGTGGTGAAGAGACGCCCCCCCAGGCCAGGCCAGCATAGATCAATGCCCAACCTGCCAGGAGCAAAAAAACATTCTCCAGATCAGCCGGCGCGCCGGTTGCGCCCAGGCGAGCCAGTAAAACCAGAGCTGGCGCGCCTGAAGAGAGCCGGAGACATGCGTTCATGGCCGCGCTTTTAGACTCCTCCCGCGGAATTGGGGAGTGCATCGGAAACACGCCCAGGCTGATCCCAGAGGCAGCAAGCAGAATTGGGCTGACCTGCGGAGCAATGGTGGTGAAGGATAGGGGAGTGCCAGCGGCAATGGCCACCATCCCGGCCCAGATAACACAACCCAGACCGGCCAGGCGCAGGCCAAATGCAGTGACAGCGCTGCGGCTCTGGGCGCTTTCTGGGCTGATGCTTAAGCGCAGAAATAGCTCTAAGCCTGCAAGCAAAGCCCAGGTCAGCAACAGGGTGAGCAGGTTGCCAGACAGCGTTGCCAGGATGGCCAAACCGTTTATGAGCAGATAGGCGATCAGGTCGAACCAATAACCGTGGGCGCGGCTCCTGACCGGTCGAGCCACATCCGTTGCCAGGCAGGCCAGCATCAGGGTGGTCAGCGCCAGGACAAACGGCCAGGATTTTGAATCGAGCAACAATGAAGGTGAGATGGGCAGGAAAATGCGCGGCTGCCAGTTTGCCAGTGGCAGGTTGAGTGGTGTATCGGGTCGAATGAGCCAGGATAGAACCCATGCCAGCAGGCTGCCTGCCATTGCAATGAGCCAATGATAGATAAAGCCAGGGCGTAAAAGCCGCACTGCCCCAATCAGGGCAGCGGTTGCAAGGGGCAGAGCGATCAAGATAAGGACGAGCATGGCGATTTCTACGGTTGAGCGACCGGTTAAAGTCCGGATGACATCGTCGCTTATCTGCGCATGACCGGTGAGAGCCAGACAAATTGGCCTGCATCTGGCCCAAAAATTGACTGTACCTCGATCAATTCGCCGCTCTTTAAGGACAGCCAGGAAATCTGATTACGCCCGCCCAGGATCAGGGCATTCACACCATCCTGGGCCCAAAGGATCTGGGCGGTGTTGGCCGGCAATTCTAGCAGCTTCGTCAAGGTCCCGTTGAGCAGGTTCAGGTCAAAGAGCACAGGTGACCTGTCTGATTGATCCAGGTGGACGGCAAATGCCAGGTGATTGGGCTGCGTCTCTTTTGGCCATTGCAGACAGTGTGCCGGGATCGATTTGCTCTGGGAAGCGCTGAAGGGGAATTCATCGGAGTACAGGTTGTGCTGCGGGCCGGATACAAGCAACTCCGCATTTGTGGGCATCACGTACCAGGAATGGATGAAAGGTGGCATCTGCTGGCCTGGTTCGCTGGCGTGAACGACCAGGAGATTGCCGTTGGATTGCCAGATTGCCCCTGCTTGCGCTTGGCGAGCGGTGAATGTGTCCGGCGCTTGTGCCAATTGCCCGCTGCGACGATCAAACACCGCCTGCCAACCGACTTGTGAATCAACGGGTGTGACTGTCATCAGGACGAAGCGCTCCGTGGGCGCAAATTGAAGGTCGGTGAACCGAGCTTCAATTTCCAGGGGATTGCCTCCCGGATCCTTCAACTGGACTTTAGCGGGATGGACAAGGGTCGCTGTGAGGGTCGCAGCGCCCGGTTGGGTTGTTGCCTGCCACAAACCCAACCCATCGCTCCACAGCAGCACACGGCCGCTTGGAGACCAGGCGAGCGAGGCGCAATCGGCTGTTGGCTGCCCCTGGCAATCGCCCAGCTTTTGAGGCTGGCCATCCGGCTCAATCGGCAGAAGGATGATCGACTTGCCGGCAGCCTGCCTCTGGGTGAAGGCGACCTGGCTGCCATCTGGCGAGACCAGGATCTCCTCCGGCAGTGAAGCAAGGACGGTCAACAGGAATGTCTGCTGATTTTGCAGGTTAAGTGCATCCAGGTTATACCTTTTTATCCCGTTAGCGGTGACTTTTTGGGGGCGCAATAGCACAAGAACCTGCCCATCTGCGCTGGCAGCGAAAGCGGTTAAATTCTGAGCCAGGGAAATCGCATGGCGAGTCAGTGGATCCCAGCGCATCAGGTGACCTTGAGAGAGATAGAGCAGGTCGCTGACGGGTCCGGGCAGGCGGCTGCGGGTGGCGGTAGCCAATGGGGTGGTGGCAGGGGCGTCTGCCGTTGGCGCAGTGGCCTGCAGAGGCGCCTGCTGACTCTGGCCAGCAGCGCCTTCAGACTTGAAAGGCGTGGACTGATCCTCAGGCTCTGCAATGGGGTCGGCTGGCGGGGTTGGCGTGGTTACCCAATGAACGGCAGGCGCGACAGGCGTGGGCAAGACCGGCGTATCCTGGCTGCGCGTGCAGCCACTGGCCAGCAACGCAACCGCGGCCAGAGCCAGAAAAATGGGGGTGCGAATGTTCACGCTCTAAAGCACCTCCGCGCCAGGCATCCGATATTGAAATTTGCCCATACCCTGTTTCCCCAGCCAACGGTCGCCGTCGACAATTAACTGGCCACGCAGGAAGACCTTCTCTGGAAATCCGGTCAGCTCATAGCCTTCAAACAGGTTGTAATCCGTGCGGTGATGGGCATGAGCCACGCCGTAAGTCAATCTGCGCTCAGGATCCCAGATGACGATATCTGCATCAGCCCCAGGCAGCAGGCTGCCTTTGCGCGGGTAAAGACCGAAAATCTTGGCCGGGTTGGTGCTGGTCAGGGCGACGAACTGATTGGCGCTGATGCGCCCGGCGCCGACCCCGTAAGTCCACATCACCGGCAGGCGATCGCCCACGCCAGGCAGTCCGTTGGGTATCTTGGTGAAATCATGGGCGCCGAGCTCTTTCCCGGGGATGCTGACCGGTTGACCCTCGTACAAGATCGGCTTTGTCCCGTCATAGAAGAAAGGGCAGTGATCGGTGGCCAGCACCTGGATTGTCCCTTCAGCAAGCCCCTTCCAGATTCGTTCGTGGTCGGCAGTCGTCCGCATCGGAGGCGAGCAGATCCATTTGGAGCCGTCCACTCGCCGCAGGTGATCCACCGTGAAGAACAGGTACTGCGGACAGGTCTCGCCCATCACTGGCAGCCCGTGCTGGCGGGCATACTGGAGCTGATCCACCTCCCCGCCCACATTCATATGGACGATGTAGAGCGGCGCGCCGGCCTGGGCGGCCAATGCGGAAGCCCGCAAAGCAGCTTCCACCGCGCCCCAGGCCGGCCGGGTGTGGGCGTGCCATTCGGGAGTGACATGGCCGGCGGCCAGCGCTTCAGCAACCAGGATGTCAATCACGTCGCCGTTTTCGGCGTGCACCAGGGTCAGCAGGCCGTTTTCTTGAGCAATGCGCAGCGCCTGGAAGATCTCGCCATCCCCCAGGCGAAGCCGATTGTTGTAGGCGGTGAACACTTTGATGGTGGTGATCCCAAGATCGAGCAGGAGCGGGATTTCGGCCGCAATTTGTTCATCCAGATGAGAAAGATTCATGTGGAAACTGAAATCGATAGCGGCCTTTGGATCGGCTTTGGCGCGCCAGATTTCCACCGACTCTTTCAAAGTAGGTTGGTCCTGAGGGACAAAATCGATCACTGTAGTCGTACCGCCAAAAGCCGCCGCCTTGTGCCCGGTGTAATGATCATCGGATGATACAGTGCCGAACATTGGCAGGTCAAAATGGGTGTGCGGGTCGATGCCGCCAGGCATCACCAGCTTGCCGCGCGCATCGATCACCTGGGCATCTGGGATCTTCAAATCTGCGCCAACCAGGGTGATGCGCTCGCCTTCAACCAGAATATCGGCAACAAAGGTTTCGGATGCAGTTATCAGCGTGCCAGATTTGATCAGTATCGACATTGTGCTTTCTCCAGTTGCATTGGCCCTGGTTTTCACTCCGGTTGCAGGGGCACAAAGCCCCTACCGAGAATTTCCTGGGCCGGCATCACAACCACAAATGCATTCGGGTCCACCTGCGCGACCAGGTCTTTAATTTGGGGGACTTCGGTGACCGTCAGGGCGCACATCAAAATGGCATGAGTCTTGCCGGTGTACATGCCGGTGCCGGGGATGGAGGTGACCCCGCGTTTCATGTCTTTCAAGACGCGGTCGGCCACGTCTTTTTGTTGGTCGGTGATGATTAAGGTGAGCAGTTGCGGTCGCCGTCGGCTGGGGCGGAACCAGGCCGTTCGCTTGCCTGTGCCTTCAAATTCTGTGCCAAAGCGGGGCAGGATTTCACCGGCTGCCTCTTGCAGGCCGATGGTCCCAAAACCAATCAGCAGCATCAGGCTGGCAAAAACAGCCAGGGCAAAGATGACCATTGCCCCAGCAAGCGGACCAATGGCAGCGCGTTGTAAGAACATCGCTCCATTCTCGGCCGGGTAGGGCATCAGCCAGATCTTGCCCAGCCAGGCTGCGCCAATCACAGCATAGATATACAGGAAGTTGCGGCGCAATCGGCGGCCGATTGATTCCAGGATTGAAATTGGGAAATGAGGATGCAGGAGCGTCTCAGACAGAGCCTCAGCCCAGTCTGCGGAGGGATGGAAGGGGGGCACCAGCATTGGCGCAAAAAAGTCGGTTTCCATCAAACGCACCCGGTAGGCCCAGAGCTCATAGTATCGATAGCGCCGGGCCTCGATGACCAGAAAGATTGTCACCAGGAGTACATTGAGCAGAATCACCACATGATTGCCCGCCTGGGCAAAGGCGATCGAGATGGCTGCGCCGGTGGTGACCACGGCCCAGTTGGTCGTGGTATCCAGGCGCTGGCGCCAGACATTGGCGCGCTGCACTTCGGCGCGGAAGAAATGGACCATGGCAGTGGTGAACTCGCTGGCGCGCAGGCGGTAACCGCGAAAAGTCCAGACGAAATCGGTTGATTGTGCGTTGCTATCGGCTGAGCCGTCTGCAAAGGCGGAGTCGGCGGGGTCGGGAGGCGGTGGGATGTTCATCGACAGAGGCAAAGGGGTTCAATCATAGGTTGAAGGATGATCTTCCGATAATCCATGGTGCTGGAAATTGTGAATGCCCAACAGTGCAGCCAGGATTTCTGGTTGCAAATCAAATCCATCTGGTTCGCTGGAAGTGTAGGCCTGGGCCTGGTCAGTCCGCTCGCGCAACGCTTGCCAGAGCAAAGGACGCTGCTCATCCGCCACCACCAGATCATTCAACGTTCGGGCGCGCAGCAGATATTCCCCAGTAGTGTAAAGAAAAGTGATCCGCCGCCATTTTTCAGCCAGGATGGGCGCCGGCAAGAGTGATAGGGGGCCAAGTTGGATCTTGTAATATTCATAGTGGGCATGGGGATGATCTGGCTCATCTTGCAGCAGTTCGATGCGGGTGGTTAGCTCGTGACCACGCACCGGGGCAACGTACTGAATGCGCCATTTCTCTTCGCCAAATGCGGCGGTTTGATAAAAAGCCAGGTAATCCACCGCAACCACTTTTGGCGCAGAGCGCAGCGGGATGCGGTACCAGCCTAAAATTCGGGCTATTTCCAGGTCGCGCGGGTCGTTCAGGATGGCGACCAGGATCAGGGAAGTTGGCGATGGCAGGGCAATACTCACAGTTAAAGTCTACCATAAGGCGGTTACTTTCGAATAATAGAATTTGGCATTGACGGGCGGTCAATCTTTGGTTATAACAGTCGTCTGTGATTTCAGTTGTCTCAAAATGAAAATACAGCAGGTCACCGAAGAGATGCTCATCGTTTGTGTTATCGATTTGCCAAAATACCAGGGATGGCGGGTGGCATGACGCGCCTGCACCTGGTCCGGCATGGACAAACCGATTGGAACCTGGAGGGCCGCTGGCAAGGGCAGGCAGACGTGGCCCTGAACGATCGCGGGCGGGAACAGGCGCGGCAAAGCGCCCATAGGCTGGCTGCGATTCCGCTGGATGCGATCTATTCTTCTGACCTGCTTCGGGCGTCAGAAACGGCGCGAGAAATTGCTCGGTTGAACCCGGCGCCCCTGGTGTTGGAGCCACGCCTGCGAGAGATCCACCAGGGTGAGTGGCAAGGTCTTCTGGTGGAGGAGATCCAGGCCCGCTTTGCGGATGCCTACCACCGGCGTCGGTTGAATCCACTGACGGTGGCAGCGCCCGGCGGCGAAACCACCCAACAGGTGCGAGAGCGAGCGCTGGCAGCCGTGCGCGATCTGGCGGCCAAATACCCTCGGGGGAACGTGGCCGTGGTATCACACGGCTTCACCCTGGCGGTGCTGCTCACCCATTTCTTTCAGATCCCCGTTGAAAGGGTGTGGGAGCAGATACCCAAGAATGGGGAAATCACCGTGCTCGAAGTCGATCCTGAATTTGTTGGCGGCTGACTAAAGTCTCTTTCGATTCAGGTAATTCCTTGCGCCTCCACGCGCCAGCCGCGCAGCACGCGGTGCAAACCCTCAGCGGTGATGATCGGCTCATCACCAGTCGATAGCTCGATCGGGTGCAGCACAAAGGGGTGGTTCTGCGGCCCGCCCAGGCTGCCGTGATGGCTGACCTGGTTCTCCAGGCAAAACATCAGCTCGGTCTGCGGGTCATAGACGGTGTTGACCAGGATGTCTGGGCAGTTGGAGAAGCTGGATTCGCGCTTGATGTGGCGGGCAGCGTTGGGACCATAAGGCGCCAGCGGGTTCACGCCCTCAACCTTGTCGTCCTTCAGGTAGTAGATCCCGCCCTTGCCAATTACCATATCGCCAAATTCGCTTGATCTCACCAACACAAAGCCGATCCCAGGGTGCTGCTGCAGACCCAACAGCAAATCTGGATACGCATCCTGGATCTGCTCCTGGGTTAAGCGTACTTCCGTGTTTGGCAGGTAGATCAGCCCGGCCCCACCGGATGCGACCGTCACCGCTTTGCTCTCCCTGGCTTTGACATCCTCGACCTTTGGGCCCACTTCGACAACATCCCCTTCGCGCTTGCTTTTCAGTGCCCTGCTCAGGAACTCTGAAGTGCGGGTGTTTTCCTGCAGCGAATCGGACAGCAGGGCGCTTAACTTATCCCAGGTCTCATGGGTCTTCTGGGCAGCGTACACTTCGCCTTCGCCTTTGACGAGCGCATCCACCAGCTCTTCCAGGTTTACCCCAAACTGCTTCTTCATCGTGTAGCCCAGGGTCTGGCCGTGGTCCGAGAGCACAATAATGTGGTAGGGCCGCGGCGCTGCCCCAAGCGCTTTCTCAATCCGGGCGAAGTAGCGGTCGGTCTCGTGCAGGCATTTGAAGGATTCAGGGGAGTTCATTCCGGCAAAGTGGCTCAGGTCGTCATAGGCAGCGTACAGCGCGTAGACGGCGGGGATACCGCGCAGCACGTCGCTGATCACCATATACGTCTCCAGGTCTTGCAGCAATGGACCCATGAAGCCGCGCAGGAAAGCGTAGGCCATGTTGCGGGCGCTCACCCGGAAGGGGTCCTTGCGCCGTTTTTGCAGCCAGGCGTCTTTCCACTCGATCAGACATTCGACAAGGAAGCGGGTGATTAGCCGGAAGATGACATACGGGCTAAACAAGTAGAAGTAAAAACCCGGCCCGCGCCCGCGAGACTTGTTCAGCACCGTGCTCATGGTCAGCAGGCTCTCGGCTGCGTCCCCTGAAAACATGTTGCCGCGCGATGCGCCGCCGTCCGAGAGCAGGCCGCGCCCGGTGGACAGCTTGGCCTCCAGGGCAATGGCATCCCGCGGATCGCCCGACATGACGATCCGCTTATTGACTCGGTCCCACCAGCGATAGGCGGGGACGTCATTGTTGTTCCCCAACAGAATCCCAGTCTGCATGGCCCCTGTCTGGGAAGTGAAATCGGTCTCCCAGCCAGTGATGCGATGCGTGCCACTTTCGATCCACCTTTTGAGGTTTGGCATGTAGCCTTTCTCAAGCGCCTGGCGCAGCAGGCCTTCTCCAAGGCCGTCGATCTCCAGATACACAAAGCCGGGCACATCGGTACGGGTAGCCCCGCCCATCTTGCGGACCATGCGTTGGATGATGACCCGGTCGAATATCGAGTCCTCATCCAGGGCTAACAGACCGCCCACGACCGAGTTGACCACCGTCATCCAGATTGAGATCCGCAAACCGGTGAACCAGTTATCAATGGTGATACCGGGGACCACACTGGCGACCAAAAAAACAATAAACCCGCTCAAGATAAAGGTCAACACCGGGTACAGGAGCGGCGGCAGCCAGGTCAGGAACTCGATAAAAATGTACCAGAAGGCCGCCTGGGCAATGGTGTAGGCAATCGCTGCACCCATTGCGGCTATGAACGAGGTGACTACCAGGCCTTCCAGGAAATAGGCCAGGATAATTAAGGTAATGGCGTGGACCACCAGGATGGCAATGATTTGGTAAAGACGCAAGCGGTTGTATTTCATTTTTTTCTCTCATTATCCTTATAGCCTTCAGAACGCTACCGAGTTTTTGCGTAGCTATGAATTTGCGTCCTTATCTCCAGACGCCATCAAGCGGGCATACGATTCTTCTGCGGCAGCTTGTTGGATCAGCGAAGCAGACACCAACATCGAGATGGCCTGGCGGGCAGCTTCGCGCTTGATCAGCTGAGCTTCAACCAGGATCCGCAGCGCTTCAACCGCTGCAGCCGCTTTGATCTCTTCGGCGGTTTGGATGCCTTCCTGGATGGTCTCTTGGGCAATCTTCCTTCCAGCCTGCACTTCTCCTGAAGCCAGTTTGGTCCCCAGCGCTAAAGTCGCCGCCGCGTCGAGTTTGCTCTGTTCTTGGAGCGCCTCAATCTGCTTTCTGCTTTGCTCCAGGCGGGCCTCCGCTTCGGCAGCATCGCGGCGGTTTTGCTCTCGCAGCGCCTCAATTTCCAGCCGGCTCTGCTCCAACTGTGCCTCGATCTCCTTTTTGCTTTGTTCCGCCTGTTGAAGCTCATCCGCCGCCGTACGTACGCTGGCCGCAATCGCCGCCGCTGCTACCATCTTGGCCTCTTCCATCCTCTTTGCCGCCACGGCTTCGGCCTCCTCCAGGATGCGCTGCGATTCGGCAATTTTGGCTTCCGCTTCGGCTTGCGACTGCGCCAACTTCTGGTCGGCATCCGCCATCTGAGCGGCCACAGCCTGCTGAGCATCGGTTTCGATTTGTTGGGCCGCCGCCACGGCTTCCTCCAGCGTTGTACCGCCCAACGCCAGCGCCTCCGGCGACAAAAGCCCTTGAGCGATCAGCTCGCCGCCCGCATTCAGGAGAGCCTCTTTCAGCTTAACCGCCCAGGCGTGCTCAAACAATGCCAGGATCGCCGTGCCACCATTGGGCAGTTGGTCCGCGATTTGCTGTAGCTGCTGACTGGTCATGCCGAAATCACCCGGCGAAAGAGACATCGCGGCAGCAACCTGGTCTACCTGGCCTTCAGTCTTATAGGCGGCCCGCATGCCAAGCAATCCCCGCAAGATAAGTCCATACTCGGCTTTCTCCGCCTCGGCCAGATCGGTGTACTGCTTTTCTTGCACGACCCCGTTCATATCTTTGGAGATAAATATCAAGTCGACCAGGCGGATCACGCCGCTCCGGCGAGCAGCTTTAATTTCGTCCGAGATAGCGCGCATGTTTCGGTCGCTGGAAAACTTGACCAAAAGGAGTTGCAAAGGTCCAATCGTCATAATCATGCCTCCTGTCCAACAGCGGGATTGCTTTATCCCACCGTTGTGCAAGGTCACTTGCACAACGGTGGTTCAACAAAAATGGCTAATTTACTTGCTCAACCCGCCAGCAGTTTTTGCTTGGCAACGGCGAACTCCTCGTCGGTAAGAAGGCCTAGGGTTTTCAGGTTGCCCAGGCGCTCAAGCTGAGTGATCATCTCTTCTTCCGGAGAAGGGGCGTATCCCATGGGAGCAGATTCCATCTCTGGCGGCAAGTAGTTCTGGTCCTGGGGCGGCGCATAATATTGCTGCGGTGGGGGAGCCTGTTGAGCATATGCGGTGTTCATTGCGTGCGTGTACGCCTGGGCGTTTTTATCCGCCTGGCGACGATTGACGGCATTGCGGGTGGCTGTGGCTGTGCCGACCACGGCAGCAGTCCTGGCCATTCCTCTTACTAATCCTGGCAATTCAACCTCCTTAACTTCAAATAATCCTTATTCCAAGCCAATCGAGGCAAAAGCCTCATCCACAATGGGCGCGGGAATGCGGAAATGGAGGGCCATTTCCACGCCAGCCTTATCAAGAGCATTCACCAGGGCAACTGCCCATGCGTGCTCGATCGCCAGTGCGAGAATAGCCGAGCCGGGTACCATGCCTTCGAACAAAGTTTCGGCATCCTCGGTGTCGAAGAGTCCACGCGTGCCGGTTTCGACGAAGCCCAGCGCGGCGCGCTGCTCCTGCGGCAAGTCCTCGATGTTAAGAGTTGCCCGGCCGCCTTTCTCATCTTTCAAGAGAATCATCGCATCCAACACCCGGATCGTACCGTTTGCAGCCTGCTTCTCAAGCTCTGCCAGAACGCTGCCATCGAAGCGCGGCTCTCCGGCTGCCAGGACAACAACATCAACAGGTCCATGTTTAATCATCTGCCTTTATCTCCTAATCTTAATTGGCGAAGGATCGGGCTTTGCACGACTCTTCATCCTTGAACTCTTTACGAGCCAGTGTAGCCGGGCACCTTCTGGCGGTGGTGGTAGCCGCTGACGTAGCTGGCGATATCACAGGCCAATCCCAGCCCCAGCCAGATCCAATCGAAGCCGGTCATGGGAAAGATCAGAATGTACATCAGGGTTGTCCATGGCGCGAAGATCAGTCCCATCAGGCCCACCAGCCAGGGTAGGTTAAACGTGGCAAACGCTGCGGACACTCGCACTGGCGCAAGCAGCCAGAACACCAGGAAGGCCAGGCGCGGGCCAAAGAACAACAAGGTAGCAAAGAAACAGCACATAGCTGCAAGATTTTTCCCTTACGCTGCTCTGCCCAATTTCGGGCTCATTCTTTCTTTTTGAGCGCATCGTGAAGCTGATCCACCGCCTCGGTGGGCAGGGTGGTCTGATAAATTGTTCCCTGGAAAGGTCGCAGGGCAGCCATAACCACTTCCGGGTTACCTTTGCCGATCACAAAGAGCGCCGACGAGCCGGGTTTCAAAGATTCAGTGACGTCCTTGACAAACTTCTGGTCCACTCCCATATCCAGCGTCTTGCCCACCAGTGCGCCGCCAAGTGCCCCGATTGCCAATCCGGCCAATGGAAAAAACACAGAAGCGATGATTAATCCGATCACGCCGCCGCCAACCGCGCCCCACTTGACCCCTGTGTCCAGCTGGTTTTTGATTTGCACTTTGTCGGATTCGTCCTTGACGATGACTGCAGCGTCGTCAATCTTGAGGTACCCACCGCTCTGGGCCTTCTTGAGCGATTCCAATGCCTGTCCAGCCTGCTCCGTGTCATCAAAGGTCAGTACAATTAAATGTGACATCAGATATCTCCGGGTGTTACAATTCTTTTGCCTTCATGCCGATGCAATCTGGAAATCTACCTGGAAGGTGAAAAAGCCCTGGGAACTGGCTCCGATTGCGGCCAGATCCCAGGACAGGATTCTGACTACTCTTCTGCAAAGGCAGCCATGAGCTGCTCTTCCTGTTCCTTGGTCAGGTTGGAAGCGATCAGCTCGAACTCATATCCCTTGAGCTCGGAAACGACCTTGTCCACCACGGCCCCTTCGGTCATCAGGAACAATGCCGAGGTACCCGGAACAACTTTTTCGCGGGTCTGTTTGATGAACTCATCGCTGATGCCATAGTCGGCCATTTTGCCGGTCAGAGCACCCATTGCTGCCCCAACCGCCAGGCCAAAGAACGGCACAAAGAAGATCAACCCGAAAAGCATGCCCCAAAAGGCGCCCTGCAGGGCACCCACGCCAGCCATATTCACCAGTTGTTTGGTCTTAGGTTTGTCTTTGCCTTCTGGCCAGGTCACAATTGCCGCATCCTGGATCTTGAGCAGCTCCATCTTCTGCAGCGATTGCATCTTTTCCAGCATCTGGTTGGCCCCCTCGGGCGTGTTGAATTTTAGTACCGTCAGTGTTGCCATAGAACTATCCTTTCCTATCAACTGAAATGTTAGATTATGTTATCCGACCGGACCCGTTTGGGCAAACGCTCCAATCGAGTTACTCCAAAAGCTGCTCAGACTCTTAGCCCTGGGCGGCTGTTTTATCATCCTCTGCGCCCTCTTCGCCGGGTTGATCTTCTAGCAAACCGGCAGCGGCGATATATTCGGTTCCCTCTTCGTCCACAGAAAGGCCTTCAACCACAAAGCCTTCCTTTGTGGCAAAGAAACGCCCGCCATAGACGCCGCTGTCATCCACGACTATCTTGCTGCCTTCAACGGAGTCCTCACCGCCAGCCACCCGGGCTGCGCTGAAGCCGCTTTCAGACGAGATGGCAGTGTAGGCTACCTGGTTCCCAGATTCGAGCTGTTCGGCGATGTCGGCGCCCAGGGCCGCGGTCATGGCGTCGGCACCAGCCTCTTCCATGGCCTTCTTCACCTCAGCCACCCACTTATGCTCGACGACTGCCACGATTGCCGACGAGCCGGGCTTGAGGTTTTCGCCCAGGGCCTTCAGGCGTTCATCCGAAAAGCCGCTGTCGCGCAGCTTGGCGGTCAGTCCGCCCACCACAGCGCCCACCGCCATCGGCACCAGCAAAGCCGGCCCGGCGATCAGGCCAATGGCCGCGCCAGCCACGCCGCCCAGCGCAGCGCCCTTACCGCTGCCCATGTCGGCTGTCTCCCGGATGTGCAGCTTGCCGTTCTCATCCTTGCGCAGCACGGCAGCGTTCTGGATCTCGATGAGGCGGTCCCTTTGGGCTTGCTTCAGCGCCTTTAAGGCCTCCTTGGCCGATTTTTCGTCTTGAAAAGCTGCCACGATCAATTGAATAGGTACATCACTCATGCCATACTCCTTATCGAATAGAGTCTTGTAGGATATTTTCCGCTTAATCCACGTCGAAGGCTTGCTTCACACCTGGGAGCATCACGTAGATCAGGATCAGAGCGTTGACAATGAAGCTCAGGCTGACATCCGACCAGGATCCAGCACCCAGCATTACGGTGAAATCCAGGATCAGGTTGAAGACCGTGATCACCGCCAGGAACAGCCAGGCCTGCTTATCAACGTTCCAGAGCATCTTGACCAGCCAGACCCAAACCCAGACCATCAGGGCCCACATCAGGAAGGACCAAAAATTGAAGGTATGGATCGAAAACTGGCCAATGAAGAAGGGCAGTATCCCCAGGGCCTGCAGGGCGTGAATCCCTGCCAGCACGGCAGCTATGCCAGCCAAAATGGCCAAAACAGTGACGCCAAATGGACGTGATTTCATCTTGCTAATTCTCCTTTTTGTATGAAATTTGGTTGATACCGTGATTCGTGCAGTCTCAGGATTGTCCTATCACAGCATTTGTTTTGCTCTTTGTTCTTCGTGCTTGCATCTGGGGCCGTGAATTGGGTTCAAATCATTGGAGATCGAATTTGATGCTGCCCATTATTCCAGCCATAAAGTTTTAGACCAGTGCTACAACCAGGCTTGCCCGCGCCTCCAAGGGCATGGGATCAGGCTGCGCCTCATGACGAACATGAATGTGACCTGGTTGTAGCCTGACCCATAAAGCTACACGGGTGCTCACCGACGAAGTCATCCAAGCAGTGACAGCCATGCCAGATGCCATGACCCAATAAACCAGGCCCAGGAAACGGTTAAAGCGGACTTTAGTTGTTGCGGGTACAACTCTTGCTTGGGCCATTCGATATCCGATCTGTATAAAACGAGGGGATTAGTTCGTGGCTGATATAAGATTATACACGACACCCATCAAAAGTGGTGATTATTGGCGTCTTCTGCGCATGAAGAACTTGATCACTTCGTCCACGAGAAGCAGGGCGAAGGCGAAAGCGATGCAGATCAGCCATTGATTGCCGCTGATCTCTGTCATTTTCAGGAATCTTTCCACCTGTTCCGGTGTGGCAAAGCCCATCACCCGCTCGACGCCGGCCCGGTTGTACCAGCTGCGGTCGAACAGCACCACTTCCCCGGCCGCTGGCAGATGAGGTATGTTACATCTGCGATTTCTCCTGCTCGGTTGGCGCAGAGAGCGCCACTACACGGAAGACGCGCAGGCTGACCCGTTCGGTGATGCGTTTGATCACACCGCCCTTACCCGCCGCCGCCGTATTGGGGCTTGAAACCCAAGCCGCCGGCGATTTCCAGCGCCTTGCGCAATGCCCAATCGATGGCCTCGCCAAAGGGATACCCACTGTACTGGACAGGTGCGTTGCACTTCGGTGCGAACGAAGTTGGCCAGTGCAACGCACCTGGTAAAAGTTAATCTCCCAGCGTGGCGACCATAATCGCCTTGATAGTGTGCATGCGGTTCTCCG
>CAZDAU010000049.1:0-26046 GCA_964503625.1 uncultured Anaerolinea sp.
CGGCGCCATCGTGGCCAAGACCCAGTGGGAAACGGTGGACGGTTGGGTCAAGACAGGCCTGACCGAGGGCGGGGACGTGTTCCAGCCGGACATCGCGTTGCCCGAGAAGGGACTGTTCTACAAACCGACCCTGATCACGGGGCTGGACCCGGCGGCTGCTACCGTACAAGAGGAGATCTTCGGCCCGGTGCTGGTCTCGTTGACCTTCCGCACCCCGGCCGAGGCCGTGGACCTGGCGAACAACACCCGTTACGGGCTGGCCGCCAGCGTGTGGTCCGACAACATCAACCTGGCGCTGGATGCAGCCAGCAAGATCAAGGCCGGCTCGGTGTGGGTCAACAGCACCAACCTGTTCGACGCCGCTTCCGGCTTCGGCGGCTACCGCGAATCGGGCTTTGGCCGCGAAGGCGGGGCAGAAGGCTTGTTCGAATACGTCCGCCCGGCCTGGATGCCACGCCCGCGTCCCGATTTTGAAGCTCCAAAAGAAGGCGAAGCGCCGAAGTGGGGCGAGCATGTTCCGGCCCGGCCCGTTATGCCCGGCCTGCACAAAGGGACGAACGGTACCAAAGCACGCGCAAACGGGGACGAATGGCCACGAGTCGACCGCACGCCCAAGATGTACATCGGCGGCAAGCAGGTCCGGCCGGATGGGCATTACACCTTGGCCGTAAAGAACAAGAAAGGTGAGATCGTCGGCCAGGTCGGCGACGGCAACCGCAAGGACGTCCGTGACGCGGTCGAGGCGGCGCATGCAGCCCACCTGGCCAGGCCCGGCTGGGCGATGCGGCACGGCTACAACCGGTCGCAAATCCTGTATTTCATTGCCGAGAATCTCGACGCCCGCCGCGCTGAATTTGCGGAAAGAATAGTTCAAATGACCGGCCAGACGAAGAAATCCGCCCAGCTTGAGGTAGATGCAGCAATTGAGCGATTGTTCACATACGCCGCCTGGGCCGATAAGTACGGCGGAACGGTGCAGGAAACAACTTTGCGGGGCATAACCGTTGCCGTAAATGAACCCATTGGCGTGATCGGCATCGCCTGCCCGGATGAATTCCCCCTGCTGGGCTTCATCTCTTTGATGGCGCCGGCGATCGCCCGCGGCAACACCGTTGTGATGATACCCAGCCAGAAGTATCCGCTGAGCGCCACCGATTTTTACCAGGTTTTGGACACCTCAGATGTGCCCGGCGGGGTGGTTAACATCGTCACAGGCAATCGCGACCACCTGACTAAAACCCTGGTCCAACACGAGGATGTGGACGCGGTCTGGTATTTTGGCTCTGCCGAGGGCAGCTATTACGTTGAGTTCGAATCGGCGGCTAACATGAAGCGCACCTGGGTCAGCTACGGGCTGGAGCGCGACTGGATGGACCGCCAACAAGGCGAGGGCCACGAATTTCTTCACGAGGCAACGCAGGTTAAGAACATCTGGGTGCCAACGGGCGAATAGCCTGCTCGGGGCTGCCCGCTTTCCCTGGAGGATTTGCTGTGAATTTTGAGACAGAATACACCCAGACTTTATTTCAAGGCAGAGTCTTTAACGTGCGACAGGACCAGGTGCGCTACCCAGATGGCCGCCTGGTACAAATGGACATTGTCGATCATCATGACGCGGTCACGATCCTGCCGGTAGACGGCGAAGGACAGATCTGGTTTATCCGCCAGTATCGCCATGCGGCGGGCAAGGAGCTGCTCGAGCTGCCCGCCGGCGTAGCCGAGGTGGGCGAAGAGATGGAGGCAGGCGCGCTGCGTGAGCTGCGCGAAGAGATTGGCATGGCGGCAAAAAGCATGGAAAAGATCGGCGGTTTCTACCTGGCGCCTGGCTACTCCACAGAATACATGCATGTGTTTCTGGCAACCGGTCTTTACCCTGCGCCGCTGCCCGGCGATGAGAGCGAGTTCTTGCGGGTGGAAAAAATTGCAGCCAGGCAAGCACTTCACCTGGCTGAATCGAAAGCATTGGATGATTCTAAGTCGTTGATTGCTCTGTTCTGGGCGCGCCCTCTGCTGGCTCGCCTGGGATGGGCCTGATCGGGATCAGGTATGAGCCCGGCTGGCCCTGGAAGTGCCAGGCCGACGGCGTGCAACAGGCCGACGGCCCACTTCGTGGCTCAGGAGTGTGTTAAGGCGGGCAACTGCGCGCGAATCATACTCACGGCGCCCGCAAACGTCGCATACCCAGGCCGGAAAGTTAGGCACAGAAACCAATTCATCGCTCAGCCAGGTAAAATAAGTCAGGAACTCCAAGCGCAGCACACCCGTCTGGCATTCCGGACACAGACTGAGGTAGGGCTTTGCGTTGGCTTCGCTGTCCTCATCCCGGCCTGTAAAAGAGCCTCGATCCGGCGCTGACTTCTTGGGCAAACCAACCTCCTGAGATGGAAACCGGGCGCATGGCTGATGCCATAATCTTCACCCGACCAAATTCCACAATTGCTATTATATCATTTCACGGCGCAGCACTGGCTGCCAATGAATTACCAATTGTCCCCCACGATTCAGGAGGCCAATAGACAAACAACGCCCTGCCAATCACATATTCCATTGGCACCGGTCCCCAGTTGTGTGAATCGGAAGAGTTGTTGCGGTTATCGCCCAGAACAAACAATGCGTCTTTCGGCACGCTCCACTCGCTCTGATAGCGTGGCGGCGCCGCGATGTAGGGTTCTTCGATGAGCTCATCGTTAACATAGACCTGACCATTGATGATCCGCACACGGTCACCCGGCAGGCCAATCACCCGCTTGATGTATTCCTGATCGGGATCACGCGGATAGCGGAAGACGATCACATCGCCATGCTTTGGATCGCCAAACTGATACGCCAGCTTATTGACAATGACGAACTCGCCATTGTGCAATGTCGGCTCCATGCTGAAACCATCCACGCGTATGCGGGCAGAGATGGCATTTATGCCCAAAAACAGGATTGCCGACAGAACAACCGTCTCCACGATATCCAGCAGGAAACGCCAAAAACCCGAGCCGCGCTTTGCAGGTGCGGCAGGTTCTGCATTGGTTTCAAAGGATTGAGATTCGAAAATTGGATCATCCATACTTGCAAGGGATTATAAAACCGCTTGCAAGTCCCAACAAGACCCAAATGATTAGAGTGCTTTCATGATCCCCAATGCCCCATCCAGGAGGCTGCGCACAGCCTTTACCGGCGTGGGCGCAGCACAAGGCGAATCGGTGTGCCAAGGAAGGGATACGTCTCGCGCAGGCGATTTTCCAGGTAGCGAAGATAGCTAAAATGGGCCAGCTTCGGATCGTTCACATAAAGCAAGAATGTTGGCGGGTCGCTGCGCACCTGAGTGCCGTAATAGATTTTGAATTGTCGGCCGCCTTGTGAGGGCGGGGAGTGTTGATCCTGAGCATTTTGCAGGATCTGGTTGAGCTGAGAGGTGCTCAGGCGCACCAGGCGCTCTTCTTGCACCTGCAGAGCCAGCGGCAACACACGCTCAACGCGCTTGCCCGTTTTCGCGGAGATGAAGGCCACCGGCACAAAATCCATAAAGTTCAACTCCTGGCGGATCTTGCGGGTGTACTCGTCCATGGTGAACGCATTTTTTTCGATGGCATCCCACTTGTTGACCAACACGACCGCGCTCTTCCAGGCATCCAGAATAAAGCCGGCAATGTGGGTATCCTGGGCTGTGATCCCGCTCAGCGCATCGATCACCAAGAGGACCACATCGGCGCGCTCAATGGCGCGCAGCGAGCGCAGAACGCTGTACTTCTCAACACCCGGGATGATCTTTCCCCGCTTGCGAATGCCCGCCGTATCAATCAGGGTAATTGGCACGCCATCAAAGGTCATCCGGGTGTCAATTGCATCTCGGGTGGTGCCCGGAATGGGACTGACAATGGCGCGCTGCTCGCCCAAAAGGCAGTTGAGCAGGCTGGATTTCCCGGCATTGGGTTTACCCACAATGGCAATCTTGACGGTTTCTTCTTCTTCCTGCTCTTCTTCCTTTGCCACGGCCAGCTCAGCCACCAGGGCATCCAAAAGATCGCCGGTGCCAGTGCCGTGCAGCGCGGAGATTGGGTAAGGTTCTCCCATCCCCAGCTCATAGAACTGAAGCGCCAGATCGCGGCGGGCGGCGCTATCTGCCTTGTTGACCACCAGCAGGACCGGGGGCGCCCAGCGCCCTTTTATCTGGCGCTGGCGCTGACGGAGGATTTGAGCTACTTCTTGATCTGCCGGGGTGACGCCGCTCTCGGCCTCGGTCAGAAAGAGGACTGCATCGGCTTCCTCGATTGCTTGCTCGGCCTGGTAGCGGATCTGATCGATGAAATCCGACGAGCCCACCGAGAGCGGCTGCTGGCCGGCGCTGGCCTGGGTTGGATCGATCCCACCGGTGTCAACAATGGTGAAAACGACACCATTCCACTCGGATTCCGCCAGGATACGATCGCGGGTTGTGCCCGGCACTTCATCCACCACAGCCAGGCGCTCGCCCGCCAGGCGATTAAACAGGGTGCTTTTCCCCACATTCGGTCTTCCAACTAGGGCAACGACAGGTTTTGACATTTTGCTTATCTTTTCTAGGGACGGGCTGTAGGCGTCGGCGTCAGCATCGGCGTAAAGTCGGGCAGTTCCGTCGCCGCGGGATTGCTCCCGGGGGTCACCGTCGGCGCGAGCTCGATGATCACTTCGACGCTTTCGGGCAAGGTGGTTTGCACCCGCACATCCTCGGGCTGCAAGTCGACCACCACCTGCCGTTGATAAACTCCCGGCGGCAGATCGGTCAGGTCAACCACCACCCTGAAATTGGCCGGCGATAACTGATCCAGGTAATTCAATGGCCCAGAAATAATCACATCAACACTGGCGGGCGATATGTTCGCCACCAGCTCTGGGGCCAGGCCAATTGCCTCAACCGGGACGGTCAGCGTCAGGCTGCCTTCAAGCGCAGCAACGCCCACCTGCACCAGCACGCTCGGCTCGCGCACCAGGGTGACATTTTCTGGCAGATTCAGCCCGGTGGAAATTTCAACATCGTCGCTTAAGTTGCTCAGGTCCACCGGCAAGGTTTCGACGTAACCGGGAATTTGATCGATCAGGTCAGGGTTATCTGAGAATAGCGTGACGGTGGGAGGCGACACAGAAATGCTGGTCAGCCGGTAGCCATCGGCAACCTGGCCTTTGGTCACTACCTTAACCGCAGCGTTCTTGAACCCGCCCAGCAGGCGGATCGGCAGTTTCACAGCCACCTCAGCCGGGCTCACCTGGATGTTCGGCACCGGCGCTCCATTCTCATCCAAGAGCTGGACGGTGTAACTCTGATCGATCGACTCGCTGGCTCCGGCGATATTCAGCAAGACCCGCGCCTGAGAAACCCGGTTCACCTGGGATTGCGGGCCAGAGACCGTAACCTGCCCAGGCTCAATCACAGGTTCTCCTCTTTGATAGCCCACGGGCAAACCACCCGTGATGACCGGCTGGATGGGCAAGGTGCGCTGCAAAAGTGGTTCAAGGGTGAGGCGGATAGTTTCCGGTTCAGTCTTTACATAGCGAACCGGGCTGGCGTTTACGCTGCTCTTGACCTCCACTTCGTGTTCGCCCGCTGGCAAACCCGAAAGATCGATCCAGGCTTTTATCAGGGTTTGATCGCTGTTCAATTTGTCCCAGATCGAGCGAGGCGCTTCGAGGGTGAGGCGCGCCTGGTCAGGGATTTCCTCGACCAGGAGCAATCCGGGATCCAGGCCAACAATATCAATCTCCACCGAGCGGGAAACGCGCTCCTCGTTGGGATCGGCGGTGATCACCGCCGAAATCCAGACCACCAAGGCCAGGATAAACGCCAGGAGCAAGGCGCCAAAGTGATCGGTCACCCAATGCAGCAAGGCGCGCACTAAAACTCCTCTTTGCTCCCGCCCCGGCGGCCGGTCAGATAATAACTGATGGAATGCAAGACGCCCGTCCGGGTGGGGGGTTTGAAGAAAGCCCGCAAGATATTCTCCAGCCGGTCAGCGTCCAACCTGCGGATCATTCTACCGCTGTGGACCACCGAGATCGCCCCGGTCTCCTCCGACACAACCACTGCCACAGCATCGCTGACTTCCGAGATGCCCAGGGCGGCTCGGTGACGAAGGCCCATCTGGCGATCCGCTGAGTGGGCCAGGACGCCGCTGGCGGAAAGAGGCATTACGCAGGCAGCAGCTAACAGCCGCCGTCCAGAGATCACCACTGCGCCATCGTGCAATGGAGTGTTGGGGTAAAATATTTGCAGCAGCATCTGGGCATTGACTCGCGAATCGAGCCTTACCCCGGTCTGGACATACTCATCCAGATTGTCTCGGCGCTGCAGCACAATCAGAGCGCCGTGTTGCCGGTCGGACAGGCGAACCGCCGCCGAGACAATGCTGCCAATCGTGTCCTGCATCTGAGCAGCGGTGCGCTCATCCGGCTGGCTCACCCCGGCGCGCCCCAGGCGCTCCAGGGCATGGCGAATTTCGGGGGCAAAAATCACAGGGATGGAGAAGAGCAGGGCAGGCAGCGTGGTGCGCACCAGCCACGAGAAAGCCGGCAACACATCCAACATGGTCAGCACGCCCACCAGGGCGATGAGCAGCAGGACGCCTCTGAGCAACATGAACGCCTGGGTGCCGCGCAAGAATTGCAATATGCCAAAGAACACGGTGGTCACCAGCAGGATATCCACCACACTCAGCCAATTCATGCGCTCAAAAATAAATATTAGATTGGCAACCAGGTTATTAATGAACTCCAACACGGGTTAAAACTCGTCCACTTTCTTCTAGACAGGTCGCAATACCCTGTCCTGGCGCAATTGTTTGAAAAACATGACTGTCCCCGGCGGCATGGATTCCTGGGCGGCCTCCTCCCAGGCGCGAACGCCCAGGCTCTGGATGGTCCGTCTCTGGTATCCAAGCGCCTGAAACGCAGGCTCTTGGCTGGCATATTCAGCGGGCAAGAACAGTAACGAAGCCTCGCATTGCAGCTCACGCGAAACACGCTCAACTTCGCCCATTAATGCGCCCAGCGCGTCAATAAATATCAGGCTTTTATCGATGTAAACCTCATCGGTGCGAGCCACCAGGTTTTCAACCTTCCAACCAACCAGCCCCAATGGTCGCCCGTTGATGCGCAATAACAGAAAAGCCTTTTCTCCAAAAGCGGCCATGATATCATTGCGCGTTACCTTGCGCGCCCCATTGCTCAACTGGGTGATCAAGACAGCGATTGCCTCCGCCTCGCGTGGGCGGGCGCGATAGATAAAGATCTCGCCCGCCACCGGTTCAGCGGCTTCAATCGGCTCCACTTCAGCCGCAGGGAACAGCCTGTTCCAGGCCGATACCACCTGCATCCAGGTGTTCTCAAACGTCCCATCGTTGCGAATCACGATGTTTGCGGCGGTGATTTTATTCTCCTGAGGTCCTTGGGCCTGGATCCTTTGCAGGGCGCTTGCTTCGGTCATGCCGCGTTTTTGTACTAGGCGAGCAATTTGCTGATCCTGAGGCGTGTACGTCACCCATATGGAATCGCATTTCGCACCCAGCCCGGCTTCGAGCAGCTTTATTGCCTCAACAACCACCACGCTTTGGGGAGACCGGCGGATCAAAATATCCAGGGCTTGCCCAACAAAGGGATGGATCACCTTTTCCAGGCTTTCCAGGGCATCTGGGTTGGTAAAGACAAGCCTGCCAAGCTTTGCCCGGTCGATCTGTTTATCCGGCGCCAGGATCCATTTGCCAAAAAGATCCACAACCGGCTGGTAGCCGGGGGATCCCTTGGCAATGGCGCGGTTTGCCAGGGCATCCGCATCAATACCATAAGCGCCCAGGTGCTCAAGCATCTTGCGGACAACGCTTTTCCCTGTGCCAATGTTCCCGGTCAGGCCGATGACAAATTTACCAGGCCAGGCGCTCATGTCTCCTCCACGTCATTCATTGTATCAGGTTTTTCGTTTACATTGTATTCTGGCAGGCAAAGAATGTCAAAGGGCGGGCGGTCGATTGACCCCAAGTGCTCAAACGCTTCTCTTAAGGCGCTGGCTGGTTCAGGTAAGCGCCCCAAAAATCATGGAAGTAAACAAAGGGAGCCGAATCGCCGGGATGAAGCGGGCGAGAGGCGTCCCATTGGATCGCAAAGGAGGCCACTACATCGTTGGCATCCAGGAGGGTGTTATCGTGGAACTGCACATCCTGGCGCAGGGTGCAGGTCCAAACGCGCAGTTCGCCGTCAGGCTGGCAGGATGTCGCCAGGGCAGGCTCGACAGCGGCGCTGCCAGTCGAATACCGATACAGGGTTTCTGCAATCTGGCTGCAGGCTCGCAAGGAGGCAATCTCCTGAGCCGTGGCGCAATACAGCGAGCGGGGCTCTTCCTCCTGCATCCAGGTAAAAGAAGACCCGCCATTCAGAGAAAGGGCTGAAAAATCCTCCAGGCTCAAGGGGCTGGAATGGCCTCCCTGGACTCCAGCGGTGTAAGCCGTTGCCAGGCTCTCGGCCTGAAACCAGCCGCCGTGGGCCAATGGAACCATCGGTGCGTGCAGGCGGATGGCCGAGTTGACTGCAGCATAGGCAAGGCGGCGCGCCCCCGGGTCCACCAGCGACCGGGCCTGCTGGACCAATGCCACCAGATCGTCATACGGGTCGCCAAATTGCCGCGTCGCCTTGAGGCCAAAGTGGGGATCGAGAAAATTATCGGCGTCCGGGTAATCAGCGCCCCAGCCCAGCAAATAGACCCCAGGCAAGGCGCCAGCATCCACCTGAGCCGCAAATTCGTTCTCTTCCATGGCTCTCAGCCTGAGGTTGACGCCCAAATTTTCAAGCAACTGGGTGCGCAGCGCCCGGGCCACCTTACCCGGCTGGGGCAAGTAACCGCGCACAACTTCCCGGTAGGCCACCTCGCTGGTAAAGCCGTTGGGATAGCCCGCCTCTGCCAGCAATTGGCGGGCCTGCGCTGGATCAAACGCGTACCAGGCCTCGCCTTCGCAGGCATACGGAATGGCGCAAGGGGTGAAATAGTCGGCTGGCTGGAATCCTTCCGGCAGGTGCTCGCTCACCAGCAACGAACGATCGATCCCCATGGCAATCGCCTGGCGCACCCTGGGATCGTCAAACGGGGGATGGGTGTTGTTCATTCCAAGATAGAGAACACTGAGCGGGTCTCGCCGCACCAGGGCCAGGCCAGGATCGGTCTTCACTACCGGATAATCCGCTCCAGCAACGTTATCGATGCCCTGCACGGTGCCTGCCTGCAACTCCACCAATCGCTCCCCAGAGTCCAGGTTCCAGCGGAAGGTCAAGGCCGGGATGGCGGGTTTGCCCGCCTGCCAGTAATTGGGAAAAGCCTGAAAAGTAACGGCCTCGCCGCGGCGCCAATCTGCCAGTTGGTAAGGGCCGCTGCCAGGAGGGTTCGACAGAGGCGGTTGGGTTGGGTCCAGGCCATCCAGCGATGCCAACCATTCTTGCGGGTAAATCGCAAAGGACGGAAAGGCGATTTTACTCAGAAAGGCAACATCGGGTGCGCAAAGCGTGAACTGGACGGTGGAACGATCCAGCGCCTGGATGGCTTGAAACTGCCCCCCGTAGCTGCAATCTGGAGCGCTGAGGGACGTGGGGACAAAGACTTCGGTGGGCGTGGGTGTGAAAGCTGGCGTGGGCGTAATGGCCGGCTCCACCAAAGCAGTTTGAGTTCCCTGCGCTTGTGGGTCGCCGGGCAAGTCCGGGGTCTGCCGGGGCACACCGCCCCAAAGGGTTGTACAGGCGGCGAGCAGGCTGCAGGCGATCAACGCCAGCGCCGCCATTTTCACGGAGTTTGGCTGCATTATCTAGGAGACAGGTTTTAAGAATTGATCGGCATAATGGCAGGCAACCCAGTGCTTTGGCTTGATTTCGCGGTATTCAGGCTCATCCTTGAAACAAATATCCTGGGCAATGGGACAGCGGGTGTTAAAGTTGCAGCCCACCGGCGGGTTCGCCGGGCTGGGAATGTCGCCTTCCAGGATCACCCGCCGCCGGCCTTTGGCGATATCCGGGTCAGGGACAGGCACCGCCGACATCAGCGCCTGCGTGTAGGGGTGCAGGGAATGGGTATAGATCTCGTCCCGATCGGCCAGCTCCACAATCTTGCCCAAATACATGACGGCCATGCGGTTGCTGATATGCCGCACCATCGACAGATCATGGGCAATGAACAGGTAGGTCAGGCCGAGCTGGGCCTGTAATTCTTCCAGCAGGTTGACCACCTGCGCCTGGATGGAAACATCCAGCGAGGAGATTGGTTCATCGCACACGATCAAGGCCGGGTTCACCGCCAGAGCGCGGGCAATGCCAATGCGCTGACGCTGGCCGCCGGAAAATTCGTGCGGGTAGCGGTTGACAAAATCGGGGTTCAACCCAACCATGCGCAGCAGCTCCTGGACACGCTCGCGCTTCTTTTTGCCTTTTTCCACGCCATGCACATCCAGGGGGGCGGAGATGATCGAACCAACCGTCATGCGCGGGTTGAGCGAAGCATAGGGATCCTGGAAGATCATTTGCATGCGTGCCCGGGTGCGGCGCAGGTCGCCCTCCCGCAGAGCGGTAATATCCCGGCCCTCAAAAATGATTTGCCCGCTGGTTGGCTCGTAAAGGCGCAGCATGGTGCGCCCAACGGTGGTTTTGCCGCAGCCCGTCTCGCCAACCAGGCCCAGGGTCTCGCCCTGGTAGATATCAAAGCTGACATCATCCACGGCCTTAACATCCCCAACATGCCGCTGGATGATCAGGCCCGAGTGAATGGGAAAGTACTTTTTCAGGTGGCGAACCTGAACGAGAGGTGTGTCGGCGGCAGTCATGAGGAAGTCCTCCCGGCGATTTCCTCCCAGCGCCAGCAAGCCACCTGGTGATCCAGGCCGTCGGCTTGCATCAGCGGAGGATTTTCTTCTTTGCACCGGTCGACGCGGTAGATGCAGCGAGCCGCAAATGGGCAACCCTTGGGCAAAGCGATCAGGTCAGGGGGCAGCCCTGGAATCGAGACCAGCTTGGTGCCAGGGGCCTCATCCAGGCGGGGCAGAGAGCCCAGCAGGCCCATGGTGTACGGATGGCGGGTGCGCTTGTAGATATCCTGCACATCACCGCGCTCAACAATGTAACCGGCATACATCACATTGATGGTCTGCGAAAGCTCCGCAACCACTCCCAGGTCGTGAGTGATCCACATCACCGCCATACCCAGCTCCTCCTGCAGGCGCTTCACCAGATCCACAATCTGGGCCTGGATGGTCACATCCAGGGCTGTTGTGGGCTCATCGGCGATCAGCAGCTTGGGCTCGCAGGAAAGGGCCATGGCGATCATGGCGCGCTGGCGCATGCCGCCGGAGAACTGGTGCGGGTAGTTATCCAGGCGCTGCTTGGCGCCTGGGATGCCCACCATGGTGAGCAACTCGGCGGCGCGCTCGCGGGCCTGGGCATTGTCCATTTGCATGTGCAGGGTCAGCGCCTCAACGATCTGGAATCCGATGGTGTACACCGGGTTAAGCGAGGTCATCGGGTCCTGGAAGACCATGGCAATATCCCGGCCGCGCACCTGGCGCATGCCAGCCTCGGTCAGCTTGAGCAAATCGCGGCCGGCAAACCAGACCTCGCCGCTTTCAATCTCTCCTGGAGGGCAGGGGATCAGGCGCATGATCGACAGGGCGTGGACGCTTTTTCCGCAGCCGCTTTCGCCCACCACACCCAGCACCTCGCCAGCCTTGAGGTCATAGGAGATGCCATTGACCGCATGGACCGTTCCATCCTCGGTGTGAAATCTCGTTTTTAGATTCTTGATCTGGAGCAGTGTTTCCATAAATATCTCACAGAGAGTGGTTTGCGCTAAAAAATAGCGCCCATTAAATTCGCAGCTTGGGGTCGAGCGCATCCCGCAGGCCATCGCCAAGCAGGTTGAAGCCCAACACACAGAGCATAATCGCTAAACCAGGGAAAAGCACAGCCCACCAGGCACCGCTGGTCAGGTATTTATAGCTATCGCCCAGCATGGCACCCCATTCAGGCTCGGGAGGGATGGCGCCCAGTCCCAGGAAGCCCAGCGCCGCGCCATACAGGATGGCAGAGGCCAGGCCCATCGTGCCCTGGACAATGATCGGGGAGAGGATGTTGGGGAAAACGTGGCGGGACATGATCCTGCCGTGGCCCTCGCCAACAGCCTGAGAAGCCAGGATATACTCCTTCTGGGCCACAGAAAGCACCGCCGAGCGGGTCAGGCGGGCATAGACCGGGATGCCAACGATGCCGATGGCGATCATGCCTTTTTCCAGGCCGGGGCCCAAGAAAGCGACGATGGCAATGGCCAGCAGGTAGCCGGGGAAGGACAGGACAATATCCATGGCCCTCATGATGATATCCGAGAGCGTTTTGCCGCCCAGGTTGGTGCCCAGAAATGCGCCAATGAACAGACCCAATGCGCCGCAGATTGCCCCCACCAACGGAGCAACCAGCAGCCCAGATAAGCCGCCAATCAACATGCCGAGGACGCCAAACAGCGCGATCCGTACCGTCTTGTTGATCCGCAAGTTGGGCAGTAAAGCAGCCAGCACACCCAGGGCAGCGAACAGGAATGCCTGAAAGGGCTGCATGGCAATCCAGGCAGGCAGCAAGCCCAGGGCCAGGCCGATCAGTCCCATCAGCAGGACTTGCTCCAGGGTAGTGATACCCATGCCCTCATAAAAACCGGCCAGCAGACCCAGGATCACACCAATGACCAGGGAAATGGTCACAGCCACCAGCCCAACCCGCATCGAGTTCCAGCCGCCATGCACCACGCGGGTGAAAACATCCCGCCCAAGCCTGTCGGTGCCAAAGGGGTGAATTTCGGGTTGCTCCTCGGTGGGGATCAGATTGGGTGGCTGGAGTTTTTGGCTGTAGTTCAGGTCCGTCTTGGGGTTGTAATCCCAAAAATAGTGGGCGAGGGTCGAGGAAAGCACAAAAACTGCCACAATAAACAGACCCAGCCGGGCGGTGCGGCTGGAGACCAGGCGGCGCCAGGCGTCCTTCCACAGGGAGCGGTGCTCCCGGACGGCAAAATCGACAACCTCTAAATCCTGTACGGTGATTTGCGCCATGGGGTCCACCTCAATCGTAATGGATCCGTGGGTCCAGGAAGGAATAAGAAATATCGACCAGCAAATTGGCAACCACGTAAATGATCGCGATGAGCAGCGTACCGCCCTGGACAATGGGATAATCTCGGCCCAGGATGGCATCGTAAATCCACTTGCCGATGCCCGGCCAGGAGAAGATGGTCTCGGTCAGCACGGCGCCGGAGAGTAAGGCGCCCAACTGCAGGCCAATGACGGTGATGACAGGCAGGAAGGCGTTCTTGAGGGCATGGCGAAAAAGCACCAGCCGTTCCGACACACCCTTGGCATGCGCCGTGCGCACATAGTCCTCCTGGAGCACATCCAGCATGCTCGAGCGGGTCATGCGGGCAATGATCGCCATGGGGATGGTGGCCAGGGCGATACCCGGCAGGATCAAATGTTCCAATGCATCGATTAAGGCGGGAATATTGCCGGTGAGAATGCTATCGATGATGACGAAATTTGACCTCAACTCAAGCTGGGTACCGGGATCCAACCTCCCACCAGCGGGAAGCCATTGGAGATAAACAGCAAAGATCATGATCTCCATGATGCCCAGCCAAAAGATCGGCATCGAGACGCCGATCAGTGAGCCGACCATGGTGGTGGCGTCCAGGGCAGAATTGCGCCGGGCGGCCGAGGCAATCCCCGCCGGGATTCCGATAATAATCGCGATCAGCATGGAAAATATAGCCAGCTCCATAGTGGCCGGAAAGCGGATCTTGAGCGTTTCGGCTACTGGAATGCGGCGGTGGATTGAGTTGCCCAAATCCATGCGGATTAACCGGGCCATGTAGCGGAAGTACTGGGTGTCAAAAAAGCCAGCCAGGTCGCCAATGGCCAGGGCTTCGCGATCCAGGAAAACCGGGCGATTGAGACCAAACTGCTCGCGGATGCGCTCCACGTTTTCCTGAGTGGCGTGCTCGCCCAGCATTGCCACCGCTGGGTCGCCGGGGATCAGGCGCTGGAACATGAACACAACAAAGGTTACGCCAATCAGAGTAGGGATGACTGTTATGATGCGGCGTAAAATGTAGCGAGTCAATGCTCCCTCCTTTCAAAGGGCACAGGGGGATGGAACCAAGCCCATCCCCCTGTGCAAACAGACTTAATTCAATGTCCAGCCTTTCAGGGGGGCTTTCAGCTACGGGGTAATCGTGATGTTGTCGTAGTTGTCGGCGTCCACAGCTTGCGGCTGATAACCCTGAACAGAAGCCAGCAAGATGATTGGGGTGGCGTTGTGCGCCAGCCAGATGCGGGCTATATCATCGTGCAGCATTTGCTCGGCCTCTTTGTACATGGGCTCACGGGTGGCCTGATCGGGGGTGATCAAGGCCTTCAACAGCAATTCAGCCAGAGGCGGATTTTGATACCAGCCTTCTCGGCGAATCGGCTCAGCAGCGCCGCCGAAGAAGTAACCGGTGAAGTTGTCCGGGTCGCCGTTGTCGCCGCCCCAGCCCAGGAAGTACAGGCCAGCCAGGCGGCCCTCGCGGCGGGCGCCCAGGTAAGTGGCCCAGTCGCCTTCCAGGTACAGCTCGACATTGATGCCGGCGTTAGCAAGGTCGGCAGCAACGGCTTCGCCGATTTCTTTGGGAGCGGGCATGTAGAAGCGGGTCACAGGCATGTAGTACAGGCGCAGCGGCAGCTTGTCGCCAGCCTTGAAGACAACGTTGTTATCTGCATCGACAATATCTTCGGCAATGGTCACTTCGCTCAGACCATCCGGGAACCCAGCCTCAGCCAAAAGGGCCTTTGACTTTTCAGGATCGTATTCCCAGTCCTGGATGGCATCGTTGTAACCCCACATCGATGAGGGGATCAAGGTCTTGGCAACCTGGCCGTAATCGCCATAAAAGTTTGCCACCAGACCTTCTTTGTTGATCGCGTGAGCAACCGCCTCGCGCACCTTGATATCCTGGAACTCCTTTATCTTATAGTTGAAGGCCAGATAAGCGGTGTTCAAGGGCGGCCGGGTCAGGATTTGGAGTTCTGGATCTGCGGCAGCAACATCCAGGTCTTCCACCGTCGCCTGTTCCATCCCATGGATTTCGCCGGCTTTGAGGGCCAGGAAGCGGGCTGAGTCATCGGGGATGACGCGCCAGATAATCTCATCCAAGGTGGGGCGACCACCCCAGTAGTTTTCGTTGGCAGTGACGGTGATATGATCACCTTCAACCCACTCCTTAAAGACAAACGGGCCGGTGCCCACAGCGCCAACAGCGGGAGTGCCATAATCTTCGCCATACTTTTCGATTGCAGCCGGGCTGGAAATGGCAAAGAAGTCCATCGACAGATTCGCCAGGAAAGGCGCCATCGCATCGCTGAGCGTGAACTTGACGGTGAAGTCATCGATCTTCTCAACAGCGGTGATCATGCTGGCATCATCGAAACCGCCCCACATGGCCTCGTAATACTCGAAGACCTGGCTGGCAAAGTGGTAGGGGTTAGTAGTGAAGCGCCAGCGCTCGAAGTTGAAGACCACCGCATCGGCGTTGAAATCGGTGCCATCATGGAACTTGACGCCCTGGCGCAGCTTGCAGGTCCACTCAGTGGCATCGGCATTGGGCGTGCATTCTTCAGCCAGAGCAGGAGCAGGCTCGGTTGTGCCATCTTTGAAAGCGTAGAGGGTTTCCAGGATCTGACCGGCCGTGCGGGTCGACTCGCCGTCGGTGACGATCGCCAGGTCCATACCCACGGTGTCGCCGCCGCGCCCGAAGATGAAGGTCTTCGTTTCAGCCGGCGCCGCCGGAGGCTCTGTAGCGGCTGGCGGTTCTGTGGCAGCCGGGGCCGGTGGTTCTGTGGCTTCTGGAGCAGGGGGCTCAGTGACAGCGGGCGCCGGCTCTTCGGTTGCGGCTGGGGGCGGCGCTTCGGTCGGGGTTGCAGCCGGGGCACAGGCGCCCAGGACCAGGCTAAGCAGCAACACAAGGGCTGCCAGGTTGTACAACTTATTTCGTTTCATCGTCCTCCTCCTTAAGTAGGGACAATTGGTGTGATTTGACTTGCTTAATCAAAGTGACAAACACACTATTCAGGCGCGGGAACCACCTCCTCTCTATTTGACAACAGGCCTTAATAGTTACCGTCGTGATGCTTCAAATGGTTCAGCAAGAATACCCAATCATTATACGTGATGGGGGACAGGTGTCAAGTCAAACCCTGCTGCTCAAATAAAAGACGAAGTTTGTCAACTTTTTGGATGACAACTGACACCTGCCAGGCACAAGGAATGCGGGGTATAATCAGGTCATTACAGGCAGACTTACGGAGGTTTCAATGACCAGTGAAACATGGCAACCTATTCGCATCTGTTACTGTCACCACGTTGGCCAGGATGTTGCCCTGGAAGCGGAAATCGTTTACCCGGCGGATATGCTGCCGGACCAGCCCCGGGTCTTAGCGCATCGCTGCTCCAACGGGTTGGACTGCAACCTGGACGGGCGGGCAAGCTGCCTGTGGGCGGGCACTAACCCAGCAATTGATCCCTTTGTTGAAATGTAATTTTCCAACAGAACGCCAAAGGTTAGATCGTTGGCGTTCTTCAAGTTTTAAGTTAACCTGCAATCACACCCAGCTTGCGCCCAACCTTGCCAAAGGCCTCCAGGCCTTGATCCAGGTCTTCCTTGGAGTGGGAGGCTGAGATCATCACCCGGATACGGGCCTTGCCGCGGGGCACAGTGGGGAAGCCAATCGCCATCCCAAAGACACCGTTCTCAAACAGCTCGCGGCTGAACTGCTGTGCCAGCGGCGCTTCGCCCAGCATTACCGGTGTGATCGGGGTGCTGCTATTGCCGGTGTCAAAGCCCATGCGCTTCATTTCAGCTTTGAAGTAGCGGGCGTTTTCCCACAGCCGGTCCACCAGCTCAGTGGATTCTTCCAGCAAGTCCAGCGCGGCCAGGCAAGCGGCCACGTCGGGGACGGTCATGGCTGAGGAAAAAAGGAAGGGCCGGCCACGCTGGCGCAGCCACTCCACCACCACCGGGTTCCCAGCGACCACACCGCCCACCACGCCAAACGCCTTGGACATTGTCCCAATCTCGACATCCACCTTGCCGTGCAGGTCGAAATGATCCACGATACCGCGCCCGCCGCGGCCAAGCACGCCTTCGCCGTGGGCGTCATCCACCATCAGGATGGATTCGTAGTTTTGCACCACGTTGTAGATTTGATCCAACGGAGCAATATCGCCATCCATGCTGAAGACCCCATCGGTGATGACGATCACCTTGGGATATGCGGCGCGGTTTTCTTTGAGCACCCGCTCCAGATCGGCAGCATCGCAATGGGCATAGCGGATGATCTTACCGCCCGAAAGCCGGCAGCCATCGATGATGCTGGCGTGATTAAGCTCGTCCGAGATGATAGCGTCTTCCTTGCCTACCAGCGCCGGAATGGCGGCAATGTTGGCGTTGAAGCCGGATTGGAAGGTGATGGCCGATTCAACGCCCTTGAAGGCGGCCATGCGGCGCTCCAACTCCAGGTGCAGGTCCATCGTCCCAGCAATTGAGCGCACCGCGGCCGGGCCCAGGCCATATTTCTCCATAGCCTGGCGGGCGGCCTGCAAGATGCGCGGGTGATTGGCCAGGCCCAGGTAATTGTTCGAGCAAAAATTCAGCACGCGCTGACCATCCACCACCAGCCAGGCGCCCTGGGGCGAGCTGAGGGTGCGGATGCGGTTATACAGACCAGCATCTTTTAATCCCTGCAGCTCTTTCTCAATCCACTCCAGTTTTGTCGACATATAGGGTCCTCACAGTTATGGTTTTATTACTTCTTGGATTTTGGCTTTTTTCCAATCCCAAACAACCGCCCAAACATACTGGGCATATCTGGCATCTCCACACCCGGCGCGCTGCTTTCTGAGATCCATTCGCCAGACTGGCGGCCTTTCCACCAGGCATCGCGCCCGCTGCGCGCCCGATTCAGGCGCTCGTCCAGTGCAGCTTCGTCTTGGTTGTCGATATCGTTACGAATGGTGGTAAGGGAAGCAATGGCGGTATCCAGAACGCGCAGGGTGTTATCGCGGTTGAGAAGAGCTGTCACTGCCAGGCTGTGGGCGTCACCCGGCGAAATAACAGAAGCCGTTGCGTCGGCATACGCGCGCCCGGCAAACTTGCGCCCTTCGCGCCAGCCCGGCTGATCGATGGTTGCGTTCAGCAGCGCAGCAGCCATCAATTGGGGCAGCAGATGGGTGGCAGCCATCACACCATCCACCTCCAGGGGATCGGCAAAGAGCGGCATGGCCCCCAAAAGGCGTGTCAGGTCAGCCCCAAGCTTAAGAGCAGACGAATCGGCCCGAGCTGGGGCCACAATCGCCATCAACCCACCCTGGAACAGATCAGGGCGAGCAGCTTGGATCCCCATGTCGTGATTATACAAATAGGCAGGGTTAATGATTGGAGTCAGGCCAACATAGTGGCAGTATTCAGGCAGAATTTCGGCTGTCCAGGCAGCCACAGATTCCTTGGCAGGGCCGGTATCGATCACCACGCAATTCTCCCTTAGATCTGGGGCGATGATCTGCAAAGTCTCGCGAATCTGATCCACAGGCAGCGACAGGATAACCAGATCAGCGCCCTGCACGCTGTGGGGCAGGTTAATATCGACGCGATCGATGGCGCCGATTTTTTCTGCCTTGCGGGAGATTTCAATTTCCTTATCGTGTCCAACCCGCAAAAGCTGGTCTTTCCGGTCTTTTAACGCCAGCCCTATTGATGCGCCAATCTGGCCTAAACCAATAATTGTGATTTGCACAGCCATCAGGGTACCTCAACTTTCATCATCTAATAATTGTAAGCGATGGAGAAGCAGGTCTTCTTTTCTAATCAGCCCAGAGTCACCTTCCCGAGCAGGCGGGTGTATTGTTTCCTGGTGCCGGCGGATGAGGTTGACCACCGTGGGCGATGCGCCAGCACGGGCGGCCATTTCTGCGCCCCAGGCGGGGTGCTGCCGAGCGATCACAAAGGGTCGTTTCCAGCCGCGCAGCTCGGCCTGTCCCCACTCGGCCGCTTTGGCGGGTATCAGCGCTTTAGCAATCACAATCCAGGCTCTCTCCCAGGGACGCATGGGGTATGCAGATTTTCCTACATCATGGAGCAAGGCAGCCACCAGGAGGTCCCGGTCAATCGGTTGCTGATTGTACAAACAACGAAACACTTTCAGGCTGTGAGCCTGTTCATTCGGCTGCAATTTAAGCAACAAATCCATCTCAGCCGGAGAGAGCAATTGCCGCGCCAGGTCCATATCTTCAGCATCTGGCGCGGCGGTAAGGGCAAGCCAGAACTGGCGGACCCGGTATGGTATTCGCACTGCGTCCCTCAGCCGACCAGCAAGCCAAAGAGAAAGAAAAGCGGCGGGCCTATGACCCGTCCGATTACATCAAACCCCATCAGCGACCCGCTCAGGACCAACAGCAACAGAATCATCGGTCCGTATGGGCGAATGGCATCCCAATACCGGCTGAGGTTCGGCGGGAGAAAATAGGATGCGATTTTCTCCCCATCCAGCGGGGCTAATGGAATCATGTTAAATAGGGCCAAGAGCAAATTGATGTAGATAAACTGTACCATCACTTTGTCAAAGTTGGGCAGCAGCCCAGTGCTGGGGGCGAAGCCTGCAGCCACACTCACGATCCCCAGGCGAAATGGAATCGCAGCCAGGATAGCCAGCAGAAAATTTGTAGCCGGGCCAGCCAATGATACCCACATCATCGCAGCCGGTGAGCGTCTTTCAAGCGCATACGGGTTCACCGGGACTGGTTTGGCCCAACCAAAACCGGCTACCAATAACAACATCGAACCCATGATATCCAGGTGGGCAACCGGATTGAGCGTCAGGCGGCCATTCAGGCGCGGCGTGTTATCACCAAAGTAATTCGCCGTCCAGGCGTGAGCAAACTCGTGCAGCGGAAAAGCGAACAGTAAAACGATAATGGAAGCAACCAAAGTAGATGGATCCAAATCAAATAGCATACCGAACTCCTCAAAGCGTATTATACCATCCTGGCATCAGCCAAAAGCTCGTTCAGCGCAGCGTGATATAATCCGCTCTATGCTTCCCGAATTGAAGCTGGAGGATATTGTCCGCCTGCGCAAACCACACCCCTGCGGCGGAACCGACTGGAAAATTTACCGGCTGGGCGCCGATATCGGCCTGGAGTGCCTGCGTTGCGGGCGGCGGGTCTTGCTGCCGCGGCGCACGCTTGCCCAGCGCTTGAAGGCTGTTCTATCCAAAGAAGAAAATGTATGAAGAGAAATTTCGATCGCCTGATCCTTGTGTGCCTTTTGCTAGCCACCGGCCTGGCGGGCTGTAACCTGCCGCGCGCCGATGCGACTACTGAGCCGGATGTCACCCAGGCTTACCAGACAGTCTCGGCTCGGCTGACCGAGGCCTCCACTCTGACGCCAATGGCATCCGCCACCTCCATTCCGTCTGCCACCCCGTCAACAAGCACACCAACCAGCCAGGCGCCAATCGCCACAACGACCGCAGCGGCCACCAGCCCTCCGGCCTCGCAGACCAAGCTGTGCGACCAGGCTGCCCCGGGTGTGCCCATCGACGTGACCATCCCAGACGACACCCGCATGGCACCGGGTCAGAACTTCACCAAGACCTGGCGACTGCAAAACACCGGTACCTGCACCTGGACTCCAGAGTACTCCATCGCGGTCTTCTCAGGTGACGCGATGAATGCGCCTTCCAGTGTGCCATTGCTATCCAACGTTGCCCCCGGGCAGACCATCGACATCTCGGTAGATCTGACTGCCCCAACCACTGCGGGCACCTACCAGGGCAATTGGAAGCTGCGTAACAAACAAGGCGCCTGGTTCGGAATCGGACCCGGCGGCAGCTCGCCATTCTGGGTGCGGATTGTCGTGGCCGGCTCTGCGGCCACGCTGCCGGTCACAACCACACCGGGGACGCCCTACCCGGGAGCGACGACGGAACCGAGCGTGCTGGTCAGTGGGACCACTGCCATGCTCCCAAATGACCGGATCAACCTGGACACCAGCCAGATCAACACCAGCGCCGGCGAGGACCTGTTGTTCCAGGTCGATGGAGACCAGCCGCTGCTATCGCCAATCGGCAACGCGTTGGTGTCCATTTACGGCAGCGGCACGCCCTCATTTCAAGCCTGCCGGGGGTCAGCCTTTGTCACCAGCGCCATCCGGTTGTTACAACAAAGCCCGGGGACGTATGTGTGCTACCGCACGGACCAAGGATTGTACGGCTGGGTGCGCCTGATGGCACTTGATGGCAGCACCGGGGCGTTATCGCTCCAGTTCCTGACGTGGAGCAACCCGTAATCACCGTGGGAAAGCTTTACCTGGTTGCAACTCCAATTGGGAATTTGCAGGATATCAGCCAGCGGGCGTTGAGCATTCTGAGCCAGGTAAGCCTGATCGCGGCGGAAGATACACGCCAGACGCTCAAACTGCTCCGCCATTACAACATCCACGCCCCAATGGTCAGCTATCACGAGCATAACAAGCTGGCTCGCGTCGATCAAATCCTGGCTGCGCTGGAGCAAGGAGATGTGGCGCTGGTCTCCGATGCAGGCACCCCGGCTTTAAACGATCCGGGGTACGAGCTTGTGCGCGCCGCCTTGCAGGCGGGTCATACGGTCAGCCCAATCCCCGGTCCCAGTGCGCCACTGGCGGCGCTGGTGGCCTCTGGCTTGCCTACCGACGCGTTTCTTTACCTGGGTTACCTGCCGCGCAAGCCGGGTGAGCGCCGCAAGCTGCTGGGAGAGGTGTCGGCACTGCCCTACACCCTGATCTTTCTGGAAACGCCCCATCGCCTGCTGAACGCGCTTCAGGATCTGCAACACATTCTGGGAGATCGATCCATTGCGGTGGCCCGAGAGTTAACCAAGCTGCACGAGGAGATCTACCGGGGGCCAGTAAGCCAGGCCCTGGTGCACTATTCCGCCCACCCGCCACGCGGCGAGATCACCCTGGTGGTAGCGGGAGCAGCCGAGCCAAAACCGTGGGATGAAGGCCGGTTACAGGCCGCCCTTCGCCAGCGACTGGCAGCCGGAGAGAACGCAAGCCAGGCAGCGGGAGAGCTGGCGCTGTTAAGCGGCTGGCCGCGGCGCAAGATCTACTCCTTGTGGATGGAAAACCAGACTCAGGAAGAGGCAGGCTGATCAATGGAGGAATGCAAATGAATCTTGACGACACCGCCGCCTTTGCCCGTATCGATGCGGAGAACATGCTGGCGGAGATTGACGGTCTGCCAGACCAACTATGGAGCGCCTGGGAATCAGGCCACCAATCCGCCTTGCCAGAATGGCACGATCTCCACAACATCCTGATTTGTGGGATGGGCGGATCGGCTATCGGCGCCGATCTGCTGGCAGCCTATGCGCTGGACCGCTGCCCGGTGCCCATTTTCATCCATCGCGACTATGACCTGCCCGCCTGGGCTGCAGACAAGCGCACCCTGGTGATTGCTTCTTCACATTCTGGCAACTCTGAAGAGACTCTCTCCTCCTTTGCTGCGGCTCAGGCTCGGGGCTGTCGATGCCTGGCCATCACAACCGGCGGCAAGCTGGCAGAAGTCGCCAGCAGTGCTGGAGCGCCGGTTTGGCGCTTTGAGCATCACGGCCAGCCACGCGCCGCCGTAGGCTATTCTTTTGGCTTGTTGCTTGCAGCGCTGGCGCGGTTGAAGCTGCTGCCCCCACCCGGGCAGGAGCTGCGAGCTGCGATTGAGGCCATGCGCGCCCAGCAGGAGACGCTGCGCGCATCGTCACCAGCGGTCAGGAACCCGGCCAAGCGCATTGCCGGGCAATTGGTGGGACGGGTAGCCACGGTCATCGGCTCGGGGTTGCTGGCTCCGGTGGCCCGCCGCTGGAAGGGACAAATTAATGAGCTGGCTAAAACCTGGGCGCAGTTCGACCTGCTGCCCGAAGCAGACCACAATACCCTGGCTGGCATCTTAAACCCAGAAGCAGCTCTGACTCAGGTGATGGTGATTTTTCTGCGCACCTCAGGCGACCACCCGCGCAACATCCTGCGCAGCGACCTGACGCGACAGACCATGATGATTGAAGGTTTAAATACCGATTTTGTGGTTGGCCGCGGAGATACCCCCCTGGCCCAACAGTGGACTTGCCTGCACTTTGGCGACTATGTAGCATATTACCTGGCGATGGCTTATGGGGTCGATCCATCGCCGGTGGAGGCAATTCAGAGCTTTAAACAAGCGATGCAAGAAGCGGGGCAAGCCTGATCATGACCCAGCCAACCAACCCGCCCAGCAGCGCTCCGGCCAGCACATCCGAGAGGTAGTGCACACCCATTGCCACCCGGGCCAGCATCACCAACGGCGCCCAAATTGCCAGCAACAATCCCAACCAGGGCGGGCCAAGAGCGATGGCAAGCGCCGCTAACAAGGCCGCGCGAGCGGCGTGACCGGAGGGGAAGGAATGCGGGTCGGTCTTGCGATACACCTGGCCCCATTCGCCCTCCGGTCGGCGGCGGCGGACGGTAAACTTGATGGCAAAAACCAACAGCGCAGTCACCAGGATGGCCATAATATAGAAGATCGCCCGGCGCGACCAGAATTCTGTCCCCAGCCAGGCAATCGGGATCAACACCACCAGCCAGAACCAGGAATCCCCCGAATGCGCCAGGAGGATAGCCAGCCTGCGCAGCGGGCCGGGTGTTTCAGCCACACGCAGCTTCTGAGTCAGACGGGCGTCTCTTTCCAGGATATTCTGGATCATCGGAAATTGAATCAGGCAGCCGGTGGCGCAGCCCTGCGGGAAAGGTCGGCTCGCATCAGCTCCAATTGGTGCGGTTTATCGATATCCATTCCAATTTCGGCATAGGGACAAACCAACGCCCGGCCGGTCAGGTTCACCCGCTTGGTGACTTTCCGGATCGCCCCCTCCAGGGTAATCTGGCGCAAAAGCAAGAGCAACAGGGTGTCATAGCCCAGGAGAGCCGCCTGCTTGAATACGTTCTTGCGCGCGGCAATGATGCGCTCCCACAGCTCGTCGTTGCCGGTTACGGTCATGGTGCGCACCACGTTCAGGTCGCCGCCGCAGACCTCCACATCTTTCAGCCGAGTGTATGAGCGCTTTGAGCCGGGATAACGGGTTTCCATCACCTGCCGGGTGATGACATTGTAGTAGACATCCTCGTCGGTTTGCATTGACGTGCGCACCACCCAGTCCACATGCTCCGGCTGGATGCCGGGGATGTCCGCCGAGACGACGGCCACATGGCCCGCTGCGGGGTTGATCTCCAGCACTTTCTTAACGCCGCAGCGAATGTTCAGCAGGATCGTGCCTTCACTCGCGATAAACGCGGCTATCTTTGAACTGTGGATGCCACTGCCCTCATCCAGGCCAACAACCACAATTCGGTCAATGGTTTGAGCCCGGTCCAGGGCATCCATCACCCATTGCGCCATCGGCTTGCCGGCAACGTCCAGCAGGGCTTTGGGTGCACCCTGTGTAAATGGGTAGAGCGGCTCATCTGGTCCTGGAATGCCGCCAGCAATAACAATTGCGTCCATATCGTATCACCTCCCAGGTGAATTTGTTTTCCCAAAGGGTTACGGGTTCAACTCCTGGATCTGCGGCTCAAAACCCAGCCGGTCCAGCAATTCAAGAATCTCAGCACGGGTCAATTTGCGTTTTTTCCCAGAGACAGCAATCAGGGCAGCCTCCATCATATTTGTGCCAAAGGAACGCCCGTCCAGAACCGGCGTACTGGTGACCAGGTACCTGACGCCCGCCTGGCGGAAGGTATCCACATCCGCCGGGGTGGTGGTGTTGGTCGCGATGACTTTACCTTCCAGGCGCTCGGGCATGTGCCGCTTAATATAATGGCAGTCTCCAGCAATCACCGTCGCCCATTGATAATAAGACTCAAACTTAGGAATGCGTTTCTCCTGCTTCTCACCGGTCGGGTATACCCACTTGAATGGCAAGTGACCAACCACAGGCATCAGCAGCGCTGCCAAACGCTTAAGGCTCTTTTCGCTGCGGACCGGGATGGGCAGACCCAGCCCAAACATCAGATCGCCAAACACGCATTCGTACCCGGCATCAAGGAAAGACTTGGACATACCCCACCGGTCGGCGCCACCGGTCATCAGCACTCTGCGCCCCATCCTGTTGACATAGTCTCCGATCTGGCGATCGATAAAGGGCGCCAGCTTGTTTTCCAGCGTGTTCTTAAGCCCTGCGCCATCCACCAGGGGCGTCTCTTTGACAAAGCGCACCATGGATTGCACCGAGTAGAGCGGATACCATTTATCGTCCACTTGCAACCCCAGATCAGCCCCGCCCACCCCAAAGGCATCCACTTTACCATCCAGTTCTTTGTAAAGTTGAGCGGCTTTTTCCATATCGCCATCGGTGCCAATCCGTTCGATAGACACACTTTCCCCCAACAGGACCACTTCTACCGCTTTATTGCGCTTGGATGAACCTATACTGATGCTGACTGCACGTTTCATCCAGCTCACTCCTTTCATTTCGTTTATTATCCGCCTTCAGCCCAGCGGAGAGCATTTCGAGTATACTCTTAATTACCAGTTTCTGACAACCCGATTAGAAACACCCCATTAACCAAGCACCCATAGAGATGACCTCACCCAAAAGATTGCAACACTGCAGGGTGTTATAATCTTCAAAGCTGCTACATGTTAAAACAAGGTAAATCGCTAAAGGAGGTGATTTCAGCATGGAACTTCCAAAATACGCCTATTTTGGCGGTAAGATTGTGCCCTATTCCGAAGCAAAAGTCGGTGTCTTAACCCATGCGCTGAACTATGGCACAGCAGCATTCGGTGGGCTGAGAGCCTATTGGAACGAGGAGGATGATGAGCTGCGCATCTTCCGCCCGGTGGACCATTTCCGGCGATTTTTGAACTCCAGCCGTTTGCTGATGATGAGCTTTGACCTCACACCCGAGGATCTGACGCAGTTGACCATTGA
>CAZDAU010000050.1:0-25730 GCA_964503625.1 uncultured Anaerolinea sp.
GAAGGGGATCATTGGCAGCAGCATGTAAAAATGCGAGTGCCAGGCGATGGAACAGGTGGCCGCGTAGGTGGCTGCAATCAGGACAATCTGCCGCTGGGAGGGTGTCCTGGCTGCAGACCGCCAAAGCGACAGGCAAAGCGCGCCCACCAGGATCATGCCAGCCGTTGCGATCCCCCAGGCCAGGCCGCTGGGCATGGATGCGCTCAGGTTGAGCGCCAGGGCACGCCAGTTCATCATCATTGGCGCCGTCTCGAAGGCTGGGCTGGCGAAATCACCGACCGCCTGGAGCATCTTGCCCATCCCCTGGGCGCCTGCCATCCAGAGTGAGGCGGCCATGATCGCCCCTGAACCGCCCAGGAACCCCGCCAATGGCCTGCCGCGCCGCCCCAAGGCCAGGCCCGGCAGGAATAAGATCAGCGTGTGCGGCTTGAGCAGCATCCCGCTCAGCCAGAGGCCGCTGCTCAGCTCCTTCCCCTGGTGCAGTCTCAGGGTGAACTCGCCCAGGCAGATCACCAAAAACACGTTCATCTGCCCCAGAGCGAGCGTGGCCAGCAGCGGCAGGCAGATGAGCCATTGGAAAAGTTTCAGCCGGCTGACCTTCCCGGCCAGGGCGCGGCAGAAGCGCCAGCAGTAAAGCGCCAATGCGACCAGGTTGAACAGAGTCCAGATCCAATAAGCGTTTGAAAACTCCACCGCCGGCAGCGGCAAGAGCAGGATCACAAACGCCGGCAGGTAGGGCATGGTCACCATCAGGGGCGGCGCGGCCAGCGTGCCATCCGGGCAGCGCAGGTGCAGGTTGGCTTGAAACGCCTCCTGGGTGGGTTGGTGATAGACCCGGGCAAAATTGTGTTGGCGGGCGATCTGAGCCGAGGCATAGTACCCCCGGAAATCGGTCGCCGAATAGCGGCACAAATTGCCAGAACGGGCATAGTTGAAGACGTAGATCAGGACCAGGATAAGCCAGGCCCACCAGGCTCGATCCAGCCAGCGGCGCACCTGCGATCGGGTTGGGGTCTCCTGCATGGGGGTATCATAACCCAAGATCGACCTGCTGGAACTTTGGGCTTGCCAGTCAGGGCCGGTTAGGGCAAAATACCTGTCATGCAGATCAGCGTCATTCTCCCTGCCCTCAATGAGGCCGAAAGCATCCCCCAGGTGCTGGCCGAGATCCCCCGCTTGCCGGGGCTGGAGATCCTGGTGGTTGATGGCGGCTCCAGTGATGGCACCCCGGCGCTTGCCGAAAAAGGCGGGGCGCGGGTGATCCACGAGCCCCGCCGCGGTTACGGGCAGGCCTGTTACACCGGGGTCCTGGCAGCGCAGGGCGAGATGGTCGCCTTCCTGGACGCCGACGGCGCCGACGATCCCCGCCAGCTCCTTGAACTGGTCGAGCCGCTCTTGAGAGGAGAGGCCGATATGGTCCTGGGCTCGCGCCTGGCTGGAGGCGTCCCGGCTGGGGCGATGCCCTGGCACCAGCGGGCCGGCAACTGGCTGGCGGCGGGGATGATCCACCGGCTGTATGGTCTGCCGCTGACCGATCTCAGCCCGTTTCGGGCGGTTCGGCGGCAGAAGCTGCTGGCCTTGAACATGGTGGAGATGACCTATGGCTGGCCCACCGAGATGATCGTCAAGGCTGCCCGAAGCGGCTGGCGCATCCGTGAGCTGCCGGTGCGCTACCGCCTCCGGCTGGGCGGCCGGTCGAAAATCAGCGGCACCCTGCGCGGGACGGTCCTGGCCACCTATTTCATTCTGAACACCATCCTGCGCTATGCCCGGGAGTGACAACCTTTTGAACGAGGCAATGATTCTGAACGATGCTGTTATCGTGGTCATGGCCAAGCAACCCCAGCCTGGCCGGACCAAGACCCGCCTGTGCCCGCCGCTCAGCCCGCTGCAGGCCGCTGCCCTCTACGAGGCTTTGATGCTGGACACCTTCTTGCTGGCCGGCGGGTTGCCCGGGGTTGATCTGGCGGTCGCCATCACCCCGCCTGGATCGCGGCCATATTTCACCGCTGCGGCGCCCGCAAACGCGTTGCTGCTGCCGGTGGAAGGCGTGGATATTGGCGAGTGCCTGGATCAAGCCCTGGGTCAGCTTCTCGGCATGGGCTATCGCAGCGCATTGGCCCTGAATTCCGATGGGCCCACGCTGCCCCCCGCGGTTCTCTTGCAGGCGATCCGCTGCCTGGATGAGCAGGACCTGGTCCTCGGCCCCAGCCACGATGGCGGGTACTATCTGATTGGCCTGAAAGCGCCGGCCCCGGCCCTCTTTCGAGACATTGCCTGGAGCACGCAGGGCGTGCTTTCTCAAACCCTGGAGCGGGCGGCAGGCCTGGGCCTGAGCGTTGCCCAGACCCTGTCCTGGTACGACGTCGATACCCCGGCTGATCTGGTCCACTTGCAGGCCGAATTGGAGCGGCTTCCCCCAAACCGCCTGGCTCACACCCGCCGCTTCCTGGCGGAATTCAAACCGCCCGCCGGCTGATCCTGAAAGGCTCCGCACGGGAGCCGTTTTATTTACTTCATTGGAAGGTGTTCATCTCAGCCTGGCTGGCCTGGAAGATCGCCTGCAGCTCGAGGCGCGCCTTTTCAACCGCTTCGGCCAGGGGGAAGATTTGCTCGCTCACCAGCATATCTGCATCGGTGGACAGCGGGTGCCAATACACGCCTTGATCGTTGACCGTCAGCTCTGGCGCCAGGTTAGCCTTGCAGACTTCCATGCCCTGCTGCGAAAAGCCTCGCCTGGCCAGCGGGCGGATGAAGTGATCCTCTTCCGGGATGCCCAGGCTGAGATGAAAGGCGCAGATCTCGTCCAGGTGCGCCGTGTTCGCTGGGGTTTCGGTAGTCGAGATGCGGACCCGAAATCCCTGCCGGTGCAGCGCCTGCAAGCCTTCGACCGTTTTCTGCCAGCTCCCTGCGCCGCGGAATGGATCGTGCTGCTCTGGGCTGCTGCCATCCAGGCTGACCTGGACGATCAACCGCTCGTTGCGAATTTTGCCCAGCCGCTCAAGCCGCCCGCCGTGGAACAGCATGGCGTTGGTCAGGACGGTGGTGGCCGCCCGCTGCGAGGCATAGGCCAGCATATCGTAAATTTCGTCCAGCAGAAACGGCTCCCCGCCGGTGAAGTACAGGTGATCGAAGCCCAGGGCCTGGGATTCGTCCACCAACCGCTGGACGAATTCCAGCCCAACCGCCCGCCTGGGGGCGCGCGGGGTCGACTCGGCGACGCAATACGAACAGGCCAGGTTGCAATGGTAGTTGGTGTAGATCCAAAGCTTGGGCGGCAGCTCGGATGGCGTGGGAGCGGGCTGGGGTGTTGCAGTCGGTTGAGTCATCTCAAAAGTCCCTGGTTATCGGTGCAGAAATGAATGAGCATTCAAATTGAGTATATCATTTCCTGCCCGCTGGTGAAAAGCGGTCTGAGTGGTAATCGAAGACCGCCGCCGCACGTTACGCTGGACCACTGCGTTATAATCCAGGCATGGTGCAAGCCTTGTGGGATGGACCGCAATGAAAGGAGGTTTTCAAGCCATGATCCACAACCGTGTGGAAGTCATCGAGCGCACAATCCGGGAGTTTGAGCTGCTGGACCGCCTGGTTGCAGGACTTACGGATGAAGAATGGGAACGGCCGCTGCCCCGGTCGGAGTCCAAAGACCCCTGGACGGTGAAGGATGCCCTGGCCCATATCACCCATTGGAAGGCCGGTGTGGCCCGTTCCGCCAGGGGGCAGCGCAAGCCGCCCGAGGAGCGCGGTTTGAATGAAACCGAAGGCAACCGCCTCGTCTACCTGCGCTGGCGGGATCGCTCCCCACAGGAAGTTCTGGCCTTTCACCGCCAGGTGCAGGAAGACGTGCTGGCCGCCCTGAAAGAAGCGCCTGAAGAATGGTTCAGCGGCAGGGAGCGCAAACCGGAATGGCCTTACGACCTGGATGGTCACTCTGCCGACCACCGGGTGAAGGATATCGAGCGGGCGCTGAAGACCAGATAAACGTAATAGGAGAGATTAGCCATGCGCAAATATTTTCGTGACACTGCACCCCACACGCCGCTGGCCTGGGTGGCCCTGCTGCGCATACTGCTCGGGGTGATGTTCCTCTCCACCTGGGGGATCAACCTGCTCAACGGGTTTTACACCCCCGACGGCCTGCAAACCTTCTTCACCGAGATCTACCCCCAGTCCGACAACCCTCTGGCGTTTTACGCCGCCTTCATCAACGGCGTGATCCTGCCCATCCGGGGCGTTTTTGCCCCCTTCCAGCTGGTCGCCGAAGGGCTGCTGGGGCTGGGACTGCTGGTCGGCGCGTTCACGCCCTTCTTCAGCCTGGCCGGGATCTTCTTCCTGATCAACACCTTCCTGGCCACCCTGGGGCACGACTGGCCCTGGTCCTACTGGCTGCCGATTGGCATGCTGGCGGTGACCTTATTCACCCGCGCCGGCCGGGCCCTGGGCCTGGACGCTCGGTTACTCAAGCGCTACGGCGAGCGCGGGCCGTTTTTGTGGTAGATATTGAGACCCGGTTTACTGAAGCCGATGGCCTCCCAATGCGGTGGATTTTCGTAAAAGGGCCGGCTCTTGCAGCCGGCCCTTCTGTGTCATCCTTCCAACTGCCCTCGGATCTTCTCCGCCGTCTCTTTATACCCCGCCAGCTTATCCCGTTCCTTTTGCACCACCGCTGGCGGCGCCTTCTCGGCAAACGACCCGCTCAAAAGCGCCTCCAGCCGCTCAATCTGCGCCATGGCCGCGGCCAGGTCCTTCTGCAGGCGCTGGCGCTCCTCCTCCAGGCTCACCATCCCGGCCAGCGGCAGGAAGACCTCCACCGGCCCCACCACCAACGCAATGGTCCCCTCCGGCCTGGCCGCCAGGCTTTCCTGGATGTTCAGCCCGGCGGGGTCTAGCCCGGCCAGCGCTGCCAACGCAGCGGATTGCCGGCGCAGCAGACCGGCTGCAGAGGCCGAGACCAGGGTGGCCGGGATGCGCCGGCTGGGCGGCACGCCCTTCTCCGAGCGCAGGTTGCGGATGCCGCGCACCACCTCCTGGAGCAGGCTGAATTGGGCCAGGCTTTCCGCTTCCCACTCCAACACCGGGCGGGGCATCGGCCAGGGGGCGATGATCAGCGCCTCGGGCCAGTCTTTGGCCGTCCCGGCCAGGGGCGAAGCGAGCAGCGCCCGGCGCAGGTGGCCCCACAGCTCCTCGGTGACAAAGGGGACAAAGGGGTGCAGCAGGCGCAGGCTGGCATCCAGCACCCGCGCCAGGCCGTATGCGGTGGCAGCGGCGCATTCCCCGCCCTCGGCAAGCTGCAGCTTGGCCGTTTCCACGTACCAGTCGGCGAAATCGCCCCAGAAGAACTCGTAGATCTGCCGCCCGGCCTCGCCATACTGGAAGCCCTGGAACAGCCGCTCCACATCCCGCACCAGGCTTTGCAGCCGGGCCCAGATCCAACTATCGGCCAGGGTCCAATCGGGGTTCTCGGGCTGCGGCCGGTCAACTTTGCCGATGGCGCTGATCACAAAACGCCCGGCGTTCCACAGCTTGTTGGCAAAGTTGCGATTGGCCTCCACCTTCTTGATGCTCAGGTTCATGTCGTTGCCCGGCGTGGAGCCGACCAGCAGGGTGAAGCGCAGGGCGTCGGTGCCCAGCTCGTCCATCAGCTCCAGCGGGTCGATTACGTTGCCGTAGGATTTGCTCATCTTGCGCCCGTGTTCGTCGCGGATCAACCCGTGCAGGTAGACGGTGCGGAAGGGGACCTGGCCGGTGAATTCCAGACCCAGCATGATCATCCGCGCCACCCAGAAGAACAGGATGTCGTAGCCGGTCTCCATGATCGAGGTGGGGTAGAAGTACTTCAGGTCGGGGGTCTCTTCCGGCCAGCCCAGGGTGGAGAACGGCCACAGCCCGGAGGAGAACCAGGTGTCCAGCACGTCGGGGTCCTGGTGGATGGCAGCGTCCCCGCAGTGGGCGCAGGCGGTTGGGTCCTGGCGCGCCACGGTCATCTCCCCGCACGCCCGGCAGTACCACACCGGGATGCGGTGGCCCCACCACAACTGGCGCGAGATGCACCAATCCTGGATGTTTTCCAGCCAGTTGTAATACACCTTGGTGAAGCGCTCCGGCACAATGCGGATGCGCCCGTCGCGCACCGCCTGCAGGGCTGCGTCGGCCAGCGGCTGGATGCGCACAAACCACTGGGTGGAGACCATGGGCTCCACCACCTCGCCGCCGCGCTGCGACCGTGGCACACTGATCGTGTAGGGCTCTTCTTTGAGCACCAGTCCGGCGGCGCGCATGTCCTCCCAGATGCGCCTGCGGGCCTCGTAGCGGTCCAGCCCCTGGTAAGGGCCGCCGTTGGCGTTGACCCGGGCTGCCTCGTCCAGCACTGAGATCACAGCCAGGTTGTGGCGCTCGCCGATCAGAAAGTCGGTTGGATCGTGGCCGGGCGTGACCTTGAGTGCTCCGCCGCCAAACTCGCGCTGCACCGCTTCGTCGGCGATGATTGGGATGCGCCGCCCCAGGATGGGCACGATCACCTCCCGGCCGATGTAGCGCTGGTAACGCTCGTCCTGCGGGTGAACCGCCACGGCGGTATCGCCCAGGATGGTCTCTGGGCGGGTGGTGGCCACGGGCAAGAACTCGTTGCTTTCGGCCAGCATGTACTTGAAGTAATACAGCGTGCCCGGCTCTTCGATGTACTCAACTTCCAGGTCGGAGACGGCGGTCTTCAGTCCCGGAGACCAATTGATCAGCCGCGGGCCCCGGTAAATCAGACCCTTCTCATACAGGCGCACGAAAGCCTCTCGCACCGCTTTGGATAACCCGTCGTCCAGGGTGAAGCGCTCGCGCTGCCAGTCGCATGAAGCGCCCAGCCTTCGGATCTGGTGGGTGATGCGGCCGCCGTATTCTTTCTTCCAGGCCCAGGTGCGGCGCAGGAACTCCTCACGGCCAATCTGCTCGCGGGTCAAGCCTTCCTTCGCCAGCGCTCTCTCCACCTGGAGCTGGGTGGCGATCCCGGCGTGGTCGCTGCCCGGCACCCACAGGGTCGAATAGCCCTTCATGCGGTGGTAGCGGATCATCAGGTCTTCCATCGAGACGAACATGGCGTGGCCCAGGTGCAGCTCACCGGTCACGTTGGGCGGCGGGATGGAGATGACAAACGGCTCTTGGTGCGGGTCAAAGCCCGGGCGGTTGGGGTCATTGGCCGGCTGGAAGTAGCCGTTCTGCTCCCACCACTCATAAATGCGCTGCTCGGTGGCATGGAAATCGTAGGTTTTGGGGAGGGTAGTTTCAGTCATGGTGCCTCACAAGTATGTCGGTAGATTATTTGCGGTTTTCATCTTCGGATGGACTGTCAATTCATCCAGCCGGCCGTGGGTTGTGCCAGAAGAATCGCCTCATAAGATCAACTCTCCGTGCAGGACCAGAGCCGCCTTGCCGCCCACCTTGACGGCCAGGATGTCTTCCGGTGGACCGATCACTTCCACCTCACCCGTGCCGGGGCGGTTCATCCAGTGCCCTTGCTCGGCGGTGAAGACGGGCCGGTCAATCAGCCCATAGCGCCAAAGGTAGGCGGCCATCCCGCCGGTGGCTGAGCCGGTGAACGGGTCTTCCAGCAGGTCGGGCGGCGTGCCAAAGTGGCGGGCAAAGGTGCGCCCGGCGGGCGTCACGCCCTGCAGGCAGAACAGGTGGGGCGAGAAGAAGTCCGATTGGCTGCGATAAGCTCCGTAAGTTGCTGTGTCCAGGCGCACCCGGCGCAGCGCCTCCAGCGAGCGCAGCGGGAGCATGAGCTGGGGCGTGCCGGTGCTCACCGTCTGGATCGGCGCCTCAGGCAGGGCGTCGGCTGCCTCCAGCCCAAAGATCGGCAGCACCTGCGCCGGGTCGTGCAGCGAGAGAAACTCCGGCTTGCGCTGGGTCATCACAATTCGCTCCACTTTACCGACCTGCGCATAGATTTCGACCGAGATCGGGCCGTGCTTGAGCTCGAGCTGGATCGTGGTGACGGCTTCGGCCAGCTTTTGCCGGCCCGCCGCCGCCAGGGCAAAAGCCGTGGCAATGGTCGGGTGGCCAGCCAGGGGGATCTCCTCAGCGGGGGTGAAATAGCGCACCCCGAAGTCGGCGACCGTTGAGCGGCGCAGGAAGGCCGTCTCCGAAAGGTTCATCTCGCGGGCAATCGCCAGCATGGTCGCCTCATCCAGGTCGTCCGCGTCGAAGATCACGGCGCACGGGTTGCCGCCCAGGGGGCGGTCGGTGAACGCATCGACTTGCATAAAAGGGTAGGCGGGCATCTGGCCTCTCTTTACTGCCGAACAGTCCGGCTGGCTGCTGTCCGGTTTGAAGGGGTGAACGCCGCCCGCGGGCTGCCTGCCAGGTGGGGCCTGGCTTGCTGTGGGGGGGAATGCTTCGCTGAAAACATGCCAACCTCCTTCAGGTTTGCACGGGCATCGATGGTTAACAAAAAAAGCCTTTTCATCCATGAGGACGAAAGGCTCACCTTCCGCGGTGCCACCTCATTTCGCCGGGGCTTGCGCTCCGGCGCACTCACCGCCCCGGCGTGTGGACCTGCCACAGATCGGGGCTTCGCGCTAACGGGCTCACCCGTGCCGTTCTACTAAGCCAGCCATCGGCCAGGCCTTTCTTCGGCAGCCAATCCGAGCGACATTCGGCGCAAGTTCGCTGTGGGGGCTTTCAGCCTGTGGCCGCTCCTTCTCTGTTCAGCCGTCTTTGCGCTTACTCCTCCCGGAAGAGGGAGTCTTGCAATTGTGAAGTCTGATTATACCTGCAATGGTTTCTTTTTGCAAGTATTAAGGCCTGGTTAAGCCTTCTTGCTTTTGTGACGGGTTTGTGCTATCCTTGCGGCGTCTTTGAACCGGGGTCTGCACGATGATGCAACGAGAACGAATTGCCGATAATGTCTTTTCATTTCAAAGCGATATTTATGCCCAGGTGACTGCGGGGACGGTGATTGGTCCGAACTGGGCGGTGGTGATCGATACCCTGGCCGTGCCCGAAGAAACCCTGGCGATCCGCGAGTTTGTTGAGCGGGAGATGGGCGTGCCGGTGCGCTATGTAATCGACACCCACAGCCACGCAGATCATGCCTGGGGCAACTGCTTTTTCCCCGGCGCCACGGTGATCGGCCATCCCTTGTGCCGCCATTTTCTGGATACCAAAGCGCGGCTGGCGCTGGAAGAAACCAGCCGGTCAAACCTGGCGCTGCGGAATGTTAAAATCATCCTGCCGCAGATCACCTTTCACCAGGGTGAGCTGAATCTGCGGGTGGGCAAGAAGACCCTGAGCCTGTTTCCCCTGCCCGGCCATAGCCCGGATAACCTGGGTGTGCTGGTTGAGGAAGACCGGGTCTTGTTCGCCGGCGATGCCGCCATGCCACTTCCCTATATTGTGGATGGGGATATCGATGACCTGACGGCTTCATTGAAGAAGATCAGCCGGCTGGGGTTGGAGAACATCGTCCAGGGCCACGGCGATATTATCCTGCGCGGCGAAATCGATAATTACATGAAAGAAAACCTGGCTTATCTCTCCAACATCCGCAAAGCGGTGCGCCGGGCCAGCAAACGCAAATACCCGCAAGAAGTGCTGGACGAGATCAGCGTGGAGAGCTGTGGTAAAAGCCGGGTGCTGATCGGCGGCCTGGCCGCGGAGCTGCACCGCCGCAACTTGCGAGCCTTGTATCGCCAGATGTATGGTGAGCTGCCCGCCTCGCCGCCGGAGAACGAAGATTACGAGGGCTATGAAGAGGGGGAAGACGAAGAAGATTAATCGGCTGGAGGGTTGCCCTCAGGGCGGAACAATTTGATGGTTCTTTCCCGGTCGTTTCAACCCGGCCGGGATTGTTTTTTGGCAAATATCCCCACCCTGCGCTCGGTGCCAGAGATCAGCCGTTTAATGTTGGGGCGCAAGGCCCAGATCAGCAGCGCCTCCACCAACACGCCGTACATCACGTACTCCCAGGGGGAGGCGCCGATCCACGCCCGGTAAGCAAAGACCAGAATCGATACCAGGCCAACGCTCATGGTTGCCAGTGAAGCATAACCCACCACAAATAACAGAAATAAACCAATCGGCAGGATGAACAACATGCTGGGCGCCCACAGGCCAAAGGCCCCCCCGCCTGCCGAAGCGCCGCCTGCCCCGCCGCGCAGGCGCAGGCGGCCTTTTTCATCCCGCTCTGCCAGGAAGATTGAATAGTTATGCCCAATCACTGCCAGGATCGGCGCCAGGACATGGATCCAGGGCATCTCGGGCAGCAGCCATCGCGCCACCCAGGCCGCGCAGGTCGCTTTGAGCAGGTCTGAAATTGCCGTTGCAAATCCAGCCCAAAAACCGGCTGCTCGCATCACGTTGGTGCCCCCTGTTCGCCCGCTCTCCACCTTGCGCACATCTTGGCCGGTCTTCAAGCGCACATAGATCAAGCCAAATGGGATCGCCCCCACCAGGTAGGAGCCGATCAGGATCAAAATGGAAAGCACAATAGGCATAGGTCTGTTTTCTCCACAAGCAAGTTGTCTGGCGATTACAAAAACACGCATTCGCTGAATTGGTTGCGCAAAGGTTCAAGCCCGGGTTTCCACAATCTGGATGCAGACAGGGGTCGCCTGCCCTTTTTCAATGTGATAAGCCGAGCAAGTCCACTCGCCGTTCTGCCCGGACCAGATCAGGTGGGCCGCTTCGGGGTAATAGGCTTCAACCAGGTCGGTTGGCGAAGGCCCATTTGGGCCTTGCGGATGGGAATGATAAATCCCCACCAGCTCCAGGTTCTGTTCGTCCATGGAGGCGAAGGCAGCCAGTTGTTCTTGTGGATCGAGGCGAAAGCGGACGGTGCTGTGCAGCAGGTTGGTGGCGATGATCAACAACTGGGCCTCCAGGCGTTCACCGCGCCGCCGCCCGGCGAGCAAGCCGCAGGCCTCTTCCGGCGCCCGGCGGGCGGCGTCTTGCCGCATTTGCTCCCACATCTGGCGGGTTATTTGAAGAACGGCAGGGGCTTCAGCCTCAAACATTTCCTTCCTCAGCCCAGGATCAAAGCCAGGAACCAGATAAAGACCAGCACAACCGCTGGCTCCACCATTGCCTGGCGCAGCGGCTGGCCCTCCGCCAGGTTGCCCAATAGGTTGGTCAGGGCATAGGTTGGGGCCAGCAAAGCCAGCCCAAAGGCCACCGGACTCAGCGGCCAGTAGTGCAGCGCGGCGGCAATCTGCACGCTGACCAGGGCAATCATTCCGGCTTCCACGAAAGGCCAGTGGTCTGGCAGGCGCAGGCGCAGGGTGCGCCAGCTCACCAGCGCACTGGCCAGGGCCAGGGCGGGCAGCAGCAGGAACAGGCGCAAATTAGCAAAACGCAGGCCAGAAGCCAGCACCAGGTACAGGGCAAAAGACACCGCCGTCAGCACGGCTGCAGCGGGCGCTTGGCGGATATCGGCTGCGTCCACAACAATGTACTCGGCAATCAAAACCAGCAGGATCACACCGCCGCCCAGCGCAAAACCAGCCCACCACAGCGGGCTGAGGGGCATTTGGAATAGCGGCAGTCCAATCGCCATGGAGGTGATGGCAGGCAACAGCCAGTGTTCTGCCGCGCGACGGCGGCGATGGGCCGGGTGCTCGCGCAGCAGCCAGTCCATCCCGGCGGCGGTCAGGCCAGCGACAATGAAAGCCACCACAGTCTGCACGTTCAACTGCACCGCCAGGTACAGACCGGGAAGCTGGGTGGCCAGGTCCAGGACGGGAAGCTGGATGGTCCGCCCAAGCGCATAGGCCAGCAGGATTGTGGCCGCCACCAGGCTCAACCGCTCGGCGCTTGGCAGGCGGCTGTGCTGTTCCACTTCTTGCATGGCGTCATTTTACCATCGCGCGGATCGCTTGACGGATTCGACTCTTTCGCTTATAAAATAACACGATGCGCATCGGGATGATGGCTGACGTCTATAAGCCGCATGTCAGTGGGGTGACCAATTACATTGCCTTGAACAAGGCATATCTGGAGCAATTGGGCCACCAGGTGTTCATCTTCACATTCAGCGCCGGGGATTACGTGGATGACGAGCCCAACGTCATTCGCTCGCCCAGCATGCCGTTGCTGGATACGGGTTACTATTTCAACCTGCGTTACACCCGGGCGGCCCGGCGGTTGTTGCAAACAATGGATGTGGTTCATGTCCACCATCCCTTTCTGAGCGGCCCCCTGGCCCTGCTCTACTGCCGCCAGCGCGGCATCCCGATTGTTTTCACCAACCACACCCGCTATGACCTGTACGCCCAGGTTTACCTGCCGGTGATGCCGGATGTGGTCGGCAACGCCGCTTTGCAATCATACTTGCCCGCCTTTTGCCGGGCCGTCGATCTGGTGATTTCGCCGTCGCCGGGCATGCGCGAAGTGCTGAAGCAGTTTGGCGTGGATGTGCCAATTGTGGTTGTCCCGAACGGGGTGGACCTGAAACCGTTTGATAACCCGGTGCAGCCGGTGCGGCGCGAGGAGCTGGGTTTCCGGGAGGGGGATATTGTGCTGCTGTTTGTCGGCCGCCTGGGACCGGAAAAGAACATCGATTTCTTGTTGCGCTCGTTCACGGGCGCCGTCCAGGCTTACGATAACCTGCGCCTGGTGCTGATCGGCGCTGGGCCGGAGAAGGAAAACCTGGAGGATTGGGTGCACCGCACCGGCATCCAACAGGCCGTGCGATTCCTTGGCGCAGTTGATTATCAACAGATGCCACGCTACATGGCCATGGCGGACGCGTTTGTCACCGCTTCGGTGACCGAAGTCCACCCGCTGACGGTGATCGAGGCCATGGCTGCGGGTTTGCCGGTGGTCGGTATCCGCTCCCCGGGGGTTGGCGACACGGTGATCGATGGCGAAACGGGCTTCCTGGTGCCCAAAGAGGACCTGGCGATGTTCACCGCCAAGATCATTCGCATGGCGGTCGATACCAGCAGCCGCATCCGCATGGGGCAGCAGGCCAAGGTGGAAGCGCAAAAGTACGCCATTGAGCGCACCGCTCAATTGTTGCTGGAACAGTACGAGCGGGTGATTCAATCCACGGTCAGGCGCAAGGGCACCTTGCGGGTGCGCCTGGATCAATTCATCGAGATTTTCCGGGTGCGATGAAAACCCAAAGCAGCGCTCAAGGCGTCGGTCGTTGGGGGGAAGCGCTGGCCGCCGATTACCTGTGCCAGCACGGGTACACCCTGCTGGCTCGCAACGCCCGCACGCTTTACGGAGAAATCGACCTGGTGGCCGCCCAGCAGACCCTGAGCGGCTCATGGACGGTCTTTGTGGAGGTCAAGACCCGGCGCTCCGGCGCTTTTGGCCTGCCCGAAGAATCGATCACCGCCAGGAAGCGGGCGCACTTGCTGGCCTCTGCCCAGGCCTATTTGCAGGCTCATCCAGAGTTGGACGGCGCCTGGCGCATCGATGTCATTGCCATCCGCCAGCATAGCCGGGATGCCGAAGCAGAGATCTTCCATTTTGAAAATGCCATCAGCGGCGAGTGAAAACCAGGCAGCCTCCACCCCCGGCCCGGTTGCCATTGAGGGCGCGCCGGCCGGTTTAGAATCCCCACCCCTGGTGGTGATCCTGGGGCCGACGGCGGTGGGCAAAACGGAGACGGCCATCCGCCTGGCCCAGCGCCTGGATGGCGAAATTGTGTCGGCCGATTCCCGCCTGTTCTACCGCCACATGAATATTGGCACCGCCAAGCCAACGCCGCAAGAGATGGCCCTGGTTCCCCATCACCTGATCGATGTGGCTGATCCTGACGAAGTCTGGAGCCTGGCCGTTTTCCAGCAGCGGGCGTGGGAGGCCATCCGGGGCATCCATGCCCGTCAGCGCCTGCCTTTCCTGGTGGGCGGGACCGGCCAGTACATTCGGGCGGTCACCCAGGGCTGGCAGCCGCCGGCGGTGGCGCCCGACCCGCGCCTGCGGCGAGTGCTGGAGGCCTGGGCGGCTCAAGCCGGCGCCGATGGCCTGCACCAGCGCCTGGCCGTCCTGGATCCACAGGCTGCCCAGGCCATCGACCCGCGCAATCTGCGCCGCACGGTTCGAGCCTTGGAAGTGATCCTGACCAGCGGGCGGCCGTTTTCGCAGCAGCGCCTCAGCGCCCCAAGCCCTTATCGGCTGCTCCAGATCGGCCTGATCCGATCGCGGTCCGAGTTGTACGCCCGCATCGACCAGCGGGTGCGGGCGATGATCGATGCCGGGCTGGTGGATGAAGTGCGCGCTTTGCTGGCGATGGGCTACTCGCCCGATTTGCCCACCCTCTCGGCGATTGGCTATGGCGAGATCATCGCCCATTTGCAGGGCCGCCTGAGCCTGGAGGAAGCCGTGGCGCAGATCCAGCGTGCCACCCGTGTTTTTGTGCGCCGCCAGGCCAATTGGTTCAAAGCCGGAGACCTGAACATCCGTTGGTTTCAGGCTGGCTCAACCTCCATCGATGAATTGGAGAAAGTCATTCTTTCTTGGCTGGGCGACCCGGGGACCAGTTTGCAATTTTTGCCTGAATAGTTGATTAATTTGGGTCAGATTCATTTGACAATTGTTAAGAATAAATTATACTTATTTAGAGTAAACTTCCCAGTCTTCATGGCAATGTTTAAACAAGCGCATAGTTCAATTCCAAGGAGGATGAGATGGATGACCGTCCGTGGGTGAAGCAATACGACAAAGGCGTGCCGACCACGATTGATTATCCTGCTGTGCCGTTGTTCTTCTTTTTGGAAGACGCGGCCAAGAAGCATCCAGAAACACCCTGCACCATCTTCAAAGGCGCCCGGATTACCTACAAAGAAATGAACGAGATCACCGACCGCCTGGCTGCAGGGCTGGCGGAAGTGGGCGTTAAGAAGGGCGACCGGGTGGGGATATTCATGCCCAACACGCCCCAGTTTGTGATGGCCTATTTTGCCATCCTAAAGGCAGGCGGGGTGGTGGTTGCCACCAACCCGCTTTACAGCCCGCGCGAGATTGAACACCAGGCCAATGATGCCGGGGTCGAGATCATGCTGGTGATGAGCAACTTCTATAACACCATCAAGCAGGTCCAGCCGAAAACGAAGATACGCAAGGTGGTGGTCACCAACATCAAGGAGACCCTGCCGCCGGTGCTGGCGTTTTTGTTTGGCCTGACCAAAGAGAAAAAGGGCGGCTTTCGGGTTGAGCTGCAGCCGGGCGATCTGTGGATGAAAGACCTGATCGAGCGGCACAAACCGGAAGACCGGCCGAAGCTGGACATTGGCCCGGATGACGTTGCTCTGTTCCAGTACAGCGGCGGCACCACCGGGATCTCCAAAGGCGCAGTGGCCCTGCACCGCACCCTGGTTGCCAACACGCTGATGATCCGCAGCTGGATGACCAACTGCGAGGACGGCAAAGAAGTGGTCCTGATGGCAATCCCGCTCTTTCATGTGTACGGCATGGTGGCTGGGATGTGCTTTGCCATGCGCGCCGCCTCGTCGATGGTGATGATTCCGAACCCGCGCGATCTCAAGGATGTGCTGGATAATCTGCAAAAATACAAGGCCACCATCTACCCTGGCGTGCCGGCGATGTACAATGGGTTGAACAACCACCCGGATGTCCTGGCCAGGAAGTACGACCTGAGCTCGATCAAGGCCTGCATCTCTGGATCGGCCCCGCTGATGCGCGAGACGAAGGAAAAGTTCGAGGCCCTCACCGGCGGCAAGCTGGTGGAAGGCTATGGCATGTCCGAGACACCCACCGCCACCCACTGCAACCCGCTGTTTGGAAAGAACCCGCCCGGATCGATCGGCCTGCCCCTGCCGGATGTGGATTGCCGCATCATCAGCCTGGATGACGAAGTGACCGTCATGCCGGTGGGCGAGATCGGCGAGCTGGTGGTCAAAGGCCCGAACGTGATGAAGGGCTACCACAACATGCCCACCGAGACCGCCAACACATTGCGCGATGGCTGGCTGTACACCGGCGATATTGCCCGCATGGACGAAGAAGGCTTCTTCTACATCGTCGATCGCAAGAAGGAGCTGATCAAGCCCGGCGGCTACCAGGTCTGGCCGCGTGAAGTGGAAGAAGTGATTGCTATGAATCCCAAGGTGCTCGAAGTGGGTGTGGCGGGCATCCCCGACCCATACCGCGGCGAGACGGTCAAGGCCTGGGTGGTGCTCAAGCCAGGGGAAACAGCGACCGAAGAGGAGATCAAAGAATGGTGCAAGGACAAGCTGGCCAAGTTCAAAGTGCCCACCCATGTCGAATTTCGCGATGAGCTGCCCAAAACCACCGTGGGCAAGATCCTGCGCCGCGAACTGGTGCGGCAGCACAAGGAGCAGCATCCCGCCTAGATTGTCGCCTCGATTGAACATTCAACCTGGAGGCCGGTTTTGCTTCCGGCCTCCAGTTCGCGAAATTCGTTGACTTACATTCTGGAGCGTGGTAAAATCCCGTCGCTTTGAAGACGCCCCCATCGTCTAGGGGCCCAGGACGTGGCCCTCTCAAGGCCAAAACCGGGGTTCGAATCCCCGTGGGGGCACCTACAAAGACCCATCTCGAACTGTGTGACATCGCAGTGGAAGAGTTTCTGGAAATGTTACGCTTTGACCAGCGTGACAGGCTCGCAGAACTCCCCACCGAAATGTTACGTGAGAGTTCGAGATGAGTGTTTTAATTGCACAAATACCCACAATTCTTTCAACCGAGCATGTCATCGTCAATCACATATCCGTTCAAGCAGCAACCGAGATCACAGGCGATAACGCCCAGTATCTCAGGCGGCTGCTGTGTGCCAGGAAGCTGGACGCAAGGGAAGTCGGCCAAATCTGGCTTATCAACTTGGAATCCTTGCAAGAGTATTTTGGGAGCGCGTTGAGCTCCAATGACCCATGCACTCAAGCCACTGACCGAGGCTGAATATGCCACCATACTTTCCCGCGCTGGCAAGCAGAGCTCATGGCAGGAGTATGTTCGCATCCATGGGCTGCCTTAGGTGGTAGGGGAGAGTGTTGAGACGCATTCGGCAGCCATCCTCCAAAGGTGAATATTCGCTGGGCCTGCGCCTTGTGATCCTCGATGACCTCAGCAAGGAGCTGACAGTTGTAGTTCTGAGCGGGTTTATTATCATTGATCTGCGTATCAGGTCATTCAGAGATTTAAGGTAAAATATAATGCTACAGGTCATTCCAACAGCATGCCTCAACAGGTAAAATTCCTTCTGCAAACCAAGCTGAACCGGCCGCCGATCACCAGGGGTTTGATTGACCGTCCCCGGCTGTTCGAACAGCTCAGTATCGGCGTCGAACACCCGCTTACCCTGATCTGTGCACCGGCTGGTTATGGTAAAACCACCCTGGTATGCACCTGGCTCGAGCATCGGGGCGATCAGGCGGCTTCCCTGCCTTCGGCTTGGCTTTCGCTGGATGAAGAGGAAAGCGACCTGAACCTCTTTCTACGTTATTTCATCGCCGCACTGCGTACGATTTTTGTGGATGCCTGCGATCAGACCCTGATGTTACTCCAGGCAGGGCAGCAGCCTCCGCAAGCAGTCCTCAATACCATGTTTTGCAATGATCTCGAAAAGCTTCCCGGTGAGTTTATTCTCGTGCTGGACGACTATCAGTTCATCCACGGCAAGGCGGTGCACAAACTGCTTGGTGAATTGGCCCACCATTGGCCAAAACCGCTGCATCTGGTGCTGATCTCACGCATCGAACCGCCCCTTCCGCTCACCAGCCTGCGCGCGAAGGGATGGGTCAGCGAGATTCGCACCCAGGACCTGCGCTTTACAACTGAGGAGATGGCTGCCTATCTGAGCCAGATGCAATTTGCCCCTGTGAGCCAGAATGCCCTGCCCCTTCTGGAAGAGCGCTTTGAAGGCTGGCCTGCCGGTCTGCAACTGGCTGCCCTTTCATTACGCTCTGCACGCAGCCAGGAATCGGTTCTGTTGGCATTATCCAGCGAGAACGCCGACATTACCGGATACCTGGTAGATGAGGTGCTGACCCACCAATTTCCAGCGATCCACGAATTTTTATTGAAGAGCTCTCTCCTGGAACGCTTTTGCCCTTCGCTGTGTGAAGCTGCCATCGGAGAGATTGACGCTGCTTGGAACGTGCGCGCCTGTCTGGACTGGATTGAACGCTCTGGGCTCTTCATAGTACCCCTGGACAACCAACGGGAATGGTACCGCTATCATCATATATTCCAGGAATTGCTACAGCGGAGAGCATCCGCCGAGCTGGGGGCTGACCAGGTGTCCCGCTTACATTGCCTGGCGTCAGGCTGGTTTGAAGAGCAGGGACTGATTGATGAAGCCTTACATCACGCCCTGGCAGCCGGCGACCTGGATCTGGCTGCCCGCCAGATGAGCGCCGGACTGCGCGATGTGATCAACCGCGAGGACCGGCCAACCCTGGAGCGCTGGCTGCGGATACTGCCGGAGGAGCTTATCCAGCGAAAACCTGAACTATTGATCATCAAGGCCTGGGTTTTGCAGTTTTCCTGGCGGCTTAACCTGCAAGCAAAGGTGCTTGAACAGATCGAAGGGCTGTTGGAAGCAGAAAGTGGGAGCACTTTGCAGGGTGATGAATTGCAAATCCTGCAGGCTCAATTATTCCTGTTGCGAGCAGAACATGCGTTTTTCAGCAACCAGCCGAAGCGAGCGATCGACCTATGCCATCAGGCGTTAGCGCTCCTGCCACCATCATGGACCTTTGGGCGCGGCGCAGTGATGCTTTTCCTGGGCTTATCCATGCAAACCATCGGCCAGGCACAGGCGGCCGAACGATTCCTGCTCAAGGAATATGAGGCTTACGGCGATAAGACCGATACCTATGCCCTGTTAATCCTGGACTCTCTGTGTTTCATCTACCTGAATACCGGCCAGCTTGAGCAGACCAGGCGAATTGCGCAGCTGCTATTTCAAGGATCAACCCGCAGTGGGATTGCATTCATGAGAAACTTAGCGGAGTGGTATCTTGGCCTGGTATGTTATCAATGCAATGAGCTCGAGGCTGCCGCGCAACACTTTACCCAGGTTGTCGAAAACCGCTTTACGGCTCAGGTAACTGCTTATCGCGATGCAGTGACAGGATTGGTGTTGATCCATCAGATCCAGGGGGAGAGTTCTAAAGCCTGGCAAATGTTGGAGTCGATCAGCCAGTATGACCTGGAGCAAAGGGGTAGTGAAGATATCCGGACAGGCTCCCTGCGCGCCCGGCTGCTGCTCTTGCAAGGGGACCTGGAAGGCGCCGGACGTTGGGTTGACACATTTACCGATCCGCCACGGGACCAGCCTCTTTTGTGGCTGGACGAACCACAGGCAACCCGGGTGCGCATCCTGGTGGCCAGGGGTGGGGATACCGATCTGCTCCTAGCGAATCAAATATTGGACGTTCTGGATGAGATTGCCGACCGAATCCATAATCTCCGCTACAAGATTGAGATCCTGGCATTGCGGGCCCTGGCGCTGAATGCCGCGGCGCAACATGCCGCGGGGGAAACCAGCCCGGCCGACGCCGTATTGAAACAGGCGCTAGACCTGGCGCAGCCGGGGGGCTTCATCCGCGTTTTTGTTGACCTGGGCAAGCCCATGCAGGCAATGCTTCGCCGGCTTGTCAGTCAAGGCTACCTGGTTGAGACGATCCATCGCATTCTGGCGGCATTCCCAGCGGAGTACTCTCCGCCGGAGTACTCTCTGCCAGAGGATGATAAAAATGTGGTCAGCCGCGAACTCCTGGCGCAGCCAGCGCCCCTTCCAATGCTCGGAAATCCGACTTTGACCGAGCCCCTGACACGGCGGGAGCTCGAGGTCCTGGCCTTATTGCGAGAGCCATCCAGTATCAAAGAAATCGCAAAAAAACTCAATATTTCCTACGCGACCGCCAAAGACCACACACTCAAGATCTATGGTAAGCTTGGTGTCAACCGGCGTTGGGATGCTGTGGCCAGAGCAGAAGAATTGAACATTCTTCCCCCACGCTGAGCTGGCCCACAAAGAGGGCCCATTTCCCCCACTTAAACCTGATATTTAACCACCTTTTAACCACCTTTAATCCTACCTTTCGGTGGTGTTTTTAGGCGGAAAAAAACCTTATGATCTATTCATGGTGAATTTACCACTCAGGAATACAATCCCTTTTGATCGTCCGGCTACTTATCAGATTAGTGTGCAAGGATTGATCGATCCAGACTGGTCGGATCGCCTGGCAGGTATGACGATCGGTCTGGTCAGAGAGGAGGCGTGCCCGCCGGTCACGACTTTGAAGGGTGAGCTGAGCGACCAGGCTGCCCTGGCCGGCGTTCTCAATACGCTTTATGAGCTACATCTACCCATTCTTTCAGTGCTCTGCCTGTCTTACCCGCCAGGCCAACGGGTAGAGGCTGTTGGGGGATGCCAGTCTCCCGATGACTGCCATCCCTGAAAGTTAATCCATTCTAGTTCACTTTTGAGAAGGAGGTTCCAATGTGTTGCTTTTTCACCGCCCTTGTGTTTTTTGGCCCACGCCTGGGATTCCTGGTGTATTGGCTGATCGCGCCAGTCCGAGTGAGCGCAGCCCTCAATGTTTTTAACTTTGAATGGCTGGTGGGTATCCTGGGCCTGATCTTTGCCCCCTGGACCCTACTGATGTACGTGATCGTCTTTCCCTTGAACGGCTTTGATTGGATCTGGCTCGGGCTTGGTATCGCCGCGGATGTCTTCAGCTACGTCGGCGCCTACCACAACCGCAAGCAGGTGCCTTATTACCCGGAAACCGCACCCTAAACAGTGGAAATTTGTGTGTTTGGGCGGTGAAGATTGCCCAAGCACAAAAGCCTACCTACCAACTACCAATACTGTGTAGGTCCTGTTACTTTTCAAAGAAAGGAGAAATCCAATGACATACGGCCCAATTGACTTTCTCGTGCTTGAATTCAAGGGCACCCAGTTCAAAGGCGAGATTATACCGGAGTTACTCGAGCTTATCCAAAACAAGATCGTCCGGGTGGTTGACCTGGTCATTGTCCAGAAAGATGAGGATGGGAAGCACCGGGCTTTCGAGTTGCAGCAGCTTGAATCCGAGGTGGTGCGGATCTTCGATCCGCTGGAGCTCGAAATCAGCGGCATCATCCAGGTGGAAGATATCGAGATGATTGCCGAGCTGATGGAAAATAACACCACCGCCGCCCTTATCCTGTTCGAAAACCTGTGGGCGATCAAGTTCGCAGAAGCCGCCCAAAGGGCGAATGGCCGGATGGTGATGCACGAACGGATCCCCTTTGAGGTCGTGAATGAAGCGCTGGATGCATTTGCCAAAGCCGAGCTGACCGCTTAATCGGTCCAGGTTAAAGACCCTAACCGAAAAAATCAGGAGGATGATATGTTACGCAGAAGAGCAATGATGAGAAGACCGGTAGCTCGCTTAGGCGCCGCTGCCGTAGGCACGGCGGTCGTGGTTGGCACTGCCGGTGCGGTGCGCCACCACCAGAACCAGAAGTATGCGGCGCAGGACGCCGCCGCACAGCAGCAGTATGAGCAGGCATATCAGCAGGGCGCAGCCGACGCGCAGGCCCAGCAGTATGCACAAACCCAGCAGTATGCACCCCCACCGCCGCAGTACGCAGCTCCGGTTGAGCAGGCGCCTGCGCCCGATCTGACGGCCCAGATTCAACAACTCGCCCAGCTCCATGATGCGGGCGCGCTGAGCGATGAAGAGTTCGCGGCTGCCAAGCAAAAACTGCTGGGAGGCTGATTGCCTTCGTGCCGCCCGATTGGTGGGCCGAAGCGCTCATTCCACTTGACTGATATTTCTTTTCAAAAGGAGATGAAAGATGAAAAAACGTCCGTTTGGTGTCACTGTTCTGGCCATTCTGGCCGGGATCGCAGCTGTCCTGGCAGGCATCCACGCCCTGCAGGCTATCGGCCTCTTCCCCTACTTCATCGGCCCGTTCACGGTGCACGCCTTCAACTTCTGGTCGTTCCTGATGTGGGCGCTGATGGTGTGGGTGTGGGTCTGGCTGGTGAAGATGCTGTGGAACGTCGAAAAGCAGGCCTGGCTGTTCCTGGCGGTGATCACGGTCTTCAACCTGATCCTGGATTTCACCGTCATGTTGGGAGCGGCTGAGTGGTCCGATGTGAGCCTGAGCTTCATCGTCAATGCGATTATCCTGATCTACGTCATGCTGCCCGGCGTTAAGCGGGCCTTCGATGTGGATTAGATCAGGAAGCGCATATCAAAAGGAGAGCTATTTAGTAAAAAAAACCGTTCTGACGCTCATGATCTTAATGGCAGTCGTGCTGGCTGCCTGTGGTCCTACAGCTACCCAGCTGCCGGCCCCAACCCAGGCGCCTGCAGAGCCCACGCAGCCGCCGGTGGATAACCAGGCCACCGTGGACGCCTCCGTGGCCGCCACGCTGGCCGCTCAGCCCCCGGCGCCGACCCAACCTCCAGCCCCGACGCAGCCTCCGGCGCCCACAACGGCCCCTTCCGCTGAGCCGGCGCCGGCTGGCGTCACCTATCAACCGGCGCTGACCGGAGTGGTCTGGCAGTGGACCGCCAGCCAGGCCGGCGACCAGGTCACCATGGTGGATGATCCCAGCCGCTACCAGATCGAGTTCCGCGTCGATGGCACGGCCTCGATCAAGGCCGACTGCAACACGGTGCAGGCCACCTACCAGGTGGGGGAAGGCAACACCATGACCATCCTGCCTGGCGCATCCACGCTGGTGGCCTGTCCGGAGGACTCGCAGGCGGATGCCTTTATGCAGCAACTTGGCGCCACCGCGACCTACCAGTTTTCCAACGCCGCGCTGGTGCTCAGCCAGGCGGACCCCACCCAGACGATGACCTTCCAGATGCTGCCGGTGGCGATCCTGCCCGCGCCTGAGGCAGGCGCCCCTTCAGCGACAGCGACCACGGCAGTCAACGTGCGCAGCGGCCCGGGTGAAAATTTCACCATCTTTGGCGTGCTGCAGGCCGGCTTTGTGGCCGAGGTGGTTGGCAAGAGCGAGGATGGTCTGTGGTGGGCGCTGAACATGCCCGTCTCTGCCACCGGCAAAGGCTGGGTCTCGGGTGATTATGTCACCGCCAGCAATGCCGATGCCGTCCCGGTGATGCCTGCCCCGCCCGTCCCACCGACGGTGGAGCCGGTGCCGCCGGGGCCGGAAGATCCTCAAGCGACCGCCCTGCAGCCGACCTATCTGCGCCAGGGACCTGGAGAGACCTATGCGGCTTATGGGACCGCCCAGCCTGGCGGGACGGCGCTGGTGATCGGCCGCAGTGAAGACGGCGCCTGGTGGGTGGTGCGGGTGAACCCGCAGGTCATCCCCGCAGGCTTCGCCTGGGTGCAGGCAGTTACGGTGCAGGCGATGAATGTGGAGAATGCGCCGGTGATCGCGGCTCCGGTTGTTCCGCCGAGCAGCGCGCCGCCGCCCCCGCCCACCGACCCGGATGCACCGACGGCCACCGCTACGACGGCGGTGAACATCCGCAGTGGGCCAAGCACCGACTACCCGGTCCTGGGCGTGGCCCAGGCCGGAGCAACCGCCGAGATCGCCGGCGTCAGCGAGGACGGCGGCTGGTGGCAGGTGCGGGTGTCGACCTCGCTCTCACCGGATGGGCTGGCCTGGGTATCTGGCGCTTACACGGTGGCCGTCAACACGGAAAACGTGCCGGTCGTTGCTGCGCCGCCGCCGCCGGAGACGGTTGAGACTCCTCCTCCGCCGCCTTCAACGCCGAGCGGAGTCTGGGTGGTCACGACCGAGCCGCTGAACGTGCGCGCCGGCCCAGGCAATGAATATCCCAGCTATGGCCAGATCCCGGCCGGGGTGACCCTGCAGGTGACCGGCCAGGTGGATAACTGGCTGTCGGTGGTCATGCCGTCGCTGCCCGGCGGGATCGGCTGGATCTCCGGGAACTATGTGGTCCCGTACACCGAGCAGGTAGTAACCCCCTACTAAGATCCTGTCATGCACCAGGGCCGCAAAGAGGTCTCTTCTGCGGCCTGGTTGCCAGGATCGCCATGCAGCGGCAGCAGGTACGGATGCAACAGTAACTAGAGTTATCCGAAGGGTTCCCAAAGAACCCTTCGGGTAACCAACAGAGGAGTCAGACCATGTTCGACCTTCCATTGGAATATGCCTTGATTAAATTCGAGCATGCCAAACCCACCGGCAAGATCGTCCCCGAGCTTCTGGATCTGGCGGAGCGCGGCATCGTGCGCTTTATAGACATCGTCTTCATCCAAAAAGAAGCAGACGGCAACATACGCACCGTTGAGCTCAACGATCTCGATCCCGAGTCGTACGAGATGTTTGTCCCGATAGGCGAGCACGTTTCCAGCCTGTTTACAAACGACGACCTGCAGATCGCGGCCAGCAAGCTCACCGAGGGTTCGGCGGCGATGCTCATCTTGTGGGAAAATCTATGGGTTGCCGGTATCGCGAAAGCCATCCAGGACGCCGGCGGCCAGCTGGTGGAGCGCGCCCAGATCGCTCCCGAAGTGGTCAAGGAGTTCGAAGAGGGACTTGCCGCGGAATAGCGCAAGACTCTGAAACTCACCACTGACCAATCATCACAGTTTAGTTTTGTAAGGAGGCAATCACATGAGACGCAGAAGAGGACCGAATCCCCCCGGCCCGGTTGGCGGGGTTGGCCGTGGTAATCCACCCGGACCTGTCGGCGGCGTCGGTCGTGGACCGAATCCCCCCGGCCCGGTGGGCGGGGTTGGCCGTGGAAATCCCCCGGGACCGGTGGGCGGGGTGGGTCGTGGACCGAATCCCCCCGGCCCGGTTGGCGGCGTTGGCAGACGACGCAACGGCGTCGGGCTGCTGCGCTAGCCGGCGCTGTGAACGCGCGCGGTGTCTCACCGCTCAGCAAAGCCTGCATCATAAAGCAAAGCGCAGCAGTCAGATGGCCGAGTTGGAGAAGTGAAGATGAATCAAGATACCACCCTTATCAAGAAAAGCCTGACGACGCCGCGCGCGGCTGCGATTGCCGGCATCCTGTTTTCGATATTGCTCATTATCAGCCTGACCATTATCCGGATCATTGTTCCTGCCGACCCCCAGGACGCAGGGAGCTGGCTTTCTGAAAATTGGAAGATTGTTAGCCTTGCTCAGAACCTGGTTCCATTTGCAGGCATCGCTTTTTTGTGGTTCATTGGCGTGGTGCGCGACCGCCTGGGAGCGTATGAAGATCGCTTATTTGCCACTGTGTTTTTGGGCAGCGGGCTCCTGTTTCTCGCCTTGTTGTTCATCTCAACGGCAATCGCAGGCGGCATTTTAATCATGTACGGTTCTGCACCAGCTTTGCTGATCGATTCCGGCTTATACACATTCGGCCGCACGGTGACCTACGAGATCATGAACGTGTACACCATGAAAATGGCCGGTGTGTTCATGATCACAACCTGCACTCTTTCCCTGCGCACCGGGATCATCCCGCGCTGGATGGCATACCTTGGCCTGGTGTTGGCGCTGTTTCTACTGCTGAGTAGTGGTTACTTTTCCTGGGCCCTGTTGGTGTTTCCACTATGGGTGTTCATGATCAGCATGCATATATTGGTATCCAATCTCGGAAAACCAAACAGCGAAATCATCACAGCCACCCAACCCTGACTTGAGCGGTGCAGGAAGTTGGGTGGCAAGATCTGCCTGAACTCCCATGAACCCGCCAATGGATGAGAAACCTTGCGCCTCAGGAACCTGCTTCCCCAACATTAAAGGGAGAATGCAATGATCGACCCGCAAGCAAAACCAAAACCCTACCTTCGACTGATGCTGCTGG
>CAZDAU010000051.1:0-24338 GCA_964503625.1 uncultured Anaerolinea sp.
GACCCGTCACCGGTTTTGAAGACCGGGGAGCCCACCGGGACCCAACCACTCCCACTGGCGATTAAGCATACCGCAAGGCAAGGGATTCTACAAGGCCGCGTTCGCCGGCATGTCCATTCTGTTAGGCAAGCAGCGAGCCTGTTAAAGTTCTGCATGTGTCGCTGGCTGTATCCGCCGCCAGCAGCTTTTCAGGCGGTCTAAATGTTACGGAAGGCCGCCAAACGGTTCATTATTGAACGCTCGCTCAAGCCACCGAGACGGGTGGTTCTATCCCCTGCAACTGGGCAATGAAAGGCCCCCAGGCATGGGTGCTCTGCTGCCGGGCGATGCGCTCGTAATAATATCGGACAATATCCCCTTGCTGCTCCAGGTTGAAGTCGCTGAATTTGCGCCCCTGTTTGAAGGCCTCGATCAGCCCGTTTTCATCACCGAAGTGATAGGCATTGGCGCCCTCTCGAATCTGGGCTTGCAGGGCCAGGCCAAGGTATCGCCAGCCCATCTTTTGGTACTGCCAGACGTGAGTCAGCTCGTGCATCAGCCAGGAGAACAAATGAAGGCGGGGATCGTGCGGTGGAACGGGCGCTTTCAACAGCGGCACGGGGAAGTAGCAATGGTTGCCCAGGGTGATTGCGTTGGGCCGGGTGGGGGGCGGCATGCGCTTGATCCACGTCCCCAGGCGGTTAATCTGGTCTGGCCAGGCCGCGCACTCATGCACCCGCACCGCATCGTAGTCCAATTGGTCCAGAAAGACACGTCGGGCCTCTTGAATCTCCCAGGCAAACATTCTGCGTATGCTTGGTGGACATGCTTTGCTCATCCTGCCGGCTCCTCTGGTGTGAAAATATACCACAGAGTCGGTCATGATTGACGAATGTGGAACCTTTTGTTAAAATCAATCAATTTTAAGTTCTGGAGGTAATCATGCACAACAAGGATTTGATTCAACGCGTCAAAGAGGACAATGTAAAGTTCATTTCTTTGCAGTTCACCGATGTCACCGGCGCGGTGAAGAGTGTGGATATCCCGGCCGGACGCCTCAATGAAGCGCTTGAAGATGGCGTCTGGTTTGATGGCTCCTCGATTGAGGGCTTTGCCCGCATCCAGGAAAGCGACATGCGCCTGGTCATCGATGCCAAGACATACGCCGTTCTGCCCTGGTCACCGCAGGACGCCCGCCGTGGGCGCGTCTTTTGCGATATCTTCCTGCCCGATGGCTCACCCTTTCCGGGCGACCCGCGGGGCACGCTCAAGCGGTTGCTGGCCCAAATTGAGCAGCGCGGCTGGACATACAATGTCGGCCCTGAGCCGGAGTTTTTCCTTTTCAAGCGCAACGGGCCTCAGAGCATCCACCCGGTGCCGCACGATGTCGGCGGCTACTTTGACTTCTCTGCCAACGACGAAGCCGTGCGCGTGCGCACCGAGCTGATGGAGGCTCTGGGCGGAATGGGTTTGAACGTCGAGATGGGCCACCACGAAGTCGCCCTGGCCCAGCACGAGATCGATTTTCGCTTTGACAACGCACTGAGCACCGCGGATAATGTCCTGACTCTGAAGTACACCGTCAAGGCCATTGCCGCCCAGCACGACCTGACTGCTTCGTTCATGCCCAAGCCCATCTTTGGCATCAACGGATCCGGCATGCACTGTCACCAGTCGCTCTTTGATGTGCAGGGCGATAACCTGTTCTTCGATCCCAACGACGAGTATCACCTCTCGAAGCTGGCGTATGGTTTCATCGCCGGGCAGCTCAAGCATGCCCGCGCCCTCTCTGCCGTGGTTGCTCCCACGCTGAACTCTTATAAACGGTTGGTCCCAGGCTATGAAGCTCCGGTCTATGTCGGTTGGGCGCAGATCAACCGCTCTGCGCTTATCCGCATTCCCCACTACACCAAGGGGCGGGATAAATCCATGCGGGCCGAGCTGCGCTGCCCCGATCCATCCGCCAACCCCTATTTGGCCTTTGCCGTCATGCTTGCTGCCGCCCTGGATGGCATCGATCATGGCCTTCCTTGTCCCGAGCCATTGAACAACGTCAACGTTTATCACCTCACCCCCGAAGAACGCGCCGAGCTGCACATTGCCGAGTTGCCTGGGTCCCTGGCAGAGGCCATGCGCGAGCTTGAATCCGACCCGGTCCTGCAGGCCGCCCTGGGCCCGATGACCTACGAGGCCTTCAAACGCGCCAAGTGGGCTGAGATCGAAGAGTACCGCACCCGTGTCACCGATTGGGAGCTGGAGCGCTATCTGGAACTGGCCTGAACTAGACCTTCAAGACCATTTTGCAAAAGGCGCATTCCCCTGGCGCGGTGGTTGGCTGGCCGCAGCTCGGGCAGGTGTGCAGGTTCTCCCTTTGCGCATCGGCCTGAGCTGCAAAAAGCCCCTTCTCCTTGGCTTCCAGAAAAGAGACGTAAAAGCTCAGCTTTGCCCCGGGCCGGTCAGCTTCTAATTTGTTGAGCAGCTCCTTGTAGTAGATCGACTTCGAGCCTGTGGCGTAGGGGCACTCCTCATAGATATACTCAATCCCGCGCAGCAGGGCATAGGCGGCCATCTCGCGTTCATAGATCCGGCAAAGGGGCTTGGCCTTGCGCGCCAGCCCCTGCTGGTCGGCTTCGAGCACCGGCCACTGGCGAGTCAGGTAGCTTGTGTGCCAGTTTAACGTGTTGCCGAACAACGTGGCTACCTCGTCATCCAGGTTATGTCCCGTGACCAGCACATCGTAACCGCCCTCCTGGGCCGCCCGGTTCATGATGTGCCGTTTGGTCAGCCCACACACCGCGCAGGGCTTTTCCCGGCCGCGATAGGTGCGCTGCGCCATCTCTGGGATCGTTTCGCCATACGCTTGTGGCACGCTGACCACTTGCAGCTTCAGGTCGCGCTCGGCGGCGAAAGCCTCTGTCAGGCGTTGAGATTCGTCCGAATACCCGATCCCGCCGTCGATTCCCAGGCCGATAAATAATCCGTCCGCTTCATAGCCAAGCCGCCAGAGGATATCCCACAGCGAGAGCGAATCCTTCCCCCCTGAAACGGCCACCAGCACCCGCTCGTCCTGACGGAACATCTGGTATTTTCGGATAAACCGCTCCACCTGCGCTGGCAACCAGCTCAGGTAATCTTCGCGGCAAAGCGCCAGTTTGTGCTGGCGCATGTTGATCGCTGCTTTTTCACCGCACTTTGAACACTTCATTCCAATTCTCCTTACCGATAAAAGCTTCTCATTTCAATTCTTTGTGTCTGTCTGGGCAGATGCGTGCTTCATCCCAGTTGCAGGGGGGCTCTTGAATTTGTATCGATCTAACTTAAGGTAAGATTTCAGCCGCCCGAGATGACCGCGATCAACCGGATCACCTCGCCATCGCCAAGGATTTCATCATCCGTGATCATCTCGCCATCCCGAGTTGCCAGCACCGATTCACCCGGTATGTCCAGCTTGGCCAGGGCTTCTCGCAGGCCAATGCCCGGCCGGACCTCGTATTCCTGGTTTCGCAAGATCAGCTTAACGCTCATTCTGGCCTCAGGCTGTTGAGGAATTCCAGCGCCAGTTTCCGCACTTGCTCCGGCCGGCCGATGTGCGGCTGATGCCCCGAGCCTTCAATGGGGTGCCCGGTCGCCTTTGGTATCGCCGACACAAGCTGCGGAAAAGATGCCGGCCGCAAGGTCAGGTCATGTGTGCCCCAGATCACCCGCGTTGGCGCCTGAATCTGCCCAAGTCTGGGCGTCAGGTCACTGATCGTGCGCGGATAGTTAAGGATGTGCGGTGAAGCTCGCTTATAATCCACCGCCACCTGCCAGCGCGCCTCGGTCGAGAAGTGGGATGTGTCCACCGGATCCCAGCCCAGCACCCGGTCAATCAAAGGCAATGGCGTCAATTGCAATGCCCGGATCCCCAGGGTGGGCCTTGGCAAGAACCAGCGCAGCAATGGAGATGGCTGAGAAAGCGAATAATACGGATCAATCAGCAGCAGCCCTTGCACCTGCTCTGGGTGGCGCAGGGCATAGCGCAGGCTCAAGTAACCACCAAAGGAGTGCCCAATCAGGATGTAGGGCGGGCCATCCTTCAGGTTGTCCAGCCAGGCTTGCAGAGCTTGCTCGATACCCGAGGCGGTGTAAGCGTCTGGATCTTCCGGCTTTTCGCTTTCGCCATGCCCGGGCAGGTCGATGGCAAAGGCCCGGAATCCAGCCGCCGCCACTGCCGGAAGCAGTGAATCCCAGTCGTGCAGCGAGGCCGCAATGCCGTGTAAAAAGATCACCGCCTGGCCTTGCCCCCGGGCAATGTAATTAATATGGCTTGTTCCGTTTCGATCTGCCATTTCGGATAAAATTATAACGTATGAACACAAACTTCACCCATACCCACGCGCCCGAGGCGCGGGCACCCCAGGTATAATGAAGCCATGTCAGTCAAAAGCCTTTCCCTCTCTTTCAATACACGCGGCAACGGTGAAGTGATCGATATCACCGACCAGGTGGCGGATTGCGTGGCTGGAACCGGGTTGAAAGACGGCATTGTCACCATCTTCTGCCCTTCTTCCACCAGCGGCATCACCACCCTGGAGTATGAACCCGGCGCAGTCAGCGACCTCAAACGCCTGTTTGATGAAATCATTCCCATTGACCGGCCATACGCCCATCAGGCAGCCTGGAATGACTACAATGGCCACAGCCATGTTCGCTCTGCACTGCTCAAGCCTTCCCTGGTTGTGCCCTTCATGGACGGGCATCTTGCGCTGGGGACGTGGCAGCAGATCGTCTATCTGGATTTCGATATCCGGGGTCGCAGTCGGCAGTTGATTGTGCAGGTGATGGGCGAATAGGTTTGCCTTCTGCGGCTTGGATCAGCGAACCTGGCCCTGCGATAAGCGCTCACCGCGGAGAGACTCAAGGGACAACCGTCTGCGGCAATGACCAAACCCGCACGGTCCCGTCCTCTGCGCCTGAGGCGATTTGCTCCCCGCGCGGCGAAAAGTCCACGCAGTACACCGCTCCGGTGTGACCGGTATAGATCACCGCAGGCACCGATTGGAACAAATCTCCAGCATTTTTCCACAATCGTAACGTCTTATCCTCTGAAGAAGAAACCAGCCACCCGCCGTCTGGTGAAAAAGCCAGGTCAGTCGTCGCCAGCTCGTGGCTTATGAGCACCTGGGCCAAATTGCCGCTGCTGGTTTCCCAGATTCGGATTGTGCCATCCGCGTACCCGGCAGCCAAATGCCGGCCGTCCGGAGAAAACGCCACGCTGGTCGCTTCGATCATTGTGCTTTTCAGTCTGTGCAGCCAGCTTCCATGGAATGTGCGCAGGCGCACGGTGCCATCTGCCTCCGCCCAGGCCAGGGTTTCTCCGTCTGGTGAAATCGCTACGCTGTTCACCGCTGCCATACCCTCGTCAATCGTCTCCAGTGAGGCGCCGTTGGGCAGGCGCCAGGTGCGCACGGTGAAATCATCCGACCCGGATAAAATGAAATTTCCGTTGCCAGAAACGTCCAGTCCGTTTACCCAGCCCGCGTGTGCCTGAACTGCTCGGGTTAACCCGCCGTTGGAGACCTGCCACAACCGGATTTTCCCGTCCATCGACCCGGTGACCAGGGTAGCCCCGTTGGGCGTGAACTTCAGGCTCAGCACAGGGAATGGGTGTCCGGTCATGGTGCGCAACAACTGGCTTCGATCCACCCGCCACAGGCGCATTGTGTTATCCACCGACCCCGAAGCGATCAGGTTGCCATCCGGGGAGAATTCAACCGCTGTCACGCTGTCCGTATGCCCTTCCAGGAGAAGGTCTGCTTCTTGATACGCCACCACCGGCGTGGGCGTGGCCAGGCATTCGGGCGGCGGCTCGGGTAGCGTCAGCAGCCCGGAGAAATTATTGTTTTGCTCATCGCTCTCAGTCACCTGCGAGGCCACATCCACCCGGATGGCAGGCAGGGTATTTTGGCTGGAGAATTGGAGGCGGATCTCGGATCCCGCTTTCAGTCCGTTGGAAATCAACTGACGGGTCTCATCCGCCTGGACCACAAACGCCCCGGCGTCCGCATTACCCAGGTTGGCGATCAGAATTTCCAGGCGAACCAGATCGCCTGGCGAGTTGCAGGCTCCACCCGGCAGCTCAACATTTACCAGCACCGCTTCCTGGATTGCAAGGTCCGCCAGGGTCGTGGAGGTATAGGTCGGCAGACTGACAGAAACCGGTGTTGGTGAAGGCTCCCGCTCTCCTTCGCCCACGCTGCAACCAGCCAACGCCAGGGCAACGATGAGCAGCGCAGCGATCAGTGCTTCACTTGGAGAGAGAGTTGCTTTGCCCGCCATTTTGCCTGGTTTGCCTTAGCTTAACCGCTGGTTGGCCGGCAAGATTTTTGCCAAATGGGATCGGCCAGCGGGTGTTAATGCCTCAGGAGTTGAGGCTGAGCTGTTTCTCCTGGTCGCGCATGGCCTTAAAAGCCGCGATCGATACCTCCAGCATCTCCGGGCTGGGCTCGCGAGTTGTCAACCGTTGCAAAGCCAGGTTGGGCTTAATCATCCAGCGAACCAGCGGCGACTCAGCGTGGTCGGCGGTCCAGCGGATGTACTCATAGGCTAAACCTGCCAGTACAGGCAGCAGCAAGATCCGGCTGGCCAGCCGCCAGCCCATCGGCAGCGGGCCAAGCAGACTGAACAGCACCACCGAGAGCAGCACCAGCGTCAACAAGAATGCCGTGCCGCAGCGCGTGTGCTCCAGGGGGAAGCGCGCCACGTTCTCTGGCACCAGCAGAGCGCCGGATTCAAAAGCGTTGATTGTCTTGTGCTCAGCGCCATGATAGGCAAACACCCGGCGAATTTCAGGGATCCGGCCGATGAAGTAAATGTACCCAACCAAGAGCATAAGGCGTATCAATCCTTCCAGCAGGTTGCTCCACCAGGCATTGATGTTCAGAAAGCGCTCGCCAAGCTGCCCAATTGCCGCTGGCGCCAGCAGAAAGACACCCAGGCCAATGGCCAGGGATAAACTCAAGGATAGATACAGCGCCGGCCCTTCCAGCTTTTCGTCTTCGCCAGTTTGCAGGTTGGCAGAAATCGTCAGCGCGCGCATCCCCAAACCCAGCGCATCCCAAAGACCGATCAGGCCGCGCACGAATGGCGTCTTCATGATCTTGCTGCGGTACACCGATGAAAGCGGTTCGCAGTGCACCACAATCTCCTGGCTCGGCGCTCGCATGGCGATCGCCATGCTCTGCGTGCCGCGCATCATCACGCCTTCGATGACGGCCTGTCCACCGTAAGAGGGCAATTTTTCTTCCATATCTTCAACCTACCTGTAATAGCAATCTTTCCCTGAGGCGCGCTACAAGTTCTTGCCCAGGATATCCAAATAACGCGTGATGGCCTCCATCCCGCGGTAGAAAGTCGGCAGATGCATTTTTTCGTTGGGCGCATGGGCGTTGTCGTCCGGCAGGCCAAAACCAGTCAGCACCGATTCCACGCCGAGCAGTTTGGACATCTGCGCCGTCACCGGCACGCTCCCGCCCTCCCGCTTGTAAACCGGCCGGATGCCCCAGGTCTCTTCCAGGGCCTTGCTCAACGCCGTCACCCCGGGCATGTTCCGATCAGTGATCGATGGGCTGCCGGCCGCGTGCTTAAGAAGCTCCCAGCGCACCGTCTTGGGGGCGCGCTCCTGGATATATTGGCGCAGTTGTTCCTGGACCTCGTCTGGGTCCTGGTCGGGCACCAGGCGCATTGAGATTTTCGCCATTGCTTTGGAGGGCAGAACCGTCTTCGATCCTTCGCCGGTGAAACCGGAGAGAAGCCCGTTCACCTCCAGGGTTGGGCGTCCGGCAACTCGCTCAACTGCGGAGTAACCCGCCTCGCCAAACAGGGCGGGCGCGCCGGTTTGTTGCAGGTAGAAATCCTCGTCAAGGGGCAGCCGGGCCAGCTCGGCGCGCTCTTCAGCCTCCAGCGGTCGCACTTTGTCATAGAAGCCGGGCAGGGTCACTCGCCCCTGCGCGTCGTGCATCCCCGCAACCAGCTCGCACAGCACTTGCGCTGGATTGTGAACCACCCCGCCAAACAACCCGGAGTGCAAATCCTGGCTTGGGCCGGTCAGGCGCAGCTCAAAATAGCCCAGGCCGCGCAATCCATAGGTGATGGTCGGGGTCTGTGGGCCGATCATGCCGGTGTCTGGGTTTAATGCAAAATCGCACGCCAGGAGCGCCTTGTTGGCGACAAGGAAATTCTCCAGGTTGGGTGAGCCAATCTCTTCCTCGCCTTCAACCAGGAACTTGACGTTGATTGGCATTCCGCCGTTGCGCGCCAGTGCTTCCACAGCTTTTAGTGTGATCACCACCTGGGCTTTCATGTCCGAAGCCCCGCGCCCGTACAGGTTCTCGCCGCGCACCGTGGGCTCAAAGGCCGGGCTATGCCAAAGCTCCAACGGCTCGGCCGGCTGGACGTCATAATGACCGTAAATCAAAACGGTGGGTTTATCCGCTCCCGCCTCGAGCAGCTCGCCGTAAACCACCGGGTGCCCGCCGGTTGGCAGAATCTGCACTTTTTTCATTCCCAGTCGGTTTAATTGCTCGGCAACCCATTCGGCAGCGCGCTGCATTTCTGCTTTGGCGGCTGGGTCGGTGGAAACCGATGCGATTCGCACAAAATAAATCAGGTCATCCAGAAATTGCTGCTGGTGCTGCTTCAGATAAGCCAGCGCAGCACTGAGTGAAGCGCTCATCAATGACTTCTCCTTCGATTGCAAGATCCTTTGTTTGGATTATACCCTCAATGCGGCGGCTCGTTTGCAATCCTCTCATCAGGCCGGCGCATGGTGGCAAACATCAGATAACAGATCAGCAAAAAGCCAGCAAACAGGCTGCTGAAGCCAAAAAAGCGCAGGCTGTTGAGGGGATCTGTCAAAGGCGAAAGCAGGTCAACCAGGATCCGTTCTGGCCGGGTGAGCATATCCCAGCTATTCCAGCGTCCAAAGCGCCCCAGGTAAATCCCCACCCCGCCCAAGATCAGGGCAAAAATGGCAAACACCCACCCTGCCACGTTCCCGACATGCGCGCTGACCAACCTTTGCATCGTGCGCAGTGATGCCACGGCCAGGAAGACCCCTGTGAATGAAAATACGATCAGCAGGAGCATATCGTACCAGTAGGGAGAGCCGAAGCGTGGTTCCAGGTGAAAAAAATCAGTCAAGATATACGGCGCGTTGGGGAAGAAGAGCAGCCAGAGAACTCCGGGCAGCACCAGCCACCACCACTGCCTGGGATAGCGGCGGTGCATACCATCTGCCAGAATGCTTAAACTATATGGAATCCAGGCCAGGATGAGATTCCAGACCAGGTTTAAATAGATCGTCCATGCCCCGCTCCACAAAACTCGGCCGACATACAATGTCAGCGCATAGATTGTGGAGAGCGCAATCGGGTAAAAGGATTGCTCAACCAGGAACCTGTGGAAGCGTAGAAAAGTGTTTTGCATGGGCTTTGATGATCCAGTACCAGGCCATTTTACATCAGTTTGGCCCGGTTCAAGCCAGGGTGAAATGAGATTTCCATGTTAAAATAGGATACCCAAAAATTGCCATGTCTTACTGGAAAAACTATCACGTTGCCCAAGATATTGCAGATGCTTTGCAGGCTCTGACAGCCGCTCAGGGTGAAGTTTGTATTGTCGCTGGCGGCACCGACCTGCTCCTTGATCTGCAGCAGGGGCGCCACGCCCCGGTGGACACTCTGGTGGATGTGACCCGAGTGAGCGAGATGTGCCTCCTGGAAATTCGCCAGGATCGCCTGTTTATTGGCGCTGGTTTGCCACTGAACCAGGTGATTGCCTCGCCGCTGGTCTTGGAGCATGCCCAGGCTTTATATGAAGCCGCCAGCCTGATCGGTGGGCCGCAGGTGCGCAACACAGCCACTTTGGGCGGCAACGTTGGCCACGCACTGCCCGCAGCAGATGGCACCATTGCCCTGCTCGCCCTGGATGCCCAGGCCGAGATCGCCAGCCGAGATGGCCGTAAGCTGCTTCCCATGGAACAGTTGTTCGCTGGCCCGGGGCAATCGGCGCTTGACCCGCGCGGGGAGCTGCTGGTGGGTTTTCACCTGGCGCTCCGCCAGCCAGGCCAGGCATCGGCTTTCCGACGGGTGATGCGCCCGCAGGGTGTTGCCATTGCCATCCTGAACGTGGCGGTCTGGCTCCAGCGGGCCGAAGAACGCCTTGCAGATGTGCGGATTGCAATTGGGCCTTCTGGTCCAACCCCTCGCCGTGCGCGCGCTGCCGAATCTGTGTTACGGGGGAGCCAGGTCGATGCGGCGGCCTTGCAGCGGGCAACGGAAGCCTTGCTCTCCGAAGCCCGTTTTCGCACCAGCCCCCACCGGGCCACCGCCGAATATCGCCGCCAAATGGCTGCTGTTCTTCTCAGGGAGACCCTGGAGACTGCCTGGTCTCGCGCTCAGTCCATCCACACTTAGAGGAAAGTGGTCGAAAATCTGAAAGCTGTGTATCCGTCCAGGAATGGCACACGAATTGACGAACTTCATTGCAGGCAAGAGGGTGTTGGTCCCCTGAGCACCGCAGAGAATTGCGCAGGCTTACAACCGCTCCAGCTTGCCAGTGTCAGATGCGTCGTTGTCTCGATCTTGGGTGATCAAATTTGTGGACGGCTACCCTCCCAGGCGATTTATCTGTATCGTTCTTAGAGGTGAAACTATGGAGCTGATGGTTAATGGTAATTCTGTATCCGTTGAGCCGCTTCCCGGCGAGATGCTCTCTGACCTTTTGCGTCGCCGGCTGGGCCTTACCGGCACAAAGATCGGCTGCAATGAATCGGAATGCGGCGCCTGCACCGTGCTGGTGGACGGTGAGCCGGTGCTGGCCTGCACCTACCCTTCTGCCAAAGCCGCCGGCAGGGATATCCTCACCATTGAAGGGTTGGCTGCTGGCGCTGCTGCTGCCCAGGCGGATGACGAGGGCTTCACAAAGTTGCACCCTCTGCAGCAGGCCTTTGTCCTCTACGGGGCGGTCCAATGCGGCTTTTGCATCCCCGGGCAGATCATGACCTCCTATGCCCTGCTGAAGCGCAACCCCAACCCCACCGAAAGCCAGATTCGCCATGCTTTGAAAGACACCCTTTGCCGCTGCGCTGGATATCCAACGATCATACGCGCCATCCAGGCGGCCGCCGAAGCCGCCCGCCTGGGTACGCCGGTCGCCCCGCCGGAGTTCATCGCCACCACCCCCATCGAGCCGGTGATTGGCAAGTTGCAGGTTCGCCCCGATGCAGTGGCAAAAGTCACCGGTGCGGCCAAATACACCGACGATCTCAACTTTGAAGGCATGCTCCATGCCCGAGTCAAGCGCGCCGGCGTGGCGCATGCCTTTCTGCGCCGCATTGACGTTTCCAAGGCCCGCGCCCTGCCTGGCGTAGCTGCGGTCCTGACGGCGGCAGAAATCCTGGGGGATCACTGGCACGGCATTGTGATCTACGATTGGCCGGTGATGGTGGGCGTGAATGAACGCGTGCGATACGTGGGCGATGCAGTGGCCATCGTCGCTGCCGAGACCCCCGAGATTGCTGCTCAAGCCCTGGACCTGATCGAGACGGAATATGAGCCTCAGCCGGTGATCAGCGATCCGGTCCAGGCGCGCCGCCCGGATGTCCCCTCGCTGCACCCCAACGGAAACCTCCTCAAGCACATCAAAGTGCGCAAAGGCGATGTTGAGCAAGGCTTTGCCGAAGCCGATGTGATCCTGGAGCACACCTATCACACCGCGACCACCGACCATGCTTTCCTGGAGCCGGAATGCAGCATTGCCCGCCCCACGCCCGATGGGCGCATGGAAGTCTATGTGGGCTCCCAAATTCCCTATCAGGACCGCCAGCAGGTGGCCCGCGCTCTGGGCTGGCCCGAAGAGCGCGTCCGCATTCTTGGGCAGTTGATGGGCGGGGGCTTTGGCGGCAAAGAAGATATTGCCGGCCAGATCCACGCGGCCCTGCTGGCCCAGGCCACTGGCCGCCCGGTCAAGCTGTTGTTTGATCGCCATGAAAGTTTGCTGGTCCATCCCAAGCGCCACGCCACCCAGATCCGGGTCAAGATTGGCGCCTGCCGGGATGGCCGCCTGACTGCGGCTGAAACCGAACTCTACGGCGACACCGGCGCCTATGCCTCCTTGGGCGAGAAGGTGATGACCCGCGCCACCACCCATTCCTCTGGCCCGTATGAGGTGCCCCATGCCCGCGCCGATTGTTATGCCATGTACACCAACAATCCCCCTTCCGGGGCTTTCCGCGGCTTTGGCGTTACCCAGTCTGCCTTTGCCATCGAGAGCATGATGGATGAACTGGCCCGAGCGCTGGGCATGGACCCGGTCGAGCTGCGCCGGCTGAATGCCATGCGCGTGGGCAGCATCACCAACACCGGGCAGCAATTGCGCGACAGCGTTGGCTTGCTTGAGTGCATCGACAAAGTAGATGCCGAGATGCGCCGTCTGGCCGGCGAGCGGCCTTTTGAGCCCCGTCCGGTGGAGGGCGCCCCACACCTGCGCCGCGCCTGGGGCTTTGCCGTCGGTTACAAGAACACCGGCCTGGGCGGCGGCGCGCCGGATAAAGCTGGCGCCGAAGTCGAGCTGTATGAAGACGGCATGCTTGAAGTTCGCACCGCCTCCGCCGAGCTTGGCCAGGGGCTGGTGACAGTTTTGCAGATGATTGTGGCCCATGAGTTCAACCAGAACCCTGGCTGCGTCCGCGTCCTGGTGATGGATACCGACCTGACGCCTGACGGCGGCCCAACCACCGCCTCCCGCCAGACTTACGTCACTGGCAATGCCGCCCTGCACGCTGCCCGCACCCTGCGCCAGGCGATTGCTGCGACCCTGGCGGAGAAGTACGACCAGCCGCCTGAATCGGTGCGTTTTGTTGAAGGCCTGGCCCAGGTCAATGGTCATGCTGTGCCTTTGGGAGAGGTGGTAGGTCTCATGCGCGCCGAAGGGCGCGACCCGCGCGCCCTGTACGAGTATTGGGCTCCGGCGACCCAACCCCTGGGCCAGGGAGGCGATATGCACTTTGCCTTTTCCTTTGCTGCCCAGGCTGCTGAGGTCGAAGTGAATATGCTGACCGGCGAAGTGCGCGTCTTGCGCATCATCGTTGCCAACGATGTTGGCAAGGCAATCAATCCCCTTGGCTTGCAAGGTCAGGTAGAAGGCGGTGTGGTCATGGGCCTGGGCAATGCCCTGACTGAGAACTTCATCATCGAGGAAGGCCGCGTCTTCACCGACCGCCTGGCACGCTATCGCGTCCCCTCGATCGTCCAGACTCCAGAAATTACCTCGATAATCGTTGAACATCCCACCGCCGATGGCCCGTATGGCGCCAAGGGGGTCGGCGAAATTGTCTCCGTCCCCACCACTCCGGCGATCACCAACGCCATTTTCAACGCAGTTGGTGTGCGGGTTGATCGCCTGCCGGTGGATCAGGAGCTGATCGTTAAGGAGTTAGCATCCAAAGCATGAATGATCCCCGCCCTCCTCGCTGGCTGGAATGGGCCCGCCAGATCCAGGCCCTCTCCCAGACCGGCTACCACTATGCCGAGAACGATTACCAGCGCGAACGTTACCAACGTCTGACGGAAATTGCTGCCGAGATCGTCAGCGAGAGCGCCGGATTGGAATATCCTCCCCTGATGGATGCCTTCCGCGCTCAGATCGGCTATGCCACGCCGCGCGTCGATGTCCGTGCTGCTGTCTTTCAGGATGGCAAGCTGCTCCTGGTGCGCGAGCGCCAGGATAACGGCTGGACCTTGCCTGGCGGCTGGGCCGATGTGGGTGATATGCCCTCCCACGCTGCCGAACGCGAAGCCTGGGAAGAAGCCGGTTTTCATGTCAAAGCCCGCCGCCTCATTGGCGTCTACGACGCCAACCGGGTTGGGCCGTTGGAGCTCTTCCATGCCTTCAAGCTGGTCTTCCTGTGCGATTTGCTGGACGGCGAAGCGCGCCCCAGCTCGGAGACCAGCGAAGTGGCCTTCTTTGGCCTGGATGAGATCCCCGCCCATCTTTCGGCCAACCGCACCTACATGCGCCACATCCAGGACGCTTTCCGGATCTATCAGAATCCAGATTTGCCCACCGTGTTTGATTGAGGCGGCAAGTTCAAATTGATGAACAAGCTTCCGGATCCACACCAATTACTGTAATGAGGAGTTGCCATGTCTGCAAACTCTCTTCCAACCATTGCAATCCTGGGAGGCACCGGCAAAGAAGGCCCTGGCCTGGCCTTGCGTTGGGCTGGCGCCGGGTATCCGATCATCATTGGTTCGCGCCAGCACGATAAAGCTGAAGCCACCGCCGCTGAGCTGAACGCGAAGCTGGGCATCCACACCATTCGCGGCCTGGAAAACGGCCCAGCCGCCCGCCAGGCAGATCTGTGTGTGCTCACCGTTGTCCAGGCTGCCCACCAGGCCGCCCTGGAGAGCTTGAAAGATGACCTGCAGGGCAAAATCCTGGTTGATGCCACCGCCCGGGTGGATTTCCGTGACCCCCGCCCGCCGGCCCCGCCAGCCGCAGCGCGCATTGCCCAACAAATCCTGGGTCCGGGTGTGCGGGTGGTGGCGGCTTTTCAGAACGTCCCAGCCCATGCGCTCAAAAAAAACCTGGGCCAGCCGCTGGACACCGATGTGCTGGTCTGCGCCGATGATCTGCAGGCGGCTGAGCAGGTAATTCAGCTTGCCGAAGCGGGCGGCATGCGCGGCTACTACGCCGGCGGGTTGGATAATGCTGTGGTGGTCGAAGGCCTGACGTCCATCCTGATCAGCCTGAACGCTCGCTATGGCGTCAAGACCGCCAGCATCGGCGTCACCGGTATCCCGAAGTAAACTCGTATGGCCCTCACGCTGACACCCTTGCCCGGCTTGCCGCTGATATCACCGGGGGACGATCTGGCCTCGCTCATCCTGGGCGCTCTCGAGCGGGCAGAGATCAGCCTGCTGGATGGCGATATCCTCGTCCTGGCCCAAAAAATTGTTTCCAAGGCTGAAGGCCGCTTGGTTAACCTGTCCCAGGTGACGCCTTCTCCACAGGCTTTGGAGTTGGCGGAATGCACGGCTAAGGACCCCCGCCTGGTGGAAATCATTTTGCGCGAGAGCCGCCAGGTTCTGCGCAAGCGCCCCGGCGTTATTATTGTAGAACACCGCCTGGGGTTTATCTGCGCCAGCGCTGGCGTCGATCATTCGAACGTCCATGGCGCTACCGGCGAGCCTGAAGATTGGGTCCTGCTCCTGCCAGAAAACCCGGATGCCTCGGCCTCTGCCCTGCGCCAGCGATTGGAAACTGCCAGCGGCGCTCGCCTGGGGGTGTTGGTCATCGATTCGCACGGACGCGCCTGGCGCATGGGCACGGTTGGAGTGGCAATTGGTGTTTCTGGTTTGCCAGCCTTGATCGATATGCGCGGCTGGGCTGATCTGTTCGATTACCGCCTCCAGATCACCCAGGTAGGTGTTGCGGATGAGCTGGCCGCCGCTGCTTCGCTGGTGATGGGGCAGGCTGCCGAGGGCACCCCGGTCGTCCATGTGCGCGGTTTCCCTTACCCTTTGCGCGAGGCATCCCTGGCAGAGCTGCTTCGCCCGCCCGAGCAGGATCTATTCCGCTGAACTCATGGATCAAGAATTTTGGCAATACCTGGATCGTTTGGTAGCCGCCAGTCAGGTTGCGATTGATCGTCCCAGGGGTTCGTCTCACCCCAACTACCCGGACCTGATCTATCCCCTGGACTATGGCTACCTTCAGGGCACGACCGCCATCGATGGTGGTGGTCTGGATGTCTTTATTGGCGCCCAGGCTGATCGCTCGCTGGATGCGCTGGCTCTGACGGTTGACCTGCACAAGCGGGATGCCGAGATCAAGCTGCTGCTTGGCTGTGACGAAACGGAAAAACAGGTGGTGCTGGATTTTCTGAACGGCGCTTCCATGCGCGCCTGTCTGGTGCGGCGCGATGCTGGCCATTGGTTGCTTCGCAGCCGGCGCTCGGTGCGCCGCTTCCAGCCGCGGCCAATCCCCCAGGATGTTGTACGGCACATCCTGGAGACTGCCACCTGGGCGCCCTCCGCCCACCATCGCCAGCCCTGGCGCTTTGCCATCCTGTCCAGCTTTCTGGTCCGCGACCGTTTGGCGCACGCGTTGGGAGAGGCCTTTCGTCGGGATCTCAGCGCCGATGGCATGCAGCCCGAGGAAGTGGAGGCCCAGGTTGCCCGTTCGCGCCAGCGCATTCAACAGGCGCCGCTCGCCGTCTTGCTCTGCCTGGATCTCGCGGCTGGCGATGTGTATCCGGACGCAGCCCGCCAGCAATCGGAGCATTGGATGGGTGTGCAGAGCGTGGCCCTGGCTGGCGGGCAGTTGCTTCTGGCGGCCTGGGCGGAGGGCCTGGGCGGGGTATGGATGTGCGCTCCACTTTTTGCGCCCCAGGCGGCCAGCCAGGCGCTTGGCCTGCCTGGAAACTGGCAGCCTCAGGCGTTGATCCTGCTGGGCTACCCAGCCAAAATCCCTGATCCGCGCCCCCGCCGTCCTCTGGAAGAGGTGGCTCTATTTTTCTAATCCAGGTTCTCAATGGTTAATCATTGCCGTCTGAAAAATGACCAATGAACAACAAGCTTGATTGCAATCTAAAGGTTGTTGCCCTGGCGGGTGGGGTGGGCGGGGCGCGCCTGGCGGATGGCCTTTCCCAGGTATTGCCCGCGCAGGATTTGACGATTATCGTCAACACCGGCGATGACTTTGAACACTTGGGCCTGTACATTTGTCCTGACCTGGACACCGTCTGTTACACCCTGGCGGGCCTGGCCAACCCGGCCACAGGTTGGGGGCGGGCCGATGAGACCTGGCGCGCCCTGGAATCGGTCAGCCTGCTGGGCGGCCCGACCTGGTTCCATTTGGGCGACCGGGACCTGGGGCTGCACCTGGAGCGCACCCGCCGCCGGCGCTCTGGTGAGCCGCTCAGCCAGATTGTCCAACACTTTTGTCAGGCCCTCGGGATCCATCCCCGAATCCTGCCCATGACCGATGACTCCACGCCCACTTGGGTGTATACTATAGAGGGTGAAATGCCCTTTCAGGAGTATTTCGTCCGCCGCCAGTGCCAGCCAATCGTCACCGGCTTTCATTTTCAGGGGGCTGAAGATGCCTCCCCTGCGCCGGGGGTATTGGATGCGATCCATCATGCCGATTTGGTCGTGTTTAGCCCTTCCAACCCCTGGGTGAGCCTCGACCCGATCTTGGCTATCCCGGGCATCCGCCGCGCACTGGCCGAACGCCCGGCGGTGGCAGTTTCGCCCATCATCGGTGGTGAGACGGTGAAAGGGCCGGCGGCAAAGATGTTTGCCGAGCTGGGCATTCCACCCAGCGCCGCTGCAGTGGCCCGCCATTATGCCGGTTTGTTGAACGGGTTTGTGCTTGACCAGGTGGACGGCGGCCTGGAACTGGAAATCCAGCGGTTGGGAATGCGGACCTGCGTAACCGATGTTCTTATGAAAACTCCATTGGATCGAGCTCGTCTTGCAAAGGAGGTGATTGCCTTCGGGATGGAACTGATTTCTTGAATGATTGAGAAGAGAATTCGCCCAAGCGTAAGACCTTGTGTCAGTTTCCATAATCAACGCCAGTTCATCTTTTGGAAAGGAAGATGCTTCGATGACTTTGTGGGCGATCGTCCCCGTAAAGCCCCTTCGCTATGGAAAGTCACGCTTGGCTGAGGTGCTCACACCCGATGAGCGCATGGATCTGAATCGCCGCCTGTTGGCCCACACGCTGGACACGCTGACGGCGATGCCGGAAATTGAGCATGTCTTAGTGGTAAGCCGCGACCAGGCCGCTTTGGCTCTGGCTCGTGAATACGGCGCTCGCACCGTCCAGGAGAACAAGGCGCCGCACCTGAATGTTGCCCTGGCTCGCGCCACGGTGGTGGCGAAAAACTATGCCACTCGCGGTGTGTTGATTGTCCCTGCCGATCTGCCGCTGATCACGCCGGAGGATGTGCGGGTGATTCTGGAGCGGGCTGTTGACCCGCCTGTGGTGGTTGTCGCGCCCAACCGCCGACGCGATGGCACCAATGCTTTGCTTGTTTGCCCCACCGGCTTGATTGAATATGAGTATGGCCCGGGTTCCTTTCAACGGCACTGTGAGCGGGCTAAAAAAGCCGGCGCACGCCTGGAAATTTGCGAGCTGCCTTCCCTGGCCCTGGATATGGACCTGCCGGAGGATCTTGAGCTGGTCAGCGAAACCCTGGAAAACGTCTGATCCTGGCCGACGATCCTGATGATCGTAAAGATACCTGCACTGGCGGAGGCGATGGCTGCATGCATCCTGTGTATTAACGCTATCCAGCATTGGCAGTGGCAAAAGCCACAGTTCACCTGCTTGCGTGATGACCTCGGTCATCTTGCCTGCCAGGTTCTTTGCCGGGAGTGACATCAAATGCAGAATACAGACTTTCTCGCCGCCCTGTCGAAACTGTACCCGGTGGACCGCTTGCTCACCCGCCCGGCTCAGTTGATTCCCTACGAATCGGACGCCTTGACGGCCTACCAGGTGCGCCCGCTGGCGGTTGTTATCCCTGAGACCCAGGAAGAAGTGATCGAAACGGTGCGCCTGTGCCACCGCTTTGGTGTCCCCTTTGTGGCTCGCGGCAGCGGTACCAGCCTTTCAGGGGGCTCATTGCCGATCAAAGACGGCATCGTCATTGCCCTCAACCGGCTCAATCACATCCTGCGCCTGGACCCGCAAGAGCGCCTGGCTGTGGTTGAGCCGGGCGTGGTCAACCTGGAAGTCACCAAAGCGGCTGCCTCGCATGGCCTGTATTACGCCCCCGACCCTTCCAGCCAGCCGATCTGCACCATTGGCGGCAACCTGGCTTTCAACGCCGGCGGCGCTCATTGCCTGAAATATGGCATGACCAGCAACCATATCCTGGCTATCAAGGCTGTCCTGCCAGATGGCGAAGTGGTCACCCTGGGCGGGGAAAGCCTGGAAGATAATGACCTCAACCTGGCCGGGCTGTTTGTTGGCTCGGAAGGTCTGTTCGGGGTTGCCCTGGAAATCACCCTGCGCCTGATGCCCAGGCCGGAGGTCTATCACACCGTCCTGGCTGCCTACAGCAGTCTGGAGGCGGCCGGCGACGCAGTTTCAAAAGTGGTTGCCTCCGGCTTGCTCCCTGGCGCCCTGGAATTCATGGACCGGCTGGCGATCCAGGCGGCCGAGGCGGCCGTGCAGGCGAATTACCCTCCCGGCGCGGAAGCTGTGCTGATCGTTGAGTTGGAAGGCGACCGTGCCCAGGCCGGTGAAGAGTTCAAAGTCCTGATGGAAGTGATTGAGACCACTCACCCGGATGCTATCCGCGTCGCCCAGGACGAGGCCGACCGCCAGCGCATCTGGAAAGGCCGCAAGAGCGCCTTCTCGGCGGTGGGCCGCCTCAGCCCGGATTATCTGGTGCAGGATGGTGTCGTGCCGCGCAGCCGGCTGGGAGAGGCCATGGCCGAGATCAGCAAGCTCAGCCAGGAATATGGATTGCGCGTTGCCAATGTCTTCCATGCCGGCGACGGCAATCTTCACCCGCTTATCCTCTATAATGGCCGGGAAGCTGGCGCCTACGAGCGCGCCGAGGAGCTGGCTGGTAAAATCCTGCGCCTGTGTATCCAGTATGGTGGTTCAATCACCGGCGAGCATGGCGTTGGAATCGAGAAGCGCGCCTACCTGCCAGAAATGTTCAACGAAGACGATATCGACGCCATGCAGCGTCTTCGCCTCGCCATCGACCCCCAGCAGATCTCCAACCGGGGAAAAATGTTCCCGGATGGCACTTCTCCTGCCCTGAAGTTTAGCGGCCCCCACCCGCTTGAGCGGGCGGGCATAATCTCTCGAGAGTGATCGCCAGGGGAGGCCAGATGTTTGATCTGCCAGGTCTCCTTCCTCTTTTTTGGAGGCCCTATGACGCCTGTGCGGCCCACAACCATTGAAGAAGCGCGCGCTGCCGTGCGCCGGGCGGTGTGCATTTTGCCCCGCGGCGGCGGCACCAAGCCTGCCCTTTCCAGCCCGCCTGAAGGTGTGCAGTCTGTGGACCTGGCTGGCCTGAGCGGCATCCTGGAGTATCAGCCGGGAGAATTCACCTTCACCGCCCTTGCAGGCACCCGCGTCTCTGAGGTGGAGCAAATCCTGTCCCAGCACGGCCAATACCTGCCCTTTGACCCGCTGCTGGTTGAGCGCGGCGCCACCCTGGGCGGCACGGTTGCTGCCAATTCCAGCGGGCCGGGCCGCTTTCACTATGGCGGCGTGCGGGACTTTCTGGTTGGAGTGCGTTACATTGATAGCAATGGACACCTGGTGCGCGGCGGCGGCAAGGTGGTCAAAAATGCCGCTGGATTCGATCTGCCCAAATTGATGGTTGGCAGTCTGGGTGCGCTGGGTTTGCTGGTCGAGCTGTCGTTCAAGGTTTTGCCCAGACCTGAAGCCTTCGCCACCTTGCGTCTGGAGTTCGATGATCTTTCCACCGCTCTGCAGGCCATGCAGGTTGCCTCGACTGCCCGCCTGGATGTGGATACCCTGGATCTTGTCCCTGATGACGGCAGCTATATCATCTGGGTCCGCCTGGGAGGTCTGCGAGCGGCCTTGCCTGCCCGTCTGGAGCAGTTGCGCAGCTTGTTTGACCGTGGTCAGGTGATCCAGGGCCAGGAAGATGCCAATCTCTGGCGCGATGCCCGCGAGCTTGCCTGGGCGCCGCCGGATAGCTCGCTGATTAAAGTTGCCCTCACCCCAGGGCGCATCCCCCGCCTGGAATCATTCCTCGCCTCCAGGGCCGTCTTGCGCCGCTATTCTTGCGGGGGCCAGATGGTCTGGTTGGCGACCTCAGCGCCGTTTCAAGAAGTGGATGAATGGCTCAAGGTGCTCCAGTTGAACGGCGTTGCTTTCATTGGACCTCCGGGCTGGCCGCGCCTGGGCGAGTTCATTGGCCGTCCCTTTTACCGTCGAGTTAAAGAGGCCCTGGATCCGGCGCTCCGCTTTGTGGAGGTCTGAAATGCAGCACACCATCCCGGTATCCGAGTTGGAGAAAAGTTTTGGCCCCCAGGTTGCTGCAATGGCGCACGCCATTGAATCCTGCGTTCACTGTGGCTTTTGTCTTCCGGTCTGCCCCACCTATCAGGTTCTGGGAGAGGAGATGGACTCTCCCCGCGGCCGAATCGTGCTGATGAAATCGGTCCTGGAGGATGAGATACCCCTGGCGGATGCTGCGCCGTATATCGATCGCTGTTTGGGCTGTCTGGCCTGCGTCACGACCTGCCCATCTGGTGTGCGCTATGGCGAGCTGATCACCCCCTTTCGCGCCTTTGCCCGTGGTCGCGCTCCTCGCAAGGCAATCCAAAACCTTCAGCACCGCCTGGTGACGCAGACGCTCCCCTATAGCGCTCGCTTTCGCTCTGCTGTCACTGCCGGTAGGCTGGCAAAGCCGTTCAGCGGCCTGTTGCCGGAGGAGCTGCGCGGCATGCTCGATCTGTTGCCCGAACGACTGCCTGCATACCGGCCATTGCCTGCTTTGACTCCTGCTGAGGGGCTGCGCCGGGCGCGTGCAGCGCTCTTGGTCGGATGTGTTCAGGACGTGCTCGCCCCAGAAATCAACTGGGCCACTTTGCGCGTCCTGGCAAAGAACGGGGTTGAAGTGGTTGTGCCCCCAGGGCAGGGCTGTTGCGGGGCATTGCTGATCCACACCGGCGACCATGCCCAGGCCCGTGCGCTGGCGCGCCAGAATCTAAAAGTATTTCCCCAGGATGTGGATGTCATCCTGACCAATGCCGCCGGGTGCGGCTCGGGCATGAAAGAGTATGAGCTGCTCTTCAAAGGTTTGCGGGATGAAGTTATCGCGGGTACGTTTGCCCAGAAAGTTCAGGACGTCAGTCAGTTCCTGGCGGCCCTAGGCCTGCTCCAGCCTGCCCCCCTGCCCCAGCCATTGCGGGTGGCTTACCACGACGCCTGTCACCTGGCCCATGCTCAGTCCATCACTGCCCAGCCGCGCATCCTGCTTGGCGCAATCCCCAACCTGACCCTGATTGCGATCCAGGATAGCGACACCTGCTGCGGCTCGGCGGGCAGCTATAACCTGGAACAGCCCGAGATCGCGGCCGAGCTGGGTCGTCGAAAAGCCCAAAGAATCCTGGAAAGCGGCGCCGAGGCGGTCGCCATGAGCAATATCGGTTGCATCGTCCAGATTCGTAACCACCTGCAGGCGCTCGGCAAGCTGCTCCCTGTCTTTCACACCCTGGAATTGCTCGATATGGCCTACACCCCGCGGTAGGCGTGTCGGCCAAAATGGAGCCCTGGCGGCCCTGTTGTTTCCAGGATGATCGAACGAGCGTTTCCTCCTGCCCCTGCCAGCCTATTTCAAATATTATAGTTTTGTAAGAATAACCGAACATTTGTTCTATTTTGGGGGTTGTTGTGCTACAATGAGATAGGGCACACACGCTGTCCCCGGGAGAGATGATTTGTATCGTGGTCGTTTTGACGCGCTGACCCTGGTTGGCGTGGGATTTCTGATCCTGATTGCTTTCAACTTGCTCAGCGACCGTGGCTGGTTCTTGGGGGTCAAGGAAGCTTTCAGTCAACCATTGATCGCCTCTGCCAACGCGTCAGAGATGGACCAAAAATCGGCTGCGCTGAGTGGCGAAGATGCGGTGGAAACTCAACCGAGCCCGGAAAATGCGCAGGCATTTCCGGTGGATGACCCGGATGCGCTTGCCTGGCCTTACGAGAACTACGTCATCACCCAGGGACCGCATGGCATGTCCTACGGCCATATGGCGATTGATCTATCCGGTGGAAAAGGCGCAACCATTCTTTCGCCCATCTCTGGCGAGGTAACTGAGTTGTTTGTGGATCAATACGGCAACCCCACCTTGATCCTTGAAAATTCTCGCTACAAAATCCTGATGCTCCACGGTGTTTACACCGTCCAGGTGGGCGAGCGCGTCGCGATGGGTCAGCCTGTCGGTGCCGAGAGCAACATCGGCTACACCCTGGATGCTTATGGCCGCCTATGCGCGGGAAGGGATTGTGGTTATCACACCCATTTGAATATATATGACAAACAACTGGGAACCAATGTCAATCCATTGGAGGTTCTGCCCAGATAGTCATTCAGAGACCTTTCCCCTCCCCAGCCAAACCTTCAAACCCCCGTTCACCATCCCCATCGACAGTTCCAGGTTTAAGCCGGTCTGTGCCAGAAGCTTCTTTTCGCTGCAAAGGATCGCCACCTGCCAGCCAGCACAGCTCCGCTTCATTACGTTTCCTGTTTGGGCGTACAGGTTACGCAGGTCTTTGCCCTCGCTCACCCGCAGCCCGTAGGGCGGGTTGGTCACCACCCAGCCTGGTCCGGCTGGCGGCTGGATTGTCGAGACCGCCCGGCAGGCGAACTGGATGCACTCTGCCACACCAGCCCGCTCAGCGTTGGCCTGCGCCATCTTGACTGCTCCGGCGTCCCGGTCGGAAGCCTGGATGATCGGCAGCTCGCTGGCAGCCCTGGGCTGCACCTCCGCCAACAGCGCCTGCCAGCGCAATGGGTCGTACCCCGGCCAATCCATGAAAGCGAAGCGCCGCTTAAACCCAGGCGGCAGCCTGCACGCCATCAAGGCTGCCTCGATGGCGATTGTCCCCGAACCGCAAAACGGATCGAGCAGCGGCGAGCTTGCATCCCAACCTGCCGCCATCAGCATGCCCGCCGCCAGCGTCTCACGCAGCGGCGCTTTGGCCGTCGCCAGGCGATAGCCGCGCCGGTGCAGCAACGCCCCCGATGAATCCACGCTGATGGTGCAATGATCGTTCACCAGCCTCACCAGCACCAATTGTGGCGGCTGGTTGTCTTCGCTCTCGGTGGGCTTGAGCAGCGGCGTTGGGCGGCCTAACCGGTCGCCGATCGCCCCGGCCACGCGCTCCGCCACCGCATCGGAGTGGTAGAGGCGCGATTTATGACATGTCACATGCAGCCTGACCGGCTGGCCGGGGGCCAAGTAGCGTTCCCAGGTTAAACGCCCGGCTTTCTTGCGCAGCTCGGAGAAGGCCGCAGCGTAGAAATCGCCCAGCCGCACCACCACCCGGCTGGCCGTGCGCAGGTGCAGGTTAGACCGGTACAGCGCCTCCGGCCCGCCGCTGAAAACCACGCCGCCGCTTTCCGCGCCGGGCTGCTTGCCGGCGGCTCCGTCGAGCAGCCCTAACCGGTGCAACTCGAGGGCGGTCAGCTCGTGTAAACCAGGTGCCGTGATGGCAAAGTAGCTTTCCATGACCAAATCCTGGCTTAATTTTCCATCATTCAAATGGGCTTCTGACCACCAGTGTTTCGTAACGCTGTCCGG
>CAZDAU010000052.1:0-24022 GCA_964503625.1 uncultured Anaerolinea sp.
TGACACGCGTCTTTCACTTTCCTCTGGTCATTGCTGGAGCAATTTCCTTTGTGGCCGCCATTCTGAGCAACTTCACCTGGAACCGCTATTGGACCTATCCGGATTCACGCTCCAAGCCGGTCAGCACGCAATTAATCCAATTTGGAATCATCAGTGTCATGGGTCTGTTGATCCGGGTTCCGTTGCTCTATTTCCTGGAACCGGTCATGGAAGGGCTGGCCGAATCACTGGGGCTGGGCTTTTCACCTTTCCTGGATGCAAAAGCCATTGGAGATAACCTCACCTTGGCGATCGCGGTGGTGGTAGTGATGTTCTGGAATTTCTTTGCCAACCGCTACTGGACTTACAGCGACGTCGAATAGAGGCTGAAATCCTGATGCGTTTCATCCCAGGCGCGCAGCTCGTCCAGCAGGATCGAGCAGAGCGCCTGGATATGATTCGGATGGTCGTTGAGCGCAGGGATGTAATGATATTCGCCCCCACCGGCTTGTTGGAAAGCGGCGCGGCCCTCATGGCCAATTTCATCCAGAGTCTCCAAGCAATCCGCGGCAAAGCCGGGGCAAATCACATTCAGGCTGGGTAGACCGTCGGCGCCCCAGGCGCGCAAAGTCTCATTGGTGTAAGGCTTTAGCCAGGCTGCGGGGCCAAAGCGGGATTGGTAGGCCACCTGCCACTCGCCGGTGGATAGACCCAGGGCAGCAGCGACCTGGCGGGCTGTCTCCTGGCACTGGTTGGGGTAAGGATCACCCTGACGCAGGTAGCTTTCAGGTAAGCCGTGGTAGGAGAAAAGCAGCCGCTCTGGGCGCCCATAGGAATCCCAATGGGACTGGACCGAGCATACCAGCGCCTGCAGGTAGGCCGGCTGGGTGAAGTAGGAGTCGATGATGCGCACGGCAGGTTTTGGCTGCCAGTTGGCCACCTCGGTCTGCAAAACGTCCAGGATCGAGGCCGTGGTGGCGGTGGAATACTGGGGGAACAACGGCAGCACAACCAAGCGGTTCACTCCCTTTTGGCGCAGGCCGTGCAGTGCAGACGGGATCGACGGGTTACCGTAACGCATGCCCAGGGCAATTTCGAAAGGGGAGTGCAGTTGATCTTTCAGACTGGCCTGGATGCCGGCCGTGATGCGCTGGGAGATCACCACCAGCGGGGCACCCTGCGGCGTCCAGATGCGGCGATACAGGCGCGCTGAACGAAAGGGTCGAGTGTTGAGGATGATGCCATGCAGGATGGGCATCCACAGCAGGGGAGGCAGGTTTACAATTCGGCGGTCAGCCAGGAATTGGGCCAGGTAGCGGCGCAAAGCTGCCGGGGTGGGAGCATCGGGGGAGCCGGTATTGGCAAGCAGGATTCCAAGCATTTTTCGATTATAACCAGCCTGCGCAAAGCGGCTAGAGAGATTTCTCCAGATTTGGATAAGATGCAGATTATAATGGGACTATGCCAACAGGTAAAAAACTGATCCCAATTTACACTTCTCATGGCGATGTTGGGGCATATCTTATTTATCCCCACCTGTACAACCCGGCAGGAGAATGGATTGGCTGGGTGACACCCGATCGGCTGGTCTTTTCGGTTCACGGGCATTTTGTCGGCACATTGACCATGGATCCACGCATCTTGCGCCAGCGGGAGCGGGAGAATACGCTGCCGCGCCGGGAGCCGCCGCCTGCGCCAGACGCCCTCCGCCCGCCTGTGCGTTTGCCCTTGCCGCCGACCATGGCTGAGGTGCCGATTAACATGATTGACGTCCTGGAAGAAGCGCCCGAGCTGCTGCCCCCCATCGGCTTTGGTGATCTGGTTGAGGACATGAATTGACCTGCAGGTCCATCATGCATACTACACTGCAAAAAGGCAAAGCGTGTCAGGATCCCCGTCTGATCCAAGACAAACCCAGAGAGGCAAAGAATGGCTGACCAGCCGCCTGAAGTTGAGTCAGTGCCAGGCGGCGAGCATGGCGGAGAGGTGATCCGCGGGGGGCCGCGCTCGCTGCGGGAGTTGATTGACCGGGTTTCAGGGCGGGGCTTCCAGGCGCAATTCCCGGCCGAAGACGCCGGCCTGTTGGAGGTGTTGCCTTTCCCCTTCCTGGCGGTGGTTGGTCAGCGCGAGATGAAGCTGGCGCTGATCCTTTCTCTGGTAAATCCATCTGTGGGTGGCGTGCTGCTGATTGGGCCGCGCGGGACGGGCAAAACGACTGCGGTTCGCAGCCTGGTTGATTTGTTGCCGCTGACCCCGCGCAGCCTGTGCCATTATGGTTGCCTGCCCGAGGATATTGAGACCGGCGGGATTGACGCGGTGTGCCCGGAGTGCGCTCAGAAATATGCCCGCGGTGAGCCCCTGGCAAAGCTGGACAGCGTGCAACTGGTGGAATTGCCGCTCAATGCCCGCATGGAAGATGTCTTGGGCGGTTTAGATGAGCGAGCAGCCGTGCACGAGCGCTTTCGCATTCGCCGGGGGTTGCTGGCACAGGCCGATCGCAACTTGCTGTACATCGACGAGGTCAACCTGCTGGCGGATGAAATCACCGACGCAATCCTGGATGCAGCCGCACAGGGCCGGTATAGCGTGCGCCGTGGCCCAATTTCGGCGACCTATCGCTCGCGCTTTACCCTGATTGGTTCAATGAACCCGGAAGAAGGGCGCTTGCGCCCGCAGATCATGGATCGGTTTGGGCTGCGGGTGGTTGTTCGTGGGCTGGTGGAGCCAGGTGAACGGCTGGAAGCCTATCGCCGGGTGCAGGCATACCAGACCAATCCGCGCAAGACGGTGGCACAGTATTGGCCCGAGACGAGCGTTCTGCGCGACGAAATCCAAACGGCCCGCGACACCCTGCAATCGGTTGCCCTGCCAGAAGATGTTGCCCGGCTTGGCCTGGCCATTGTCCATCATCTTCAAATTGACTCGCTACGCGCCGAGATCACGCTCTTTGAAGCCGCCCGGGCATACGCGGCGGCGGATGGCCGTACCCAGGTGGTCGCCCAGGATTTGTACGAGGTGGCGCCGCTGGCATTGAGAGCGCGCCGTTCTTCTTTCATGGTGGAGTTTTTTAACAACCAGCAGGTGGAAGAAGGCGAAATCAGGAATGCCCTGGACCAGATTTTGAAAGGAATTCAGCCAACACATGAACTCTCATCGTAAACGCCTTGAAGCTTGTCTTGCCAAGGGCCAGCCAGACCGTCCCCCGGTGGCTCTCTGGCGGCATTTTCCGGTGGACGACCAGACCCCGCAAGGGCTGGCGCAGGCGATCATCCACTTTCAACGCACGTTTGATTTTGACCTGGTAAAGGTCACGCCGGCTTCCTCGTATTGCCTGAAAGATTGGGGGGCCCAGGATGCCTGGCGCGGCAACAGCGAAGGCACCCGCGATTACACCCAAAGGGTGATCCAGAATCCGCAGGATTGGGGAAAACTCCCCCTGCTCAACCCAACGCAGGGTTTTTTGGGGGCGGAGCTGGAGACCTTGCGTTTGCTGAAGCGGGAGCTTGGGCAAGACACGCCCATCATTCACACGATTTTTAACCCTCTTTCGCAGGCTAAAAACCTGGTTGGCGGGGCGAACTTACTGGTGCACCTGCGCCGCTATCCTGATGAGCTGCATGCCGGTTTGAAGACGATTACCGAGAGCGCCCGGCGTTATATTGAAACGCTCTATGAAACAGGCATCGATGGGATCTTTTATGCAGTGCAGCACGCCCAGTATAGCCTGCTCTCTGAACAGGAATTTCGAGAATTTGGTAAAGTCTATGATTTGCAAGTCCTGGAACCCGCGGGTGATTTCTGGTTGAAAATGCTTCATCTGCATGGGCGTGAGGTGATGTTTGATCTGATGGTGGATTATCCCGTGAACATCATAAACTGGCATGACCGGGAGACTGACCCTTCGCTCAGCCTGGGACTGAAGCGCTTTCCAGGTGTGGTTTGCGGCGGTGTTTCGCAGGAAACGCTGGTGTATGGCACGCCCGACCAGGTGCGCAGTGAGGCGTTGGATGCAATCCAATCCACCAACGGGGAGCGGATGATCCTGGGCACCGGCTGCGTCACGCCGATCATTGCTCCATTTGGGAATATTCTGGCGCTGCGCCAGAGCATCTAGGGACCGGCAAGAGCTGGGTTAAGAACACACAATGGGCAGTCTGCGAGTGATTTCTGGCAAAGCAGGTGGGCGCAGGCTGCGCGCCGTCCCCGGCGATGCTACCCGGCCAATCACAGATCGGGCCAAAGAGTCGCTTTTCAATATCCTTGGGCCCGATATTAATGGTGCGACAGTGTTGGACATGTTCGCGGGTACTGGAAGCGTTGGGATCGAAGCGCTCAGCCGCGGCGCGACGCATGTCCGCTTTGTTGACCAGCAAAGGCAGGCGATCGAAACAATCCGCGCCAACCTGGAGTCTACCGGGTTGACCCAAGGCGCTGAAGTGTTGCGCCAAGACGCCTTTGCAGTCTTAGAGCGGGAAGCAGATTGCCGCTTTGACTACGTGTTTATCGCTCCACCGCAGTACAAGGAGCTATGGAAGCGCGCCCTTCGGGCGCTTGATGAACGATCTGATTGGTTGGCCGAAGACGCCTGGGTGATTGTGCAGATTCACCCGGTGGAATACCAGGCGCTAGAGCTGCAAAACTTGCGCGAGTTCGACCAGCGCCGCTACGGCAGCGTGCTCTTCGTGTTTTATGAGCGGAGCTGATTGCTAACAGGAGCCGGGCATGAGTAAGGAAATCGATCCGTTGCATATCCTGCTAAGCGCCTTCCCTGAGCTGCCTGAAGAGGAAGCACAGGATCTGATTCAGTCGAGCACAGTATGCACTTATCCTGCCGACACCATCCTTTGCCTGGAGGACGCTAACGAATCGACCTTTTACATCATTTTGGATGGCAGGGTCAACGTCACCAAAGTGGTCAATCCGGCCGAACATGAAGTGCGCCTGCTTAAGACGCTCACTGCAGGAAGCTTTTTTGGCGAGATGGCGCTGGTGCAGGATGCGCCGCGGGCAGCCACGGTGACTACCCTGGAACCGACCACCGTCTTGGAAATCCAAAAGCAGCAATTTGACCACCTGATGCAGAGCAGTGCCAGCGTGTCACGAGCGATGGTAAAGGAAGTAGTTCGGCGCTTGCGCGAAAATGACACCCTGGCAATTGAAGATCTGCGCCTGAAAGCGGGAGAACTGGCAGCAGCCTACCAGCAACTGGCCGAGCAGGAATTTGCCCGCCGAGAATTCTTGACCACGATAGCCCACGAGTTGCGCACACCGCTCACGGCAGCCAGCGGTTTCCTGCAAATGATTGAAATGGGGTTAATGCGCGGCCAGGGTCTGGACAGCGAAGCGCAGCAAGCGGCGCTCCGCACCGCCTCCCGGCATATCCAGCAAATTATTGCTCTGGTGAACGATATCCTGTTTGTCCAGGAAATGGACCTGATTCTGCCCCGCTTTGAGCGGTTGGCGTTGAGCCAATTGCTTGCGGCTGCCGCCGAACGTGTCAGGGCGCTGCAAGCCGAGAACCAGGTCAGCCTGGCGCTCAACTTGCCACCGGACCTGCCTGCAGTTTATGGCGATGCAAAAAGCCTGGAGCGCGCCCTGGCGGCGATCTTGGACAACGCGGTTAAGTTCAGTTATCCGGGCGGGGTGGTTGATGTGGAGGCCATGGCGGATGGCGACTGGGTATGGGCGGTGATCCGCGATTATGGTGTTGGAATCCCGGAGGATGTGCAGGAGCGCATCTTTGAGCGTTTCTTTCATTTGGACCAGATCGAAGGGCGCATGTTCCGTGGCCTGGGCCTGGGGCTTTCGATTGCCAGGCAGGTCATCGAGCAGCATCACGGGATCATCCAGGTCAAAAGCAAACCGGGCACAGGAACCACCGTATGGATTGGTTTGAAAGCGACCAGTGACACATGAGGACAAGGCATGAAAACGGCAGAATATATCGAGATTGAAGAAAAACACGGCGCGCACAATTATCACCCCCTCGATGTCGTCATCGAACGAGGGGAGGGAGTCTGGGTGTATGATGTGGAAGGCAATCGGTATCTGGACTGTCTGAGCGCCTATTCAGCGCTCAACCAGGGGCATGTCCATCCGCGGATATTGAGTGCTTTTGTGGAACAGGCCCAAAAATTGACCCTGACCTCCCGCGCCTTTCGCAATAACCAGCTTCCGTTGCTGTACCGCGAGCTGGCTGAGATGACCGGCTACGAAATGGCGCTGCCGATGAATAGCGGCGCTGAAGCTGTGGAGACGGCTCTGAAGCTGGCGCGCAAGTGGGCCTATCAAGTGAAGGGCGTGCCGCGTCACCGGGCTGAGATCATCACCTTTGAGAATAACTTTCAGGGACGGACGATCACAATTATTTCTTTTTCCACCGAGCCAAAATACCGGGGTGAATTTGGACCGTTTACCCCGGGTTTTGTAACTGTGGCGTATGGGGATCCGCAAGCGGTGGAGCGGGCGATCACCCCTTACACGGCGGCGATCTCGGTTGAGCCCATTCAGGGGGAGGCAGGCGTGATTGTGCCGCCAGAGGGCTTCCTGCGGGAACTGCGGCGGGTTGCTGACCGGCACCGGGTGCTGCTGATCGCCGATGAAATCCAGACCGGCCTGGGACGCACCGGCAAATTGTTTGCCTGCGACCACGAAGGCGTCCGCCCAGATATGATGGTGATTGGTAAAGCGCTCTCTGGCGGGTTCTATCCAGTCTCGGCGGTTCTTGCGGATCGTTGGCTGATGGGGCTTTTCGAGCCTGGCGAGCATGGCTCGACGTTTGGCGGCAACCCGTTGGCAGCAGCGGTGGCGCGGGCAGCTTTACGGGTGCTGGAAGAGGAGAATCTGGCTGAGAACGCGGCCCGGGTTGGCGAGTACTTCATCGAACAACTGGCCGAGATCCCCAGCCCGCATGTCAAAGAGGTGCGCGGCAAAGGTTTGTTGATAGGCGTGGAACTGAAACCGGAAGCGGGTGGGGCGCGGCGCTTCTGTGAGGCGTTGCAGCAGCGTGGCATCCTGGCAAAAGAGACTCACCAGCACGTGATCCGCTTTGCGCCGCCGTTGATCATCGACCAACCCACAATTGATTGGGCGCTGCCCAGGATTCGTGAGGTGCTGTTATTGCCATAGCGTGGCTAAAGGCCATTTCTGGCTTTGGGGGCTGGGGTCTGGCCCCTGGTGTGGCTGGGACCAATCGCGAGAATTTGAACACCGGGCAGCTTCAGGATAGAGCAACTTCTGATAGAATCCACGAAAACCAAGCGCGGAGGCAAAGGTTATGAACATAGGAATACCCAAAGAGCGCAGGGCGTTTGAATACCGGGTCGGCTTGTTCCCTGCTGGGGTGAAGTTGCTGGCCCAAATGGGACACACCTGCTATGTGGAGCATGATGCAGGACTGGGGGCCGGTTTTAGCGACCAGGAGTATATTCAATCGGGGGCCAAAATCGTGTATTCACCGCATGAGGTCTTTGGGCGGGCGGATTTATTGCTCAAGGTGGCCCGGCCGACGCTGGAAGAGCTGGAATGGCAACGGCCAGAAACCGCCCTGGCGGGGTTGCTGCACCTCGGCTCGGCGCGGCAGGATAAAATCGAAAAGCTGATCGAAAAAGGAATCACAGCGATTTCTTACGAGCTGATCACTCTTCCGGACGGCTCTGTACCGATCCGCAAGCCGCTCAGCCAGATTGGCGGCATCCTGGCGGCGCAGATTGGAGCAATGTTGCTCCAAAACAACCAGGGAGGCAAGGGTATTCTGGTGGGCGGCATGCCAGGCGTGCCCCCGGCGGAGGTGGTTGTCATTGGCGCGGGCATTGCCGGGACCTGCGCGGCCAAAGCGTTTGCGGGCATGGGGGCTCATGTCACTGTGCTGGATACCAATATCAACGCCCTGGAAATCATCCACGATATTCTTCCCGGCGTGGTGACCATGGTCTCCAACCCGGTCAACCTGCAGCGAGCCTGCGCCTATGCCGATATTGTCGTCGGAGCGGTGCTGGTACATGGCGAGCATCCACCCATCGTGGTGACACGAGAAATGGTTCGATCCATGAAGCCACGCTCCGTGGTGATGGACATCAGCATTGACGAGGGCGGTTGTGTGGAGACTTCGCGGCCGATGACCAATGAAAAGCCCACATTCATCGAGGAAGGTGTGATTCATTACTGTGTGCCGAATATGCCGAGCGCAGTGGCGCGCACCGCGACGTATGCCTTTCTGAACGCAGCCCTGCCGTTCATCACAGAATTGGTGACTAAGGGGATAGACCGGGCTATTGCTGAAAACCCGGCGATTGAGAGCGGCGTCAGCACTTACCAGGGGAAGGTCAGACATCTTTCCAGCCTGTCCCCGTTGGCGCAGGCGGAGTAAACATCCATGGCCGATTACAACAAACTTTACCAGTCGAGGGTGATCAGCGCCGAAGAAGCTGTGCGCCACATCAAATCCGGCAACCGGGTCTTCCTGACCGGCAACTGTTCGGTGCCGCAGAAAGTTCTCGGTGCGCTGGTGGATTACGCGCCTGAGCTGCAGAATGTGGAAATTTGTCAGGCGCTCAGCATTGGCCCGGCAGATTATGTCAAGCCGGAGATGCAGGGGCATTTGCAGGTCAACACGATGTTCGTCAGCGCCAATGTGCGCAAGGCAGTCAACGAGGGCCGGGCCGATTTCACCCCCGTGTTGCTCTCGGAGTTCACTCTGCTGTTCAAGAACAAGCACCTGCCGGTGGATGTGGCGCTGATCCATGTTTCCCCGCCCGATGAGCATGGCTTTTGCAGCCTGGGGATCGAGGTGGGGCTGACCAAATCGCCGGCTGAATCAGCCAAAATCATCATTGCTGAAGTCAACCAGCAAATGCCGCGCACGCTGGGTGATTCTTTCATCCATCTCAGCCGCTTAAATTACCTGGTGCCGGTGGATTACGAGTTGCCGGAGCTGCTGATGTCGGAGGGTGGGCCGGATGAGACGGTGGACAAGATCGCCCAGCACATTGCAGAGCTGATCCCAGATGGGGCAACGATGCAGATGGGCATTGGGGCTATCCCGGATGCGGTGCTCAATTATTTGAAGGATAAACGGGACCTGGGTATCCATACGGAGTTGTTTTCGGATGGGGTAATTGAGCTGGTTGAGATGGGCATTCTGACCGGGGCGCGCAAGTCAATCCACCCTGGCAAGATGATTGCCGGCTTCATTATTGGCAGCCGCAGGCTGTATGACTGGGTGGATGACAACCCGCTGATCGAGCTGCATCCCACCGAGTATGTCAACGATCCTTTTGTGATTGCTCAAAATGAGAAACAGGTGGCGATCAACTCGGCGCTGGAGGTGGACTTGACCGGTCAGGTTTGTGCCGATAGCATCGGGCCGAAAATCTACAGCGGCGTTGGCGGGCAGCTTGACTTTATCTATGGCGCTTCGCGTTCCAAAGGCGGGGTCCCGATCATCGCGTTGCCAAGCACGACGACCCTGCGGGATGGGCGGGTGATCAGCCGCATTGTCCACATGCTGAACCGCGGCGCCGGTGTGGTCACCACACGCAATCATGTGCACTATGTGGTGACGGAGTATGGCGTTGCTGATCTGTATGGCAAGAGCATCCGCCGCCGGGCCGAGCAACTGATCAACATTGCCCACCCAGATTTTCGCGAAGAATTGACTCACCAGGCAAAAGAGCTGCATTACATCTGATAAACGACCAAATCCCAAGAATCTTTTAGCCGCTTAGGGTTTGCAAACTGGAAAAAGGAAACCTCTATGGAGCGCCGAGCTCGGATTGTTGCCACAATTGGACCCGCCAGCCAGGATGAAGTCACCCTGCAAGGACTGATTGAAGCCGGGATGGATGTGGCCCGGATGAACTTCTCCCATGGCACGCACGATAACCATGCCGTTGTCTACAACCGCTTGCGAACCCTGTCCAGCCGGCTGGGCCGCCCAATCACGATCATGCAGGACCTGCAAGGCCCCAAAATTCGCATCGGGGAAATTGAGAACGGCCAGGTGGAGCTGAAGGCCGGGCAGCCTTTGACCTTGACCACCCAGAAAGTGTTGGGCAACGCCCAGATGATTGGCGTCGATTTTGCTGGCCTGCCCAAGGCCGTGCAACCCGGCGGGCGGATCCTGTTGGACGATGGCGCGCTGGAGCTTTCGGTGGTCGGAGTTTCTGGGGACCTGGTGCAAACCCAGGTGACGACCGGCGGTGTGCTCAAGCCGCACAAGGGCGTCAATTTGCCCTGGGCCCACCTGAAAGTCCCCGCCCTGACGCACAAGGACGAAGCCGATTTGGAGTTTGGGCTTAAACTGGGGGTGGACGTGGTAGCGGTCTCGTTTGTGCGCAACGCGGAAAATATTAAAACGGTGCGCAGCAAGATCGAGAAGCTCGCTCCGCACCGCTCCGACATTTACATCGTTGCCAAGTTGGAGCGGCCCGAAGCGCTGGCAAACCTGGAAGCGATCATCGATGCGTCGGATGGGGTGATGGTAGCCCGCGGCGACCTGGGCGTGGAGATGTCGCCGGAGACGGTTCCCATTGCTCAGAAGCGCATCATCCAGAGCGCCAACCAGCGCACCCGGATCGTGATCACCGCCACGCAAATGCTCGAATCGATGATCCACAACCCCAGGCCGACGCGAGCGGAGGCCTCCGATGTGGCCAATGCCATCTTTGACGGCACCGACGCAGTGATGCTTTCGGGAGAGACGGCGGCGGGCAAATACCCGGTGCAGGCGGTGAAGATGATGCACGAGATTGTCTGCCAGGCGGAGAACCACCTGCCGGAATGGGGGCGCTGGGCTGGCTTGCCCGAGCCGGGGCACTGTGATGATGATACCTACTTCACCTCCCGCGCTGCCCGGGACCTGGCGCGCGACCGCAATGTGGCGGCGCTGGCGGTGTTCACCGATAGCGGCCGGGCTGCCCGGCTGCTATCCAAGCAGCGCCCCCAGGTGCCCATCCTGGCGTTCACCCCAGAGATCGAGACTTATCGCCGGCTGAACCTGTACTGGGGCGTGACGCCTCATTTTGTGCCCAGGGTTGACACGATCGAGGAGATGCTGCGGGTGGTGGAAGAAGCCATGCTTTCCAGGGGCAGCATCCAGCCAGGGCAGCAGGTGGTGCTGATCTGCGGCTACCCGATTACCGCCAACCGGCCGACCAACCTGGCGATGCTGCATACGGTTGGGGAGAGGTGATCCAACGGCTTGACGAGCGCAGTTGCAGTCAAGGCAGCTACGTTGGGGACCTGGGGGCTTCGACATCTTGATAAACAGCAGTAAGAATCCTGCAGGGCTGGTGGCTGGTGCTTGGCCAATGATCCACGTAAACGCTCCGCCAATATTCAGCCATATCTCGATAGGGGCTTTGTTGCTCAGGTAATTGCGCCGGACCAGCCAGGTAATTTTTGGGCGGAAGGTGTCTTGCCTGCCCAGTTGCTGCGCCTGAGCCATCCTTTAAAAAGACCATCCTGATTGTCATTAACATCTTGTTGTTGCAGGTAAAAAATCGGTCTTGACAGGCTGTTTTTATTATGTATAATTCGTTTAGTAGCTACTAAACATACTATACAACAGCGAGGTTTTTATGAGCGAGCACCTGCTCCAGGCACGAGAACACTTCCTTCAAGGCGTCAGCCGGATCAGCGAGTTCTGGGGCTTTCCCAAAGCGATGGGCGCGATCTACGGGGCGCTGTATCTCTCGCCGCAGCCGCTCTCGCTGGATGAACTGGTTGAGCAGGTGGGGGTGACCAAGGGGGCGGTGAGCACCAACGTGCGGGCGTTGGAGCGCCTGGGGATGGTGCATCGGCGGATCCAGGTGGGCGAGCGCAAGGATTACTACACCGCCGAGACGGATTTCTGGAAGATTATTAAGAGCATCCTGCGCGAACGGGAAAAGAGCGAGTTTGACCTGGCCTTGCGGATGGTGGGCGAGAGCCTGGAGATGGTGGACAGCGGGCAGGCTGGCGCAGAGGACGCCGAGCTGGTTCGCTTCTACCAAAAGCGCCTGGGCGCCATGCAGAGTTTCTTCCGCTCGCTGGATAACCTGGTGGCGATGTTGCTGGCGTTGGATGAATTCCGTGCCGGGGCATTAGAGAAACTGCTGGGCCTGCGCAAAAACGGCGAACCGTAGGGGCGGATCCAGGCGGCGGATCATGACAGGGCTTTGACAGCGTAAACCCATTCCCTCAAGTTGATGATCGATCATTAGGAGACGATAATCATGGACGCAGTTACCGGTGCATTCAGCTATACAGGCAAATACATCACCCGGCTATTGTTGGCGCAGGGACGGGAAGTGCTGACCCTGACAGGCCACCCCGATCGACCGAATGAGTTTGGCGGTCGAGTCAAGGCCTTGCCCTATCAATTTGACCAGCCGGACAGGCTGGCCAAGAGCCTGGAGGGTGTGGATACGCTCTATAACACGTATTGGGTGCGGTTCGATCACGGCGCAACGACTTTTGCTATGGCAGTGCGCAACACCCAGGCGCTTTTTGGGGCGGCAAAACAGGCCGGCGTGCGGCGGATCGTTCACACCAGCATCACCAACCCGGCGCTGGACTCACCGCTGCCCTATTTCCGCGGCAAGGCGCAGCTGGAGAAAGACTTGCAGGAATCTGGCCTGTCTTACGCCATCTTGCGGCCAACGGTGCTGTTTGGTTGCGAGGATATCCTGATCAACAACATTGCCTATCTGCTGCGCAGGTTTCCATTCTTTGCCATCCCCGGCGATGGCGAGTACCGCCTGCAGCCGGTCTTTGTGGAGGACTACGCCCGGCTGGCGGTGCAGGCGGGAGCGGGGGAGGAAGATTGTATCCTGGATGCCGTGGGGCCGGATATCTTCACCTTCAATCAGATGGTGGCATTGATTGCGGAAAGCCTGGGCCAGCGCCCGCGGCTGCTGCACCTGCCGCCATCGATCGTGCTGCCGCTTTCAAGGATCATCGGCTGGTGGATGAGCGATGTGACCCTGACCTGGGACGAATACCACGGGTTGAGCGCCGGGCTGCTGATCTCGGGTCAGGCGCCAACCGGGCATACCCGCCTGGAAGATTGGCTGAAGAAAAACGCTGGCCGGGTGGGGGAAAAATATGCATCGGAGCTGGCGCGGCACTACCAGGGGAGAGGATGAAGTATCCGGCGAGCGGTCTGCCGGGCAATGAAAACCGGATGCCTGCCAGGGAAGCGTTATAATACCCGACGAGGAGAGCAAATTTGACTGAACCACTCGCCTATCTCCCTGGCGGATACCCCGAGCATCCAGTGCCCTTGGGGCGCTTCTTGCCGCCCATCCCGCAAGGCGCAGGCGCATCCTGGTTACGTCATCAATCGCCGGGCGGAGGATGGGTCTTAGAGCCGTTTGGAGCCGCTCCACGGCTGGTGGTGGAGGCCGCCCAAGCGGGCTACTGCGTGTTGGCGGCGGTGAACAATCCGATTGCCCGTTTCTTGCTGGAGTTGTACGCCGCTCCACCAACGGAAAGTGAGTTGCGCGCTGTTCTGGCGGACCTGGCAGTGGCGCAAAAAGCGGGTGAACGTCTGGAACCGCTGCTGCGAGCGCTCTATCGGAGCGAATGCGCAGAATGCCATTCCCCGGTGGAGGTGCAGGCCTTCATCTGGGAGCGCGGGGCAAAAGCACCGAGCGGCCTCCTGTACCATTGCGCTCATTGCAACGCAAACTATGAGCAACCTGCATCGGCCCAGGATGTGGCTCGCGCGGGTCGCTTTGCTGCTGGCGAGCTGCACCGGGCCCGGGCATTGGAGCGAGTGACGCCGCTGGATGATCCTTACCGGGCTTATGCCGAAGAGGCCCTGGCGATGTATCTGCCACGCTCGCTGTACGCCCTGGTCACACTGGTGAATAAATTTGAGAGCTTCCCGCCCGCGCGAAGGCAGAGTCTGGCGGCGCTGTTCCTGGCAGCCTTCGACCAGGCCAATGTCTTATGGTCGCACCCACCCGCGCGCCTGCGGCCGCGCCAGCTTTCAACCCCGCCGCGCTTTCTGGAGAAGAACGTTTGGCTGGCCCTGGAAGGGGCGATTGAAGGCTGGACGACCAGCCTGGCCAATGCCGGATCACCCCTGCCTGTACCCGTAATGACCTGGCCCAGCCGGCCCCCTGAAAGCGGCGGTATCTGCATCTTTGAGGGCCGGCTGAAGGACCTTTCTGACCAGATCCGGCAAACGGATATGGCGGGTCTGGAAATCCAAGCGGCGCTGAGCGCCCTGCCGCGCCCCAACCAGGCCTATTGGACGCTTTCGGCGCTGTGGGCTGGCTGGCTTTGGGGGCACGGTGCTAACGCCACTTTCAAGAGTGTGCTCCACCGGCGGCGATACGACTGGGAATGGCACACCGAGGCGCTCTATGCTGCAATGCGCAGCCTGGGGTACCTGCTGCAGGCGGGAACACCGGTCCTGGCGTTGATTGGTGAAGTGGAGGCGGGCTTCCTGAGCGCGGCGCTGCTCTCCGCCGAGCTGGCAGGCTTTGATCTGCAGGATGTGGCTTTGCGGGTGGAGGAAGGGCAAGCACAGGTGGTCTGGAGGCGCGGCGATCCAGATTCAGTTGAAAGACGGTCGCCAGCCGGTGAGCGCGCTCAGAGCCTGTCCAGGGCTATCCAGGTGGCCGCGCAGGATTATTTGCGCCAACAGGGCGAACCTGTTGGCTATCTGTATCTGCATGCGGCAGCGCTGAGCAGGTTGGCGCAAACGCACCGGCTGCAGATGGCTGAACACTCCGATTTATCCGCAGCAGAAAGATTCAGGTTGCTGGGCGCAGGGTTGGAGCAAGCCTTTATCCAAACGAACGCCTTCAGCCGTTATGGCGGCAGCAGCCGCTCCCTGGAAGTTGGGCTGTGGTGGCTGCCAGAGCAGGCGGAAACGCTCCGCAGCGGCGGTCTAGCCGGCGAAGAGAATGCACCTCTTGCCGACCGGCTGGAGATGGAAGTGGTGCGTTACTTGCAGAAAAACCCGGCCACCATGTTGAAACAGGTGGATGAGGCCATGTGCCTCCAGTTCACCGGGTTGTCAACCCCCAGCCGGGAGCTGATCCAGGCGTGCCTGGAATCTTACGGTGAACTGATCCCGGGAGATGAGCAGGGCTGGCGGTTGCGCCCGGAAGACGCTCCGGCAGCGCGGCGCGCCGACCTGGAATTAATGATTAACCTGTTAGAGCGCACCGGCACGCGTTTAGGTTTTCGGGTGGAGGCGGCTGAAACAATCCGCGGGCGAAGAGTTTTCCTGTGGGTCGAGGCAAATGGGGAAGTGTCAGGCGTATTTTACGTGATTGCTTCGGCTTTGCTGGGCAGCATTGTTTTTGCGCCCCAAAGCATTGCGCCGCTGCCGCATGTGGTTGATCCTGCCGCCAGGAAGATGATTGTCCTGCCTGGCGGGCGGGCGCGCCTGGTTGAATATAAGATGAGCCGCGATCCGCGCCTGCGCAATGCCCTGCAGGAAGGCTGGCGGTTGATCAAATTCCGCCACCTGCGGAGGTTGGCGGAAGACCTGAGCCTGCAGCGGGAAAACCTGGAAAGGTTGCTCGACCTGGACCCGCTGGCGAACCGGGACCCTCAATTACCGCTGCTTTAGAACGGTTTCTTTTCGACCTGGCAGGCCGGTCAGGGTGCGGTGGTGGCTTTTGGAAATCTTTCCAGGGCGGCCGGCGGCTCAGGTGTGGCGTTGGGCGTCTCGGTTGGCAGCGGTGTCGGAGTCGGCGTCGGTGTGAAGGTCGGTAAGGGGGTCAAGGTTGGGGTGGGGGTTAGCGTGGGTGTGGGAGTTGGCACCTGCATATCCAGCCGGACCAGGCGCTCAGCATAAGCGCCTTCAGGCCCTTGCAGATGCAGGCGCAGGGTGACAATCCCAGCAGGGATGTTGGTGACATCCCAATTAGCAATGATATCCGGCTGGCTGATCCGGTTACGCCCCTGGGCCAGCACCTGCCATTCGACCGGCTTTTGGCCAAACCCGTATTCCAACCGCCAGGACTCTATTTCCTGTGGGGCATCGATCAGGGCGTAAACGTTCACCAGACTGTCGCGAATAATATCGCCGTCCTTTGGATAGGCCAGCACCAGGGTGGGCTGCGGGTCATTTGGGGTACATTCGCGGCTGGGAGCAAAAACCACCGGCCGGGGAAAGCCCATCTGCTCCGCCCAGGCCTGGCCCTGGGCATCGCGACGGATCCAGCGCCGCGCCGAAGGGTCGGTGACATTGAGCACAAATTTTTCATCCTGAAATTCGGAGCACGCGGCGGAGGCGCGCAGGCCGGTCCAGGTGTCTATCACCACCCGCTGCCACAGATCCTGGTCTGCAGGCAACGGAGGTTGGTCAATGGCAAAAAGCTCGCTGCGCTGCCTGGGACACCATTCGGAGGGCGTGGTGCCAGAGATTTCACAGATCACCCGCTCCACCAAACCGGGCGGGGCGGTAAACTGGCTTGGGTTCCCGCCGGCCACCCTGGGCGCCATAGCGGTCATCACCCGGTTCCAGACTGGGGCTGCGCCGCTGATGCCGGTGATATTCTGCATGGGGGTGTAATCGGCATTGCCTATCCAAACGCCCACGGCCAGGTCGGGCGTATATCCAACGGTCCAGTTGTCGCGGAAGTCGTTGGTTGTGCCGGTCTTGACCGCGGCGGGGAAGGGCAGATTCAAGAGCGAGTTAGCGCCGAAGGCCGGGGTGCGAGCGCGATTGTCGGATAGAATGGAGGTGATCAAGTAAGCGTGCTCAGGGCGTACCACTTGTTCTCCATCAACAGGCTTGTATTCGTACACCACATTGCCGGAGTGATCGGCCACGCGCATGATGGCCACCGGTGGGATTCGACGGCCATTCATGGCGAGGGTTGAAAAGGCGGAAGTCAGGTCCAGCAAGCTCACTTCTCCGCCGCCCAGGGTGAGAGAAAGGCCATAGTCAGGCCGGTCCAGGGTGGTGATTCCCATCCGGCGGGCCAGGGCAATCAACCCATCTTCACCCTGCACGTTTGGATCGTCGTAGATGCCCACAAACTGCAGGGCTTTGACCGCCGGGACATTGAGTGAATTGGCAAGGGCCGTGCGCACTGTGACCGGTCCTGAGAAACGACCACTGTAATTGACCGGCTGGTATGGCGGGCGCGGGTCATCCGCCCGCCCAGAGGGTGGGAAATCGGTGGGCACATCCCAGATCAGCGTGGCGGGCGTCCAACCCTTTTGGAAGGCTGCCAGGTAGGTCAGGGGCTTGATGGCCGAGCCAGGCTGGCGCGGGCTGATGGCCATGTTGACCTGGCCGTCGATTTCATCATTGTAAAAATCCGCTGATCCGACCATGGCCAGGATTTCTCCGGTGTTGGGGCGAATCGCAACCAGCGCCCCGTTGTGGGCGTTCTGGGCTGCCATCGTCTGCACCTGCTCGCTGATCGCTGCCTGAGCCAATTCCTGCAGCTCCGGATCAATGGTGGTGTACACGCTGTAACCCAGGCGGTAGATGGTCTGTGGGTCGTACTGTTCTTCCAGCCAGGCGCGGACATAATTTACCCAATGGGGGTACCGCATTTGTGCCACGGGCGGTTTGAAGGGATACTCTTCAATCTCATTGGCTGCCTTGGTAGCTGCGACAACATCCACACAAATGCGCTCGGTGGAATTGCTGACTTCAATGCAGTTCTGCTCCTGGCTGAGCTCGTACATCAGAGAAAGGACATCGCGGTGGCGACTGAAGGCTGCCTCTGGGTTTGTGTAAACGTCATAAATAGCGGGCGCCTGGGGAAGGCCCGCCAGGAATGAGGCCTGGCCCAGGGTGAGCTTATCCGCGGTGGTGTTGAAATAGGTCTCGGCAGCGGCCTCGACGCCGTAAGACAGGCTGCCGTAGTTGTTCTCGTTCAGATATATTTCCAGGATTTCATCCTTGGAGTAGCGGCGGGTGATCTCGGCCGCCAAGATGGCTTCGCGCACTTTGCGGGTATAGGTTTGTTCGGAGCGCTCTTCGGGGGAGAAGAGCAAGGTGCGCGCCAGTTGCTGTGTTATTGTGGAAGCGCCGGATACGGTTTCACCGGATTGGTAATTTTGCATAAACGCGCGCACAATGGCAAAAACATCAAAGCCTGGGTGACTGTAGAAGCCCTTGTCTTCGGTGGCGATGGTCGCGGCAACCAGGTAGGGGGAGATTTTTTCCAGCGGAACATAGGTGCGCCGCCCGGCGTTGGGATCCACAATTTCATAGAGCGCGTTGCCGTTGCGGTCAAAGATGCGCAAAGTCTCAAACTGGGATGCGCGCTGTCGCAGATCGGCGATATCGGGCAGTGTGCGGGCAATACGGTAATATTGGAAAAACAGGATGGAAATGCCACAAAACGCCAGCAATACCAGGGCGAAGAGGCCAGCAAACATGGTCCGCAGCAAGCAACCCAAGCTGTCCCGCCAGGTTCTGGATGGACGCGCCGGGGTGTAGACTGGCTGTGGGCGGATGGCGGGTGACCCGCTGCCTGAACGCGGCTGTGGAACAGCCGGCCGCCGAGCTGGCCTCGCCGCTGGCGGCGGGGGGGTTCGTGGGGCAGAGGCAGCAGGCGGGCCATAAGCGGAGGAGGACACCCGGGTGGCGTTGGGATCCATCTGGTTCACCGGGTGCGGCTGCGGCGAGGGCCTTTGTCCAGGCGAAGCCAGCGGAGCATCACGGCGCTTGGGGTATAGAGGTGGGGTTGGCTCTGAAGCGGGGATGGTTTGCCCACCCGCTTGCGCAGGTATAGGTGAAGCAGCGGGGCTGGTGCTCTTGGGAGCAGTTGGCGCTGGATGACCCCTGCCGCTAAAAGGCTCCGGGGGAGATGGCGGCTGGGCAAGGCGCAGCGGGGCGGTATCTTCTTCGTCCGGCGGGGGCGCTTCTGGAAGGTCAGGGGCTGAACTTTCTGAGGTCAACTCCAGCTCAGGAGATCCCCGATGCGGAGCCTGGGACTCGGAGCCATGGTAGGCATCCTGCTCCTCTTCCAATCCTGAGATGAATGAGGGCTCATTGGAAATCTCAGAATGCGAGGTGGTCGCGGCATTTTCGGACAGGGCCTGTGGATCGATGTTAGCGCTTGCATCCCCCTCATCCGATTCGGTTATCAAGCGGCGAAAACGCTGGCGCGGATCTTCAGAAACTGCCATCTCATGCAGGGCGGGAAGCGATCAAGACCGTCCAGACTCCTTTCATGACAATTTCTTCTCTCTGATTGATCACCGAAACCTCTATCGTCACTGATCCACCACCAATACGGCGCAAATCCTTGGTTTCTTTCACTTCAAGCTGGGTGCGCACTGTGTCGCCGATGAAAACTGGTTTAATAAATTTCCATTCGTTGATCTCTCGGAAAGCCAGCACCGTTCCTTCCATCACCCCGGTCTGCATCGCCAGGCCGGAAGCAATCGAAGTGACCAGCAGACCATGAGCCACTCGCTGGCCAAAGGGCGCCTTGGCGCTGTAATCGGCATCCACATGGATCTGGTTGTAATCCCCCGAAAGGCCGGCAAAACTTACAATGTCGGCTTCGGTGATGGTGCGTCCAGCGGTAAGGATGCGCTGCCCGACCTGAAACTCATCAAAATACATCCCGCGTGGACCGGTGGGGATAGGGCTCATGAATACCTCCTCTGATCGTTGATAATTATGGCACATTCTAGCATAAAATACGGTTAAAATTCATTCATGCGTGATTGGCAACTGAAAGCGGGCGATCCATTGGTTCTTACCCTGGCCAGCGATGTGCGGCTGGGGCAGACAGATTATTGTAACGATCAGATCTGGGAGCTCATGCTGGGGGGCGGCGACCCGCCCGCTCTGGCTTTGCAAACTACGTACGGTTTGCGCGCCCGGATGATGCGCATCTTCCCCCGCTTCAGTCTGGGAGAGAAATCCCTCAGCGATCCAGATAATTTTGCCCGGCCGCCGATTGTGAGCCAGGTGTTTCCCAATTTCCTCTCCCTCAGCTTTGCTCCATTCCCAGAAGTAGACGTCATTGCGGAGTACTGGGTTCCAGAGCCACATTCCCTGGCTGGGCGATTGGAGATCACCTACAATGGCCATTCAGATATTAAGCTGCTGGTTGAGCTCGTGGCGCAGTTGACCCCCACCGAAGGCCAGCGCATGGCGCCGTTTGAAATGCAGGCAGCCACCATCCTGAGTGGATTAAGCGGCGGTCTTGCTCCGGTGATATTTATGACCGGCGGCGCCAAAGCCGGTCCGGGTCCCTACCCCTCCCTGGCCTTGAGGATGGAACTTGCGCCAAACGGGGTGCGCCAGATTACCTGGGTGCAGGCCGCCTTAGCAGACCGTCAGGCTTCCTTTGAGCTGGCGCGCGCGGTTGCAGCTTACAAATGGGAAGCGGAGCGCACCCGTCTGGAGTTGTTGAACAGCCAGCAGGTGGAAATTTATACGGGCGATGCAGATTGGGATGCTGCGCTCATGCTGGCGCAGAAGCAAGCCCTGCACCTGATGGTGGGGCCCACAACCAACCTGCCGCACCCTTCCTTTGTGCTGAGCCGTCAGCCTGACCAGGGTTTCTCCCTGCGCGGTGATGGGAGTGAGTATAACCACCTGTGGAATGGGCAATCGCCGCTTGAGGCATATTACCTTACCGACTTGCTGTTGCCAGGCGCGCCGGAGCTTGCGCAAGGCCTGGCGCGCAATTACCTGGCAGTCCAAACTGAGACCGGTTTTATCGATTGGAAACCCGGCCTGGGCGGACAACGTAGCAAAATCCTGGCTATGCCTGTGTTGGCTGGCCTGGTCTGGCGGATTTACGAGGTTACCGAAGATACAGCTTTCCTGGCTGAGACCTTCGATGGATTATTAAGATTCCTGATGCTATGGTTCACCCGTGAGCACGATCGAGACGGCGATGGCATCCCCGAATGGGATCATCCCTTGCAGGCTGGGAATGAAGACCATCCAGTTTACTCGCGCTGGCACAACTGGTCCCAGGGTGTGGATATTTCTAGCGCGGAAACCCCGGCTTTGTGCGCTTTCCTGCATCGAGAGTGCATGACCCTGGCGCGCATGGCCCGCCTGCTTGGGCGCAGCGAAGAGATCCCTGGCCTGGAAACCGCCGCCGAACGGCTGAAGCTGGCGGCAGAGACCTCCTGGAATGAGAGTCTTACCAGCTACAATGACTGGGACCGCGACACGCATATCAGCACGCACGGTGAAAACATCGCTGAGAGTCACGGCTCTGGAAGCTTGATCTTGAGGCGGGAATTCTCGGAGCCGGTGCGTTTGGTTATTAATATCTACACGGATGAAACGGTGCGGCGCCGCCCGCTGTTGTTTGTCCATGGCCAAAGCGCCTCTGGAAACCGACGCGTGGAGCGTATTCAGGACGACCAATTCCGCTGGACTCCCGGGCACGGGCGCCTGACCGGTCAGTATGTCTATAAAATCATCGATCGCATCAATGTCCACGGCTTAGAGCCCGATGACCATCTGAGTATTAGCAGCGCAGGCTATGATTTTCAAGATCAAAGCACCTTGGCGCCGCTATGGGCCGGCATTCCGTCGGTTGAGCGGGCCAAAAAGCTTGTGGATGACACCCTGACCAATCCGCAGCGATTTTGGCGGGCGTTTGGCATGATTGCCTGCACCCAGCCGCCAGCGGAAGATGATTCATTGGTGTGCTCGAGCGCCAGCCTTCCCTGGAATGCCTTGATGGGTGATGCATTAGTGCAGTATGGTTTTCACAGTCAGGCTGCCGAACTGATGAGCCGGATGATGAGGGCTGTGATCCAAAATTTGAAGACCGAGGCCGCTTTCCGGCGATATTATCACGCTGAGACAGGGCAAGGGTTGGGTGAACGGAATGCGTTGCATGGCCTGGCGCCGCTGGGGTTGTTCCTGCGGATCCTGGGTGTCCAACTGATATCGCCGCAGCGTGTGATCCTGAGCGGATTCAACCCCTATCCCTGGCCGGTTACGGTAAAATATCGGGGACTGACCGTCCTTCGACAAAAAGAAAAAACGGTGGTAATTTTTCCAGATGGGCAAACCGTCTCTGTTAGCGATGCCGCGCGTAGAATTGTCTCTCTGGAGTAAAGCACAGAGAAGGCAGGTTGGATGGTGTCTGGTTTGGGCAAGTGTTACTGGAACCGGTGCGAGAGGAGGCTAAACTAATGGACATTAATTTGCTAATGACGATCGTCATGCAAAGCCAGGATGTTGATCCTGCGATTGCGGCGCTGAACCAAGCCGGTATAATGGCCACTCTTCTTTCCAGCACCGGAGTTTTTTTGGGCGGTCGAAATGCCACTTTGCTGATTGGCCTGACTTCTGGGCAGGAAGCAATCGTGGTCAACATCCTGAGAAAAACTTGCCGCCGCCGGGTGGAATATGTGGCCACGCCACTGGAAGGCGCTCCATTTCACCTGCCGCTCACCACACCCGTCACCGTTGGTGGGGCAACAATATTTACCCTGGAAGTGGAACGCTGCGAGGTGTTCTGATGAAATTGATTATTGCCATCATCAGCGATCATGACAATGACCCCGTTACTCAAGCGTTGATTGTAGCAGGCTTTCGGGTGACGCGAGTGGCTTCGACCGGTGGTTTCTTGCGCCGGGGTTCCAGCACGCTGATGCTTGGCGTGCCGGATGACAAGGTTGATGCAGCCATTGATCTGATCCGCCAAAATGTTTCACCGGCTCAAGAAGCCGGGGCGAAACGCGCCACCCTGTTTGTGCTCAACGTGGAACACTTTACCCAGATCTAGTTGTCGCGGTGAGTTACTCCCGGGTCATTCGTGGAATTCTTCGACCTGATAGACCTGGACACGCAGCTTCTTTTTGCGCCACAGGTCCCCCGAAGCACCCATTTTTTGACACAGGTGGGTTAGAAACGTCTCTGGCTGGGGCAATTTTTCCCACACTTGGGGCAGAAAGGTGGCTCGCATCCGTCCGTCCATTAATGTCACCCCATCGATTCCAGGGCGCAGCCTGGCAATCAGGTCATCGGGCGTCGTGTAATCAAGGTCTTGCGGTAAAGTCAGGCGGGAAATCTCTATCCTGATCTCTGCCAGCTCGGCAGGTTGGACGGGCGGGAAGCGGTAATCCTGCAAGGCAGCGGCAATGGCATGTTCACGAACGTCCTGGGCAAGTGGCAGATAGGGCTCCAGCGCGCCGACGCAGCCGCGCAATGCGCCATGCCGGGTGAGGGTGACAAAGGTTGCACAAGGTTGGATCAATGCGGGTGAAAATGATTCCAAATCCAGCGGCGCCAGGGGTTCGCCTCGCACACCGGCCTCCAGCGCCTGGCGAGCCAGTTTTAACAGGAGCGCACGCTCATCGGGAGAAAGCGACTCTGACGGCATGGCTGCCTCCTTTCTACCAGTTCATCTCACTGCTCGGATGGCTCGTTGAACCACGATGTCCATCCTGCGAATACCCTCAAATGGCTTCGTCGCCCAACAAGCGACGGTAGCTGCGATTGTAATAGATTAACGGTGCGCCATCCGTCCCGGTCTGCAAATCCACCACCTGGCCGATGAACAAAGTATGGTCGCCGAGATCTTGGGCAGCAACAACCATGCAATCCAGGTAAGACAGGCCGCCTTGCACAAATGGCGCGCCGGTGCGCAAGGTGAAGGTGTCCAGACCTGCAAAACGATCCTGGTCTTCACTGGTTCGGCCGGCGAAGCGATCAGAAATCCACTCCTGGGCCTGGTTCAGCAGCGTGACCCCAAAGATTCCTGAACTCCGGACCAGGTCGTGGGTGCGGGCATCTTTGGACAGTGAGACCAGCACCAGCGGTGGTTTCAATGAAATTGAGGTGAAGGAACTGACCGTCATGCCGTGCCGCACGCCATCATGGAGCGAGCTGACTACGGCGACTCCGGTCGCCCATTGGCGCATCGCTTCTCGCATAGCCTCAGGTTCTACCGACGGGTGATCAAATATCAAAGGGATACCTTTCAAACAATTCAGGGCGTGATTCTCACAACTTGACTTTATCATCATACTTTTCACCCTAGCTGGCGTCAAGGGGATTGCCCAATAAGCTGCTTCGAGACCTGCTCGGGTGCAAGCCGGGCAGACCGACTGCCAGCCGGAAGTGGATAAGAAC